>NZ_JAKRSA010000021.1 GCF_022402485.1 Phenylobacterium sp. | reverse complement strand
CTGCTGCTGCGCCGCCCGCCGGGCCGCGAAGCCTATCCGGGCGACGTGTTCTACCTGCATTCCCGTCTGCTGGAACGGGCGGCCAAGCTCAATGAAGACAACGGCTCGGGCTCGCTAACGGCCCTGCCGATCATTGAAACCCAGGCCAATGACGTGTCGGCCTATATCCCGACCAATGTGATCTCGATCACCGACGGCCAGATCTTCCTGGAAACCGATCTGTTCTTCCAGGGCATTCGCCCGGCCGTGAACGTCGGCATCAGCGTCAGCCGCGTGGGCTCCTCGGCCCAGATCAAGGCCATGAAGACCGCCTCTGGCCCCATCAAGGGCGAGCTGGCTCAGTACCGGGAAATGGCCGCCTTCGCCAAGTTCGGCTCGGACCTGGACGCCACCACCCAGCGCATGCTGGCCCGCGGTGCCCGTCTGACCGAGTTGCTGAAGCAGCCGCAGTACGCGCCTCAGCAGGTCGAAGAGCAGGTCTGCGTGATCTATGCCGGCACCCGTGGCTATCTCGACGGGATCGCGGTGGGTGATGTCAGCCGCTATGAGGCTGAGCTGCTGAGCTTCCTGCACAGCAAGCATCAGGGTCTTCTGGACGCGATCCGCACCAAGAAGGAACTGAAGGCCGACCTCGAAGCCGACCTGAAGAGCGCGCTGGACGCCTTCACCAAGACCTTCGCCTAAGCCGGCCAGGACCCCAAGGGATGGCCAGCCTCAAGGAGATGCGCAATCGGATCGGAAGCGTGAAAGCCACGCAGAAGATCACGAAAGCGATGCAAATGGTCGCCGCGGCCAAACTTCGTCGTGCGCAGGACGCCGCCCAGAGCGCGCGTCCCTACGCTGAGCGGATGGCTTCGGTGATCGCCAACCTCGCCCAGGGCGTCAGCGGGGAATCCGCGCCCCGTCTGCTGGCTGGGACGGGTCGTGACGACCGCCATCTGCTTGTGGTCGCCACATCAGACCGCGGCCTCGCCGGGGGGTTCAACACCTCAATCGTCCGTGCCGCCCGCGAGCGGATCACCACGCTTCAGGCCGCCGGCAAGGACGTGAAGCTGATCGTCATCGGCAAGAAGGCCCGCGATCAGCTGCGTCGTCTGCACGCCGACAAGATCGTGGAGTTCTTTGAGGCCGGCGGCTCGCCGTCCATGGAGGTCGCCCAGGCCGTCGCCGACAAGGTCACCGCCCTGTTTGAGGCCGGCGATGTGGATGTGGTCACCCTGGTCTATAGCCGCTTCCAGTCGGTGGTCAGCCAGGTCCCCACGGCGCGCCGGCTGATCCCGGCCGAGGTTGTGGTTGATGCGCCCCCGGTCGATCTCAAGGGCGCGGTCTATGAGTATGAGCCCTCGGAGGAAGCGATCCTTGAAACCCTGCTTCCCCGCAATCTGACCATCCAGCTGTTTTCGGCGACCCTCGAAAATCAGGCCGGCTTCTACGCCGCCCAGATGACGGCGATGGACAACGCGACCCGCAATGCCGGCGACATGATCGCCAGCCTCACCCTGCAATATAACCGCACACGTCAGGCGCAGATCACCAAGGAGTTGATCGAGATCATCTCCGGCGCCGAAGCGATCTAGAGCAAGAGAACAGCACCATGGCTACGACCCCGAAGGCTCCCGCCAAAAAGCCGGCCGCCACCGTGGCTGCGGACGCTGCGGCGCCCGCCAAGGCCCCCGCGCGCAAGGCCCCCGCCAAGAAGGCCGCCGCCCAGGCCACCCCGGCCGCAGGCACCGCTGCCGTCGCCACTGGCAAGATCAGCCAGGTCATCGGCGCCGTCGTCGACGTGGAATTCGTCGGCCACCTGCCGGCGATCCTCAACGCGCTGGAGACCACCAACACCGACCAGCGTACCGGCGAGCCCTTCCGCCTGGTGCTGGAGGTTGCTCAGCATCTGGGCGAGAACACCGTCCGCACCATCGCCATGGACACCACCGAGGGCCTGACCCGCGGCCAGCCTGTGACCGACACCGGCGCGGGCATCACCGTTCCCGTCGGTCCCGGCACGCTGGGCCGCATCATGAACGTCATC
>NZ_JAKRSA010000020.1 GCF_022402485.1 Phenylobacterium sp. | reverse complement strand
CGTCGCCCATCACCCCGACGGTCTTGACCGGCAGCAGGACGGCGAAAGCCTGCCAAATGGCGTCGTAGAGGCCAGCCTTACGGATCTCGTACAGATAGATCGCGTCGGCCTGCTGCAGGGTGGCCACGGCCTCCGGGGTGATCTCGCCGGGGATCCGGATGGCCAGGCCCGGGCCGGGGAAGGGATGGCGGCCCACAAAGGCGTCGGTCAGGCCAAGCTCGCGGCCAAGTGCCCGCACCTCGTCCTTGAACAGCTCGCGCAGGGGCTCGACCAGCTTCAGCTTCATGTAGTCGGGCAGGCCGCCGACATTGTGGTGGCTCTTGATCACCGCCGAGGGGCCCCCGGTGGCCGAGACGCTCTCGATCACATCTGGATAGAGCGTACCCTGGGCAAGGAATTGGGCCCCTTCAATCTTCGCCGCTTCGCGGTCGAAAACCTCAATGAACACCCGGCCGATGGTCTTGCGTTTGGTCTCCGGGTCGCTGATCCCAGCCAAGGCCCCGAGGAACTCGGTCGAGGCATCCACGTGGACCAGGGGAATGTTGTAGTGCTCGCGGAACAGGGTGGTGACCTGCTCCGCCTCGTCCTTGCGCAGCAGGCCGGTGTCGACGAACACGCAGGTCAGCTGGTCACCGATGGCCTCGTGGATCAGCACCGCCGCCACGGAACTGTCGACCCCGCCAGACAGGCCGCAGATCACCTTGGCGTCGCCGACCTGGGCGCGGATCTTAGCCACCTGCTCGTCGCGATAGGCAGCCATGGTCCAGTCGCCGGTCAGGCCCGCGACCCCATGGGTGAAGTTCTTCAGGAGCATGGCCCCGCGCGGGGTGTGCATCACCTCGGGGTGGAACTGCACGCCATAGATCGCGCGAGTCTCGTCAGCGATCGCTGCAAAGGGCGCGCCTGCTGAGGTGGCAATGACCTCAAAGCCCGGCGGAATAGCGGTGACGCGGTCGCCGTGGCTCATCCACACCGGCTCGCGGTGATCCACCGCACCGATGCCGGCAAACAGCGGGCTGTCGCGGGTGATGACGATCTCGGCCCGGCCGAACTCCCGGTGGTGGCCGCTCTCGACCTTGCCGCCCAGTTGGGCGCAGATCGCCTGCTCGCCGTAGCAGATGCCGAGGATCGGCACGCCGGCGGCAAACAAGGCCGGATCGGCGCGGGGACTCTCCGCCTCGGTCGTTGAGGCCGGGCCGCCAGACAGGATGATCGCCTGCGGTGCCATGGCCGCAAGCGCCGCCCCGGCTTTGTCAAAAGGATGGATCTCGCAATAGACGCTGGCCTCCCGCAGCCGACGGGCGATCAGCTGGGTCACCTGGCTGCCGAAATCGACGATCAGCACGCGCTCATGGTTGGGTTGAAGACGGTCGGTCATGGCAAAGGCCTTGATAATGCGATCAGTTCAGCGCGTACGTTCCAGCACAGCCACGAAGAAGCCATCGGTCTGGGCACCGGCCGGCGTCAGACGAAGATAGCCCTGCGGCGTGAGCCATGGGGTCAGTTCGGGGCGGTCGGTGGCGGGCTTCAGGGCGAAAGCGCCCTCTTGCCGGGCCAGGAACGCCTCCACCCGATCCTCGTCCTCTTGGGGCAGTACCGAGCAGGTGACATAGATCAGGCGGCCGCCGACCTTGGCGAAGGTCGCGCCGGTGTCCAGCACCTGGTCCTGGTCGGCCATCCGGCGCTCCAGGGCTTCAGGGCTCAACCGCCATTTGGTGTCAGGGTGGCGCCGCCAGGAGCCTGACCCTGAACAAGGGGCGTCAATGAAGACCACGTCCATTCTGCCTTCCAGGCCAGCCAGCGGCTCAGGATTGACCGGCGAGCGGATCTGCAGATTGCGCACGCCGGCCCGGTCCCCCCGGCGGATGGTGTCGGTCAGGCGCCGGGCGTCAGAGTCATAGGCGTAGATCTGGCCGGAATTCCCCATGGCCGAAGCGAGCGCCAGGGTCTTGCCCCCGCCCCCGGCGCATAAATCCAGCACCTGTCGTCCCTTGACCTCGCCAGCGCAGGAGGCGGCGATCTGCGAGCCCAGGTCCTGCACTTCGAACCAGCCCTTGGAAAAGGCCGGAATGGTCTCGACCGCGCCGGCCCGGCGCGCGGGGTCAGGCGCTGGCAGGCGGATGGCACCCGGCTGCAGCGGCACCGCTTCAGGTCCCAACGGGGCCAGGGCCTTGAGCGCCCGGACCGTATCGGTCTTCAGCAGATTGACCCGCAGGTCCACTGGTGCCCGCTGGGCCAGGGCCTGAGCTTCCTCAACCCGGCGTGCCCCAAAGGCGCGACCGAGGCCCTCGTCCAGCCAGTCGGGATAGTCCCCCTGCACGGCCTCTGGAGCGGCGCTGAGGTCCACAGGTGCCTCTAGCGCCGCAGCCTCGGCGTCTGTCAGAGCGCCTGGGCCGTGCTCTTCATCGGCGCAGGCCTCAGCGATGGCTGGGCTGGTCCAGCCCCACTCGAACTTCAGGGCACCAAGGACAGCGGCCCTGTTGGTATCCGCCCCCATTCGCCAGGCCAGGGACCGGCGGCGACGCAGCACGTCCAACACAAGACCCGAAACGAAAGCGCGATCCTTCGAGCCCGCGAACCGCGACCGCTCACCCCAGGTCTTCAGGGCCAGGCGGGCGGGGCGATGACGGGTCTCGATGTCATCCAGAACCTCTATGGCTGCAGCCAGGCGCCCGCCGTCACGCACAGGGCCGCCTCACAGGAAAATGGCCGCCACCACCATGCCAAGCCCGACCATGGCGGCGGTCCAGACGATACTGCGCACCAGGGGAACCCCTGCCGCATACAGCGGCACATAGAGCGCACGCCCGGCCACATAGAGCACGCTGCCCCACAGGGTCAGGTCGCCGAGCTTGCCGCCCAGATAGGCCACAATCACCGCCGTGGCGAAGAACGGGAAGGTCTCCATGAAGTTGCGCAAAGCCCGGTCGAGCCGGGCGGCGACCCCGTCAACGGCCTTCACCTCATCCCGAGGACCGGCCGCCCACTTCAGTCCCTGCTGACGACGGGCTGCTGCCGCCGCCCACAGGATCTGAATGAAGCCGATGATGACAGCGACAGCCAGCAGCTTCAGTTCCAGGGCCATGCTCATGGTCAGATCCCGCTCGGATAGTTAGGGGCCTCACGGGTGATCATCACGTCGTGGACGTGGCTTTCACGCAGGCCCGCTCCGGTGATCCGGATGAAACGCGCCCGCTCGCGGAACTGCTGCAGATTGCCGGCCCCCACATAGCCCATGGCCGCCCGCAGGCCGCCGACCATCTGATGGACGATGGGGGCAATGGGGCCCTTGAACGGCACCTGGCCCTCGATGCCCTCCGGCACCAGCTTCAGGGCATCAGAGACCTCTTTCTGGAAGTACCGGTCGGCTGAGCCCCGGGACATGGCGCCCAAAGAGCCCATGCCGCGATAGGCCTTGTAGGAACGTCCCTGGTACAGGAACACCTCACCCGGTGCCTCGTCCACGCCGGCGAACACCGAGCCCATCATCGCCACCTGGGCACCGGCCGCCAGGGCCTTGGCCAGGTCACCGGAATACTTGATGCCGCCGTCAGCGATGACCGGAACACCGGAATCCCCTGCAGCCCGGACCGCGTCCATGATGGCCGTCAGTTGCGGGACCCCCACTCCGGCCACCACCCGGGTGGTGCAGATGGAGCCTGGGCCAATGCCGACCTTTACCGCATCGGCTCCGGCGTCGATCAGGGCGCGGGTGCCCTCATAGGTGGCCACATTGCCGGCGATGACCTGAACCTGATTGCTCAGGGCCTTGATCCGCCCCACAGCCCGGCCAACATCGGCGTTATGACCGTGGGCGGTGTCGATGACGACCACGTCCACGCCTGCCTCAATCAGCGCCATAGACCGCTCAAAGCCCGCGTCACCGACGGTGGACGCCGCACCGACCAGCAGCCGGCCCTTGCTGTCCTTGGCCGCCAGGGGATGGGCCTGGGCCTTTTCGATGTCCTTGACCGTGATCAGGCCGACGGCCCGATAGGCGTCGTCCACCACGATCAGCCGCTCGATCTTGTTGCGGCGAAGCAGGTCATGGGCCTCGGCCTGCTCAACGCCTTCTTTCACCGTGACCAACTTATCCTTGGTCATCAGGGCACTGGCGGGCATGGCATCACTGGCCTCGAACCGCATGTCACGGTTGGTGAGGATGCCCACAAGTTTCCCTGTGCCGCGCTCCACCACCGGGAAACCTGAAATGCGCCGCCTGGCCTTGATCTCGCGGACCTCGCCCAGAGTCGTGTCCGGATGGATGGTCAGCGGATTGATGACCATGCCGCTTTCGTAACGCTTCACCTCGCGGACCTGATCGGCCTGCTCCTCGACGGTGAAGTTGCGATGCAGCACGCCCAGGCCGCCAGCCTGGGCCATGGCAATGGCCAACCGGCTCTCGGTGACCGTGTCCATGGCTGAGGACACGAGGGGTATGTTCAGCCTGATCTCTCGGGTCAGCCGTGTGGTCGTATCCACCTGGGTGGGCATGACCTCGGACGCGCCGGGTTCGAGCAAAACATCGTCGAAGGTAAGCCCTTCGCGAATCTCCATGAGACTCTCCGTTTTGCGAGCCGCGTATAAGCCGTCGGTGCCGGTAGGGGCAAGGCCCGTGGGCGCTTCGGTGTGATTTAGGCCGTTGCGCCCGTTTCGGTCCGCCGTCCCTTGAAGCCAGTGGCGACAATATAGGTCTCCGACGAATCCGCCCGGCTGGCCTTGGGCTTCACATTGCGGACCTGGGCGAACTCCAGCCGCAGCTTCTGGATCAGATCGCCAACCTCGCCCCCCTGGAAGGCCTTGATCACGAAGGCGCCGCCGGGCTTCAGGACGCTGATGGCGAAGGCCGTGGCCACCTCGATCAGGCCAACGATGCGCAGGTGATCGGTCTGGCGATGACCCACGGTATTGGGGGCCATGTCCGACAGCACCAGGTCAGGCGGCCCGCCCAGCAGGTCGATGAGCATCGGTCCGCACTCGGGATCTGTAAAATCCATCTGCAGGATGTGCGCCGGGGGCATGGGATCAACAGGCAGCAGATCGACGGCGGCGATATGGGTCACCCCCCGCTCGATGGCGACCTGCGTCCAGCCGCCAGGTGCCACGCCCAGATCGATGACGCGCACGCCCGGTTTCAGGAAATGAAACTTGTCGTCGATCTCGATCAGCTTGTAGGCCGCCCGGGAGCGGTACCCATGCGCGCGCGCCTTGGCGGCGAAGGGATCATTGATCTGTCGCTCCAGCCAGGCCTGAGACGACGGTGTGCGTTGTTTGGCGGTCTTCAGGCGTGCGGGCTTGGCGCGCCCTTCGTCGCTGCCTCCGGTGGGCAGGCGAACCATCTTCTTGCGGGGGGGCTCGGTCATGCAGGCGCCTTGGTGCTCTCAGCCGCCCGGCGACGGCGGGGGCCGCGACGACGGCGACGCCGCCCGCCCTTATCTGACATCAGGGACATTAGCACCCCTTCCCGAAGGCCTCGGTCAGCAACCCGCACCCGTGAACAGGGCCAGAGTTCCTGAACCGCCTGCAGGATCGCCGCCCCGGCCAGGACCAGATCAGCACGATCAGGACCTATGCAGGGCTGTCTGGCCCTCTGCGACGGGGTCAGGGATAGCAGAAGGTCTGCGGCGCGGTCACAGTCGCCGCGGGTCATCCATATGCCGTCCACCTGGGCCCGGTCATATCGATCCAGACCAAGGTGGAGCCCCGCCAAGGACGTGATCGCCCCCGATGTGCCTACCAGATGCGCGGCGTCGGCCTCGAACACCGGCCTCAGGGACTCGGCCCGACGGAAAGCGGCGATCTCGGTTTTTACGGTCTCGACCATGGCTCGGAACCACTGGTCTGTGGGGGCCTCACCCTCCGGGAACCGCTCCGCTAGGGTGACAACTCCAATGGGGATTGAGAGCCAGGCCTTGATCGGTGGGGTGCGGTCAGCTGCCTGGGTCGGACCGCTCAAATCCACCCATGACATCTCGGTGGAGCCGCCGCCCACATCTACCACCAGGGCGGCCTGCGCCTCCCGGTCCAGCAGGCCCAAGCATCCGGCGACCGAAAGCCTGGCCTCTTCATGGGGGGTGATCACCTGGAGATTGAGGCCGGTTTCCTGTGCGACCCGCTCGACAAAGGCCTGGCCATTCTCCGCCGAGCGACAGGCCTGGGTGGCGACAGCGCGCAGCTTGACAACACGACGGCGGCGCACCTTTTCGGCGCTCACAGCCAAGGCCGCCAGGGCACGATCCATAGCCGCCTCGGAAAGCCGACCGGTCTGGGACAGGCCCTCCCCGAGGCGCACGATGCGGGAATAGGCTTCAACCACCCGGAACCCTCCGGGGGCGGGGGTGGCGATGAGCAGCCGGCAATTGTTGGTGCCAAGGTCGAGGGCCGCATAACACGGCACTTCCCTGGCTGTTCTCTCCCGCGCACGCAACCTGGTGTCGGGCGCGCTCAGCGCCTCAGACATGGACCGTCACCTGTCCTTTTGCAGACGGCCTACTCATGGCCATCTCGTTTCGAAGGCGACTGTAGCAAGCGGATTCGCTCGCCGAAAGGCGTCGCCTTGCGCCATGTGACAGGATGATTACGTTCACCCCCCAGTTAGGAAACGTGGTGTACAAATCCCTCCCATGGAACTTCGTCGCGCCAAGTACGCCATTGGACAGGTGGTCCGTCACAGGATCTTCCCCTTCCGGGGCGTGATCTTTGACGTCGACCCGGAATTCGCCAACAGCGAGGACTGGTGGCTGTCGATTCCTGCAGACGTCCGCCCCCACAAGGACCAGCCCTTTTATCACCTGCTGGCGGAGAACCAGGAGAGCGCCTACGTCGCCTATGTTTCCGAGCAGAACCTGCTGCCTGATGAGTCCGGCGAGCCTGTCGGACACCCTCAGGCCGCCCTGTTGTTCGATTCGTTCCACGGCGACCACTACACGCTGCGCCCCCGGATCAGCCACTAGAGGGCTCCGCGCCTTTCGGGGGCAGGGGCGGCTTACGCTTTCAGGGAAGGCGGCTAGGTCGCAATTTTTGATCTAGATTTTGGGGTTTCGCGGTCAAATTCGAACGAATTTTTCCCCGAATTCGGCGCATTCTCTCCCCATGGACGGGACCTCAAACCTAGATTCACCGCCACCAGGGGCGTCTGCCGACTGGACCATCGATCAGGGCTGGGAGACCTACAGCCCCGGCGAACACAAGGTCTGGACCACCCTCTATGAGCGGCAGGTCGCCCTGCTGCAGGACCGCGCCTGCGCGCCTTTCCTTCGGGGACTCGAGGCCCTGGACCTGAAGGGCGACGGCATTCCCGACTTCGCCAGGATAAATACCGAACTGATGGGACTGACGGGGTGGCAGGTCGTGGCTGTCCCCGGTCTTGTGCCCGACGCGATCTTCTTCGAGCACCTGGCGCATCGTCGGTTTCCAGCCGGACGGTTCATACGAACCCCCGACCAACTCGATTACCTTCAGGAACCCGACGTGTTCCACGATGTGTTTGGGCATGTGCCGATGCTCACCGATCCCGTCTTCGCCGATTACATGGCCGCCTATGGACGTGGAGGCCTGCGGGCCTTGCGCAAGGGCCATCTGGACCATCTGGCGAGGCTCTATTGGCATACCGTCGAGTTTGGCCTGCTGCGCGATGATAAGGGCCTTCGAATCTATGGCGCGGGGATCGTCTCCTCCCGGGCGGAGTCCGTTTTCTGTCTGGATGCCCCCTCCCCCCATCGCCTGGAGTTTGACCTGATCCGGGTGATGCGCACGCCCTACCGGATAGACGACTTCCAGCCGACCTACTTTGTCATCCCATCCCTGGAGGCCCTGCTGGCCGCGAGTCTGCAGGACTTTGCGCCCGTCTATGACGTCCTGGCCACCCTGGACGACATCCCCATCGGCCACGTGGTCGCCCACGACGGGGTCCTCCATCGCGGGCGACAGACCCATCATGGAACACGGCCAGCGGCTCAGTAGTCCCGCCGCCAGCGTACGGACAGGCGGCTGTCGCCCTGCCCCGTCAATCTTGAGACGATGGAAAGATTGCGGCGCACCTGCCACTCCACCTGGGCTGTGGCGCTGGCGCGACCACCCCCGATAATCTCCAGATAGACATCATCGGTCAGATATTTGCCGCCGGCCACCGTCACCCCGGAGGTCTCATCCCCGCCCAAGCTGAGGCGGTCGAGGCCAGCAAACTCCCGCAGGTTGCCAACAATGTCGAACCCACCGCCCCCAGCCAGTGAAGACAGGGCCGCCGCCAGCTGCGCAGCCTCCAGGGTCGACAACTGGGACGCCGAGCGTCCAAACAATACCTGAGACAGCACCTCATCGTCGGGCAGCACGGGTGTCGAGGTC
Organism: Phenylobacterium sp.; assembly: GCF_022402485.1. GTDB lineage: Bacteria > Pseudomonadota > Alphaproteobacteria > Caulobacterales > Caulobacteraceae > Phenylobacterium. Next base: position 189,259 of record NZ_JAKRSA010000020.1, on the reverse strand, counting down.
AGTCGAATGCTGGGCTTGGCCGCCGTGCCGTTTACCCGGATCACGGCAGTAAGGGTTGAGTCTTCTCGGGTTGCCGTCAGATCGAGGCGGATATTCTGTGGCGAGGTCGAAAGATAGACCACGCCACGCTGGTCGAACTCAAAACGTTTGCCGGCAAACTCGTAGTCACCACGCACAACGCGAGCCTCTCCCGACAGGATCGGTCGGGCGGTCGAGCCGACGACGTGGGCGTCCAGGGACATCTCAACATCCAGACCACGGCCTCGGAGAAAGATGCCCCGCGGGGCATTGAGTTTCACATCGAGCGCCCAGCCCTCGCCCCGCCGCTGCTGGGGCTGCAGCCTCAGGTTCTGTTGCAGGTCAAGCTCCAGGGACCGATTGCGCTCCACCACATCAATGGTCACCACCCCTGAGGGGGTCGGGGGATCAGCCGCCACCGTGGCCTCATTGACCACCAGGTCGCCCGCCAGTCGGACCTTGCCCTCCTCGTTCCGGTTGATGGTCACCTCACCGGTCGCATCGACCGTCGCCGTGTCATTCTCAATCAGCCGAAATCTGTCCAGGCGCAGACGAAAGCCGGAGACCCCGCCCCGGTAGAGGCTGATCTGGCCCGATCCATCGGCGCGGCCGCCTGAGCCATCCACCCCCTCAGCCTGGCTGACATCAATGACCCGGTCTGACAGCACAGCCTTGATGGTGATCGCCTTTAATTTCAGGCCGGTCGCCGCATCGTCAAACTCCCCCCCCTCCAGGCTCGCCTGTCCTGAGAGACTGGGGTCGGCCAGGGTGCCGCCGATCCGGCCATCAAGCTTGACCCGGCCCGCCAAGGTGCGATCCCCATCCACCAGCAGTGCCCAAAGCGGATCCACATCGCCGTCTGCAAACACCCGCCCGCTGACCGGCTTGCGGCGATCCAAGGCCAGTCGGAGGGGACGCGCGGACGCCTCTGTCGGCAGGGCGAGATCGGCTGTAGCCCGCAGTCCCTGCTCATTGCTGAGCTCGGCGGTCAGGGTCATGACATCATCGTCGAGGACCGCCTCCAGCACCCCATCGAGCCCTTGCACCCGGGGGCTTCCGCGGCCGCGGGCGTCGATCAGCCTGGCGCCCAACGACCCAACCAGCTCCCCATCCCGCCCTGACAGGGTGAGGTTGGCGTTCACTCGCCCTGCCAGATCAGGATTGAGCACATCGAGACCAAGATTGGTGATCTCCGCGTCAATTTCGGCCAGAGGGCCGGCCAGGCGCCCATCGATGTCGACGCGGCCTCCATCCTCGGTACCCAGCAGGATCTGAGCCGTCCGCACCCCGTCATCCAGGCGGAAGATGGCAGGCTCGAGGGTGACAAGACGACGACCGCCATATCCCCCTCGCCCCATGAGCGTGGCCGTGCGCGCGGTGTCAGCCTGGGCCAGAGCGCCCTGGCCAGACAGGTCCCAGCGCTCACCCCCATAGCCCCCACTGGCCGAAAGATCGTAGGCCAGTTGATCCAAAGGACCTTGGGCCGTCAGGCGGCCAGCGACGATGGCGAGTTCGCTGCCCAGAGGCACAGCGTCTCGAATGTTGAGGTCCAGATCGGCCATGGGCGCCTCAACCCCATCCACAATCAGCACCGTACCTGTGACCGCCCCACGTGACAGAAGCGCCCCTGGCCCGATCGCCAGGCGCAGATCAGCCCGGGAAGGAGTCGAACGCCGCAGGCTCAGATCGCCCGTTAGCGCGACGCCCCCGGCATCCACATCAATGGCTCGAAGGTCCACGCCCATCGCCGGCAAAGCAAAATCGGCGCGCCCCCGGGCCTGCCCATACTGACTGTTGGCGACAAGGCTCACCTGGCCTGCCGCCCCGGTTGTCTGGCTTCGGCCGAAACTCAAGGTGAGATCTGCGTCCCGCAGCGGCAGACGGGAAACATCGATCTCATCAAAACGGGCGCGCAGGTCGAGACGTGGCGCACCCAGACTGCCCGTGATGGCGCCCGTGCCCTCTGCCTTGCCGTCGAACTCCGCAGGTCCAGCCCGCAGCGGCCCCTCCGCCGACCAGTCTACCTTGAACCTCAGGTCGCGCTCTGGGCCGTAGACCCCCGCTGCCGTCGCTTGCAGCGCCCGGCCATTTAAGCTCGCCTGGTCCAGGCCAACTCGTCCGTCTGAGAGTTCAGCTCGCGCGCGCAAGGTGGGTGCAGGCCCCAAGAGGCGATCCAGCTGCGCAAATCCGGTGGCAAGGTCGCTCCCCCGCCCCTCCACTCGGAACAGCCAAGGCGTCTCGCGCCCCTGCCGGTCAGCCGACCAGCTCGCCTCGACCGTGCCCGCCGCCCCAGAACGGGCCGCGGCCAGATTGGCAAACCGGGCGGTTCCGCGGGCGTTCAGGCCACCCAGCAGCCCGCGACCGCCCTGCGCCTCGAGATCAAGGCCCTGTCCGGTGGCCTGGAGGTCACGCACCAATAGCTGCCCGTCGGGCAACCGCTCACCGGATAGAGTCGCCTGAGGCTCCGCGCCAAGCAAAGCGCTGAGGTAGCCTTCCCCGACCCCGCCCGCGCCGCGTAGGTCGGTCTCCAGCCTCAGGCCCCGGCGATCGCGCTCAAGGCTCACAGGGCCGCGCACCAAGGCGAGCTGATAGCCGGCGATCGCCAGCTGTTGGAGGGTAACATCGCCGTTGAAGGTGAGATCGTCCCCTTGGCCAGTGAGCACCCCCGCCAGACGGCCCGCACCCATCTCTGGCCCTCCGGTCAAGCGCGAGAGCTGCGGCGTCTCCAGAACAACGCTGAGCCCTTCAGGTCCGGTCCGCCGTTTGCCGGGATCGATCTGGCCCACCCCCCGCGCCGTGAGATTCTCGGCAGAAAGCCGGGCAGTGACGAGTTGCAGACCCGCCTCGAGGCCCTGGGCCTGAATATCAAAGGCCACCTCATTGCCCAGGCGCCGGGCAAAGGGGAGCGTCAGCACCGAGGCATCCAAGGCCATCCGGCCCACGGCCCGCCCACCCAGTTCATTCCAGCCGCCGCTGGCCTGCAATGGGGTATTGGGGCCCGACTGGGCGATCGCCTCGAACTGCCCCTCGCGGGTCTGGCCGTCGGCATCGATCATCAGCCGAAATGGGCGATCAGCAGGTAAACCAAGGACACCTGCCATGGCCCCACCCTGAGCCTCCAGAGCCGACAGATCGATCCTCAGTGGACGCCGTGGGCCAAGGTCGAATTCAAGGTCTAGATGATCTCCGGCCCTCAGGAGACTGATGGCGTTGACCGTTCCGGATTGCCGGCGCCCCCCTCGACGGACATCCAGCCGCGCGGTCACGTCGAACAGACCCTCAGCATAGCTGACCTCGGGCGCGAGGCTGAGGCGAAGGTCAATCTGGTCGAGGAGGACCCTCACAGGGGGGCCGCCATCATCGGGCCTCGGCGGCGCCAGGAGGGGTCGCCGCAGCACGCGAACCTCCTCGGCGATGATTGCCTCGGCATGAAAGCGTCGTTGCAGAAGGGCCAGATAATCCCATTGCAAACTTAGGTTTTCGGCTTCCAGCCAAACTCCCATCTCATCAGACAGGGTCAGTCTTCTGATCTGGACATCGCGCAGCAGATCCCCGCTCAGCCCGTCAATTTTCAGCCTACCAAACCGGCCGGCCCTGAGGCCCTCGGCCCGCGCCTCCACAAAACTCAGGGTGGATGGCGCCATGGCCACAAGGCGCGCGGCCACGAGAAGACTGCTGAGCAGGACGAGACCTGCCAGAACCCAGATCGCCAGTCGACGACGATGTCGACGGCGGGTTCTGGCCCTGAGCGGCTCATCCTGAACTGGAGGTTCGCCGCTCAAAAACTCTGTCCGATACTGATGTAGATTTGGAAGGCACCGTCGCGCTTATCGGCATCCAGGGGAATGGCGATATCGGCGCGGATCGGCCCAAAGCCGAGATCATAGCGAACCCCAACGCCGATCCCGACACTGAGATTGTCCCCATCCGGGGTCATCGCATCGCCCACCGATCCGGCATCCACGAAAGCCACGACACCCCAGCGGTCTGTGAGCTTGCGGCGCGCCTCGAAGCTCAACTCCACCAGAGAAAGACCGCCTCGCGGGGTATTGTCCGAGAGCCTCGGCCCCACCGCCTGAAAGGCATAGCCGCGAACTGAACCGCCGCCGCCGGCGTAGAACCGCAAAGGCGCAGGAATGTCCGGCAAGGCGCCCCCCAGGAGACTGCCGATCCTCAGGCGCGCGGCCATCACCGTGCGCCCCTGGGTGTCCAGAGGCAGGTAAGCGGAGCCTTGGGCCGAAGCCTCAAGATAGGGCAGGCTCTCATCGCCGGTAATGAAGGTTGGTGCCATTCGGGCTTCGACCCGCCAGCCCTGGGTTGGGTCAAGACGGTCATTGGACCTGTCGAGGGAAGCGGCCCCAAAAACCGCAACGGTGATCAGGTCTCGGCCCAGGGGAGAAAGGGTCCTGGCTTCCTTCTCATCACTGCGGGTCGCGTCGAGGGAGCCCCCCGCTGAAACAAAGGCGTTCGCGCCGTAGCGGCGGCTGATATCGGCCCCCACGCCAAAGCCCGTCTCCTGATAGGCGTCAGTCTCATTCTGATAGGCCCCGGCGTTCAGGTGAAGGGTCTGAGCCGCCTGGCGCCAATGCGGCAAGGTAAGATCCCCCCCGAGCCGGCTATCCAGCTCCGAGAGCCTCGCCACCAGGGCCAAGGTATCGGCACGACCAAGCACATTGTACCGGCTCCAGCGGGAATCGACCCCAAACCCATCAAGCGTTGAATAGCTGGCCCCCAACTCCAGTGTCCGGCGCGGTCGGTCTGAAAGCCCCACCAGCACCCGTCGGCGCCCCTCCTCGTCGACATCGTCCCTGGCCGACAACGCCACAGTCACGGTGTCGTAGACACCGGTGTCCAAAAGACGTCGCTCCAGCTCAGCGACATCCTCCGGACTATAGACCTCACCCTCTCGCCAGGGCCGCAACCTGTCCAGCCAGGCGGGATTGGTTCGGCCATCGGTGTCCAGCACCAGGCCATCCAGACGCACGAGGCTCCCCGCCGCGATGCGGAATGTGGGTCGCACGCTGTTGTCGGCGTGATCAACGACGACCTCCCGAGGATCGGGCGACGCATCGGCATAGCCAGCCTGGCGCACCGTCGCCACAACCCGCCCCTCGGCAGCGACAACCTCGGCAGCCCGCCCAGGAGCACCGGGAGTCAGTTCCAGGGCAAGGCGGGCCAGGGCCTGAGTTTCAGCATCAGGCGCGGTTCCCGTCCACGCCACCTGCGGCACGGCGAACACGAAACGCGGCCCGGGCGTTATGGCGACGACTGGACGGGGTGGCTCAATCTCCAGCACCTCGGCATCCACGCCATAGGCGTAGTAGCCTTCGGAACGTAGGACAGCGATGGCGTCTTCGGCCGCGTCTCGGGCGCGGCGTCTGGCCTGAAAGAGATTGTCTACGGGACGGTCAGCCTGACCGATGGCGCGCACGATCCGCTCGCGCAGGTCCCCGCTCAGGTCACCTGACACATCGGCGCGCGGCTCGGCCAGCGCCGGTCCAACACCACAAAACCAGAGGGCAGCCGTGGCGACGGCTGCGAAGGTCAATCGTCCCACGCAATCACCCTTATGCCCCGAACTCACCCTGTAGCGACGGGATGGCCCCATGTCACCCCGCCGTCACTGCCCAATTTTTCGGCGCCAGACGCTGAGTTTCTGATCGCTATCGTTACGGGGAGACGATCGCGCCCGCAGTCTCTAGGCTCTACCGGCGGCTTGCGGTTTCGAGGACGTGAGCGGGTGGAGTAGGGCGTGGCGACAGCGCATATAGCCGAAGAGATCGACCGGGCCGCGGCCCTGGAAACGGCCGCAATGGCAGGCGAGACCGAAGCCAGGGCCCCCTATGACGAGATGCATGCGCCAGACGGCTCGGTCCGGCCGCACTTCGCCATCATGGCGCGCAGGCTGGCGGCCTTGGGCCCTGGCGAGCTGGATGAGCGCCAGAGGACACTGGAGCGGTTCTTCCTGCTCCAGGGGATCACCTTCACCGTCTATGGTGCCGAGAGCTCCACCGAACGGATCATCCCGACGGACCTGCTGCCGCGGATTATTCCGGCCGACGAATGGTCGCGGATAGAGGCGGGCTTGGTTCAGCGCCTGCAGGCTCTGAACCTTTTCCTCGCCGACATCTATGGCGAAAGGATGATTCTGAAGGACGGGGTTGTCCCCCGCGAGTTGGTGCTGGGGGCCCCGTCCTACCGCCGGGAAATGCAGGGGCTGTATGTCCCCCACCAAGCCTACGCCAATGTCTGTGGCAGCGACCTGATCAGACAAGAAGATGGTGAGTACGCTGTCCTGGAGGACAATCTGCGGGTCCCTTCGGGGGTGTCCTACATGCTGGCCAACCGGGAGGCCTCTAAACGCACCTTCCCTGGAACCTTCCGCCTGGCCGGCGTGCGGCAGATCGACCGCTATCCCGACCTGCTGCTTTCGACCCTGCGCAGCATGGCCGAATGGCGCCCCAATCCCCAGGTCGTGGTGCTGACGCCGGGGGTCTACAACTCGGCCTATTATGAGCACGCCTATCTGGCCCGGCTGATGGGCGCGCCCCTGGTTGAGGGCCGCGACCTCGTGGTCCACGACAACATGGTCTACATGCGGACCACCACCGGTCTGCGGCGTATCGATGTGATCTACCGCCGGGTGGACGACGACTTCATCGACCCCCTCACCTTCCGCCGGGACTCCTCCCTCGGCGTGCCAGGCCTGTTCAACGCCTATCGTGCCGGCACGGTGGTCATGTGCAACGCCCCAGGCACTGGTGTCGCCGACGACAAGGCCGTCTATGCCTATGTGCCTGCAATCATTCGCTATTATCTGGGGGAGGAGCCGATCCTGCCCAATATCGAAACCTTCCTCTGCCGGGAACCGGCGCAGTTGAGCCATGTCCTGGCCAATCTGGACAAGCTGGTGGTCAAGGCGGTGGGCGCGTCCGGGGGCTATGGCATGCTGATCGGCCCCCATGCCAGCGCCGCCCAGCGCGAGGAATTCGCCCAGGCCCTGAAGGCCGATCCCGCCAACTACATCGCCCAGCCGACCATCCAACTGTCGACGGCACCCTGTCTGATCGACGGTGAAGTCGACAGCCGCCATGTGGACCTTCGCCCCTTCATCCTGTCTGGCGACAAGATCACCGTGACCCCAGGGGCCTTGACCCGGGTGGCCCTGCGCAAGGGCTCACTGGTGGTCAATTCCAGTCAGGGCGGCGGCTCGAAGGACACGTGGGTGCTGGCTGGACCAGGAGACGACCTCTCATGATGCTCGCCCGCGTCGCCGACAGCCTCTACTGGATCGGCCGCTATGTGGAGCGGGCCGAGCATGTGGCCCGCCTGGCCGATGTCATGCTGACCGCAACCCTCGACCGGGCCGAGACCGCAGCCCAGGTGGCGAGGATCGCTCTGTCCGCCGTGGGCGAAGCCACTCCGGAAAAGATCGCCACACCTTTTGAGTCCGCCCGAGCCCTGGCGCTGGACCGTATGGACGGCAGCTCTGTGGTCTCCTCCCTGGCCCTGGCCCGGGAAAACGCCCGTCAGGTCCGTGACCAGATCACCAGCGAGACCTGGGAACGGCTGAACCTCGTTCACCTGCGACTGTCGGGATCAGGGGCGAACAAGTCTTTCAACGATGGCTCGTCGGCCTTCCTGCACGACATCATCGCTGACCTGCACCTGTTCAAGGGGGCCGCCGACGCCACCATGAGCCATGGGGAGGGCTGGCGCTTCCTGCTGCTGGGCGCGCACCTGGAACGCGCCCAGCTGATTGGGCGCTTGCTGGAGGTCTGTTTCGGCCGGGGCGGCGAGCGTCTGGACCACTCCACCCTCACGGCGGTTCTGCGGATGAGCTGCGCTCTGGAGCCCTATCTGCGGGTCTATACCGCCGATGTGCGGGCACGGCCGATCCTGGAGTTTCTGCTCCTGAATCCGGAGTTTCCCCGTTCGGTGCGGTTCAGCACCGACGAGATCGAGGCCCACCTTTCGGTCCTTAGCCGCCATACCGAGGCGGTTCATGTGGGGCCTGGTCGACTGGCCGGGCGACTGAAGGCCAGGCTGCAATATGCCGACATGGCCGAGATCGAGCGCGACGGCTCGCACGTCTTCCTCGCGGGCGTTTTGACCGAATGTGGCTCCATCCACAGCGGCGTCTACGACGCCTTCGTGGCCTATCCCCTTGAGATGCGCCTGCCGGCGTGAGGATGTCCTAGTGCTGCTCGAAATCCGCCACGTCACCCAGTACCACTACGCCGCTCCCGTGCGCGAAAGCCTCATGGAGGTCTGGATGCAGCCGCAGAAGGGTGCCCGCCAACGGCTGGTGAGCTTTGACCTGGAAATCGATCCAGGGGCGCAGCTGTTTTCCTACGCCGACACCTTTGGCAACGCCGTTTATCACTTCGATGTGCCTCATCCCCATGAGCAGCTGACCATCGTCGCCCGCTCGGCGGTGGAGACACAGGCCGAGGTCCCCCTCCCCGAGGCCCTCGACATGGGGGAATGGGACCGCCTGCGCAGTGACTTCGTCCTGGGCGACCAGTTTGACTTCCTGCGGGAGCATGGCTTTGCGGTACAAACCGACCTGCTGCGCGCCTTCGCCGCCGAGCACGAGATCGAGCGCCTGCGACAGCGCGATCCCTTGAGCGCCGTCACCGCCCTCTCCAAGATCATCTACGAGTCCTTCGCCTATGAGACCGGCGTCACCGAGGCCGACAGCCCCATCGATGAGGCCCTGCGGGAGCGGCGCGGCGTCTGTCAGGACTTCAGCCACATCATGATCGCCCAGTGTCGGGCCTGGGGTATTCCTGCGCGCTATGTCTCGGGCTACCTGTTCACCGACCGTGAGGGCGGCGACCGCTCCGACCCGGACGCGACCCATGCCTGGGTTGAGGTCTTCCTGCCCAGCCTGAGATGGATCGGCCTGGATCCGACCAACAATGTCATGGCCGGGGAGCGGCATGTGGCCGCCGCCATTGGCCGCGACTATAGCGATGTGCCCCCCTCCCGGGGGCTCTACAAGGGTGACGCCGAAAGCCAACTGGCCGTCGGCGTTTCAGTTCGCCGCGCCCGTGCCGCCATAACCGAGCCGGAGTTCCTGCGAATTTCGCCGCCAACCTTCAGCCGCAACGCCCGGCGCCGGCCGGCCCCCAATGCTGTGATGCACGACCAGCAACAACAGCAGCAGCAGTAGTCTCCGGGCGCAATGACCAGGATCGGCGTAATTCCAGCCTTTCAAAGCCGATCAAGCTGAATTAAGGCGGGCATGTGAACCGCCGGGCCTCATCCCTGTCTCGACCGCGCCGCAGCCTGTTCATGGCGCTGGCGGGCCTGGCCCTGTTCCTGAAGATCCTGATTCCCCCCGGCTACATGGCCGCGCCGCCAAAGGTCGACGGCCCGGCCTTTGCCCTGATGCTCTGTACCGCCCAGGGCATGGTCATGGTCGATCCCTCAGACCTCGACGCCGAGGGCGGACCCCTCCCCGCCGAGGATGACGGGGCCCGCCACAGTCCCTGCGTTTTTGCCGGCCATGGGCTGAACGCCCCGGCCACCAGCCTGATACTCGGCGAAGTGGTGTTGTTCACCCCGCCCACCAGCCACGGCCTCGCCGCCCCGGCTGAGGTTGTTCCCGGCCGCGGCCTCGCCGCCCCCCCGCCCCCCGCCCGGGGGCCCCCGTCCCAGCAGGCCTAAGACCGGTCAGCCCGGTCCTGTTGCGCACCCAGGCCCTGGGCGCCATCGCGCGCCCGGCCTTCCTGCACCTGCATACGCGGCCGCCTCTGCGCGGCCCGGGGACATCCACAGATGAAATCCGCCCTCAGCGCCTATGGCGCCCTGATCTTCCTCGCCTTGCCCGCCGCCGCCGGCGCCCAGACCACCGTTGACTCCGTCATCGTCACTGGCCGTCCCGATCCGGAGGACCCTGCCGTTGTCGCTGACGCCAGGGAGCGACTATCCGAAACCCCCGGTGGGGTCTCCGTCATCGCTGCAGAGTCCTATGAAGGCCGCTTTGCCTTGGCCCTTGATGACATGCTCCGTGACGCACCCGGGGTCTTTGCTCAAAAGAAGTGGGGCGGTGACACTCGGATTTCGATCCGTGGCTCAGGCCTGGGCAACGCCAACCACAATCGCGGCCTGTTGCTGGCCCAGGACGGCCTGCCCCTCAATGAGGCCGACGGCTTTGGCGACAGCCAGGTGGCCGATCCCCTGATCACCCGGTTTGTGGAGGTCTATCGGGGGGGCAATGCCCTGCGGTTCGGCGGTGCCACCCTCGGCGGTGCGGTGAACATGGTCACCCCCACCGGCCAGACCGCGCCCTACGGCCTGCGCCTGCGCGTGGATGGCGGCGACTTCGGCATGGCCCGGCAGCATCTGGCCGCCGCCGGCCAACAGGGCAAGTGGGATGGCTTTGCCGCCATCACCAACCAGACCGGCCAGGGTCCCCGCCCCCAAAGCCAGCAGAACATCCAGTTCGCCAGCCTCAATGTCGGTCGACAGATCGGAGAGACCGCAGACGTCCGGCTGATCGTGAACGGTGCCCACATCAAGCAGGAAATCCCCGGTGCCCTGACCCGTGCCCAGTCTAACGCCAATCCCCGGCAGGCCTCCGCCGTCAACCTGGCCAACGACTATGCCCGGGATGTCACGGCCGTGCGCAGCGCCCTGACCTTCAATTGGGATGTCGCCGACAATCTGGCCTTTTCCGGCGGGGCCTATGGCATCTGGAAGGAGCTGGAGCATCCCATTTTCCAGGTCATCGCCCAGGAGAGCCGCAACTATGGCCTCTTCGCCAAGCTGGACTGGGAGGGCGAGGTCGCCGGCCTTCGGGCTGACGCCTATGCCGGAGTCTGGGGCCGCCAGGGCGACCTGGATTCCCGCTTCTACGTCAATGTGGTCGGGTCCCGGGGGGCGTTGCGCTCAATCTCATACCAGAACGCCCGCGCCCTGGACCTGTTCGGTGAAGGCCGCCTGTTCCTGACCGACCAACTGGCGGTGATCGGCGGGGCGACCTATGGCCTGGCTGAGCGGGACTTTGACAGCCGCGCGATCCCAGGGGTCGCCGCCACCTTCAACCTGAAGGCCGACAAGACCTTCGACTGGATCGCCCCGCGCCTAGGCCTCCTGTGGGAAGCCCCCGACGGCGCCCAGGTGTTCGCCAACGTGACCCGCTCGGTGGAGCCCCCTAACTTCGGGGCCCTATCCCCCACCGGAATCGGCTTTGCGCCGGTCCAGGCGCAGGAAGCCCTGACCTACGAGATCGGCACCCGGGGCCGCCGGGGTCCGTTTATCTGGGACGTGACCCTCTATCATGCCGAACTGGAACACGAACTCCTGCAGTTCACCGTCAGCCAGGACCGGCCGGCGACCACCTTCAACGCCGATGAGACCTATCACCGGGGGATCGAGGCGGCGGTGGACTGGCGCTTCTCCCCAGCCTGGCGGCTGCGCCAGACCTACACCTGGTCGGACTTCGCCTTCCGGGATGACCCACAGTATCGCAACAACCGCCTGCCGGTGGCACCGGAACACCTCTACCGGGCTGAGCTGCGCTTTGACGCCCCTACGGGGTGGTTCGTGGCGCCATCGGTCGAGTGGAGCCCGCGGGGAGCCTATGTGGACTTCGCCAACACCACCCGGGCGCCATCCTATGCGGTGGCCCACATCAATGCCGGCTGGACCTTCCGGCCAGGCCTCAGCGTCTTCGTCGACCTGCGCAATCTGACGGACGAGGCCTATGTCTCCAACGTCCAGCCGGTGATCGCCGCCACTCCCGCCACGGCCGCCTACTGGCCTGGGGACCGGCGCTCGGTCTTTGCCGGACTTGTCCTCGACTTCTGAACCGGAACTGGCGGCCAGGACCTCCTGTCCGCCTCAGAGGAAAGCCGGTCACATGACCCGATCCCATGACATACGAGGCTATGGCGCTGTCTGGCGCCTGCACTTCATCGCAGGCCTGCTGGTCCTGCCATTCCTGATGCTGATGGCCGCCACGGGGGGCGCCTATCTGTTCCGCGAGGAAATCGACGCCGCCGTCTACGGCGATGTTCTCAAGGCGCCGCCATCCGAGACCATCACCCCGTCTGCCTGGCTGAGCGCCGCCGAAACCGCCACCGGCGGCGAGGCGACGCGAGTCACCGTTCCCCAGGCCGGGCGCTCCGCCGAAGTCATCCTTCGCCTGCCGTCCGGCGATCAGACCCGTCTGCACCTGGATCCAGGCTCTGGAACGGTTCTTGGGCAAACCCCGCCCGATGGCAGTATGGACTGGGTCAAGGACCTGCACAGCCTGACCCTCCTTGGGCCCCAGGCCAATCTGCTGGCCGAGCTCGCAGCCGGCTGGGCCATCGTCCTGGTGGTCACTGGTGCGGTTCTCTGGTGGCCAAGCCGCTCCCGACAGTCACCCGCCGGTCAGCGGGGCCTGCTGCGCCGTCTGCACGGCTGGACCGGCAGTTTCGCCGGCCTGGTGATCCTGTTCCTGGCCCTTACCGGCATGCCCTGGTCAGCCCTGTGGGGCAAGACCGTGCGGGAATGGACCAATGCGGCAGGCTGGGGACGCCCCGCAGCCCCCGCCGCAGCGGGCGCCTGGGGCGGGGGGCCAAAGGCCGCCGGGCACGGCGATCATGGCGGCCCGGCCTTGCCCTGGACGCTGCAGACCACGACCCTCGACCACGGGGGCCAGGCTCACATCCTGGACCGCGCCCAGGTCCTGGACAGGGTCGCCGCCACGGCGTCCGAGGCGGGGCTCCCCAAACCCTTCAGCATCGCCCTGTCAAAGGACCCTGACCTGGCCTGGAGCGCCTCCCATATGGGGCGCCAGGCCGAGGACATGCGGACCCTTTACATTGCCCCTGATGGCCAGGTGTCTGCCGATATCGCCTATGGCGACTTTGGTCCCGCCGCTCAGGTCATTGAGTGGGGCGTCGCCACCCATCAGGGCCGTCAGTATGGCGAGTTTAACCGCTGGCTGATGCTGGCTGGCTGCGTCGCCATCTGGGTCCTGGCCCTCAGCGGTCTGGCCATGTGGTGGCTCCGTCGCCCCCGGGGCCGCCTGGGGATACCGCCTCGGACCACCTCACCCCGAAGGCATCTGGTCCTGGTCTTGGTGGTCACACCCTTCGCTCTCATCTTCCCCCTGGTCGGCGGTTCGCTCATGTTCGCCGTCGCCGTTGATTTCGCCTTCCAGCGCCTGGCCCCCCGCCTGGCCGTTCAAACCGGAGCTCAACCATGAGACATTTTCTGATCCTCGCCCCCCTGGCCTTGCTGGCGGCCTGCAGCCCGGAGCCCGCCGCTGAGGCCAATGTCACCATCACCGACCCCTGGTGTCGTCCCGCCGCCGCCGGTGCCGGCTCCGTGGGCTGCTATGTGACTTTGCAGGCCGCCACCGACGACCGGCTGACCGCTGTGGCAAGCCCGGCTGCGGCCCGGGGCGAGATCCACACCATGACCATGGATGACGGGGTCATGCGGATGCGCGAACTGCCCGACGGCCTGCCCTTGCCGGCTGGCGAAAGCGTCGCCCTGAAGCCCGGTGCCGAGCACATCATGCTGATCGGCCCCACGGGTCCTCTGGACGAGGGCACCGAGGTCAGTCTGACCCTGACCTTCGAGGCCGCGCCCGCCCAGACGGTGATGGCCCAGATCCGCTCTGCCCCCCACGGCATGGGCCACTGAGGCAAAGGTCCCAGACCCGGCCGTCTGGACCTCGTGGTCTGGACGGTCGGGGCTTGAGTTTTACAGAGCTAGCCAGATGCCTGGTCGGCAGCGGCCAGACGGCGGCGGACCGCGCCCCCGGATTCGTACCAGGGCCTGGAACGGTTCACCAAGGCCACCAGGGTCAGCATGACCGGCACCTCGATCAGCACGCCCACCACCGTGGCCAGGGCCGCCCCGGACTGAAAGCCGAACAGGCTGATGGCGGCGGCCACGGCCAGCTCGAAGAAGTTGCTAGCCCCGATCAGGGCCGAGGGCCCCGCCACAGGATGAATCTCTCCGGCGGCGCGGTTCATCAGATAGGCCAGGCCGAAGATGAAATAGGTCTGGATCAGGATCGGCACGGCCAGCAGGGCGATCACCAGGGGTTGGGCCAGGATCTGCTCCCCCTGGAAGGCAAACAGCAGCACCACCGTGCCCAGCAGGGCGGCGATGGCCACCGGCTGAACCGCGCTCAGAAAAGCGTCCAGCTTTCCCGACCTGATCAGCCAGGCCCGCAGGACCTGCGAGATCGCCACCGGCGTCAGGATGTAAAGCGTCACCGACAAGAGCAGGGTCGCCCAGGGCACGATGATCGCTGACAGCCCCAGCAGCAGGGCAACGATGGGCGCAAAGGCCACGATCATCACCGTGTCGTTCAGGGCCACCTGGCTCAGCGTGAACGGCGCGTCCCCCTTGGTCAGATGGCTCCAGACAAAGACCATGGCCGTGCAGGGCGCCGCCCCCAGCAGGATCAGGCCGGCGATATAGGACTCGATCTGCGCCTCAGGCAGCAGGGGCCGAAACAGCCAGCCGATGAACACCCAGCCCAACACCGCCATGGTGAACGGCTTGATCGCCCAGTTGGCAAACAGGGTGACGCTGATCCCCCGCCAGTGCGCCGCCACCCCGCTCAGGGCGCGGAAGTCGATCTTCACCAGCATGGGAATGATCATGGCCCAGATCAGCAGAGCCACCGGCAGGTTGACGCTGGCCACCTCAAGGGCGGCGACCGCCTGAAAAACCGTGGGGAACATCTGGCCCAGGCCAATGCCCACCACGATGGACAGCCCCACCCACAGGGTCAGATAGCGCTCAAACACCGACATGGCCGTCCCCCTCCAGTTGCAGCAGACCCACCGCTGGCGACAGCCTCTATCATATTTCTAGAACTACGGAATATTGATCAACCCCTTGGGGCGGCATCAGCAACACAATCCCCGATGAGGATTGGTAGGCCGGGTGGGGGTCGAACCCACGACCATTCGATTAAAAGTCGAATGCTCTACCACTGAGCTACCGGCCCGCGACATGGCGCGAGATGGACGCCGGTCGAAGGGGGCGGACCATAGGGCGCAGGTCCGACTCGGGCAAGTGAGCCCTGGCGTTTCCCCTACGGTTCTTGAGGGGCTAAGCTCAACCCCATGTCACGCACGCAGCTTTTTCCCGCTTTCATGGTGCTGGCCCTGGCCCTGGCCGGCTGCACCACCACCCGCGCCGATGGCTCGCCCCAAGTGCAGACCTCGTCCCAGGCCACCCGGGAGAGCTTGGAGGGCGCGGTCTCAGCCCCCCTGCGGGATGTGAACCTGCTGCGGACCAAGATTCCGTCCGTGCTACTGGAGGCCCAGGCCAACCCCTACCAGCGGCCACAGCCGGCCACCTGCGCCAAGCTGATCGCCCTGATCACCCCATTAAATGACGCCTTGGGGCCTGACCTGGACGAAGAGCGCTTCGTCGAGGATGACCTGATGGCCCAGGGGCAGCGCACGGCGCTGGGCGCTGTGGCGGGCCTGGCCCAGGATGTAATCCCCTTCCGGGGATGGGTGCGCAGGCTCAGCGGGGCCGAGCAGCACGACCGGCTGGTGCGTGACGCGATCATCGCCGGTGGGGTACGGCGGGCCTATCTGAAGGGACTGGGCGAGGCAAAAGGCTGCAGGCCGCCAGCCATCCCAACCCGCAGCACCGATCCCCAGCCGGTGATCCAGCAGGATCTGACGCCCCGTTACCCCGTCCGCTGAGCGGCGTGAAAGTCCTTGCGGAAGGCTTCGAAGCGCCCTTCGGCGATGGCCTGGCGCATGGCTCCGGTCAGGGCCTGGAAGTGGGCGATATTGTGCCAGGACAACAGCACCTGGCCGAGTATCTCCTCGGCCTTCACCAGATGATGCAGATAGGCCTTGGAATAGTCCCGGCTGGCCGGGCAGTCCGAGCCCGCGTCCAGGGGGCTGTCGTCCTCGGCGAACCGGGCATTCTTCAGATTGATCGGCCCGTTCCAGGTCCAGGCCTGGCCATGGCGGCCTGAGCGGGTGGGCAGGACGCAATCGAACATGTCCACCCCCCGGGCCACGGCCTCCACCAGATCGATGGGTTTGCCCACCCCCATCAGATAACGCGGACGGTCAGCCGGCAGCAGGCCAGGGGCATAGTCGAGGACCTCGCACATGGCCTCATGTCCCTCCCCCACCGCCAGCCCGCCGATGGCGTAGCCGTCGAAGCCGATCTCGATCAGCCGCTCGGCCGACTCCCGGCGCAGCGCCTCTAGGGTCGAGCCCTGTTGGATGCCGAAGAGGGCCTGATGCTCCCGCTCACCGAACGCCGCCTTGCAGCGGGCACCCCAGCGGGCTGACAGGCGCAGGGCCTCAGTCGCGCGGCTTTCCTCGGCGGGCCAGGCGACGCACTCGTCCAGCTGCATGACGATGTCGGCACCCAGCAGATCGGCCTGAATCTCCACCGAGCGCTCCGGCGAAAGGACGTGCCGAGAGCCATCGATATGGCTGGCGAAGGTCACGGCCTCCTCGGTCACCTTGGCGATGTTGGAAAGGGACATGACCTGGAAGCCGCCGGAATCGGTGAGGATCGGCTTGTCCCAGCGCATGAAGCGGTGGAGGCCGCCCAGGCGTGACACCCGCTCAGCACCAGGACGCAGCATCAGGTGATAGGTGTTGCCCAGAATGATGTCGGCCCCGGTCGACGCCACCTGATCCACGGTCAGGGCCTTCACCGTCGCAGCCGTGCCCACGGGCATGAAGGCCGGTGTTCGGATGTCGCCTCGGGCCGTCTTCAGAACCCCGGTGCGGGCGGCTCCATCGGTGGCGGCGATCTCGAAGGGAAAGGCAACCATCAGCTGGCCTTCCACAGGAGGCTGGCGTCGCCGTAGGAATAGAAGCGGTAGCCCGTGGCGATGGCGTGGGCATAGGCCTGCCGCATGGTCTCAAGACCCGCAAAGGCGCTGACCAGCATGAACAGGGTCGACTTGGGCAGGTGGAAATTGGTCATCAGGCCGTCGGCGGCCCGGAAGCGGTAGCCCGGCGTAATGAAGATGGCCGTGTCATCGGCAAAGGGATGGATCGTCCCATCTTCGCTAGCGGCGCTCTCCACCAGCCGCAGGGACGTGGTGCCCACACAGATGATGCGCCCACCCTCGGCCCGGGCACGGTTCAGCCGGGCGGCGGCCTCGGGGCTCACCTCACCGAACTCGGCATGCATCTGGTGGCCGGCAATATCGTCGACCTTGACCGGCAGGAAGGTGCCCGCCCCCACATGCAAGGTGACGAAACAGGTCTCAACACCAGCCGCCTCAAGCCTCTCCATCAGCTCAGGGGTGAAGTGCAGGCCGGCCGTGGGTGCCGCCACTGAGCCATCCGCCTGGGCGTAGATGGTCTGATAGTCGGTCTGATCCTGGGCGTCCTCGGGGCGCTTGGCGGCGATATAGGGCGGCAGGGGCATGGCGCCCCGGGCCTTGATGGCCTCGTCCAGGGCTGGCCCTTCCAGGTCAAAGGCCAGGAGGATTTCGCCGCCGTCCTTTTTCTCAACCACCGTGGCGGTGAGGGGGTCCAGACGGAGGCCATCCGCCGGCGTCTGGCCAAAGCTGACCTGATCCCCCGGTGCCAGACGCTTGCCCGGCCGCATGAACGCGCTCCAGCGGGCGGGTGAGGCCCGCTTGTGCAAGGTAGCCTCCACCGCCACGACACTGTCGCCACGGGTCCTCTGGCCACTGAGACGGGCCGGAATCACCCGGGTGTCGTTGAGCACCAGCACATCCCCGGCCCGGAGCTCTCCCGGCAGGTCGCGCACATGCAGGTCGGCCAGGGGCTGGCCGGGGATCACCCGCAGCATCCGGGCGGCATCCCGGGGCTGGGCGGGCCGCAGGGCGATGGCGCTGTCGGGCAGTTCGAAGTCAAAATCGGCGGTTTTCATTTGCTGCGGGTCAGGCCACGCAAGACCCCGCGCGTCAAGCCCGGCCTCATGTTAGAGCCCGGTCATGGGTCTCATTCGAGTCGTCATTACCCGTATCGTCGAGGACGCTGCCGCTGCTCTGGCGGTGCTGGCGGCCGGGGTGCTGCTGCTCGCACAAGGGGGACGTTTCAGCGACCGGCTGGACATCATCACTCACTTCACCCCGGTCTTCCTGGTCCTGGCGATCCTTGCCGGCCTGCTTGGGGCCCTAACCCCGGCGACCCGCCTGCGGAGGTTCACCCTGGCGACCTCCGCCGCCGGCCTCGTCCTGGCGGCGTTGTTGGTCCTGCCGGAGATGTCTCGAAACATCCGCCCGCTTGCCGACCCAGCGCCGGCCGGGAGTGAGCTGAAAATCATCCAGATGAACAGCTGGGGTGGACGCAACGAAACCCTGGATGAAACCGCCGACTGGCTCGTCGCCCAGGACCCCGACATCATTGTCGCCCAGGAATCCAATCGACAGTTCCAGCGCGCCCTCGAGGCCCGGGGGGCGTTCCACCGAACCTGTGACCCCGAGGACAATTGTGAGGTGGTCATCTACAGCAAGGTCGCGCCGGTCTCCGGCGGCCTGCCCAAGGTCACTGAGGGGGCCTATTTCCCGGCCACACGGGCGACTTTTGAGGCCTCAGGACGCCGTTTCACGGTGATTGGGGCCCATTACACCTGGCCCATTCCCGCCGGGCCGCAGCAACAGCAGAGCCTGCGGCTGGCCAGGATCGCCGAGCTCTATGACAAGGAGCGGCTGATCATCGCCGGGGACTTCAACTCTACGCCCTGGTCGTTCTCCCTGCGCCGCCAGGATCGAGCGCTTGGCCTTTCGCGGCGCAATCGTGCCATGCTGACCTGGCCAGCCAGGGCGTTTTCCCGCTGGAATGTCCACATGCCCCTGGCCATCCTGGCCATCGACCACGTCTATGCGGGGGACGGGTGGCGCACGGTCCAGGTAGAGCGAGGGCCCTCCCTGGGCTCCGACCACTTTCCCGTAGTCGTGACCCTGGCCCCGGCCGACTGAGCGCCGGCCGGGAGAGGTGGCGACGCCTTAGGCGTCAGCCGCCACCTTCATGGAGACGATCTTGCCCGGGCTGCGCGGGGGCTCGCCCTTGGGCAGGGCATCGATGTGCTCCATGCCTTCGGACACCACACCCCACACCGTGTACTGGCCATCCAGGAAGCGGGCGTCGTCGAAGCAGATGAAGAACTGGCTGTTGGCGGAATCAGGAACCGCCGTGCGGGCCATGGAGCAGACCCCGCGAACATGGGGTTCAGGATTGAACTCGGCCTTCAGGTTCGGCTTCTTTGAGCCCCCTGAACCCGTGCCCGTGGGGTCGCCACCCTGGGCCATGAAACCCGGGATCACCCGATGGAAGACCACGCCGTCATAGAAGCCCTCCCGGGCCAGTTCCTTGATGCGGGCCACATGCCCCGGCGCCAGGTCCGGGCGCAGGGTGATCGTCACCACGCCGGACTCCAGCGTCATGATCAGGGTGTTTTCGGAATCCATCACTTTACCTCGGAAGGGATTTTGAGATTGCAGGCGGAGAAATCCGCCCCGTCTTCGGCGCGCATCCGCGCCACCTGAGCCGCGAACCAGGGGCCGGCGGTGTCCACCACCCGCACCGTCGGGCGCTCAGCCGCAGGAATGTCTGCCAGCATTCGCACCCGGGTCATCTGATCCTGGGGCGCGGCGACAGGCTCGCCGGTCTTTATGGCCCGCACCACCTCAAGGCCCGCCACCACCCGGCCAAAGGCGGTGTAGCGTTTCTCAAGGGAGGGATAGGCCTGACGCATCAGGAAGAACTGGCTGTTGGCGGAATTCTCTTCTGAACCCCGGGCCATGCCAGCCACGCCGGGGCAGTACAGCCCCCAGCCCGTGATCTTGCGATCGGCGGTCATGGCCATCAGCATCGGGCTCTGGGTCATGACCGGCATGACGCCGACAAAGCCGGTCTGGCTGCCGCCGGTATCGGCCACCGCGACGAAGGGATCGCCCGCCCCGCGCCGGAAGGTGAACTCTGCGGTCAGATCCGGCAGCTCCGAGCCGCCAGCGCCAGTGTCCAGGGGGTCGCCGGTCTGGGCCATGAACACGTCGATGACCCGAAAGAAGCTGCGCCCGTCATAGAAGCCCTGACGGGTCAGGGTCTTGATCCGCTCCACATGGGTCGGGGCCAGTCGCGGAGCGAGCTCCACAAAGATCACCCCCCGATTGGTGTCGATCACCACGACATTCTCAGCATCAGCCACACGCCAGTCGCCGGCACGCGGTGCCCCAAGGGCGGCCGGCTCGGCGGGCAAGTTTGCGCGCTGGGCAAAAGCGGGGGTGGCCGCCGCCAAGGCGAGGGCCACAATGAGTGAAGTGCGGATCATGGACTTATTCGCAATCAGCAGGAGCCTGGACCGCCAGACCGCCTGGATTCCCAACCGCCTGGACCAACTTGTTCAACAAAGCCGAGGCACCCCGCACCCATGGGATTGGCGAAGGCTTCGCCCTGCCCCATCAGCCGCGGACCTTGGCCATCAGAGCTTCCTTGACCCTCGGACTGACGAACTTGCCCACCTCGCCGCCGAGGGTGGCGATCTCTTTGACGAGACGCGAGGCGATGGCTTGATGTCGCGGGTCAGCCATCAGGAAAACCGTCTCGATCTCACGATCAAGCTGCTGGTTCATGGCCGTCATCTGGAACTCGTACTCGAAGTCCGCCACGGCCCGAAGGCCCCGGATAATCATGGTCGCCCCGATCTGGCGGGCAAACTGCAAGGTCAGCCCCTCATAGGGCTGCACATCGATCTCGATGGCCGAGGTCAGAGGCGCGGTTTCGGCCTTGATGATCGCCACACGCTCCTCGAGGGAGAACATGGGACCTTTGCCGGCGTTGATGGCGACGCCGATCACCAGCTTGTCCACCAGCTTCACCGCCCGACCCATGATGTCGGAATGGCCATTGGTGATTGGATCGAACGTGCCCGGATACAGCCCGATGCGGGTCATGCGACGTTTCCCCGTGTCTTAGTTCGTTCGGCTTTCGCCGCACGACACGACGAATGCAAGACCTAATCCTCGCTGACGTCGGGCGAGCCGTCGTCTTCGATCCCTTCGCCCTCTGCGACAGCGCCGTCGGATCCCTCCATCAGACGCTCCACCGAGACCACATGCTCGTCGGCCGCGGTGCGGAAGATGGTCACCCCTTGGGTGTTGCGCCCCGCAATGCGGACCTGGGCCACAGGGGTGCGGATCAGTTGTCCCTGGTCGGTGACCAGCAGGATTTCATCGCCTTCATCCACGGGGAAGGAGGCCGTCAGGCGCCCGCCGCGCTTGGTGAGGTCCTGGGCGATCAGTCCCTGGCCACCACGACCGGTGCGGCGGAAATCGTAGGCCGAGCTGCGCTTGCCGAAGCCTTCGGAAGACACGGTGAGGATGAACTCCTCGGCCGCGCCGAGGGCTGCAATGCGCTCAAGGGACAGGGCCTGGTCGACGGCGCTCTCGGCCTCATCGTCCTCGGATTCAGGCGCGGTCAGCTCTTCAGCTTCACCAGACTCCGCCGCGCGGGTCGCCGTCGCATGCTTCAGATAGGCTGCCCGCTCTGCCGGCGTGGCGTCCACCGACCGCAGAATGGCCATGGAGATGACCGTGTCGCCCTCAGCCAGACGCACGCCGCGCACGCCGGTGGAATCCCGGCTGGCGAACACGCGCACATCCTCCACCGAGAAGCGGATGCAGCGACCCGTTGACGTGGTCAGCAGAACGTCCTGGTCAGCCTGACAGACCGCCACGCCAATGATGGCGTCGCCTTCGTCCAGCTTCATGGCGATCTTGCCGTTACGGTTGATCTGCACGAAGTCCGACAGCTTGTTGCGCCGGACATTGCCCGAGCGTGTGGCGAACATGATGTCGTACTGATCCCAGCTGGCCTCGTCCTCCGGCAGGGGCAGGATCGAGGTAATGGCCTCGCCGGTTTCAATGGGCAGCAGATTGACGAAAGCCTTGCCGCGAGAGTTCGGCGCACCGACCGGCAGGCGCCAAACCTTCAGCTTGTAGACCTTGCCACCCGAGGAGAAGAACAGCACCGGGGTGTGCGTATTGGCGGAGAAGACGCGGGTGACCACGTCCTCGTCCTTCATGGACATCCCCGAGCGGCCCTTGCCGCCGCGATGCTGGGTCCGGTAGGTGGCCAGCGGGGTGCGCTTCACATAGCCCGAATGGGTGACAGCGATGACCATGTCCTCGCGGGCGATGAGGTCTTCATCGTCCATGTCGCCGCCGCCTTCGAGGATCTCGCTCCTGCGCGGCACGGCAAACGCGGTCTTCACCTCGATCAACTCGTCACGGACGATGCCCATGATCCGCTCGCGGGAGGCGAGGATGGCCAGGTAGCCCTGAATGGCCCCAGCCAGTTCGCCGGCCTCGCCGAAGATCTCATCGCGGCCAAGGCCGGTCAGACGCGAGAGGGTCAGGGCCAGGATTGCCCGGGATTGCTCCTCGGTCAGGCGGATCTGATCACCATCCTCCAGGATGGTGCGGGGGTCGGCGATCAGGTCCACCAGGGGCATCATATCCCCGGCCGGCCAGGCCCGCGCCGTCAGCCGTTCCCGGGCTTCCGCCGGATCCCGGGACGAGCGGATGATGTGGATCACCTCATCGATATTGGCCACGGCGATGGCCAGGCCGACCAGGACGTGGCCACGGTCGCGGGCCTTGGACAGCTCGAACTTGGTGCGGCGGACCACCACCTCTTCGCGGAACTCGATGAAGGCCACGATCAGGTCGCGGAGGTTCATCTCCCGCGGGCGCCCCCGGTCCAGGGCCAGCATGTTCACCGCAAAGGAGGACTGCAGCGGGGTGAAGCGATAGAGCTGGTTGAGCAGAACCTCCGCCGAGGCGTCGCGCTTGATCTCCACCACAACGCGCATGCCGTCGCGGTCGCTTTCATCGCGGAGGTCGGCGACCCCCTCGATGCGCTTCTCGCGCACCAGCTCGGCGATCCGCTCCACGAGGCCAGCCTTGTTCACCTGATAGGGCAAGGCGGTGATGACGATGGCCTCGCGGTCCTTGCGGATCTCTTCGACAGACGCCTTGCCGCGGGTGACCACAGACGCGCGGCCTGTCAGCATGGCCTGGCGTGAGGCCGCCCGGCCCATGATCTCGCCACCGGTTGGGAAGTCAGGCCCCGGTACGATGTCGGCCAGTTCCTCGATCCCGATCTGCGGATTGTCGACATAGGCCAGACAGGCGTCGATCACCTCGCCCAGATTATGCGGCGGGATATTGGTCGCCATGCCCACAGCGATGCCGCCCGCGCCGTTGACCAGCAGGTTGGGGATCCGCGACGGCAGAACCGCCGGCTCATGTTCTGAGCCATCATAATTGGGTTTGAAGTCGACGGTGTTCTTGTCGAGATCGGCCAGGACCGACATGGACGCCTTGGTCAGACGGCACTCGGTGTAGCGCATGGCCGCTGGCGGATCATTATCCACCGAGCCAAAATTACCTTGGCCGTCGATCAGCAGCAGCCCCATGGAAAAGGGCTGGGCCATGCGGACCATGGTCAGATAGATCGCCGCGTCCCCGTGCGGGTGATACTTACCCATCACGTCACCGACCACCCGAGCCGACTTCACATAGCTGCGGTCAGGGGTATGGCCCTGCTCGCTCATGGAGAAGAGGATGCGACGGTGGACCGGCTTGAGACCATCCCGGGCGTCGGGCAGGGCCCGGCTGACGATGACGCTCATGGCGTAGTCGAGATACGAGCGCTTCAGCTCGTCTTCGATGGCGATAGGGGCGATGCCCCCGCGCCGGCCATCTTCCGGTGGGGTATGGAGATCGTCTGTCAAAGCAGGGAAAAGCCGTCAGAATCGGACACAAAATCGGAAATGAGGTGTTAGCACCCTCGCGCGGTTGCGCCAACTTCGTGCACCGGGGCTCTCCCTGCGGCAGAGCCCATCTGACGGATCTTCAAACCCCCTCAAGGACCCCCCAAGGACGGTGCCAATCCTGCCGGTGACAGGATTGGTTCAGGTTGAAGGGCCTATGGCTGCCACCTAGATTAGTCAGGACATGAACATGACCCATGCTGCATCCTCCGCCCTGGCCCCTTTGGCCCTGGCACTTCTGGCCCTCGCCGGCCCGGCAGCGGCGGCTGACTCAATCCTGCCGGGCTATTGGGAAAGCACGAACCGGATGCTGTCGCCGATCCGCACCACGGATGTGGAAAAGCGTTGCCTGACAAAGGCTGACGTGGAGAAGTTCATGATGGGGCCAAGCAATCGGCACTACACCTGCACCTACCCCACGCGGTCCTTCGCCGGCGGCAAGATCCTTTTGAAGGGCTCCTGCGTCAGCAAGAAAGGTCGAGAGGTTGCCGTTTCAGGTGAAGGTAACTTCACTCCCACCACCTTCAAGCTGGTCGCCAACATCGCCACCACCTTTGCCGGGATCCCGGTGTCAGGCCGCGCCAGTACCGAAGCTCGCCGGCTTAGCGAAACCTGCCCGCCCAAGGACGCCACGGACTAGGCGATCTGCCCTAGGTGCCGGGCCCTCAAAGGGGCGAAGTTTGCCAGGGGCTTTCGGAGCAAGCGCCCGCTCCGCGTCTATCTGAAAGCCCCACCGAAAACACCCGAGCGAGGCTCAGCAAAACGGCCGGCCCACCAGGCCGGCCGTCCGCGGTTGGGCCAGACCCTAAGCCGGAGATCAGAAGGGGATTTCGTCGTCCAGATCGGCGGAGAAGTCCTCGCGCGGCCCGGACGGCTGGCTGCGCGGACCACTGGAGGAGAAACCGCCCCCAGAGCCGCCGCCGCCCTCATCCCCGTCGCCCCCGCGACCATCGAGCATGGTGAGTTCACCGCGGAACTTCTGAAGCACGATCTCGGTGGAGAACTTCTCGACGCCGCTCTGGTCGCTCCATTTGCGCGTCTGGATAGCCCCTTCGATATAGACCTTTGAGCCCTTGCGCAGATAGCTCTCGGCCACCTTCACCAGGTTCTCATTGAAAATCACCACCCGGTGCCATTCGGTGCGCTCCTTGCGCTCCCCGGACGCGCGATCGCGCCAGGTCTCCGAGGTTGCAACGCGAAGATTGGCCACCCGATCACCGGACGACAGGGCGCGGATTTCCGGGTCAGCGCCCAGATTCCCGACGAGAATGACCTTGTTTACGCTGCCCGCCATGTGGATGTCCTTGAAGTTGCGCAAAAGAGATAATCGGGCGACCCCGAAGGCTAGCCCGGTCGAACGGCGGGATCAACGCCTTTGTTCTGCCTACGTTCTCACTGAGCCGGTCGGGGCATGGCGCCGGGAATGGCCAGGCGCCCATCACCCGTGCGCACCAGGGCCAGATAGCGATTCTGCTCCCAGGACGGGGCCGTAAAGATGCCCTCGCGCTGCAGAAAGATGAAGTTGCTCTGATAGGCGCCGACCAGGGTGTGGGTGGAACCCCCCATCTGCAGGAACCGCACACGGATAGCTTCCAGGGCCGCCGCGCAATGCTCCAGGTCCGGCTGAGTTCCGGGGATTTTATTGTACCTTAAGGTCCCCTCAGGGGTCCGCACCACCTGATAACAGATGCCCGGGTCACCGGGGGGCGTGGTTCGCTTCTGACAGGCACCAAGGGCCAGGGCACAGACGCCAAGGAGGATGACGGTTCTCAACATGGTGAAATCCTACACCCGGATTGCTGCTGGGGCGAGTGATCAACCGATCTGAGGAAGGGTGCAGCCAGGCCCCTGGTCAGCCAGGGTTCGGAAGCGGCGATTGTCGGCCGACACCTCTACCCGTCCCGGCACCAAACGCAGGGTCTGTTGCATCCACCGCCCATAGGTCGCCGACCCCGCAGGCTCGCAACGGCCGGCAAACAGGGCTTGGACACAGGCGTTCAAGGTCAGGTCGCCGGGCATCCGGCGCCACTCAGATTCAGCGTAGCGCCAGCATGCCCCGGCGGGCTGGGCCGGAGCACCAGGTCCTGGCGTTGGCGTGCTCTGAGCCAGTTCAACAGGTGGCTGGGCCGCAGGGGTCACCGTCTCCACCGGCGGCGGCAGTGGGGTAAGCACAGTACCGGCAGCATCGGCGGCGGCCAGGGCTCCGGTTTCATCAACCCCAACGTCAAGGGCCCCCGTGGCCACACCGTTGCGTTGGGCGCACTCGGTCAAGGTCAACTCACCAACGAACTGACCGCTGACGAAACAGCGCAGCGGGCGGGCTGGGTCCAGACGGCCTTCATCCATGTCGGTGGTTTCAACGACTAACCCGGCCTTGGAAGCAGGTGGTGCCTCCTGAGGCTCATCCCCGCCCCGGGCCAGCAGGCCCACGGCAATGCCCATACCGGCCAGAAGCGCCAGGGCGCCGCCGATCAGGGACAGCACAATGCGACGGTCGTTCAGGAAATCCATGGGGCCTCGCACGCGGGGTTCCTGCCAAAGACCACATCAGCGGTTGCCGCGCGCCGAAAATTTGCCTTTGGCACCGCACAGCACAAGTCTGTGTGATCAACCGCCGGCTCTAGACCGCCCCCGCGACGGTTTCAAGAAGGCGCTACCCACCCCCGGTAAGTCGGTCGAGGGCCGCCTGATAGTTGGCGATCCGATTGGTCATATAGGCCGGCGCCGGGCCGCTGCTGGCGGCGTTCCGCTGAGCCAGGACGCTCTTGGGCGTCGCGGCGTCGCGCAGGTCGGAATAGATACGACGAATGACCCCCTGGGCCTGGGTCAGCTCGGAGATCGCGTGTCGGATCTGCTCGGGGGTGCCGAGATTGATCCTGGAGTGCAGTCCAAGCCCGTAGAAATTGGCCTGACCATCGGCGGCAACGGTCTTACCGTCCTCCAGTTTACTGGCCCGGATCACGCCTTCCTTCAGGCCCAGGATCGAAAGGGCGTCCTGTCCCTGGGCCGCGGGGGAAAGCTCGATCACTGAGCGATCATTGAGCGGCTTGATCTGCAACCGGCGCACACCTTCAGTCACGGCGGTATCGACCTTGACCTGGAACCCTGTCGCCCGCCGGATCTTGAGCATCAGGCTCTCGAGGGTCTCATCGACGGCGATGGTGATGGCCCGGGGCCGGCCGCCATTGGCAGTGATGTTGAATTGGTCGCCGGCCCGCAAGGCGCTCACGGCGGTGAGTTTGGCAGACCCGCCAAACGAAAGCTCGCCCGTGGGCAGGCCCAACCGATCGAGAACGCTCGCGCCTTGCTGGGCCACAGCGATGGAACCAGGCGTTGCATGGCCGTCCTTGCCCGTGAACTGCTGGGCCCAGTCGATGGAGCCCGCCGCCACATTCAGGCGCGCCAGGAAGCCGTCCGCCTTGCCCATGGCGGTCAGATTGGGCAGGGCACCGCCGGCCTTTCCTGTGAGCCAGACCTGGCCGTTGGAGACCGCCATGCCGGCGGCTTCATCGTCCCCTGCCCCGCCATAATAGGCCACAGCGTCAGAGGGCCCAGCGGTCAGGCTGGATGAAATCTGAGCGGCAAAGGCATCGATCCCGCCGGCATGAGCGCGGGTGACATTGCCGGCATTCAGGGCCGCATTTCGGGTGGAGCCGGCGATCACCACCTGACCGCCATCCAGGGCGAGACCGGTGATCGTCCCACCCTGCAGGTCGCCAAGATCACGTTGCGCGGTTTGAACCGGCGCGCCGCCAGAGACATCGAAGCGCCGGACAATAGCCCGACCGTCTTCGATGCTTGCCGTCACCAGTGAGGTCCCGTCGACCACCAGCCCAGCTGGCCGGTCATCGGACGCACTGCCAAAGGATTGAGTGAACAGAGACTGAGGCTCGCCCCTGGCATTGACCCCAAAGCCCTGGACGTAGGAATCCCAGCCGCCATGGGCCGTGGCACCGGGCATGGTCGACTTGGACCGGCCAGCGACATAGACGTTCCCATTGGCGCCAAAAGCGATCTGGCTGGCCTCGTCCTCCAGACGCGCACCACGTCTGGCCGTCCAGAGCTCTTCGCCCTTGTCATTGAACACGGTGACGAAGCTGTCGCTATTTTCAGCCAGGGCCGCCGTTGTGCCTGAATTGAGAGGACCATCGACCGCGCCGTTCAAGCCGCCGGTCACGGCACCGGCCACCGCCACCTTGCCATCCGCCGACACAGCCAGGGCCAGACCCTTGGCGTCCTCAGAGGCACCAAGGACACGGGTAAACAGCAGCTGGCCGGCCGAATCGTACTTCATCAGGGCGACATCGCGCTCGCCCTTGATCGACTGTCCGCCGGCCTCACCGGTGACGTCAGCCAGGACATAGACTGCGCCATCAGGCCCCACCTGTGTGGCCCGCACGGTCTCGATCTTGCCGGCGAGCGGCTTTGCGAAGACCCGGCCCTCGACCCAGTTGGACTCTCCCGCCGGCTGCGGAGGCGCGGCCACCACGCCGGTCTCGGTCTGGAACTTCAGCAGTTGATTGACCTGGACACCGTCATTGGTGTCCGGCTTTCCGTCCGGATCGGGGTCTCCGACCTTTTGGGTCAGGTAAACCGCGGGTGCAGTGTCGACGGCCTGGAACGAGACCTTTTCGGTGATGTCGGTCTTGACCTTCATAGCCCACTGATCAGGCGATGCGGCCAACTTGATGGTCCGCCCACCGGACTGAAACGAGCGCTCGGCGCCAGGAATGCGCTCCTGGGCAAAGCGGGTGGTGACTCCGGCGGCCTCTAGCTTGGCGTTGATGTGATTGATCACATTGGGCAGCGTCCGCGTCTGAACGCCCATCTCGGCCAGATCGATCTGGATCGTCTGGCTCGCATTGATCTGCTGGATGCCGATATTGAAGCGCACATCCCCCTGGAAGGCTGGGACGGCGGTGTTGGCCACGCCGGTGACCAGGGGGGCGGTCACATACTCGCTCTTGCCCCGGGCAATCCCGATCGTGGCCCGGGCGGTGTCAGACACTTCGGCGAAGCCCAGGCGGGCATTGTCCAGCTTTGCGGTGCCCACATAGGCCGACACCTCGGCCATGCCCTTGGTGAAGGCCGAGAGAATGCGCGAGGACTCGAAGCTGGACAGATTCTTGGTGTTGGCCCGCTCGGCCAGGGCGCTGAGGGTTCCCAGACCCTGATAGAGGGCAAACAGCTTCTTATAGTCAGAGCTGGCCCCGGAAAGATCGAGGGTCGCCGCGCTCTCATTGATCAGCTTGCCCCCTTGCAGAGCTGTCCTGAGCAGGGCGGACGGATCAGGCGGCTTGGCTTGCGCCGACCAGGGCGCCGTTGGGGCATAGCGAGTCGGCACGCCTCCAGTTGCCGCGCCCGACGCTCCGCCGAGACCGGTCAACTTGGCCTGGTAATAGTTCACCAGCAGGTTGGAATCGAAGCTGATCACGCGCTTTCCTCACGGACGGACGCCCGCGGCTGCATGATCACCCCGGCACTGCTTACAGTGGGTTAAGCTGAGACGAGGAAAGGGCCCGGCTCCTGTCAGGATCCGGGCCCATTTCATGAGCTCAACTCGAAATGATGCCTTAGCGGAAGAGCGACAGGATCACCTGCGGCGCCTCATTGGCGATGGACAGGGCCTGGGCCCCCAGCTGCTGCTGAACCTGCAGGGCCTGCAACCTGGCGCTTTCTTTGGCCAAGTCAGCGTCAACCAGATTGCCGATCCCCGCCGTCAGAACGTCGGTCAGCTTGGTGACAAACTTGTTGTGGGCTTCGATCTGCTTGGCCTGGGCACCGAGACTGCCCAGAGATTGATTCACATTGGCGATCGACGCGTCCAGCTGGGTCAGGATGCCCGACGCCAGGGTGGAGGTCGTGATCGAGGCCGTCGCCGCCATGGTGATAATGGAGCCGCCCAGGGACATGTTCTGGGTCGAAAGCGTGATGTAGGCGTTGGCATCCGCGTTGGCGAGGAACCGGATCGAACCGGCGATTGTCCCATCAAGGATGTTCGCGCCATCGAACTCTGAGTTCTCAACCACTTGCGTGATCTGCCGCAGGATCGACTTGAAATCCGAGTTCAGGGCTGTACGGGACGAAGCGTCCAGCGAAGGGTCCATCGCCGCAACGACCTTCTCCTTCAACTGCACCAGGAGGTCGGAGACCGATTCCCCTGCCGCCATCGAGACTTCCGAGATGGATTGAGCCCGGTTCAGGCTCATCTTCACCGCCCCAAGGGCACCGATATCGGCTCTCTGCCCCTGCGCGATGGACCACACCGAGGCATTGTCCTTGGCGTTCCCGATTTTCAAGCCGGTGCTGATGCGATTCTGAACGCCGGACAGCTCGTCATTGGTCCGGTTCAAATTCTGCAGTGCGATCAACGCAGACTTGTTGGTGTGAACACCGATCGCCATGGCCCGGACCTCCTTCGTCGTCCGCCGCCCGCATCACCTCCATGGGCGAGTCGCGGGTTGCTGTTCAAGGGCCAAGCTAGGGAATCATGGTGTCTAGATGGTTAACGCTCAACGGGCAGCGTCCGCCTCGGACCACCGAGACGGTTGAAAGGACTCATGTTCTTCGAACCCGGAAGCCGGAGCCGACGTCAGGCCTGGGTCTTCACCACGTCGCCGACCTCGTACTCGGTGCGGTCGCGCATCTTGAGGACCTCTTCCCGAGGGATCTGCGAGACCACCTCGCCTGTGTGGCGATCAACAGTCTTGTAGACATAGGCGCCGACGGCGGCGTCCTCTTCGATGATCAACCTCAGATCGGCCTGTTCTGACTTTGCGGCAGGTCGCGGAGCGGCTTCCGGGACGGGCCTGGCCACTGGAGGCGGGGTCCGCTCGAAGCTGGCTCTGTTCGTGGCCGCCACAGCCGCCACTCTATTATCCATCTGACAATGACCGGGACGTTTCTGTCACCGGCCCCTCTGATTGAGAACTGCAGCTGGCGGGAAGGTCGCCCTCCCCGCCGCCACAGCCGGCCCCAGACACAAGTGCGTCCAGGGCCGGAGACGGGTTAGCGGAACAGACCCAGCAGCGAGGAGCTGGAGCTGTTGGCGATGGACAGAGCCTGGATGCCCAGCTGCTGCTTGGTCTGCAGCGACTGGAGACGGGCGCTTTCCTTCGCCAGGTCGGCGTCGACGAGGTTGCCCACCCCGGCGTCGATCGTGTCCTGCAGCTTGCCCACGAAGGACAGGTGCGAAGACAGCGCCTTGGACCCGGTGCCGAGCTTGGACAGGGCCGAAGACACGTTGGCGATCGAGGTGTTGATCGTGGTGATCATCGCCGCAGCGGTGGTCTGGGTGGCGATCGAAGCGGTCGCAGCGACCGTCACGTTGGCACCGCCCAGCGACAGGTTCTGAGCCGCCACCGTGATCTTGTTCACGCCGTCGGCGCTGGCCAGGGCCGCAACCGTAGTCGGGGTGGTGGCTTTGATCATGTTGGCGCCGTTGAACTCGGCGTTGGTGACCACCTTGGCCAGCTGGTCGCGCAGGGCCTTGAAGTCGTCGTTCAGGGCCGTGCGGCTGGCGGCGTCCAGAGTGGTGTCGGAAGCGGCCAGGGCCTTTTCCTTCATCTGGAGCAGGGTGTCGGAGATGCTCTCACCGGCCGAAAGGGCCACGTCCACCGTCGAGATCGAACGCTGGAGGGAGTCCTTGACCGCGTTCAGGGCACCGGAGTTCGAACGCATATTCTGGGCAATGGCCCAGATCGACCCGTTGTCCTTGGCGCTGCCGACTTTCAGACCCGTATTGATACGGCTCTGGACAGTGCTCAGATCATTGCTGGTCTTGTTGAGGTTCTGAAGGGCGACCATCGCCCCGACATTGGTGTTAACGCTATTCATGCGCCTAGGTCCTTGTTCTTAAGGAAACCGGCCGTCGTTTTGACCGCCGCGGGCGTTTTGCCCAGGCCATAGGGCAGCAACAGGCGCGCCAAGTTTGCCTGGCGAGGCGCCTGCTCTCAAATTGCTGGATTCATTGCGTTATAGGTGCGTTAGGCACGTTGTGACTCGGCAGATTTTGCCGAGAGATCGGGCGCTGGGCAGAAACTGCCGACCAGCACCCGGCAGAAATCGCCGGGCGGCAAAGGCCCGGTAAAAAGTCTGCCGGACGGCGCAGACGCGCCGTCCGGCTTCAAGACCTTAACGGAACAGCGAGAGCAGCGAGCTCGACGACTGGTTGGCGATGGACAGAGCCTGAATGCCCAGCTGCTGCTTGGTCTGCAGCGACTGGAGCTTGGCGCTTTCCTTGGCCAGGTCGGCGTCGACCAGATTGCCCACCCCGGCATCGATAGAATCTTGCAGCTTGCCGACGAACGACAGGTGCGCGTTCAGAGCCTTCGAGCCAGTGCCCAGCTTGGACAGAGCGGACGAGACGTTGCCGATCGAGGTGTTGATCGTGGCGATCATCGCCGCAGCCGTCGTCTGGGTCGCAATGGAAGCCGTCGCCGCAATCGTCACATTGGCTCCACCAAGCGCCAGGTTCTGCGCCGCCACCGTGATCTTGTTCACCCCATCAGCGCTGGCAAGCGCCGCGACCGTAGTCGGCGTGGTGGCCGTGATCATGTTGGCGCCGTTGAACACGGCATTGGTGACCACCTTGGTGATCTGGTCGCGCAAGGCCTTGAAGTCATCGTTCAGGGCCGTACGGCTGGCCGTATCCAGGGTGGTGTCGGAAGCCGCGAGGGCCTTCTCCTTCATCTGCAGAAGCAGATCAGAGACGCCTTCACCCGCCGAGAGCGCCACGTCCACAGTCGAGATTGACCGCGAAAGGGATTCCTTGACGGCATTCAGCGCGCCGGAGTTGGACCGCTGGTTCTGGGCGATGGCCCAGATAGCGCCATTGTCCTTAGCGCTGGCGACTTTCAGGCCAGTGTTGATCCTGTTCTGAGTGGTGCCGAGATCCGAGTTGGTCTTGTTGAGGTTTTGCAGCGCCACCATGGCGCCGACGTTGGTGTTGACCGAGTTCATTATGTTGGTTTCCGTTCTGGAATGGAGACCGGCAATTTTTCGCCGGTGGGTCGTTCTCGACCCGAGGTAGTCCTCGCAATAGCCACGCCAACCAGGCGCCGTCACAGGCGCTACTTAGATATTTGTTTTATCTGGTTTTTTTTGAGATCTCGGCCGCGTCAATACGCCACAAGGCAGGATTGACCCCGACAAAATCTGCCCATGCGGCACCAATGGTGCGAGAACGAAAAAGGCCCGGCGCGACGGCCGGGCCCTTCACAGCTCCAGGGGCGGGATATGCGCCTCAGGCCGCCTCAGCGGCATTGGGAG
This sequence comes from Phenylobacterium sp., assembly GCF_022402485.1. GTDB lineage: Bacteria > Pseudomonadota > Alphaproteobacteria > Caulobacterales > Caulobacteraceae > Phenylobacterium. The sequence goes on along the minus strand of NZ_JAKRSA010000020.1, from coordinate 156,202 downwards.
ACAGCCCCTGCATAATGATGCGGTTCACATCGATCAGGGCTTCAAAATCATCTTCTCGCCGGATTACCGCGCTGGTGTGCTTCTGAACCCAGATGCTCAGCGAAATGATCTGAGCGCGCAGGGACTCAGGCAGGTTGTTGTCCGCGTTGGCGCAGTCTTCCCCGAGCGCCATCCATAGGCGTCGGTTCCAGTCCAGGGCGTCGGCGCGGGTCCCGAAGTCAAACGGGTCGGCTTTTGACGCTTCAATGAGGGCACGGGTCACCTGGGCGAAGAGGCGGTACTCTGCCTCGCGCGGGGACTCAGCTCTCTGCGCCGCCTGCTGGTAGGCTCGTAGGGACATTGCCTAAAACCTCGTCCTCGTAGTCGATAAGCTTGCGGCACAGCATGAGGGCTTTGTAGTATTCCCGCGTCATGGCGTGCTTGGAGATGGAAACGCATTCGGCCAGGATCGCGGGATTACGCACCGCGCCCATGAACTCCGACAGACGTCGAACAAATTCGTCGTAATAACGCTCAGCGCTGGCCTCATCCAGATACATCATCATGACGGGGAAATAGACGCGCCGAGCTGGCGTCGTGACTTCGTCCTGCTGCATGATGTCCTTCTCACGAAGAACAGATGCCTTGTTCTGGAGCACCAAGGTTGAGCGACGATCGCCGTTTTGAACGACAGCGCCGTTTAAAACGAACTTCTCGCCTGGCTTCAGCGACAGCTTGAGCGGCAATGCTTGACCCCTATGTGCGCGCCCCGACGCGTTGTGCCCGACCGGCCTCAGAAGAAAAGACCGCGCGGACAAACACAAGCTAGGCGGTGACTGTTAACGAGCCATTGCTCGTCCTGCGGCGGAAGGCCGCGCTTAAGTAAGGGGTAACCATAATTGCGCGAAGCATCCACAGGTTCACGCATCAATTGGAGTCGGGGATGACGCGCCCAAGCCGGACTGGCGAGACATCGGCTATCGCCCTTTCCGCCGGCCAAGCCACGCCGATCAATCCCAGCCGAGCCGCCGACGCCATGGGTATGGCCGGCTCGCATGACGCTCTGGCGCGGCTGAACGCCGCCATGAGTGAGCTGAAAGCCCTGGCGATCGAGCCACTCTTGAATCGCGCTGTGCTCGCCCTGGAGGCCGAGGATTTTGAGACCGGCGGCCGATTGGCCCTCCAGGCCCTCGAGCACGACGAGCGCAATGGCTTTGCCTGGTACCTGCTGGCCATTGCCCGGGAGCGAGCGGGCGACTTCGTCAGCTCCATCACCTGCTATGAATCGGCGCTGGCCCTGCTGCCAAACCAGGCAGATGTGGCCAACGATCTGGGGCGGTTGGCCTTCCGCATGGGGATGAAAGCCCAGGCCGAAAAACTGTTCCGGCACTTTCTGGCCGCCAAGCCCAACCATGCTGAAGGGGCCAACAATCTCGCCTGCGCCATCCGCGATCAGGATCGCGCCGAGGAAGCCATCGAGATCCTGCGCCCCGCCATCGAAGCCAATCCTGGCGCGGCCATGCCCTGGAACACGCTCGGCACCATCGTCACCGAACAGGGGGATTTGGAGGCCGCGCACACCTTCTTCGACGAGGCCCTTCGCCTGCAGCCCGCCTTTCCCAAGGCTCAGTATAATCGGGGCAATGTCCGCCTCTCCCTGGGTGATGCGGAAGGTGCCCTGGCCGACTGCGATATTGCCCTGGCCGCAACCTCAGCCGCCGATGAGCGCGAGATGATGCGGCTGTCGCGCGCCACTATCCTGATGGAGCTCGGGCGCACGGGCGAGGGTTGGGACGATTATGAGGCCCGCCTGCACCCGCAGTTTGCCGATTGCACACAGTTTCAGTCCCCCGGCGCGCCCTGGACCCCCGATCATGATCTGGCCGGGCGCTCCCTTCTGGTGTTCGGCGAACAAGGGCTGGGGGACGAGGTGATGTTCGCCAACCTCATTCCAGATCTGATCGAGGCCCTGGGGCCTGCCGGACGCCTGACCCTGGCGGTGGAAGCCAGGCTCGTGCCGCTGTTTCAACGGAGCTTCCCCACCGCCATCGTAGGTGCGCACGCCACCTTTGCGGTGGCGGGTCGCTCGGTGCGGCTGGCACCCTTCCTCGCCGAAGATTCGCCGCCTGAGCTTTGGGCCCCGATGGGCTCCCTGCTGCGCCGCTTTCGCCGCTCGGTACAGGCCTTCCCAGCCAGGCCTGCCTATCTGACGCCAGCGCCAGACCGGATCGCCCATTGGAGACAGGTGCTGGACGCAGCACCAGCCGGGCTCAGGGTCGGGCTGTTGTGGAAGAGCGGGCTGATGAACGGGGCCCGCCGGCGCTATTTCTCGGCCTTCGAGGCCTGGAAAGAGGTCCTGTCGGTTCCGGGAATCAGCTTCATCAATCTGCAGTACGGCGACTGCGCGGCGGAACTTGAGCAGGCGCGGCGCGAAATGGGCGTGGAAATTTGGACTCCGCCAGGCATCGACCTGAAGCAGGATCTGGACGAGATCGCCGCCCTGACCTGCGCCCTCGATCTGGTCATCGGCTTTCCCAACGCCACGGTGAACCTTGCCGGCGCCTGCGGAGCCAATGCCTGGATCACTTCGGCGCCCGGCGCCTGGCCGCGCTTGGGCAGTGACCATTACCCCTGGTATCCGCAGATGCGGGTGTTCACCGCCAAGGCCCTGGGCGACTGGACGCCTATGCTGTCAGAGATGGCCGCAGCCCTGGGCCAGCCCGATGGCCCTGTCCTGCGTCGCTCCGATCTCACCTGAAGCCCCGCAGGCTCCCTCGCCCAAGCGACGGATACACGCTTCAAGGTGGCCCTGAACGCTCAAGCCGCTTGAATGTCCCGCGCCGCCCTTTAGGTTGGCGTCAGTTGAAACATTTGTTCGAACGCGGGCCCCATTGAACCCGCGGACATTGGGAGCCCATATGGCCGAGCGTTTCGAAGGCACAGACGATTACGTCGCCACAGAAGATTTGAAGGTCGCCGTCAACGCGGCGGTCGCCCTTGAACGTCCCCTGCTGATTAAGGGTGAGCCTGGCACCGGCAAGACGGTGCTGGCCTATGAGATCGCCAAGGCCCTCGATGCCGAGCTGATCACCTGGCACATCAAGTCGACCACCAAGGCCCATCAGGGCCTTTATGAGTACGACGCCGTCACCCGCCTGCGCGACAGCCAGCTCGGCGACGAGCGGGTCAAGGACGTGAAGAACTACATCAAGAAGGGCAAGCTCTGGGAAGCCTTTGACGCCCCCAAGCGCCCCGTCCTGCTGATCGACGAAATCGACAAGGCCGACATCGAATTCCCCAACGACCTCCTGCAGGAGCTCGATCGGATGGAATTCTACGTCTACGAGACCAATGAGACGATCAAGGCGGCGATCCGCCCCATCGTGATCATTACCTCCAACAACGAGAAAGAGCTGCCGGACGCCTTCCTGCGCCGCTGCTTCTTCCACTACATCCGCTTCCCCGATGCCGACACGATGAACCAGATCGTCGAAGTGCATTATCCCGGGATCAAGCAGAAGCTGGTCGCCGAGGCCCTGCGCATTTTCTACGACATGCGCAAGGTTCCGGGCCTCAAGAAGAAGCCCTCCACCTCTGAGCTGCTCGACTGGCTCAAGCTGTTGATGGTTGAGGATATCGATGCCGACGCGCTGAAGGAGCGCGATCCCACCAAGCTGATCCCGCCCCTGCATGGTGCCCTGCTCAAGAACGAGCAGGATGTGCACCTGTTTGAGCGGCTGGCCTTCCTGGCGCGGCGCGAGGGTACAGGCTCTCGCCCCGGCCAGTAGTCGGAAACTTACCGCGATTTCACTCGACCTCTTGGTCGCTCCCGTACACCGTCGCCCGACGAGATACGGGAGCGACCGGATGAAGACTCTGATGATGGCAGGTGCTGTTGGTGCGGCTCTGGCCCTGGCGGGCTGTGCGCAGACGCCAGAGTCCGCAGCGACGACCGGTCGCCTGAACTGCCCCGAGACCAAGGGCGAACTCACCCGCATAAGCCAGTCCGACGACGGCCAGACCTGCCAGTATCGCACGCAGGATGGGGCCAATGTGGAGTTGCGCCTGGTACCTGTTACCGGCGGAGATCCCATGGCGGTGCTGGCGAAACTGCAGGCTGAGCTCGAGGCTGCGGCACCGCCAGCTGGGTTGGCGACAACGGCAAGCGCTGTCCAGGCTGATCAAGAGCTCACTGTAGCGGTCAACCTGGCGAACCAGGCCATCGCTCAAGCCAAAGCGGACGCCGGCGGCGAAGACGTGACGGTTGAGATGTCCCTTCCCGTCGGAAAAATCGACGCCACTGACGAGGCCGTCAGCATCAACATGCCCGGGGTCAAGATCGACGCCAATGAGGACCAGGCCCAGGTTCGGATTGGCCCCATCAATATCGACGCCTCTGAAGACGGAGCCACCGTCCAGGTCTACCGAGAGGTGCGTCTGCGCGGAGAGGCCCTGTCCCGGGAACGCCGGGGAATCCGCGCCACCTATATTTTGGCTGGCGGACGGCAACCTGCGGGAACCACCTATGTCGGCCTCGAGGCCGGCGGCCCCAAGACGGGGCCCCTGACCGTGGCCCTGGTGACGTCCGCCACTGAGCATGAAAAAGGCGAGATCCTGGAGGACATCCAGGACCTGGTACGGGACAATGGCGGGGTCTGATTGACCCCGCCCTGGTCTCAGGCCGCCACGACCTCCATCACCTTGTAGGTCAGAGGCCGACCGTCTTCATCGGTAACGGTGACGTATTCCCCGATCGCAAAGCGATGCTCCCCCAGACGATGGACCGGCTCGTCATCGTCGGTATCGGCAGCATCGTAGTCGAAGAACCAATGCCGCCCCCGCCGGGCCAGACGCCCATCGGCCGCTGCTTCATCTGGGGCAAAGCGGCGCACGACGCACTCGGCCTTTCTGGCACCATAGGCGGCCTCATCCAGGAAACCGTCGGCGGTCAGGGGCGCTGTCAGGCTGTATCCCCTGTGGTCGTCGCCTCCGGCGAACTCAGTGCCGGGATTGCGGGCCAGCCGCATGACGATGCGTGAAAGGGTCATGGTCGACCTCGTACTCAATGTGACAGGAACAGGGACGGTGAGTCTGCTGCCAGGAGCGACCGGGTGGTGCCGCCGAAGATGAACTCCTGCAGCCTCGGGTGGCCGAAAGCGCCGGCCACCATGATATCGGCCCCGGCCTTCTGGGCGGCATAGAGCAGCATTGGGGCCGCCTCGCCGGAGTCTGGCAGCATCTCAAACTCGGCTGTGACGCCCCGGGCGGCGTAATAGGCCTGGAGGCGGGCCGGATCGAGGGCTCGGGTTGTGGCCCGGGGTGCCGTCAGGATCACGACCCTGCTGGCCTTCTGCAACAGGGGCACGGCCTGTCGGGCGGCTCTTGAGGCTTCCTTGCCGCCATCCCAGGCCACTGCGACGACGCCGCCGATCTTAAGACCTGGCCGGGCGATAATCACCGGGCGCTGCTCGTCGGCGAGCACTTCCTGGAAGGCCTCGGCCAATGGACCACGGCCGCGGCCGGGCTCATCATTGAAAACCACCACATCGGCCAGGCGGCTCTCTGCGGAAAGATTGGCCCAAACCGGGGTCTGTAGCGCCAGAAAGGCCTTGTTCTCAAAGGCCAGAGCCTCAACCGAAGCTCGCGCCTTGGTTTCGCCCACTGCGGCAGCCTGTTTGAGGGACTCCAGCGCTGTGGCCTGGACCCCGCCCATAAAGCCTTCCCCCATCCACGGCATGACATCAGCCACATCGGCAGGGGTGTAGACGGCCGAAAGCTGCGCGCCGAAGGCACCGGCCACGGTAGCACCGGCCTCAAGCACGGCCTTGTCACCTTCGCTCCCCGACAGCGGGGCCATGATTCTCGCCCAGGTCATTTGCTTCCCCTTTTCACAGGCCACGATGATGCGTCTGCCCATCGAAGCGTGCATTGATCTGTGCCAATGCCCAAATCCAACAGGCTTGACCGTGGCAGTGTGGAAGGAACGCTTCGATGACGAAAGGGCTGCGTGGCAGACCCCGCGAACCTCGCGCCTGGCAACGCATGCTGTCGGGACGTCGCCTGGACCTGCTGGATCCCTCGCCCATGGACATCGAGGTGGAGGATATCGCGCACGGCCTGGCGCGGGTGGCGCGGTGGAATGGCCAGACCGTGGGGGAGCACGCCTTCTCAGTGGCGCAGCATTCCATGGTGGTCGAAGAGATCGTCGCCCACCTGCAGCCCAATATCGAACCCCGCTGGCGGCTGGCGGCTCTTCTGCATGACGCGGCCGAATACGTCATCGGCGACATGATCTCGCCGTTCAAGCAGGCGCTTGGTCTCGACTACAAGCAGTTCGAGGAGCGTCTGGAGGGGGCGATCCATGTGAGGTTTGGCTTGCCCGCCAGGGCTCCAGCGCCAGTCAAGACCCTGATCAAACGGGCCGACCATGCCTGCGCCTATTTTGAGGCGACCCAGCTCGCTGGGTTTTCGGCCAAGGAAGCCACCGAGTTGTTTGGGGCACCGCCAAAGGGCTACGATCTGCACATTGAGCCGCTGACCGCCTCCCTGGCCCAGGCGCACTATATTCGGCGGTATCATGCACTCTCTCAGGCGGCGGGATTCGCCACGGGCGATGTGGCCCTCAATCCGGAGTAGTCAGAGATGACGATGATCGTCTGCGGCCTCGCTGACCTGCCCCGGGTGATCACCCAACGGCGACCCTCGCATGTGGTCACCCTGCTCGACCCCATGACCATGATCTCAACTCCGGACGGTGTCGCCCCAGACCGGCATCTACAGCTGGGGGTTAATGATATCAGCCAGCCTGCCGAGGGCATGACCGCGCCCCAGGAAGACCTCGTCCACCGTCTTTTGGCCTTTGCGCAGACCTGGGATGAGCGCGCGCCCATGGTGGTCCATTGCTGGGCCGGAATCAGTCGGTCCACGGCCAGCGCCTTCACCCTGGCCTGCGCCCGAAGCCCGGAAGCCGATGAGGCTGCCATCGCCTGGACCCTGCGCAGCCTGGCACCCCATGCCTATCCCAATCGCCGGATCGTCGCCCTGGCCGACGACCTGCTGGGACGTGGTGGCCGGATGGTGGACGCTATTACCGCCATCGGCGGCAATGGCTATTCCAGCCTGGGCGCACCCTTCGATTTTTCGCCCCGCCACTGATGGCCCGCAGCCTAGCCCCCTCCCCGGTTGTTATTGGTCTATCGGCCGTGGTGGTGGCTGTGCGCGACAGCGAGGCCTTGGTTCTGACGGTGCGTCCGCGGGGGATGGCGCAGGACCCGTCGGCGGCGTCAGCAGGCCTGCCCTTTGGTCCCTTTGATCCGGACGGGCACCGCACGTTCGAGCTTGCCCTGCGCGCCTTCGTGACCGCCCAGACCCGGTTTGACCTTGGATATGTGGAGCAGCTCTACACCTTCGGCGATCGCGGGCGGGACGCCCCCCTGGCCGACATGGGGACCGGCACCGAGACCGCCCCTGGAATCCCGCCCAGCCGGGTGATTTCGGTCGGATACCTGGCCCTGACGCCCCAAGCCGTAGAGACCGAAGCCCCAGACACCGCCTGGGCACCCTGGACCCGGTTCTTCCCCTGGGAGGATTGGCGTCAAGGGCGGCCGGCCGCAGTCACCCTGATCGAAGATGCCCTGCGGCGCTGGGCCGACCGTGCACCGCCGGCCCAGCGGGACCTGCGCCTGGCGCGGGCCAGACTGGCCTTCGCCCTCGACGGGGCCCCCTGGAACGAAGAACGCGTCCTCGAACGCTATGAGCTGCTCTATGGCGCAGCGCTGGCGCCAGAAGCCGCCCGTGACCGTGGCGAGGCCTCAGGGGAAAGGTCCGAGGCGCTCCGCGCGGCGCTGGGCGTTCCGATGATCTCAGACCACCGGCGTATTCTGGCCACGGCCCTGAGCCGCCTGAGGGGCAAAATCAAGTATCGCCCCGTTGTCTTCGAACTGATGCCTGAGGCCTTTACGCTGCTGGCCCTACAGCGGGCGGTGGAAGCCATCGCCGGTGCCCCTCTGCACAAGCAGAATTTCCGGCGCGCCCTGGAACGGGGCGGTCTCGTGGAAGGATTGGGGCGGATCGACACCGACACCGGTGGTCGACCAGCTGAGCTGTTCCGCTTCAGGCGGGAGAGCTTGAACGCCCGTCCGGTGTCAGGACTGTCTCTGCCTCTGCTGCGGGACTGACAGCGCCCTGCCCCTTCGCCCAGCGGGCGCGGATCTGGCTTGAGGTCTCCCGCGAGCCATCAGGGCTCCACCCCGGCGGCCCAAACAGATAGAGCGCGACCTCCCGCGGCGACCTGGACTTCAGAAGGTCTCGGCCAATGGCACCCCATTCGTGGAACGCCACCCGGAGGGGATTGAAGGTCGCCAGGTTCCGCACCACGCCATAGCGGCAAGGCTCAGCGTCGAGTTCACTCTGGAAGGTGCCAAACATGCGGTCCCAGATGATCAGGATGCCCGCATAGTTGCGGTCCAGATAGCGGGGGTTGCGCGCATGATGGACCCGGTGATGGGAGGGCGTATTAAACACCGCCTCGAACCAGCGGGGCATACGCCCGATGGCCTCGGTGTGAATCCAGAACTGATAGACAAGGCTGATGCCCTTCTGGATCGCCACCATGGCCGGGGGGAACCCGATCAGGGACAGAGGCAGCCAGAGCAGCCAGGTCCCGGCCACGCCCCCGGTCCAGGTCTGCCGCAGGGCGGTTGAGAGATTATAATGCTGGGATGTGTGGTGGTTGACGTGGCTGGCCCACCAGAACCGACGCTCATGCGACAGGCGATGGAACCAGTAATAGGTCTTGTCCTCCAGCAGGAAGATCAGCACCCAGGCCCAGACCGCCGTCATGGGAATATCGAACAGGCGGTGCTCATAGACCCAGAGGCTGGTGGCGACGATCGCCCCAGCGGTGGCCAGGCCGGCCACCGAACTGCCCAAGCCCATGGCCAGGGAGGCGAAGGTATCCTTGGGTTCGTAATTGGCCTTCGCCCAGCCCAGGCGGGCCAGGATGATCTCCAGGACGATGGCCAGAATGAAAAACGGAACGGCCAGGCTGACCGGATTGAAGTCTTCCATCAGGCGGCAAGGTCCTTGGGCGGCCAGTTGTCAAAGGCCAGCACCGCCCGGGGCGCAGCCATTTCATCAAGTCGAATATTGAGGCGGCCATTGCGGAACATGGCCGAGGAGGCCTGACCCCAGGAGAGCCGGCGCGCGGCATAGCCATCGCCCACCTGGATCAGGACCAGGGCGCAGGCTCCGGACCTGGCCAGGGCACCCCGCCCTTCCCGGGCGATCCACAGTTGGTCGATGTTGCGATCGGGGAAGTCCTCGCCCAGCAAGGTTCTGGCGCGGGCCTCATCAAGGCCAGGGGACGGGCGTCCAATCCGCGCCAGGGCGGCCAGCGCCACGAGTATGGCGACAGCGGTCATCGAGCCGGTGAATTGTATTAGGAACGCCTTGTCCACAGCGTGTTCCTCCCCCAGTGCCAAGGTCAACCGGGGCGGCGACGGGGTCAAGCAAAACGGCGCGCCCCCTGCAGGACGCGCCGTCGCCTCAGATGAAAAGTGTGGGCCGCAGGGGCTTAGAACTTGCGGACGTAGCCCACCGACCAGACATTGGCCGAGCCTCCGTCATCCTGGAACTCCTGGCGGGTATAGTCGGCGCGGACACCATTCTTGGCGTCGAGGAAATAGCGACCCCCGACCCCGTAGTTCCAGCTTTCGCCATCAGCCTTGGCCGATACGCCACCCGCCGAGGCCTTCACCTCGGTTGTGCCGTAACCCACCCGTGCAAACAGATCAGCGTTGGGATTGATCGGCAGGAAGCCTACCCCATAGATCGCTGCGCTGTGCTCAAGCTCCACATCCACATTGGCACCGCCGACCCGGACGCTGTCATCCTTGATGCCCAGGGCCAACTCCCCCTCCACACCAAAATAGGGATTGATCTTGGTCCCCAGACGGCCCTGAACAGCCCCTAGATCCAAGCCATCGGCACGGCTTTGGGCATATCCTACAGACCCATAGACCTCAGAGCCCATGGGTTGGGCCTGGACAGCGGCGGGAACGGCGGCCAGCACGGCGAGGCTGGCGGCAACGGTGATGAAAGACTTCATTTCTGGTACTCCGACATGAGGACGCGGGTCCTCGAACGGGACCTGTTTGGTCGCCAAACGGGGCGGTTTCCTGTCCCTCGTCGGACAATTGCAGGGCAGCCACACCCTGTGGCTTTCTTGACACAGCACCCCGCCCTGTATTTTTCAGGCGCTGTGCTATTTAGGGGCCGCAAGCCCGGAAGAGGCTGCCATCGGAGAAGCCAAGTTGCGCCACGCCGTCATCGCCGCCACCGGCCTCTATACCCCGCCCCACACCCTCACCAATGCTGAGCTGGTGAGCACCTTCAACACCTATGTGGAGCGGTTCAACGCCCGCCACGCACAGGCGATCGCCGCGGGCGAGGTCGAGGCCCTGACCCCCTCGTCAGAGCCCTTCATCGAGAAGGCGTCCGGGATCAAGTCACGCTACGTGATCGACAAGTCAGGGCTGATCGATCCTGAGGTCATGCGCCCGGTGATCCCCGAGCGGTCCAATGAAGAGATCTCAGTGCTGGCCGAGATCGCCGTTGCCGCCGCCCGTCAGGCCATCGAGGCCTGGGGCAAGCCGGTCAGCGAGATTGGCGCGGTAATCTGCGCGGCCTCCAACATGCAGCGGGCCTATCCGGCCATGGCCATTGAGGTGCAACAGGCCCTGGGCATCGACGGCTTCGCCTTCGACATGAACGTGGCCTGCTCGTCCGCCACCTTCGGCATCAAGACCGCCGCTGACTACATCGCCACGGGCTCGGCCAAGGCCGTGCTCATGGTCAATCCCGAGATCACCTCAGGCCACCTCAACTTCTGCGACCGCGACAGCCACTTCATCTTCGGCGATGTGGCCACGGCGGTGATCGTCGAGGCGGAAGAGGACGCCGTCCCGGGCCAGGGCTGGGACATCATCGGCACGCGACTGAAGACCGTCTTTTCCAACAATATCCGTAACAACTTCGGCTTCCTGAACCGGGCTGCGCCGGAAGGCGCCCAGGCCCGCGACAAGCTGTTCGTCCAGGAAGGCCGCAAGGTCTTCCGCGAAGTGGTGCCGATGGTTTCCGACATGATCGTTGAACACGCCGGCGATCTGGGGCTGGACGCCACGACCCTGAAGCGCATGTGGCTGCATCAGGCCAATATCAACATGAACGACATGATCGGTCGCAAGGTGCTGGGCCGCGATCCAAGCCCGCAGGAGAACGTCATCATCCTGGATGAGTACGCCAACACCTCCTCGGCCGGCTCCATCATCGCCTTCCACAAGGCCAATGAAGGCTTTGCCCCTGGTGAAACGGGCCTGATCTGCTCGTTCGGGGCCGGCTACTCGGCCGGCACGGTGTTTGTGCGCAAGCGCTGAACACTGCCAGCCAACACCGTCAGAGGGCCCCCCGGGTTGATCCGGCGGGGCCATCTTTCGTTCTAGCGATCCTTCTCGCGCTCGCCGATGGCCGACTGGGCGGCCGCCAATCGGGCGATGGGCACCCGGTAGGGCGAGCAGCTCACATAGTCGAGACCGACCCGCTCGCAGAAGTCGATGGAGGCCGGGTCGCCCCCATGTTCCCCGCAGATGCCGAGCTTGATCTCCGGACGCTGGACGCGGCCCCGCTCGGTGGCGATGCGGATGAGGTCACCGACGCCCTCCTGATCGAGGCTGACAAACGGGTCCTTCTCGAAGATCCCCTTGTCCATATAGGCGGCCAGGAACCGGCCAGAGTCATCACGGCTGATGCCAAAGGTGGTCTGGGTCAGGTCATTGGTGCCGAAGGAGAAGAACTCCGCATTCTCCGCCAGATCCGCAGCGCGGATTGCGGCCCTGGGCAGCTCCACCATGGTGCCTACCAGATAGGGGAAGTCGAGCTTGCGCTCGGCCAGCACCTGCTTGGCCACCCGGTCGGTGAGCAGGCGGAGGAACTTCATCTCCTCGCCCTTGGCCACCAGGGGATGCATGATCTCCGGGCACGGCGGGGTCTTGCCGCTCTCAGCGATCTCGCAGGCGGCCTCGAAGATCGCCCGAACCTGCATCTCATAGATCTCAGGATAGGAGACGCCCAGACGGCAGCCCCGATGCCCGAGCATGGGATTGGTCTCGTGCAGCTCCTTCACCCGACGCTCCAGGACGGCCAGCTCCACCCCCGCCGTTTGGGCCAGGGCCTTCAGGTCTTCTTCGGTGTGGGGCAGGAACTCGTGCAGGGGGGGATCAAGCAGGCGGATGGTGACCGGCAGGCCTTCCATGATCGTGAACAGCTCGACGAAGTCGGCGCGCTGCATGGGCAGGATCTTGGCGAGCGCGGTGCGGCGACCCTTCTCATCGGAGGCCAGGATCATCTCGCGCACGGCGGCAATCCGGTCTTCCTCAAAGAACATGTGCTCAGTGCGGCAGAGGCCGATGCCCTCGGCACCGAACTGACGGGCGGTACGGGCGTCAAGGGGGGTCTCGGCATTGGCCCGGACCTTGAGCCGGCGCAGGGCGTCGGCCCAGACCATCAGGGTGGCGAAGTCGCCGGTGAGCTCCGGCTCGATCATCTTCACCGCCCCGGCCAGCACTTCGCCGGTCGAGCCATCGACCGTGATGATATCCCCGGCCTTGAAGGTGCGACCTCGCACCCGGAACTCTGCCAGCTTGGGATGGATCTGCACTTCTCCGGCCCCGGAGACGCAGGGGCGACCCATGCCCCGCGCCACCACGGCGGCGTGGCTGGTCATGCCGCCCCGGGCGGTGAGGATCGCCTTGGCGGCATGCATGCCGTGGATGTCTTCGGGGCTTGTCTCGTCGCGGACCAGGATCACCGCCTCATGAATCGCCGCCAGCCGCTCGGCCTCGTCGGCGTCGAACACCACCTTGCCCGTGGCCGCCCCCGGCGAGGCCGGCAGGCCCTGGGCGATCACGTCCCGCGCACTGGCCGGATCGATGGTGGGATGCAGCAACTGGTCCAGGGAGGACGGATCCACCCGCATCACGGCCTCCTCGTGGGTGATCACACCCTGGGCGGCCAGGTCGACGGCAATCTTCAGGGCCGCCTTGGCGGTACGCTTCCCGTTGCGGGTCTGCAGCATATAGAGGTGGCCCTGCTCCACCGTGAACTCGATATCCTGCATGTCACGGTAGTGGTGTTCCAGCCGCTCGACCGCCGCCTTGAACTGTTCGAACACCTCCGGAAGGGCTTCCTCCATAGAGGGCTGCTTGTCCCCCATTTCCTCCCGGGCGATCTTGGTCAGGGCCTGGGGCGTGCGGATGCCGGCCACCACGTCCTCACCCTGGGCGTTGATCAGGAACTCCCCATAGAGGCGGGCCTCGCCGGTGGACGGATTACGGGTAAAGGCCACGCCGGTGGCGGAGGTTTCGCCCATATTGCCAAAGACCATGGACTGGATGTTCACCGCCGTCCCCCAGCTTTCGGGGATGTCGTGCATACGGCGATAGAACTTGGCCCGCTCGTTCATCCAGCTGGCGAACACGGCACCGACGGCCCCCCACAGCTGCTCCTGCGGGTCCTGGGGGAACGCCTTGCCCAATTCGCTGGCCACGGCCTGCTTGTAGTCGGCGACGACCTTCTCCCAGTCCTCGGCCGACAGGGCTGTGTCGACGGTGACGTCGAGGCGCTCCTTATGTTCGTCGAGGATCTCCTCGAACATGTGGTGATCCAGGTCGAGGACCACGTTGGAATACATCTGGATGAAGCGACGGTAGGAATCGAAGGCAAAGCGCCGATCCCCTGACAGCTTGGCCAAGCCCTCGACAGTCTGGTCGTTCAGGCCGAGGTTCAGCACGGTATCCATCATGCCGGGCATGGAGGCCCGGGCCCCGGACCGCACCGACACCAAGAGGGGATTGGACGCCTCGCCGAATCGCTTGCCTGTCAGGCCCTCGACCCGACCCAGGGCTTCGGTGACCTGGGCCTTCATGTCGTCAGGATAGCGCTGTTCGTTGGCGTAATAGTGCGTGCAGCACTCGGTGGTGATGGTGAATCCCGGCGGCACAGGCAGGCCCAAAGACGACATCTCCGCCAGGTTGGCGCCCTTGCCCCCCAGCAGGTTCTTCATCGAGGAGTCCCCGTCGGCCGCGCCGCCGCCAAAGGCGTAGACCCAGCGCGTCTTGGTCAGGCTCGTCATCGTCCTACTCATCCCGTCACTAGACTGAAATCCGCCACGCGCCCCATGGCGTCGCGGACCTGGATCAGAAGCCGCAGTCGGTTGTCCCGTTCTGCGGGGTCTTCAGCATTCACCAGCACATCTTCGAAAAAGGCGTCTACAGGACCACGAAGGCCCGACAGGGCCTGCATGGCCGCCACGAAGTCTTCCTGCAACAGGGCCCCAGCCACGGCCGGCTCGGCGCTGGACAAGGCCTGCACCAGCGCAAGCTCAGCGGTCGGCGCGCCCGCCATGGCCACCGCCGGTCCCGAGGGCATGGCGCCCTTCTTTTCCTCGGCCCGCAGAATGTTTGTGGCCCGCTTATAGCCCGCCAGCAGATTGGCGCCGTCCTCGGTGGTCAGGAAGCCGTTCAAGGCCTCCACCCGCGCGACGATCCGCACCAGGTCGTCATCGCCCAGGGCGAAGACCGCATCCACCAGATCGTGCCGCTTGCCCTGATCACGCAGCAAGACCTTCAGGCGGTCCGCAAAGAAGGCCAGCAGGTCATCCCCGGCGATCTCGCGCAGGGGCAGACGAATCTGGCCCTCCAGCACGATGCGGATCACCCCCAGCGCCGAGCGGCGCAGGGCATAGGGATCGCGGGAACCGGTGGGCTTCTCGTCAATGCCGAAGAAGCCGGTCAGGCTGTCGAACTTATCGGCCAGAGCCAGGGCAGCGCCCTCTGGGCCTGCTGGCAGGTCGTCGCCCGGCCCCTGCGGCTTGTAGTGGTCACGGATCGCGGCCGCCACGCTGGCCGGCAGGCCCTCGGCCGTCGCATAATAGCCGCCCATGAGGCCCTGAAGCTCAGGGAACTCGCCCACCATGCCGGTGACCAGGTCTGCCTTGGCCAACCGCGCGGCCTGGGCCGCGGCCTCGGGATCAGCCCCCACGAGGGGGGCCAGGCGCCGGGCCAGGTCCGTGATCCGGCCCACCCGTTCCGACAGGGTCCCGAGCTTGGCGTGGAAGGTGACGCCCTTCAGCTTCTCCAAACGGTCCTCAAGCTTCAGCTTGCGGTCCTCGTCCCAGAAGAAGCGGGCGTCCGAAAGTCTCGCCGAAAGCACCTTGGCGTTGCCGGCTGCAATGGCCGCACCACCGTCGGCGGCCTGGATGTTGGCCACGGTGATGAAGTGGGGCGCCAGGCCCCCCGTGGCCGGGTCGCGGACCGCGAAATACTTCTGGTGGGTGCGCATGGAGGTGCGGATGACCTCCGGCGGCAGATCCAGAAAGGCGGGATCCATGTCGCCCAGCACCGGGGTCGGCCATTCGGCAAGGCCCGAAACCTCGGCCAACAGCCCCTCGTCCTCCACCAGCTCCAGATTGCGGGCAAAGCAAAGGGTGCGAGCGGCGTCGATGATGCGCGCCTTGCGCTCCTCGGGGTCCAGGACCACGAAATGGGCGGCGAGCCCATCCCGATAGGAATCAAAGTCCTTCACCCGGAACGGCTTGGCCACCCCCATGAAGCGGTGGCCCTCGGTCACATCGCCGCTCTCGATTCCGTCGATGGCGAACGGAACGACCGCCCCGTCAAACAGGCAGACAATTCGCTTCAGCGGCCGAACCCAGCGCAGGGTCCCCCGCCCCCAGGTCATGGACTTCGGCCAGGGGAAGTTGCGCACAATGGCCTCGACCATCTCGGCGATGATCTCCGGAGTCGGGCGACCCTTGCGCTCGATCCTGGCGAACCAGACCCCGTCCTGATCCACCAGCTGATCCAGGGTCAGGCCGGTGGAGCGGAGGAACCCCTCCATGGCTTTTTCGGGTGAGCCGACGCGGGGACCCTTACGCTCTTCAGTCCGGTCGGCCTGGGCCTCGGGCAGACCCTCAATCACCAGGGTCAGGCGCCGGGGCCCGGCAAAGGCGGTCATGGCCTCCGGCAGAAAGCCCTGCTCGGCCAGACGCTCACGGGCCATACGCTCTAGGTCGCGGGCGGCCTGGGCCTGCATGCGGGCCGGAATCTCTTCGGAAAAGAGCTCGAGAAGCAACTGAGGCATGGGCTAGCCGTTGCCCCCTTCATTGGCCACCCAGGCCTCTGCGCACATCTTGGTCAGGTCGCGGATGCGGCCGATATAGCTTTGACGCTCGGCCACCGCGATGGCCCCACGGGCGTCCATCAGATTGAACAGATGGCTGGCCTTCAACACATGGTCATAGGCCGGCAGAACGATGGCTTGGCCTTGCGGTCCCTGCATCGCCAGCAGGCGCGGAACCTGGATTTCCATGTCTTCAAACTGGCGCTTCAAAGTCGCCACATCATAGCCGTCGAAATTGGCGGTCGACTGCTGGCGCTCGTTCTCCAGGAACACGTCCCCATAGGTCATCGGCGCAGGCCCATCGGGGTCGTTGAAGGCCAGATCGGTGAAGTGGTCGACGCCCTGGAGATACATGGCGAGCCGCTCGAGGCCATAGGTCAGTTCCCCGGCCACCGGCCACACGTCCACCCCGCCAACCTGCTGGAAGTAGGTGTACTGGGTGACTTCCATGCCGTCGCACCAGACTTCCCAGCCCAGGCCCCAGGCACCCACGGTGGGATTCTCCCAGTCGTCCTCGACGAAGCGGATGTCATGCAGGCGGGTGTCGAGGCCGATGGCCTCCAGGCTGCCCAGATAGAGGTCCTGCAGGTCGTCGGGGTTTGGCTTCAGGATCACCTGATACTGGTAATAGTGCTGCAGCCGGTTGGGGTTCTCCCCATAGCGACCGTCCGCCGGGCGGCGGGAGGGCTGCACATAGGCCGCCCGCCAGGGCTTGGGTCCGAGCGCCCGCAGCACCGTCGCCGGGTGGAGCGTACCTGCCCCTACCTCAACGTCATGCGGCTGCAGGATCACGCAACCCTGGCGGCTCCAATAGTCATGGAGTTTCAGGATCAGGCCCTGAAACGAGAGCGGTTTTTCTGATGACATCTGGGCTGATTTGCAGGCGCAAAAAAAGTCGGCGGACCATAGGGCCCACCGACCTGTGCATCAAGCGCGCGACGAAGATCAGTTGCCGCCAGGTTCGCTCAGCTTGCCTGCCCGGGATTGTGGGCCGCCATACTTGGCGCGGTTTTCTCCGTATCCGGGATCGGGCCATAGCTCCTCAGTTGACCGTCTATGACCCCGGAGGCCATCACCCCTGCCTGGGTGGCGGACCGGGCCTGGTCATGCGCCTGGGGGGGCATGTCCGGGTTGGAACGGGCGGCGCGCATGGCTTGCGACGAATTGACCGGGTCGTTTGAAGGGGACCCAGACTTCGACGAGGCATTAGCTGCCATTGCATCCGTCCCTGACGCAGAGGCATCGGCGCCGGCACCGACCGAGGGAATCAACACCTTGTCGACCACATGGATCACACCGTTATCGGCAAAAATATCGGCCTGGGTGATCTTGGCTCCACCAATCCTCCAGGTCTCCTCCACGCCATCGACCTGCAGGGTCTCGCCCGCAACAGTGGGCACCGGACCTCGGGCATTGTCGATCCTCGTACCATCAAGCCGGGCATTGACCACGTGATGGGTCAGCAGCCTCTGAAGAGCCGCGCGGTTCTCCTCGGCCATCAGACTGTCCAGGTCTCCAGCCGGGAGCGACGAAAAGGCGGCGTCCGTCGGCGCGAACACCGTGAGGTCCGGGGTCGTCTTCAACAGCTCCGTCAGATTTGTGGCCTCCAGCCCCTTGAGCAGGATGGAGAACTGGCCGGCCGCAGTGATTGTCTCAATAATGTCGCCCGCTGGCGCCACTTTGGTCGGCCCATTGGCTCCGACCTCGGTCTGCTTCGCCGGGGCGTGAGCCGACATTACTCCATGGGATTCAGACTGGGCCCCAGGGGTTTCAGACTGGGCCTGGACTGCGCCGGCCAGCAGGGTGGCGATGGCGGTCGCGGACATCAATCGGTTCAGACGCATAGTCATCCTTTCGGTCGTGAAGCGTCCCCGTCGCCGGGGACGCGGTGGGGAGCAGTACGCGTTGAGGATCGATCGGTTGCCGCCGATCACGGGCTCGTGAACACGTCCTGCCCAGGGCTCAAGCCCAGCCAAAGTCACCAATGGCCCCGAAATTGCGCCCATTTTTGCAGCGCTCACCCCACAGGGGTGCCCACATTTTGCGCACCAGAAGGCTTTCCTTAACCGGGCATGACCAGAGCCGCCCCCCGGCCCGCGCCCGTCGATAGCGTCACAGTCGCCGTCGACCGACACCGTCGGAATGGGGCCATGGGGCTTGGTGACGGCTCGAACAACAAGGGGACGCGCGGCGTAAAAGCCCGTGCGGTTGCAAGCGGATGAAACTGATCATCGCGATCGTTAAACCCTTCAAGCTGGACGACGTGCGCGAAGCGCTCGTTTCGGCCGGCGTTGAAGGCCTGACGGTCTCCGAAGTCAAAGGCTACGGCCGGCAAAAGGGACAGACCGAGATCTACCGCGGCGCGGAGTACCAGGTGAACTTCGTGCCGAAGGTCAAGCTGGAGGCCGTGGTTGACGACGCGGCCGCCGCGAAGGCCGTCGAGGCCATCAAGGCTGCAGCGGCTACCGGCAAAATCGGCGACGGAAAGATCTTCGTCGTCAATGTCGAGGACGCGGTGCGCATTCGCACCGGCGAGACCGGGGCCGCCGCCCTTTAAGGGCGCAACTAATCGAGACAAGGGGATAGCTGAAATGATGTCGTTGAAATTCAAGGGGCTGGCCGGGCTGATGCTCGCCGCCGCAATCGTCGGGGCGCCCGTCGCCTCGGCCTGGGCTGCACCGCCACCGCCGGCCGAGGCCGCCGTGGAAGCCCCCGCCGAAGAGGCCGCGCCCGCTGCCGAAGGCGCTGCCGTGGACGCCGCCGCCGTTGAGGCAGCACCGGCTGAAGCTGCGCCCGAGGAAGCCGCGCCAGCCAACCTGCTGGCTCACCAGGTTCCCCTGGAACTTAACGAAGCCTCCACCGCCTGGATTATCGTCGCCAGCGCCCTGGTGCTGCTGATGACCATCCCGGGCCTCGCCCTGTTCTATGGCGGCATGGTTCGTCAGAAGAACGTCATCAATACCGTGGCGACGGTGTTCGCCGTGACCGCCTTGGTGACCGTCCTCTGGATGGCCGTCGGCTACACCATTGCCTTCGGCACCAATGCCGATGAGGGCCTGAACGCCTACATGGGCAGCTTCGACGCGGTGTTCCTGAGCGGCGTGACCCTTGAGACTTCCCACGCTCTGACGTCGAGCCTGCCGGAATATCTCTGGATCATGTTCCAGCTGACCTTCGCCATCATCACCCCTGCCCTGATCGCCGGTGCCTTTGCTGAGCGGATGAAGTTCTCGGCCATGCTGCTGTTCATGGGCCTGTGGACCGTGTTCGTTTATGCGCCGGTCTGCCATTGGGTCTGGGGCGGCGGCTTCCTCGGCGGCGCGGGCGTCCTCGACTTCGCCGGCGGCACCGTGGTGCACATCAATGCCGGCGTCGCCGGTCTGGTCTGCGCCATCGTCCTGGGTCGTCGCAAGGGCTACGGCACCGAGAACATGGCGCCGAACAACCTCGTCTACACCATGATCGGCGCGAGCCTTCTGTGGGTGGGCTGGTTCGGCTTCAACGCCGGCTCGCAGTGGGCGGCTGATGGCTTGGCCTCGGTGGCCATGCTGAACACCCAGGTCGCCGCGGCTGGTGCAGCCTTGACCTGGATGATCATCGAGTGGGTTGAGCGCAAGAAGCCCGGCATGCTGGGTCTGGCCTCTGGTGCCATCGCCGGCCTCGTGGCGGTCACCCCGGCTGCTGGCTTCGTCAACCCGCAGGGCGCGCTGATCATCGGCATCGTTGGCAGCGCGGCGGCCTATGTGGGCGCGGTGTGGCTGAAGAAGCTGCTGAAGTACGACGACAGCCTGGACGCCTTCGGCGTGCACGGGGTTGCGGGCATCGCCGGCGCCCTGCTCACCGGCGCCCTGGCCGACCCGGCGATCAACGGTCTTGGTGAGGGCGCCAGCGTCATCACCCAGGGCTATGGCATCATCGCCACCATCGCCTGGTCCGCCATCGTCACCTTCATCATCCTGATGGTCTGCAAGTTCACCGTTGGACTGCGGGTCTCCGAGGAAGAAGAAGTCGAAGGCCTGGATGTTTCCCAGCATGGGGAAGCCATCCACAGCTGATCTCAGCCCCTGGGCTGATCACGGAACGGGGGTCCTTCGGGGCCCCCGTTTTCGTTGGGGGCTCTCCCAGGCCAGCTGTGCTTTGTTCCGGAAGAAAGGGCTCCAGATCAGGCCGGGTCGGCCCAGGGCCCGCCCAGGCGACAGCGACGCACCCACCAATCGGGGCGCATGCGCTCCAGATCCTCGGCCAGCTGTTCGGCCTCAATATCGCTGGCGCAGAGCGCAAAACAGGTGGCTCCAGACCCCGACATCCGCGCCAACAAGGTCTCTGGCCCACTGCGCAGGGCCGCCAGCACGTCACCGATCACAGGCGCAACAGCCTCGGCGGCGGCCTCCAGATCATTGCGTTGCAGGCTGAGCCAGCCGGCCAGCTCTTCGATGGTCTCGAACCCATCTGGCATCGGCGGCGGCGCGACATCACCAAACTGGTTCAAGGCGTCGAAGCCGCGATAGACCGCGCCGGTGGACGCTTCCACCTGAGGATTGACCAGCACGGCGGGAATGGCCGGCAGCCGCGGGGCGGGGGCGAGGATTTCTCCGCGACCAGAGGCCAGCACCGGTGTCCCCCACAGGCAGGCTGCCCCGTCGGCCCCCAGCGCGCTGGCTAGGGCCTGAAGGGCCTCATCGGGCATGTCAGGGGCCCAGGCCCCGCGCAACAGCCGCAGGGCTGCGCCCGCATCGCTTGAGCCGCCCCCCAGACCCGCAGCGATGGGCAGCCGCTTTTCCAGGGCCAGCAACAGCGGTGCCTTCGGGCCGCGAACCTGGGCCAGCATGGCGTTGGCGGCGCGCAGAACAAGGTTCTCGCCCTGCCCCGCCAGCTTGCCCGCGAAGGGGCCAGTCAGGGCGAAACTGAGGGCCTCGGCCGGCGCCAGTGACACCTGATCGCCCACATCGGCAAACACCATCAGCGAGCACAACGGATGATAGCCATCAGCCCCTGGCCCGCCCACATGCAGGAACAGGTTCACCTTGGCGGGGGCAAACGCCTGACCAAGCATGGGGCCTCTAGCGGGCGAAGACGGGGGGTTCAGCCTCCGCCGCCGCCTGGGCAGCAGCGCCGTTTGCGCCTGGCCCCAGCCCCGAGGCGAGCTTGGCCTCAGCGTCGGCGCGAATGCGGGCGTCCGGCTCCAGGGTCAGCACCCGGCGCCACTGGAAGACCGCCTCGTCCCGGCGGCCCACCTGCCAGTAGGCGTCACCCAGGTGGTTGTTGATCTCCGGGTCACCGGCCTCAAGGGCAACGGCCCGCTCCAGGATCTCCACAGCCTTGTCGAACTGGCCAAGGCGGTAATAGCCCCAGCCCAGGCTGTCGACCATGGCCCCTGATCTGGGATTGGCGTCCACCGCCTGCTGGACCATGGCCAGAGCCTCTTCCAGGCGCTCGCCCCGGTCGATCCAGCCATAGGCCAGATAGTTCAGGATATCCGGCTCGTCCGGATTGAGTGCCAGGGCGGCGGAGAGGTCGGCCTCGGCTCGGGGCCAATCGCCCATCCGCTCATAGGCCGCGCCCCGGGCAAACAGCAGCCGCCAGTCTGGTGAGGGGCTTGAGTCCACCAGCTGATTCAGAGGCGTGATCGCCTCGGCGTAGCGCTCATTGGTCCGCAGCAAGTCGGCCAAGGTCAGCAGCCCCATGGGATCGCCGCCAGCGGCCGCCGCCCGGGCGGTCTGCAGCGCGGCCTCAACCTCATTGGCCCCCTGCAGGCTCCAGGCGAGCTTGCTCTGGGCCCCGGCATAGTCGGGGTGGCCTTGTGGCACGCGGCCATAGGCGGCGCGGGCGGCTTCGATGTCGCCGGCTGCGCCCATCAGGTCGCCGACCATCACCCAGGCGTCCATCCGCCCAGGATCCAGGCGAAGGGCGAGCCGCACATAGGCCAGGGCGAACTGGGTCTGCCGGGCCGCCAACATGGCGGCGGCTGGGGTCAGGATGGCCTGAGCCGCCCCCTGGCGGGCTGTGGGCGGCGACGGCGGCGCCCGGCGGGCCAGGGCCCGCTCCCGAGCCCGCGCCAGGCTCACATCATGGCGGTAGGTCGCCAAGGCGGCATCGTACAGGGCGACGGCTTCAGGCCGACGACCCCGACGCTCAAGAAACTCCCCATGGGCCAGGACGAGCAGAGGCGGCGCGTCAGGCCCCTCGGTGAGGGCTTTGAAGTCCGTCTCTGCCTCGTCGTAACGACGCACACGCTCATACTGATGGGCCTGACCCAACAAGCCAAAATACTCTACCAGCTTGTCGCCGGGCACATCGGGTCGGCGGGTGGCCAATTCCATATCGCCAGCCTGGGCTGCGGCCCAAGGGATCAAGAGCGCCGTTGCGGTCCGATGCGGAAAGCCGATCTCCTCGGCGGTCAGCAGGTCATAGGCCGCCTGTCCCTGGCCTGAGGCCATGGCCTCCACCGCCATCACCAGTCGGCCCAGACGCCGGACACCCTCCGAGGCGCCTTCGCCAGCCGGGGCCATGGCCGCAGCCTTCTCGATCTCACCGCTCAGGACGGCGGCGGTAAAGGCCCGCTCGGAGATCAAATTTGGGGTATCGCCAGCCCGGGTGGCCCGCTCGAAATAGGCCGCTGCCCGACGGCTCTCGCCATCGTTCAGGGCCGCCTGCCCCGCCAGAAACAGCCCGTAGGAGGACCCGGCCTCCAGCCCCCCGGAGGGCAGTGAGGGGCTGGCGCAGGCCGCCAGAAACAGAACGGGGACCGTCAAGGTCAGAGAACGAAGGCGCATCCCGCCACGGTTTCCTTTTCCGGCCCCCGCCGCAAGCCTGATGTCAGTTTACATGTTGGGATAGTTCGGTCCGTCCCCGCCCTGAGGGGTCGTCCAGACGATATTCTGCGACGGATCCTTGATGTCGCAGGTCTTGCAGTGGACGCAGTTCTGGAAATTGATCTGGAACTTCGGGTTCTGCCCGGCCTCATCGTACAGCACCTCATAGACCCCGGCGGGGCAATAGAGGCGGGCAGGCTCGCCGAACCGGGGCAGGTTCACCGAGATCGGGACCGTCGGGTCCTTCAGCCGCAGGTGGGCAGGCTGGTTCTCATCGTGGTTGGTCGCCGACAGGAAGACCGAGGACAGCTTGTCGAAACTGAACTCGTTGTCGGGCTTCGGATAAACGATCGGCTTGTAGTCCTTGGCCAGACCTGTGGACTCCGCATCGGTCTTGCCGTGCTTGAGGGTGCCCCAGGGCGACCAGCCCCCGAGCAGGGTGGCAATCATGGCGTCCACCCCCCCCAGGACCAGGCCTGGGATGGTGCCGAACTTGGACCAGAGCGGCTTGAAGTTGCGGACGTTCCACAGCTCCTTGTGGATCGAGGACGTCTTGTAGGCGTCTTCATAGCTGGTGAGCGCGTCGCCCGACCGGCCCTCGGAAATGGCGGCGAAGGCGGCCTCGGCGGCCAGGATGCCGCTCTTGACCGCGTTGTGGCTACCCTTGATCCGCGGGACATTGACCATGCCCGCCGAGCAGCCCAGCAGGACGCCGCCCGGGAAGTAGAGCTGTGGCAAGGACTGGGCACCGCCCTCGGTAATGGCGCGCGCGCCATAGGAGATGCGCTTGCCCCCCTCCAGATAGGCGCGGATCGTCGGGTGGGTCTTGAAGCGCTGGAACTCGTCGAAGGGCGAGAGCCACGGGTTCTTGTAGTTGAGGTGCAACACGAAGCCGATGGCCACGTAGTTGTCCCCGAAGTGGTACATAAACGAGCCACCGCCGGTGGCATTGTCCAGGGGCCAGCCGAAAGTGTGCTGGGTCAGGCCGGGTTCGAACACCGCGTCAGGAACCTGCCAGAGCTCCTTGATGCCGATGCCGAACTTCTGGGGCTCGCGGCCCTCGGTGAGGCCGAACTTGGCCTGAATTTGCTTAGAGAGCGAGCCACGGACGCCCTCGCTGATGAAGGTGTACTTGGCGTGCAGCTCGATGCCGGGCTGGAAATCGCCGGTGGGCTCGCCGTCCTTGCCAATGCCGAACACGCCGGCCACGACGCCCTTGACCGAGCCATCCTCATTATAGACCACCTCGGAGGCGGCCATGCCGGGATAGATTTCGACGCCCAGGCTCTCGGCGTGCTGACCCAGCCAGCGGCAGACATTGCCGAGGGAGGCGATGTAGTTGCCGTGGTTCAGCATCCACTTGGGGAAGGGCAGGAAGCTGATGTCCAGCTCCCCCTGCGGGCCAAGCATCACAAACTTGTCGCGGGTGACCTTGGTCTCCAGCGGGACACCCAGGGCCTTCCAGTCCGGGAGCAACTCATTGATGCCGCTGGGATCGATCACTGCGCCCGACAGGATATGGGCACCTACCTCGGAACCCTTTTCCAGCACAGCGACGTTGATCTCGGCGCCAGCCTCAGCGGCCAGCTGCTTGAGACGGATCGCCGCCGAAAGCCCCGCAGGACCCGCGCCGACGATGACGACGTCATATTCCATGGCCTCGCGTTCGACGTCTGCGCTCATGATCCCCTCTGAACTCCATTTTTCGACGGTCAGGGCGACTGACAACGCCGACAACGTTGATCCTTTGGCCGTCTTATCGGAAGGTCGGCCCCACGCGGTCAAGGACAAACCCCGCGAATCCAAGGATTTCGACACCCCAGTATGGACCAGACCACACCGCCAGCCCGCGAAATCCTGGTCCACAGCCTGTTGGCCTTCTGGGCCGACGCCGGTGTGGACTGTCTTTACCAGGATGAGGCCACGGATCGTATCGCTGCCGGGTTGAGCCCGCCGCCGCGCCGGGTCGAGGCCGTGGCGGCTCCCCTGCGCGCAATCCCCGGTCCGCCTTCGGCAGATTTCGGTGCTTTGGCCACGGCCAAGGCGCTGGCAGAGCAAGCTCAGGATCTGACGGCCTTGGCCGCCGCCATCGCCGGATTTGAGGGATGTTCCCTGCGCTTTGACGGCGCAGCCACCCGGGCGGTGTTCGCTCGGGGGCCGGCCAACGCCCCCGTCATGATCATTGGCGAGGCGCCCGGTGCCGATGAGGACGCCCGGGGCGAACCCTTTGTGGGCCGGGCCGGTCAGTTGCTGGACAGGATGCTCGCCGCCGCCGGGCTCACCGACCGGGTCTTCATCACCAACACCGTCTTCTGGCGCCCCCCGGGCAACCGTACCCCCACCCCGGCCGAACAGGCCGTCTGTGCCCCCTTCGTGGCCCGGGCCATCGCCCTGGTCCAACCGAAGATGCTGCTGCTGGTGGGCGGGGCTGCGGCCAAGGCGATGCTGCAGCGGGATGAGGGAATCCTGGCCATGCACGGGCGATGGTTTGAGTGGCGCTCAGAGGACAAAGGCATGGAACTGCCTGCTATGCCGACTCTGCATCCCGCCTTTCTGCTGCGTCAGCCGGCAGCCAAGAAGAAAGCGTGGAGCGATCTCGTGTCTCTGGTGCAGAGGCTTGATCGCCCCGACCGTCCCCACTAGACCTTCGCCCGAGCTTCGAGAAAAGGGCCACGAAACCGCTGCGACCTGTCGGCGGACGTGGAAGGTCGCATGACGACATCGACGCGACGGCAGATGTTTGGCCTCACCCTCGGGGCCTTGAGCGCGGCCCTGACCGCTGGCGCGGCGACCCGCGCCTGGGCGGCACCCCAGGTCCTTGATCCCTGGGACATCGCCCGCTACCGCGCCGCCTTCGCCGCCGTCGACCGGGGTGATTTCATCGACGCCCAGATGCACCTTGTGGAGCTCAAGGACCGCAGCCTAGCCGGTCATATCGCCCTGCGTCAGTTGATGCATCCCACGGCCCACATCGCCTCATTCCAGGAACTAAGCGCCTGGCTGGCGACCCATGCTGATCTGCCGGGCGCAGAGCGGGTCCATGCCCTCGCGCTACGGCGTCGTCCCGCCGGAGCGCCCGCCCCCCGCACGCCTCTGGTCACCGGCCTCAGCTGGGGCCGCGTGGAGAGCGCTGCCCAGCGCGTCGGCGGCCGGGTGAACGCCGACAAGGGCCGCGCCGCCCGGCAGGCCTTCTACGGCGGCGATGTCACCCGGGGCTTTGACCTGGCCAAGGACACCGGCGAACGCTGGATCGCCGGCATGGCCGCCTATCGCCTTGGACGTTATGAAGAGGCTGAGGGCTTCTTCAGCGCCGTCGCCCGCGATCCGGAAGAAGGCGAATGGCTGCAGGCCGGTGCTGGCTTCTGGGCCGCACGGGCTGCAGGGCGGGACGAGGACGCCGACCGCGCCGCCGCCCACCTTCGGGTGGCCGCCCGCCACCCTGAAACCTTCTATGGCAAGATCGCCGAGCGCCGTCTGGCCCTGACAGGAGAGGCCCCCCGCCGGCTGTCCCAGGCCTATCCCGAGGCCCAGGTCTTCCGTGCCGCAAGCCGGGGGGGCGACAGCATTGACCTGCTGCGGTTCGCCAAGACCGATCCCCGCGCCCGTCGCGCCGTCGCCCTGTCCCAGCTGGGCCTTGTCCTTGAGGCCGGGCTCGAACTGCGGGCCGGCCTGATGCTGGCCAAATCAGAGGCCGAGCGTAGCCGCTGGACGACCCTGGCCCTGGCGCTCAACGCCCCAATTACCTCAGAGGCCGATACCGCTGGGGGACGCCTGCGCGGCGCTTTTGCCTATCCGACCCCAGCCCTTGAGCCCAAGTGGGGCTTCACGATCGATCGGGCCCTGGTCTACGCGATTGTCCACCAGGAAAGCCGGTTTGACCCGGCAGCCGTGTCCCCGGCCGGCGCGGTCGGCTTGATGCAGCTGATGCCCGAGGCGGCTGCTCGGGCGGCGGGCGATGACAAGCTGCGCCAGGACATGAGCCCCCTGTTCGACCCCGCGTTCAACCTGCGGGTCGGCCAGGACTATCTGACCTGGCTGATGGAACGCGGCGTCGGCTACGACCTCCTACAGGTGGTGGCGGCCTACAACGGTGGGCCCGGCACGCTGCAAAGAACCGTCGCCATGGTGGGCGAGCAGGCCGATAGCCTGCTGGTCATCGAGTGCCTGCCCTCGGTAGAAACCCGCAACTATGTGGAAAAAGTCGTCGCCGCCTACTGGGCCTATCGAGACCATTTCGGCAAGACCACTGCCACACTGGATGCCGCAGCGCGCGGATCACGGATCATCGACGCGCGCCTGGATTTCGACGGGGCCAGAGCGCTCTAGAGGCAAACAGCTTTAGCCCAGGCGGACAGCACCCCTGCCAAACTGGGCGCGAAGGACCTTCATGTCCCCTTGGGTTCCACCAAAGTCCCGCGTCCGGACCAGCAGACCTGCGCTGGCGGTCTGACGACGCCCGGCGAACCACCCGGTCTTCAAGGGCGGCAGCAACAGGGCTGGCTTGGTCGCCCGGGCGCTGTGGTCGGCGACGACCTCGATCCAACGGCTGGGAAACTGCATGTCCGGCGACAGGATCAGCAGCCAGTTGCCCTTGGCCACGGCCGCGGCCGCGGCAATCGAGCCCCGCAACAGGGTGGCACCGGCATCCTCACAAAGCGCAGCGGTAGCCGGATCGGCGTCCCCGTCAGCCACAATCACCTCGCGCACTAGCCCATCGACGGCGGCTGGCACCAGGGCGGCAAGCAGACCCGCCAGGGGCTCGGCGGAAGCACGGGAGGGCACGATAACGGTGATCATCCGCGCCAAAGGGGATGCTTCGAGGACCGGGTCAAGTCTGTTCTTGTTATGTTCCCCTCGGGGCTGTAGTCTTGGCTCGTGCCCTCCCCCTCCCACCAGCCCCGCGGCCGTGGCGCGCGAAGCAATTCCACAAGCCGTTTCGTGGCGCGCAAACTGGAGCCCTTCGACGACGGCTGGACCCTGGACGACGATGTTCCGCCCCCGCTTCGGACCCAGGTCCTGCCGGACAAGGCCAAGACCATCATCGCCCGCAACACCAGCCCCGATGTCGGTTTCGACCGCTCGATCAATCCCTATCGGGGCTGCGAGCATGGCTGCATCTACTGCTATGCCCGCCCTGCCCACGCCTTTCTGGGCCTGTCGCCGGGGCTGGATTTCGAGAGCCGGCTGTTCTTCAAGCCGGACGCGGCGGCCCTGCTCGAAAAAGAACTGTCGGCAGCGCACTACACGCCCAAGGTCATCCATATCGGCGGGGACACCGACCCCTATCAGCCCATCGAACGCCAACATCAGGTGACCCGCCAGGTGCTGGCGGTCCTGCAGCGGTTTGGCCATCCCTTCACCATCATCACCAAGTCGGCCCTGATCCTGCGGGACGCCGATATTCTGGCCGAGATGGCGTCCCGGGGCCTGACGCGGGTGGCGATCTCCATCACCACCCTAGACCGCAGACTGGCCCGCAGCATGGAGCCCCGCGCCGCCACGCCTGAGCGACGGCTTGGGGCGGTAAAAGGCCTCGCCCAGGCCGGCGTGCCCGTGGTGGTCATGTTTGCCCCGGCGATCCCCAGCCTCAACGACCATGAAATGGAGGCGGTGCTGGAGCAAAGTGCCAAGGCCGGTGCGGTCGGTGCGGGCTATGTCACCCTGCGCCTGCCCCTGGAGATCAAGGACCTGTTCGAGGAGTGGCTGGCCACCGATCATCCCGATCGTGCCGCCCGGGTCATGTCCCTGGTCCGTCAGATGCGCGGCGGCAAGGCCTATGACGCCACCTTCGGTGCCCGCATGAAGGGCCAGGGGCCGGTGGCCCAGATGTTGGCGCAGAGGTTCCGGGCCGCACGGCGGCGTTACGGCCTCGACCACCCCCTGCCCGACCTCGACCTCTCAGCCTTCAAGGTTCCGCCCAGGCCAGGGGATCAGACCGATCTGTTTGGCTAGCTAGCGGGAGAAGACGCCCACCAGTTCCACATGCGGTGACCACAGAAACTGATCGACGGGCAGCACCCGCTCCAGCCGGAAGCCTGCATCGATCAGGGTCCTGGCATCCCGGGCAAAGGTGGCCGGGGCACACGAGACCCCGATCACGCGGCTGACCTTGGAGCGGGCGATCTCGCCGGCCTGTTCCGCCGCGCCGGCCCGGGGCGGGTCGAACACCACAAGATCGAGCTTTTTCATCTCTTGAGCCAGCAAGGGCCGTCGGGTCAGGTCTCGCACCTCGGCGGTGACGCCTTTCAGGCCTGGCGCATTGGCGACCGCGGCATTGAGCGCGGCGATGGCTGGCGCCTCCCCATCGGCGGCATAGACCGGCGCGATCCCAGCCAGGGCGAAGGTAAAGGTGCCCACGCCGCAGAACAGGTCTGCAATCCGTTCAGCCCCAGCGGCCGCCTCCGTCACGAACGTTACCATCGCGGCCTCAGCAGCAGGAACCGCCTGGAGGAACCCCCCCGGCGGCAGGCTCACCCGCACGCCGCTCAACCGCACCCCTGGCGCGGTCTGGTCCATATAGGCAATCTCGCCGTCCATGGAGACCCGGGCAAAGCCACCGGCAGCGGCCTGTTCGGCCAGGCGCATGCGGGCGTCGGCCGACAGGCCGCCGCTTTTGCGCTCGACCCCGGTGATATCGATATCGATCCCGTCGTCGGTCAGGGTGACATGCAGGGTCGGGGCGGACTTGGGATGCTCAAACAGGGGTGCGGCCAGCCGGCGCATGGCCGGCAGGGCGGCGGTGATCTTCGGATCGGCGATGGTACAGACGGTGACGTCCACGAGGTCCCAGGAATTGCGGATCTTGTAGCCCAGTCGCGCCTCGCCCTTGCGGCCCTGACGGGCGTGCAGCGCCACCCGGCGCCGGCTGAAGGGCGGCGAGGCCACGATGGGCAGTACCTCGGTTTCGATATGCTGGCGGGCCAGGGTGCCGATCAAGCGATCACGCTTCCAGGTCAGATAGGGCTCCATGGCCCAGTGCTGCAGGGCGCAGCCCCCGCACTGACCAAAGTGCGGACAGGGCGGTTCGACCCGCTCTGCGCTGGCCTCAAGAATCTCCAGAGTCCTGCGGCGCTCGCCGGTTCCGGCCACCCGCACCCGTTCACCCGGCAAGGTGAAACTGGCAAAGATGGGGCCAGACGCCATGCCGTCGCCCTCCCCGCCCATCTCGGTGATGAGCACCTCGGATTCCGGCGCAGGGCCGGCGGGCTTCGGGGTCGAGGTGCGGCGGATAGGTCTGGAACTGCGCATGAACAGGGCCATTCCACATTTTGGCCGCTGACGCCACGCTTGGGGCCATGCTGCGAAGATGAACGAAGATGAACAACCCGCTCAACGACCGTTCAGGAAAGCCCCGTCATATTCAGGATCGACAAGGACGAGCCTTGGTCTCGTTCAGGGTTTCCGCTCAAGGGAGAGCTTCGATGTCCACCCGTTCCACCATTGCCAAGGGCGCCGTCGCCGCGGTTGCGGGCGTCGCCACTCTCGCCGCTGCCGCCATGGTCCCGACCCTGGCCTCGGCCCAGTCCTATGGCTATTACGGCCAGACCCAGGGCCAGACCTATTATGACCCCTGCCGCCGCGACCAGACCAATCGCAGCACGGCCGGCGCCCTGATCGGCGGCGCGATCGGCGCGGTGATCGGCTCCAACACCGCAGCGGGCGGCGTTCGTACCGAAGGTGCCCTTCTGGGTGGAGCCCTGGGCGCTGCGGCTGGCGCGGCGATCGGCAACCGTGGGGCAGCCTGCGTGTCGGGCTTCGACACCCACACGCCGCAGACCGGATACAACAGCGGCTATTATGATCAGAACCGCTATGGCCAGGGCTACAGCGCCCCCCGGGGCGGTCGTCATCGGGGCGGGGCCGCGCCGGGCTATTACGGCTCGTCCTATGACCACAACAGCTATGGCTACGGGGCGTCGGGATCCTTCGGCCAGGCCCATGACCGCTACGGCCGCGCCTATTCCGTGGCCCAGCGCCCCGGTGCCGACGGCTGCAGCATCGCCGAGAGCCCGATCTATATGCCTGATGGCTCGACCCAAAAGCGCTTTGTGCGGGTCTGCCGTGACCGTTCGGGACGCTATCAGGTCGTCGACTGACCCTTCACCGCGCACCTAGCATAGGGGCCGTCCACTTTCGGGTGGGCGGCCTTTTGCGTTACCCCACCGCCTTGGTCGCCCAGACGAGAAACTCCAGATTGCCGTCACTGCCCGTGATCGGGCTTTGACCAGTTTCGTTCACGGTCCAGCCGCTCTGGTTCAGGAACACCAAGGCGTCCTCTAGGGCGCGGGACCTGGCGACCGGATCCTTGACCACGCCGCCCTTGCCCACCGCAGCGGGGCCGACCTCGAACTGCGGTTTGACCAGGACCAGCAGATCCGCCCCCGGCGCAGCCAGCCCCAAGGCCCTTGGCAAGGCCTTGGCCAGGCCAATGAAGCTCACATCACAGACGATCAGCTCAGGGGCAAAGCCCACCTTCTCCAGGTCGAGATCCCGGGCGTCAGTGGCTTCCAGGCTGTGGATCCGGGGATCGGCGGCGATCTTCGGATGCAACTGGCCCCGGCCCACATCCACCGCACAGACCCTGGCCGCGCCCTGGCTGAGACACACCTCGGTGAATCCGCCGGTGGAGGCCCCCACGTCCAGGACCTTTCGCCCCGCCACCCGGATCGGCCAGATCTCCAGGGCATGGGCGAGCTTCAAAGCCGCCCGGCCCACCCATGGATTGGCCGCCTCCGCCTGAATATCGGCGTCCTCGTCCAGGAGGTCGGCGGGTCGGCCGACCGTATGACCGCCGGCCAGGACCCGACCCGCCTCTATGGCGGCCCGGGCCTTGGCGCGGCTGTCGAACAGGCCGCGCTCGACCAGCAGCAGGTCGGCGCGTCTCTTGGCCATGCCTCAGGCGTCGGCCTTGTCCTCGAACAGCTTCTTGAGCTCGTTCTTCAGGATCTTGCCATTGGCGTTCCGCGGCAGGGTCTCGTGCCAGAACTTGACCGCGATCGGCACCTTGAAGGCCGCCAGGTGCTGGGCCACATGGGCCCGAAGCTCCTGTTCGGTGGCCTCGGCCCCGGGCTTCAGGGTGACGACGGCGGCTGGCTCTTCGCCCAGGGTACGATGGGGCACGCCGACGATGGCGGCGTCCATGATCGCCGGGTGATCATAGAGAACGTTCTCCACCTCGACACAGTAGATGTTCTCGCCGCCACGGATCAGCATGTCCTTGGCCCGGTCGATGATGAAGCAGAAGCCCTCTTCGTCCAGCCGCGCCAGGTCGCCCGTGCGGACCCAGCCATCCACAAAGGTCTGGGCGGTCGCCTCGGGCTTGTTCCAATAGCCCTTCACCACCATTGGCCCCTTGGCCCACAGCTCGCCTACCGCCCCGATGGGCAGTTCGGTCTTGCCATCGGCGGGGTCACGGATCTTCAGCTCAGCCACCGGGGCGGCCGGGCCGCAGCTGTCGGGGCGGTTGGTATAGTCTTCAGCGCCATTGCTGGTCACCGTGGCGCAGGTTTCGGTCATGCCCCAGCCCTGGCCGGGCTGCGACTTGGGGAAGGTCTCGCTCAGGCGACGGACCAGCTCCGGCGCCGAGGGCGCGCCGCCATAGGCCACCGACTCCAGGGACGAGAGGTCATAATTGGCCCGGGCCGGATGTTCGATCAGCTGCCAGGCGATGGTCGGCACGCCGCCGGCCGATTGGATCTTCTCCCGCTCGATCAGCTCAAAGGCGCGGACCGCATCCCACTTGTGCATCATCACCAGCTTGGCACCGGCAAACAGACTGGGGTTCAGCACCGCAAAGCAGCCGGTGACGTGGAAGAAGGGTACCGAAATCAGAGAGGAACGCTGCGGCCCATCGGGGTCCGGCGCCGGGGGCATCTCCCCACGGCGCAGGAAGCGACGGGCACCGGCGCAGGCGGCGGTCAGAATATTCGAATTGACCCCGCGATGGGTGCCCAGCGCGCCCTTGGGCTTCCCCGTGGTGCCGGAGGTGTAGAAGATGGTGGCGTCGTCGTCCTGGTCGATGGCCACGTCGGGAAGCGGCAGATCGGGCAGGCTGCCCCAGCTGTTGGCCTCCCCCAGGATCGATTCCAGCTTGGTCACGCCGGGATGGGCGATCTCGTCGGACTCCCGCGAAACATAGACCCGCACGAGGTCGGGGCAATTGGGCAGATGTTCGGTCAGGCGCTCATAGCGCTCGGCGTCGAGAACGACGATCTTGGCCCCGGAATCGGTCAGGCCGTATTCCAGCTCAGGCCCGGTCCACCACGCATTGAGCGGGGTGATGATGGCACCCAGGCAGGCGCCGGCATAGAAGGCCACGACCCACTCCGGCAGGTTGCGCATGACAATGGCGACCCGGTCGCCCTTGACCACGCCCTGGGCCGCGAACGCCTTGGCCAGGGTGGCCACAGCCCGGTGGAACGCCTCGAAAGAAACCCGCTCGTCCTCATAGACCAGGAAGATCCGCTCCCCATGGGCACGGCCAGCCTCAACCACCGACCGCAGGGACGGGGGCGAGTTCTTCCAGGCCTTCATGGTCACCCCACGGACGGTGACCTCTTCCATCTCGAACGGAACCCCCGGCGCCGTCAGCAGGGCGTGGGCGTCGGCGATGGACATGGCAGGCCAGCCGGGAGGCAGAGCGGCCTCGGACATAAGCGTTCTCCTAATGCTGCGCGGGGGTCAGGTAGCCCCCACATCGTGAGTGTGAACAAGCATAAGCTGCGTGCTGAGGCAAACATGTGTTCGGGGCGGCCGGACACAATCCCATCAGGCCTCACAGAAGCGAGAACGTCCGCCCTGGCGCCTGGCACCCTCGCTGGTCTGACCCGTTCAGTCGCGCGGGGAGGCCTCTAGCCGACCCCGGCCAGCCGCTGCAGCGCAGCTTCGAGTTTGCCCTTGGCGGCCTGCGCCTCGGCCATACGCTCGCGGTTCTCCTCGACCACCTCCTCCGGTGCCCGGGCAACGAAGTCGGCATTGTCGAGTTTCTTGGCCGTGCGCTCGACGTCCGAGGCCAGGGCAGCGATCTCCTTGGTAAGCCGCGCCCTTTCTGCCGCCAGGTCGATGAAGGCCGCCACTGGCAGGGCCAGGGTTGCGCCTTCGACCACAAAGGGGATGGCCCCATCTGGTGCCCGATCCACCGCCTGGACGCTGGCGACGCGGAGGGTCTGGCAGATCACAGGCGCCGAGCGGGCAAGAACGTCACGCTGCTCAGGGCTCGCCTCAATGATCAGCAGATCAGGCCGCGCCCCAGGGGGCACATTCAATTCGGCACGCACGGAACGGCCTTCACTGACCGCAGCGATGATCAGACCGATTTCGGCCTCCGCCGCCCCATCGATCAGCGCCTCGCCCAGGTCGGGCCATCGCGCGGTCATCAGGAAGCCCTGGTGGGTGCGGGGGGCCCCCTCCCCGGCGGTCTGCGCCCACAGCTCTTCGGTGAGGAAGGGCATGATCGGATGCAGCAGGGTCAGGATCACGTCGCGGGTCCAGGCCGCCGTCGCCTGGGTTTCAGCTTTGGCGCCAGCGTCCTCACCGTTCAGGATCGGCTTGGCCAGTTCCACGTACCAGTCGCAATAGACATTCCAGATGAACCGGTAGAGCAGGCCTGCGGCCTCATCGAAACCGCAGTTGTCGAGGGCCTTGGTGACCGCCTGGCTGGTCCGGGCGGCCTCGCCGACAATCCAGCGGTTCAGTGGAACCTGCAGGGTCGCCGGATCAAAGCCTTCGGCGCGGGCGCAGCCGTTCATCTGGCAGAACCGGGTGGCGTTCCACAGCTTGGTGCCAAAGTTCCGATAGCCTTCAATACGCTGACGCGAGAGCTTGATGTCCCGGGCCTGGCCCGACATGGCCGTCAGGGTAAAGCGCAGGGCGTCGGCCCCGAATTCATCCACCAGTTCCAGCGGGTCCAGGACATTGCCCTTGGACTTGGACATCTTCTTGCCCTCGGCGTCCCGGACCAGGGCGTTGATGAAGACCCGCTTGAAGGGCACTTCGCCGGTGAAATGAATGGCCTGCATCATCATCCGGGCGACCCAGAAGAAGATGATGTCAAAGCCGGTGATCAGGGTGTGGGTGGGATAGAACCGTGCCAGGTCGCTGGTCTTTTCCGGCCAGCCCATGGTGGAGAACGGCCACAGACCCGAGGAGAACCAGGTGTCGAGGACATCCTCGTCCTGCTTCAGCGGTTCGTCGCGGCCATAGTGTTCGCGGGCTTCAGCCTTGGCCTCATCCTCGGTCTCGGCCACGAAGGCCTTGCCGTCTGGACCATACCAGGCCGGGATACGATGGCCCCACCAGAGCTGGCGGGAGATGCACCAGGGCTGGATGTTCCGCATCCATTCGAAATAGGTCTTGTCCCAGTTGCGGGGCTCGAAGACCGTGCGCCCCTCCTCCACCGCCTTGATGGCCGGAGCCGCCAGGGTCTTGGCGTCCACATACCACTGGTCAGTCAGATAGGGCTCGACGACAGACCCCGAACGGTCGCCGTGCGGCACCACATGGCGGGTCTTTTCGATCTCTCGCAGCAGACCCAGGGCCTCAAAGGCCTCCACCACCTTCTTGCGGGCAGCGAACCGGTCCAGGCCGCGATATTCGAGCGGGGCGTTCTCATTGATCCGCGCGAAGTCATCAAAGACATTGATGACCGGCAGGTTGTGGCGCTTACCCACCTGGAAGTCGTTGAAGTCGTGGGCTGGCGTGATTTTCACCGCGCCTGAGCCCTTTTCAGGATCGGGATATTCGTCGGCAATGATGGGAATAGGCCGATTCACGATGGGCAGGCGCACCGCCTTGCCCACCATGTGCGTGTAGCGCTCATCGTCAGGATGGACCGCCACGGCAGTGTCGCCGAGCATGGTCTCAGGCCGGGTGGTGGCGACCACGATCTCGCCGGAACCGTCCTCCAGGGGATAGGCAAAGTGCCAATAGGCGCCATCGACCTCCCGCTGCTCGACCTCGATGTCTGAAATGGCGGTCTGGAAGTGCGGGTCCCAATTCACCAGCCGCTTGTCGCGGTAGATCAGGCCGTCCTTGTAGAGTTGGACGAACACCTTGCGCACGGCATCCGAGAGACCTTCGTCCAGGGTGAAGCGCTCACGGCTCCAGTCGCAGGACGCACCCAGGCGCCTAAGCTGGTTGACGATGGTCCCGCCGGACTTGGCCTTCCATTCCCAGATCTTCTCGACAAAGGCCTCCCGGCCCATATCCCGGCGGCTGATATTGCCCGCCTCCGCCAGCTGACGCTCGACGATGTTCTGGGTGGCGATGCCGGCGTGGTCGGTGCCTGGCAGCCAAAGCGCAGCCTTGCCCCGCATCCGCTCGAACCGGATCAGCACGTCCTGCAGGGTGTTGTTCAGGGCGTGGCCGATGTGCAGCGACCCGGTCACGTTCGGCGGCGGGATGACAATGGAGAACGGTTCGGCATTCGGATCGTCGATGGGCGCGAACGCCCCGGACTGCTCCCACGCCTGATAGAGGCGAGGCTCGGCGGTCTTGGGGTCGAAGGTCTTTTCAAGCATGGCAGATCAAGGGGTCCAGACAGGCTCTTGCGGAAGCGCGAAAGCCGGATGCGGCGCCGAAACGAACGAACCCGCCCGGGCGGGGCGGGTTCGGCGACTCACACGCCCCGGAGGACGTGAGAGACAGAAGGTTTAGCGTACCCGCCCGCGGGCGATGCGTTCGACTTCCTCACGGACCGACGCCTCGACAATCTGTGGCAGATGGTCGTCAAGCCACTGCTTCAGCAGGGGACGCAGCATCTCACGGACGACATCCTCCAAGGTGCGGTCAGTGTGCGGCATGCCAATGGCGGCGGATAGCTGGCCGAAGGCCGAGGCGGCCGCAGTGGCCGCCGTCTGGCTCAGCAGACCCTCGTCACTGGCCGGGCTGATGGGCTCGCTCACCGGCTCGTAGCTGGACGGCGGCGGAGAATAGACCGCTGATTCCGGCTCTGACGATGCCGGGGCGACCGTCGGGCTGTAGACATCGAGGTCGCCGACCTGGTCGACGCGCTCAGTCAGTTCAAGGGCGTCATCCTCGGGCTCGGGCGCAGGCGGCTCATAAGCCGCCACGGGCGTCGGTTCGGGGACCGGCTCGGGCTCAAAGCTGACCACCGGTTCCGGGGCCGCGGCCTGGGGCGCGGCCACTTCAGCCGTCGGCTCTTCCGCAGGCGCATCGTCCTCCGAAATGATGCGCCGAATGGAGGCGAGAATCTCCTCCATCGTCGGTTCTTGGGAGGTCTGATCGGACATGAGGCGCGCCGTGTTTAATGCGGTAGGGAATCCGTGCGCCAGCCTAGGCGCGATGCAACGATCCTGCAATTTCCGCTTTGCGACGCAAGACGGTTGTCGCGGCGATGGTCACCTATTGCGCGGTGCTGACAGGGCTCACCGGTGCCGAACGATCCAGTTCCGTCGCCTGAGGGACGAAAACCGAGTCGACCAGGCCGATCGGTTCCTCCCAAGGGGTCCAGCCCCAGGTGTAGCGCAGGGAGCGGCCATTGGCCTGGGGATCATAGGGGGTCAGTTCCGGTGCCAAATTGGCGGCATCCAGACGTCCGACGGCCGAAAGTACCGCGGCGGAGGCGACATACTCGTCGCGCCGGGCCGAAATCTGGGCCAGCTCAGCCGCCCGCAGCTCCTGCTCGGCGTTCAGCACGTCGATGGTGGTGCGCAAGCCCACCTGCTGCTCCTGACGCACACCTTCGGCGGCGATTCGGGCCGCGCGGACCTGAACATCGGTGGAACCGATATTGGCGCGGGCCGCCAGGAGCTGGCTCCAGGCGCGGGTGACACTCTGCTGGGCAATCCGACGGGCCTGCTCCACTGACTGCTCGCTGGCGGTTTCACGCTCCCGCGCCGCCCGGACTCGGGAATTGTTCAGGCCCCCGGTGAAGATCGGCACGGTCAAGGTCGCCCGACCGGTGACATTGCGGGAATAGTCAGAAGGCTCAAACGGATCGGCCAGACCACTCCAGCCCACCGTGCCGCTCAGCGACAGATTCGGCATGCGATCGGCGCGGGCGGCAGAAACCCGGGCAGCGGCGGCCTGGGCGGCATAGATCGCCTGACGAACCTGCGGGTTGTTCTGCTCGGCGGCCTCATAGGCCTGCTCGACCGAAGGGGGCAGGATCGTGGCCAAGGGGGGTTCAGGGTCGAGATCCCCCGGGTTCTGCCCTACTACGGCGGCATACTCAGCGCGGCTGATGGCCAGACCGGCCTCGGCCGAGCGCAGCTGGGCCTCGGCAGCCGCCAGGCGGGCCTGGGCCTGGGCCACGTCGGTGCGGGTGATCTCACCAACTTCAAATCGGGCGTCGGTCTCTTCCAGTTGCCGGGTCAGGACCTGGACGTTGTTCTGTCGGATTCGAAGGGCTTCCTGGTCGCGGCGCACATCCACATAGGCCACGATGACGTCGCCCAGAACCTCGGCTTCAATGCGCCGCAGGTTTTCCTGTCCCGCCAGAATATCGGCCCGGGCAGCAGACACCGCCGACCCAACTCGTCCACCCGTCCAGATCGGCTGGTTCAGGGCAAAGCCGGCATTGGCCGAATTGCGCTCATCAATGCCGCCCGCGGCGACTCCGTCCGGGATTCCATCACCATTCAGATCGACGGGTCCACCCGCCCCCGGTGTGCGGGTTTCGCTATAGGTGCCGGAAGCCGAGGCGCTGATCGAGGGCCGCCATCCGGCCCGGGCCTGGACCACGTTCTCATCCAGGGCGCGAAGGGAGGCCCGCTGAGCCTGCAGTACCGGATTGGTCTCATAGGCGAGCGCCAGGGCGTCGGCCAGGGTGTCGGCCGCTGCGGGGCCTCCCAGGGACAGGCCCGCACTGAATACGGCGGCGAGCAAGGCTCCGCGACGGCTGATGAACATACGTAGTCCCCGACTAAGGCGATGTAGCTCTACGCCCTATATGGCCCTCTGTTCTGAACTCGGCCAGGGGGCGTAACCTTAAGCTTTTTTCACACGCGACTTCCGCGCGCATTTCAGCGCACCTTAGAAGGCAAATCCTTGCTCAGGCTCAAAGCCGCCGAGATAACTTGGGGTGGCGTCAAATATTTCCCGCCGCGCCAGCCCCGTGGGGCTTTGGGTATAGATCACAGCCTTGCCCACTGGCCCCATGCGCTCGACCAGGGCCAGCCGTCCCCCCTGCGCGAGGGCTGAGGTCCAGGCCTCGGGAGTCTTTGCCACAGCACCTTCGCAGATGATCACGTCATAGGCACTGGCCTTGGGCGAGCTGAGATCTTCCCCATCCAGGCGTTCGACCTCGAGTCCGGCATGTTCGAGAACCGCCGCGCCATAGGGGGCAGCAATGGCCAGGGCCTTCTGACCCGGCGTGACCGCCAGGGCATGCAGCAGCTTGGCCACATCCCGAGGCGCCAGCAGGGCGCGACCCGGGGCGTAGGGGACCTCGGCATCAGCATAGGCCAGGAAAGCGCGACCTGGCGGCAGCAGGTTCTCCCGGGCGATCGCACGCATGGCGTCCTGGACCCTGAGGTCTGTGACATCATTGGTCCGGACCTGGCTGTCGACCATGTTCAGGCGGGCGGCGGAGAAGTCGACCATGTGACCTCGGGACGGTGCAGGTGAAGCGCGCTTATAGGTCCGGCCCGGACTGAAGCGCAATCACCCGCCGCAAGAGAGATTGCCGCGAGGCGGCGGTTCTGTTAGCGATCCGCCTCCGCACAAGACGGCGCGCCTGAAAAGGAAGCGTCGACCGGATGGCCTGGTGGCGGAGTGGTTACGCAGCGGATTGCAAATCCGTGCACCCCGGTTCGATTCCGGGCCAGGCCTCCACACCTCTTCATCCGAAACGCGCCATGGCGTGGACCTGCTCGATGCGGGCGACGCCCGCCGATCCTGTGCGCCGAGGGACTGAACCCTTGACGCCCATGGACCGGCGGGGGGCCGCTCAAACTCAGCTGGCCGTCTTGCTGGGATTGATCAGGTACTTTTCCCCGGTCGCCCGGCGGTTATAGGCCGCGAGGATGTCCAGCTGCAGGGCCTCAGCCAGGGAGATCTCGGCGGTGTAGTGGCTGGCAAAGGTGGTCTTCAGCTCCGAGGCCACACGCTGGCGCAGGGCTTGAGCAGCTTCGCCGCCGATCTTCATCAGGAACGGCGTCAGCAGCCAGCCCCCGACCCCCCAGGACATGCCAAAGCCCCGGTTCAATTCGGTGGGGCGGGTGTCGAGGCCGCCATAGATGTAGGCCTGCTTGTAGGTCGTCGAGCCATAGCGGCTGTACTCGGTGGCCTTACGATTGGCAGCCACCTCCATGGCGGTGAGAATCTGACCCACCAGCCGGCCGCCGCCGATGGCGTCAAAGGCAAGCGTCGCGCCCGTGGTCACCAGGGCTTCAACCAGCTCTTCGCCAAAGTTCGGCGCGGTGCTGTCCAGGACATGGACGGCCCCCTGGCTGCGCAGGAGATCAGCCTGGGCCTGGTTGCGGACGATGTTCACCAGCGCCACCCCATCCTTGAGGCAGAGACGGTTCAGCATCTGACCGAGGTTCGAGGCCGCCGCCGTATGGACCAGGGCGGTATGGCCCTCCCGGCGCATGGTCTCGACCATCCCCAGGGCGGTGAGCGGGTTGACGAAGCATGACGCGCCTTCAGCTGGCGTCACATCATCGGGCAGCAGCAGGCAGTCGGCGGCCCGCAGAGTGCGGTACTCGGCGTACATGGCCCCGCCCAGGATGGCGACGGTCTTGCCGATCAGAGCCTCAGCCCCCTCCCCGGCCGCCACCACCACGCCGGCTCCCTCATTGCCCACAGGCATAGACTCGTCCAGCCGCGCAGCCATGGCCTTCAGATAGGCCGCGGGGATCGGCGCAGTGATCACGGGGCTTTCTGCCGTGCCGCTGGCCTTGGCCTGGCTCATATCGGCCGCGCTCACCAGCAGGCCAAGGTCAGAGGGGTTGATCGGCGAACCTTCGATTCGCACCAGAACCTCGCCGGCCGCTGGCGGCTGAACCGGCACGCGGGCCAGGGACAGTTCCAGCTCTCCGCTGGATTTCACCAGGGATCGCAGCTGCAGGCCGGTGGTGTTCATGTCGAAAGTCATCTGGGGTCTCCCAAGGATTTAGGTGTGGTGTTTGTTCTGGAATGAAGGCCTGCGACGGGCTGCTGCGAGCCCCAATCAGCCCTAATCGGCTATGTGGATGAGCATCTTGCCGCTGTTGACGCCGGAGAACAGGCCGATCAGGCCCTCAGGGGCGCGCTCAAACCCCTCCAATATGGTCTCCTGGTACTTCACCCGTCCGTCCTTCAGCCAGCCTGTCATGTCGGCCAGGAAAGCTGCGTTCAGATGGCCAAAGTCGCTGGCCACGAAGCCCTCCATGCGGATGCGGCCATAGATGAGGTTGAACAGGTTCTTCACCCCCTCGCCGCCCCCGTTATAGGTAGAGATCATGCCACAGACCGGGATGCGGCCGCGGACATTCATGCGCGGCAGGACTGCGTCGAGGTGGGCTCCGCCTACGTTCTCAAAATAGACATCGATGCCTTGGGGAGTCGCGTCTTTCAGGGCCTGGGCCAGGTCCTGGGTCTTGTAATTGATCACCGCGTCCAGACCGACCTCGTCGCGCAACCAGGCGGCCTTGTCATCGGCCCCGGTGGAGCCGACCACATAGCACCCTTTGATCTTGGCGATCTGGGCGGCCACCGAACCCACGGCGCCGGCGGCGGTGGAGATGAAGACCTGCTCCCCGTCCTTGAGCGCTCCGGTTTCCAGCAGGCCGCCATAGGCGGTGATGCCCGTGGCACCGAGGGCATGGAGATAGACGCTAAGGGGCAGGGCTGGATCGCGCTTCAGCACCGACAGGCCCTTGCCCTCGGACAGAAACCTCGCCTGGAAGCCTGCCCCATGACGCACCAGATCGCCCACGGCGAACCGGGGGTGATGAGACTGGACGATCCGGCCGATGCCCCCGCCCAGCAGGGGCGCGTTGAGTGGCTGATCGGCATCCAGCCGCGGGCGCATATAGGGATCCACCGACATCATCAGGGCCTCGACCTGCACCTGGCCTTCCCCAGCATCGGCCACTGGCACCTCCACAAGGGCGAAGTCGTCCAGGGTGGGTACCCCCTGGGGCCGGCGCACGAGATGGATCTGACGGGTGAGGGTCATGGAAAATGTCCTTGAGCCGGCGCGGCCCCGGCGATGTCTCGCCCGAAAGCCGGGAGTATGACTGTATGGGTCTATACGGTCATTGGGTGCAGCGGCTAGCTTGCTGCGCGACGCCAACTGCGGCAAGGCCCATGCGCCCTATGCCAGATCAGAACATATGCTGGAGCCGGACGCCGCCCGGACCCTGATCGGCGCAGACTTGGGACGCCAATCAGGAGACCGTCGCCCCCCTTGAGCTCTCAGACGATCGCCTGAGGCTGCGGCAGATCGCAGACCTGACCGCCGCAGCCGTCCGACGAGACCGCCCCTGACGCCGACTACCAGGCGGCCTTGTAGAGGGCCTCAATGGCTGCCGCGTCCACCGGACGGGCGTTGCTCAGGTTCACCCCATCGGCCAGGGCATCGCCCACCAGCAGCGCCAGCAGGTCATCTGTGCCCCCCAGGTCGCGGATCGACCGGTTGATGCCGATGTCCTCGCGCAGGCTGACAACGGCGTCGATGGCGGCCTGGGCCTGGGCTTCCACAGAAGCCCCGGGCTTGCCGGCCCCCAGGGCCTCGGCCACCTGGGCATACTTGGCGGCGCAGACATCCAGATTATAGGCCATGACGTGGGGCAGCATGGTGGCCAGGGTCTGGCCGTGGGCGGCGTTCAGCCGCGCCGACAGGGCATGGCCGGTCCCGTGAGCCGCACCAAGACCCGAAACGTTGAAGGCGATGGCGGCCATGCTCGAGGCCAGCAGCATCTGCGAGCGGGCCTCCAGGTCCGAGCCGTCCTCCACCACCTTGCGCACATGGCGGGCGACCAGCTGGATGGCCCCGAGGGCCACGGCGTCCGAATAGGGGGTGGTGCGGTTGGAGGTGAAGGCCTCAATGGCATGGGTCAGGACATCGAAGCCGCAGGTCGCGGTCGGATAGCGAGGCAGACCCAGGGTCAACTTGGGGTCCAGCACCGACACCACCGGCACGATGCTCGGATGCATGACATAGGTCTTGCGGCCCAGGGCAGTGTTGGTGATCACGCAGGCCGAGTTGGTCTCAGACCCGGTACCGGCCGTGGTCGCCACGGCGATCACCGGCACGCCAGGCGCCTTCGGCCCACGGGTCTGCAGATCGGTGACCTTGTCGCCATTTGTGGCGAGCAGCGCGATGGCCTTGCCGCAGTCCATGGACGAGCCGCCGCCAAGGGCGACCACAACCGCATGGCCCAGGGCGCGTAGCCGAAGGGCACCAGCCTCGACATTCTCGTCCGTGGGATTGGCCGACACCCCATCGAACACCTCCACCTGCACGCCGTCCGCCACCAGCTTGTCCAACAGGGCGCTCGCCGCGCCGCTGGCCATCAGGCCCTTGTCGGTGACGATCAGCGCCCCAGTCCGGCCCAGGGCCTTCACATGGGTGGCAAGATCCAGGCTCGAATCCACCCCGAAGAACAGGGTGGGCAGCGGGCGGATCTGGAAGGTCTGTC
This sequence comes from Phenylobacterium sp., assembly GCF_022402485.1. Taxonomy (GTDB): domain Bacteria; phylum Pseudomonadota; class Alphaproteobacteria; order Caulobacterales; family Caulobacteraceae; genus Phenylobacterium. The sequence continues at coordinate 112,587 of NZ_JAKRSA010000020.1, read as the reverse complement.
TAGCAAGCATGGTATCTCCCCAAAATTATTTTGTTATTTCAATGCGGACCAGGCTGGCGTGGTTGAGCGCGCAGCTGGGCGGCGGCCAGTTCCAAAGCGGCAGCCATCTCCGCTGCGCGTCCCGCCCGGCTTGTCAGGTCACCCAGGGCAAAAGCCAGGGCTTGAGCCGTGGCACCGAGGGGAATCCACTGCCGCTCAGCCTCGGCCAGCGCCGCGTCGATGACCTGCCGCGCCCGATCGAAGTCCTGGCGTTCTGCGCCCTCTATCAGGCGCTGGGCGTCGTGCCCGCAGAGCGACCCAGCGCCTGCCTTACCGTTGCGGTTAGTGGCCATTCCCGTCTCCATCACCGATGGAGCATCTAGAATGTTACGGTATAACATTGCAAGCCGGCGTGCAGCAGATCGCCAGCCCCCAAAGGTTGTTCAAGCCCGGCCTCGCCAAAGGACTGGCGGGGCCGGGGCCCGACATCATTCGGTCTCGGCCCAGGTCCGGCCCGTCGCGCGGTTGTAGTAGATCGAGACGGTCGAGATCGCGCAGAGATTCAGGCGAGACCACGTGGCTTCCTCGCCATCGTCATAGACGACCTTCAGGTCGAAGTTGCACTCGCCCTCAGCGGCGTCGAACAGGATGTCGACCTCTTCGCCGTTGGCCAGGACATCTCTGCCCATGACGTCTTCTTCCCAGTTGTCGGACCGGCTGGCGGCCACATAGACCTGCTCGATGGTATAGCCCGTGCCGTTGGCCAGGGTGAAGTCCTGGTCCCCGGCCACGGCGGGCGCGGCGGCCATGAGGAACAGGGCGGCCAGGCCCAAAGGAAGCATCTTCATGATGGTCTCTCGGTATGGAACAAGCTCGAGCGTTATCATCAGACACAGGGTGAAAACAGGCCTTTCGCCGCGCAAAGGCTGCTCAGCGCACAGCCAGGATCTCGACCTCGCCGCCATTGACCAGAGCCAGCTCCCCGACCGACCTCCCCATCAGCGCCCGGGCGATAGGGGAAACATAGGACACACTGCCCTGCCCCGGCTCGGCCTCGTCCTCGCCCACGATCCGAAAGGTCTGCCGGCGACCATCCTCGCGCTCCAGGTCGACGGTCCGGCCAAACTGCACCTTGTCAGGCTCAAGCGTTGGCTCGGTGAGCTGGGCGCTCCCCCTGCGGGCTGACCAGTAGCGCAGGTCGCGGGTGGCCCGGGCCATGGCGGTGCGATCCCCACTGACGCCCCCCTGCTGCTGGGCTGCGGTATAGGCAGCGCGGGCCAGGGCCAGCTGCGCCTCAATGGCGGCGAGACCCGTCGCGGTGACCAGGTTCGGATGAGGAGAAATCGGACGGTCTGGCAGGTCGGCGGCCTGAGACTCGTAGTCTTCCTCGCGGGTGAAGGCGACGCTCATGGGTAAGACTTACGGACTACTGGACCCAGATGCAAAGCTGCGGGATCAGGACGACAGCCTGCGCCGCCAGACCCGCACCGCCAGGAAGAGGGCCAGCATCAGGGCCAGGGCCAAGCCGACAGCCGCCCAGGCGCGGGGGTCCCCGGTCCGCAGGGCCTCGATCGCGGCCGCCCCGCCAAACACCATCAGCGCCATCTTGGGCAGGCTGCCGATACCTGCCCCCGCTATGAACGGCCAATACCCCATGGGGGTCGCGCCGGCGGCGATATTGACCATCACGGATGGGACGGTGGGTGCCAGCCGAATCCCCGCACTGACCCAGAAGCCCCGCTTGGCCAGCCCCATCATCAGGGCGGCGATGGACTGGGACTGGTGTTGCAGGAGCAGGCGGGCCCCAAAACGCCGCCCGACCAGAAAGCCCAGGCTGCAGGCGATCATCTTGCCGATCCAGCTATAGGCGAAGCCCGCCCAGGGTCCGAACACCAGAACCAGGGCGGTGATCAGCACGAACTGGGGTGCCCCGAGGCTGGCCAGGCCGGCGAAGGCGACAATACCGATCAGGGGTGCCAAGGGCCCCTCGCCCATGGCATCCACCGTCTGGGCCAGGGCCTCGGCATCCCCCAGCGGCAACAGGGGGGCTGTAAATCCCAGCAGGGTCACCAGGGACAGGACGCCAATGGCGACCATTGCCCCCCGGCGCCCGGGGGCGGGCTCAGGGGGCAACGGGCCCCTCCGCCGCAGCGGGCAGGTTGACGAAAAGGGTCAGGTCGAGATCCTCGCCGTCGGAATAGTTCTGACCGCCCACGGCGCTGACCTTTTCCGGCGACAGCCCGAGCTCTGCGGCCCGGCGAAGGAACCCCTCCCGCTGGGGGGCACCAATGACGGCCACACCACAGGTCCCGGCAGCCTGCAAGGCGTCGGCCGCCTGCTCCGGCGTGGCGGTCATGCGGGTGAAGGTTGGACCATTCAGGAATACCAGGCTGGGCTCATGGTAGGGCGCGCTGACAATGATCGGCTGGTCGCAGGCCGGCACCACGCTCCGGGCGGCCTGGGCGATCTGAGGACTCAGCCAGAGGGCCTCCAGGCGCGGCAGGGTCAGGCCATAGGTATTGAGTGACACAAGCCCAGCGGCCACCGCGCCGGCCAGGACCGCTTGGTCCGAACGCCCGGCGAAGACCCGCCAGGTCATCACCCCGAGCGCCCCGAGCGCCGCGACGCTCAACAGGATGGCCACCGGCTCCAGCCGGTTCTCAAAATACCAGATCCCGCCCGGTGCCAGCAGGATCACCAACAGACTCACCGCCAGCCAAAGGACGAAGAACGCGGCAAACAAAGCCTTCTGCCACCGGGCGGGGGCAAGCCCCGTCGTCGATGTGATCGCCGCTGCGGTCAGGGCGGCCACCGCCGGAAACATCGGCATCACATAATGCGGCAGCTTGGTGGAGACGAATTCGAACACCAGCCAGGCTGGAATGATCCAGCAGATCAGGAACCGGATTTCAGGACGCGCCCGTTCCCGCCAGGCGAATGGCATGGCAAGCGCTGCCAACAGGGCCCCTGGCCAGAAGGTCAAGGCGAACCCCATCAGGTGGTAGCCGACAGGGCCCCCATGGGACTGCTGGCTGACCCCAACCTTGTGCAGAAGGTTGCCGCCGATCGCCACGCGGAAGAAGTCGCCGTCGGTGGCCAGGCCGATCGCCACATACCAGGGGGCGGCGATCGCCAAGGCCAGTGGCAGCCCCCAGAGCGGTTGAAGGGGCTTGAGTCGGGCAAGACTCCGATCCCAGGCCGCCAGAGCCAGAGCCGCGCCCCCGACCACCAGCAGGATGATGGGGCCCTTCAGCATTCCGCCGACCCCAAGGGCGATCCAGAACACCAGGGCCGGCCAGCGGGTTCTGGCCGCACCGGTATAGACCCGCATGAAGGCGAACTGGGCGACCGTCACCGCCGCCAGCAAAGCCGCGTCGGTCTTGGCGATCCGCGCCTCAAACCCCAAGGCCATGCAAGACGCCAGCAGCAGCCCCGCCAGCAAGCCCGCCCAGGAGCCGAACCACAGGCTGGTCATCACCCCCGTGACCAGGACGGCCGCCAGGGCACCGGTCAGCGAGGGGACACGGTAGGCCCAGATCTGCCGCGCTTCGGGGTCGGTGAAGGTGGCCACACTGAGGGCCTGCAGCCAGTAGACCCCCGCCGGTTGCAGGTAACGGGGCTGCTCCTGGAAGCGGATATCCACATAGTCGCCACTGGCCAGCATCTGAGTGGTCGCCACGGCATAGCGGGACTCGTCGCGGTCCACCGGGGGCAGTCCTGTGATGCCCGGTGCCAGGATCACCAGGGCTGCCGCCAGCAGGAGCAGCGCCCCTTTCAGGCTCAGCCGGCCGTCACCCAACAGGCTCATGGACGGGTTTCCGTGATGAAAGGGGCGCGGATACGGCTCTTCAGCCAGATCACCCCCAGCAGATCGCCGACCCCCACCAGGGCCCGGCCGAGATTGGTGTATTTCGACACCCCATGCAGACGTGCATGGTGGGTGACGGGATGGTTGATGAGCGGGTGGCCATAGGCCTGGAACAGGGCCGGCAGGAAGCGGTGCATGCCTTCGAAACAGGGCAGCTTCAGAAAGTCCTCTCGGGAAAACAGCTTCACCCCGCAACCGGTGTCCGGGCAGTGGTCATTGAGCACCCGAGCGCGAAATCCGTTGGCCAGGCGGGTGGCCACCAGACGCGGCCAAGGGTCGTCCCGGCGCACCCTTACCCCAGCCACCAGGGGGCGGGGTCCCTCTGCGGCCAGGGCCAGGGCCAGCATGTCGCCCAGGTCTCCGGGCGTATTCTGACCGTCCCCGTCCAGGGTGCCGACCCAGGGGGCACGGGCCGCCATCACCCCGGTGCGCACTGCCTGCGACTTGCCGCAACAACGGTCATGGGAGACCAGGCGCACCTCGGGATGCTGGGCGGCCAGGTCCAGGATGGCCTGGGCCGTGCCGTCGGTGGAGCCATCGTCCACATAGACAATCTCAAAGGGACCGATGCCAGCCAGCTGGCTCAAGCAATCAGCGGTGACGGCGGCGACATTCTCAACCTCGTTCAGGACGGCGATCACCAGGGACAGACCTGGCGTCGGGCCAGACCGCAGATCACCACGGCCAAGCTCTGCGGTGTCCGGCGCGACTGGGTGCTCCACGCCCCCTCCTCGGTTGTTCGAAGCCCCGCATCTCAGCCAAGGGCCCAGGCTGCTTGGGACGCCCCCCCCGCCGCCACCTGGCGGAACGGACCATGTCCCAGATGGATTGGTCATAACGGCCCAGGAGCGGCCTGGAAACCGATTCCCGCTTGAACGCTGGGCCCCGCAGGCCAGCCTTGGCGATGGAATCAGGGCTGCGAGCGGGGCTGCATCGATCTTGCGGCCTACGAGACTAGGGACGCGTGAAGCAGGCGGTCTGGGTTGGCGCACCAAACCGGGGATGATGCCAGCCGATGCCTCCCAGGCTGACCGTGTAACCCTGACGCGCCGCAACCCCCTGAGCCCAGGCGGCAAAACGCGCCCGGGGCCATTCAAAGCGATGGTCGGGATGGCGAAACCGGTGCGCTGGCACCCCCAACAGCCCATTGCATTCCACATTCGGCGTGGTGATCACCACCAGCCTTGGCCGGGCGGTCGCAAACACGGCCCGCTCCACCAGCGACAGGTGTTCAGGGTCCACATGCTCGAGGGTCTCCATCATCACGGCCGCGTCGAGGCCGGTCAGCCGCCTGTCGGGCACGGTGAACGATCCATGCCAGAGGCACAGGCGCGGCGGCGAGGCCTGGGCACCCAACCGCGCCTGCAGTCGCTCCAGGGCCGGCAGGGACTGCTCGACCCCGATCAGGCGCTCGAACTGCGGCTCGAGGATCAAACGTTCCAGCAGGGCACCCGTGCCGCAGCCCAGGTCACAGACGCTGCGCGCCTCATGGGACAGGAGCAGACCGGCCACTGTTTCCAGTCGCTCGCGGTGCAGGTCGCTGACCTCAGAGGCGTCCGGCGCGATCATTCGGCCCACCCCCGGTAGATGGTGCAGGTTTCCTCGGCGTGCCGAAGGGGATTGTCAAAGGCCACCACCTCGGCCTCGACCCTGGGAAACACCTGCCCCATCCGCGCCAGAAATTCAGCATCCGGAGCGGCGTCCGACCAGAGCGCGAACACGCCGTGAGGATGCAGCCATGCCTTCAGGCTGCGCAGTCCAGCCTCGGTGTAGAGATCCCCATTGGCCGCATTCAGCCAGGCCTCGGTAGAGTGATCGATGTCTACCGCCACCACATGAAACCGCCCTGGCGCAGGCGCCGCGCCGCTTCGAGCCATGGCAAAGAAGTCGCCCTCCTGCAGCCGGCAGCGGGGATCGGCCACCAGCCTGGGGCCAAGATCGGCCAGGCCAGCCTCATGCCAGCCGATCACTTCAGGCAGCACGTCGATGACCAACACGCTGTTCACCCGCACATGATCGAGGGCTGCGGCGGCCGTGTAGCCCAGGCCCAGTCCGCCGACTAGGCCATCCAAACGCCCCTCCGGGGCTGCAGCGATCGCCAGGTTCGCAAGGGCTCTCTCACCGGCGGTGAACAGGCTGGACATCAGGAAGTCTTCCCCGAGTTTGACCTCCAGCACCTCAATATCCAGCCCCAACATCCGTCGCCGTCGCAGGCTGAGCGCCCCCAGGGGCGTCTCATGGTAGGCGAGTTCGGTGAACTGACGCATGGCGTTCGATTCTGTTCGGCTGGGGTTCGCTTGGCGCTGCCGAACGAAGGAAGGGCGGGGAAATCCGCCGGAAATGCCCAATGGGCGTGCGGTTTCCGCTAAGGGGCTGACCAATTGCGTAAAATTCCCGTGCACAGCGCAATCAGCTGTCGTCAGGGGCCGTGTTTCTTTGTAACATTCTGCCAGGTTGTTGGGAGAATTTTGATGCGCGCCGCCCTTCTGCTCGGACTTTGCACGGCGCTGGGTGCCAGCGCGGCTCAGGCGTGCGACATGCATGGCTTCGACTACAGCCCCATGTCGGCCTATTTCAGCTATCGGGACATGAGCCCGGAAGAACGTCGCAACGCCGACGCTGCCGCCCGCGAAGCCATGCGCGAAAAGGATATCATGGCCGGTCGGGCAGCGCTGATCTCCCGCTTTGCCATCAAGGTCGACCCGGGTCCCGACGACACCGAGCTGGCCCGCGCCAACGGCCGCCAGACGGTCGCCTCGCGCTAACGGACCACCCCTTCCACAATTGGACATCGACGCGCCGATCGCATGACGACGACCGCCGAACCGCTGATTGAGGTCCGCGACCTCCGCCATGACATTGCAGGGCGCTGTGTGATGGCCGCCCCGGCCTTCACCGCCCTTCGGGGTGAGCACACCCTGTTGCTGGGGCCGTCAGGCAGCGGCAAGACCACCCTGATCAATGTCATCACCGGCCTCATCACCCCCTCATCGGGGGAGGTGAAGATTGACGGTACGGTCATGTCCGCCCTGCCCGCCGCCCAGCGCGACCAGCTGCGACGCCGGACCATCGGAGTGGTGTTCCAGACCCTGCGTCTGATCGGCGCGCTCAGCGTGCGCCAGAACCTTGCCCTGGCCCAGACCCTGGCCCTGGGGCGCAATGACTCAGCCCTCATCGACCGGCTGATCGCCCAGGTCGGGCTGACCCACCGCGCCGACGCAAGGCCCCGGGAGCTGAGCCAGGGGGAAGGCCAGCGGGCCGCCATCGCCCGCGCCCTGTGCGCCCAGCCTGCGCTTGTGGTCGCTGACGAGCCGACCTCGGCCCTGGATGACGCCAACGCCGTCGCCATGGCGGACCTGCTTCTGGAGACCGCTGAGGCCACCGGTGCCACCCTGCTGATCGCCACCCACGACAATCGCCTGCGGGAAAGGTTTTCCCGCACCTTCACCCTCGCGGCCCCGGGCGTAAGCGCATGACCCTGGCTGGCCTTTCCCTCGCCTATCTCCGCGACCGGGCGCTGAATACGGCGCTGAACATTCTTCTGCTTACCCTCAGTGTCGCCACCCTGGTGATCCTGGTGCTGTTCTCCAGCCAGCTCAGTGAGCGGTTCGAGCGCGACGCCCGAGGCATCGACCTGGTGGTGGGCGCCAAGGGTTCCCCCCTGCAGCTGATCTTGTCGAGCATCTACCAGGTCGACGTGCCCACCGGGAATATTCCCCTGGCCACCGTCGAGATGCTGCGGTCGGACCCGACGGTGGCCGAGGTCATTCCCCTGGCCCTGGGGGACTCCTTCAGAGGCTACCGGATTGTCGGAACCGAGGCGGCCTATATCGACCACTTTGGCGGAACCATCGCCCAAGGCCAGGTTTTCACCGGAAACTACCAGGCCGTCCTGGGTGCCCAGGTGGCACGGCAGACCGGGGCTGGCCTTGGCCAGAAGTTCATTGGCTCCCATGGCCTGTCGGGGGATGGCCATGCGCACGAGGAGACCCCCTACGAAGTGGTGGGCATCCTGGCGCCGACAGGCACGGTGCTCGACCGCCTGATCATCACCCCGGTCGGCAGCATCTGGGCCGCCCATGGCTTTACCCCGCCCGCCGCTGAGGGAGCTGCTGAGGATCATGATCATGCAGGCCATGATCATGACACCCATGCCCATGACGACCATGATCACGATGGCGACGGCCAGCAGGATCATGCCGCCGAGGATCATGATCACGGGGCTGAGGGCGAGCATGCCGCGCATGGCAGTGGTGAGCTTGAGGTCACCGCCCTGCTGATCAAGTACCGCTCTTCGATGGCCGCGGTCCGCCTGCCCAGCTTCATCAACAAGCAGACCCAGCTCCAGGCGGCGGCACCGGCCGTGGAGATGACCCGGCTGCTCTCCCTGCTGGGCGTAGGGATCGATGCGATCCGCGCCTTCGCCGTCCTGCTGATGGCCACCAGCGGTCTGTCGATCTTTGTCGCCCTCTATTCCGCCCTGCGGCAGCGGGAAGGCGACATGGCCATGCTGCGGGTCATGGGCGCTCGCCCCCCCGCCATCTTTGGCCATATTGTCTTAGAAGGCGTGCTCTTGGCCGCCGCCGGTGCCCTGCTTGGAGTGGCGGTGGGTCACGGCGTGGTGGCGGTCTCGGCAGCGACCTTCCCGCAACTTCAGGACATGGGGCTGACCGCCGCCCGGTTTGAGCCCGCTGAACTGCTCATTGTGCTGGCCGCTATCAGCATGGGCGCTCTGGCAGCCCTGATCCCGGCCCTCAAGGTCTTCCGGGTCGATATCGCCAAGACCCTCGCCGACACCCGATAAGGAGCTGTTTCTGATGTTTGTCCGGCTGTTGCTGGCCCTGACCCTGGCCCTGGCCCTCCAGCCTACGTCGGCTGGGGCTGCGCTACAGGCCCGTCCTGCCGCGCCCACCGAGAGCGTCTGGCAACCGGCCCCGACGCCCCGCGGCGGCGTATCCTGGGCCCTTTTGGAGTCCACAAAGGAAATCACCCGCACCGATTCCCGGGGCTATCTGATGTCCAAGCCGGACTTCCCCCCCGGGGTGCTGGCGCTCAAGGGCAAGCGGATCAAGGTCTCGGGCTACATGATGCCCCTGCAGAACGGCAAGACCCAGACCCACTTCGTCCTCTTGGCCTATCCGCCAGACTGCCCGTTCCACCTCAATCCGAGCCCGATGCAGTTCATCGAGGTCAGGACGGAAAAGGGCGTGGTCTTCGATTACGGCGTGAAAACCATCGAGGGCTTTCTCGAACTCTCCGGCGAGGACGAGGGCGGCGTGTTCTACAAGATCAACCGGGGCCGGGCGCTCTAGATTTGAGCTCGCGCCCCCCAAGCCTCGAGCGCTAGACCCAGCCTCATGAGGCGAACCAACTCCCCCTGGCCCGACCTGCGGATCCTCAAGCTGGTCGGGCTGGAGCACCCTATTTTCCAGGCCCCCATGGCTGGGGCCTCGGGCGTTGATCTGGCCGTTGCGGTCAGTCGGGCCGGGGGACTTGGCGGCCTTCCCTGCGCCCTGCTCACCCCTGCCCAGATCACCCAGCAGGTGGCGCAGTACCGCCAGGGGACCGAGGGGCCTCTGAACCTCAACTTCTTCTGTCATCTAATGCCGGCCCCAGACGAAGCCGCTGAGGCGGCCTGGCGCCAAAGCCTTGCGCCCTATTACCGCGAGCTTGGCCTGGCCCTTGAGACACCGGTATCCGGGGCGTCCCGGGCCCCCTTCGACGAGGCCTATTGTGCCGTTGTGGAAGCGGTTTCGCCCGAGGTGGTGAGCTTCCACTTCGGCCTGCCCGAGCTCCCCCTTCTGGCCCGGGTCAAGGCGACCGGTGCCAAGGTGATAAGTTCAGCGACCACCGTGGCCGAAGCCATCTGGCTTGAGGCCCAAGGCTGTGATGCCGTCATCGCCATGGGCTACGAAGCCGGGGGCCATCGGGGCAGTTTTCTGACTGACGACATGGGCACGCAACCTGGCCTGATGGCCCTGTTGCCCCAGGTGGTCGACGCGGTGTCCATCCCTGTGATTGCGGCTGGTGCCATGGCCGATGGGCGCGCGATTGCGGCGGCCTTCGCCCTCGGCGCGGCGGGGGTGCAGGTGGGCACAGCCTATCTGCCTTGCCCGCAGTCCCTGATTGGGGCCTTTCACCGAACAGCCCTGGCGACCGCCACCGATGAGTCGACCGCGCTCACCAACGTCTTCACCGGTCGGCCCGCCCGGGGGATTATCAACCGCCTGATGCGCGAAATAGGCCCCCTATCGCCCGATGCGCCTGCCTTCCCCACCGCCGCCGGCGCACTGGGTCCGTTGAGGTCAGCCAGTTCGACGCCTGAGGACTTTACGCCCCTTTGGGCCGGACAGGCCGCAGGGCTAGGGCGCGCCATCGACGCAGAAGACCTGACCCGACAACTCGCACGTGATGCCTTGGCACGGCTTGCAGACCTGGGTGCCCGATCTCAGAACAGGCCTTAGCGGAAGGCCTCGCCCGGGCGGACGCCGAGCTTCTTGAACACCATGGCCGCCGGGCAGAAGCCGGTGAAGGCCGACTGGATCATGTTGGCCCCAGCAAAGGCGCTGAGCAGCATCCACCAGGGGCTGACAAAATGAGCCAGGGCGACGCCGGCCAGGACGACAATGCCGGCGAAGACAAAGACCACGCGATCGAGGGTCATGTTGGAGCTCCTTCTAGGGACCGAGGCGCTAGGCCGCAGCCAGGGCCTGGTTCACCCAGGCAGTGATCTGATCAGTGGTCATGGCACCGGCTTGCCGGGCCAGCTCCTGGCCGTCCTTCATCAGGATCAGGGCGGGAATCCCTGACACCCGCAGGGCGGCGCTGGCGTCGGGTGCCTCATCGGCATTGAGCTTGAGCAGGCGAACCCTGGGCTCCAGCCGCGCGGCAGCCGCAGCAAAATGGGGGGCCATGGACCGACAGGGGCCACACCAGGGTGCCCATACATCCAACAGGATCGGCAGCCCCTGATTGGCCCGGCGATGGACCTGCAGACCTGCGGCGTCCACCTCGGTGGGCACACCCTGGAACAGGGCTAGGCCACATCGCCCACACTTGGCGCCGCCTGGGTCCCGCGCGGCGGGAATACGGTTGGCCGCCGCACAGGCGGGACAGACAATCTGCGTCATGCTCAGGTCTTCAGCTTGCGCGCGCCGATCACGTCGAGGGCGAGCTTCTCATAGAACGGGGTGACCTCCCCCCGCCGGATCTTGCTGAGGAAGTATTTCTCGAAGCCGATCTTCGCCAGATGCACCCAGCGGCCCTCTGCAGCCCAGTTCAGATTGCGCGGCGGGAGCTGCGGCTGGGCGATGAAGGCCACGCCGCTGTCGCCGAAATCTGCCAGGCAGATCGCGTTCCAGGTCGCCTCATGGGTCGGCGCTTGCCCTGCCAGCAGTTCCTTGAGGTTCTCAGCGATGGCGGTGACCATGCTCTCGATCATGAAGCCAGTCTTGGGCACGCCCACCGATACCGGCGTCTTGCCCATGGGCGGGATCGCCACACAGACCCCCAGGGAGAACACATTGGGATAGGTGGGATTGCGCTGGTGCTTGTCGGCCAGGATGAAGCCGCGGGGATCGCTCAGCCCCTCGATCCCCATCACCGCCGGCACGCCACGGAACGCCGGCAACATCATGGAATAGGCAAACGGCAGGTCATGGGTCGCCTTGACCGAGCCGTCGTCGGCGATCTCCTCCACCGCCATGAGGCCCTGGCTCACCTTGGCCACCTTGGCGTTGGTGATGAACTTGATGTGCCGCTGGCGCATCTCGCTCTCCAGCAGGCCCTTGGTGTCGCCCACCCCGTCCAGCCCCAGATGGCCCACATAGGGCTCTGCGGTGACAAAGGTCATGGGCACCTGATCGCGGATCTTCCGACGCCGCAGTTCGGTGTCGAGGATCATGGCAAATTCGTAGGCCGGGCCATAGCAGGAGGCCCCCTGCACCGCGCCCACCACGATAGGCCCAGGATTGCGCGCAAACGCCTCGAAGGCCTCTGCCGCCTGCTCGGCGTGGGACACATGACAGACCGACTGGGTGAACCCCTCAGGCCCAAGGCCCTCAATTTCGTCGAAGGCCAGCTCTGGGCCGGTGGCGATGACCAGATAGTCGTAGGCGAGGCTCTCGCCGTCCTGCAGCTCCAGTCGGTTCTCCTGGGGATGCACCCGCGCGGCACCGACGCCGGTATAGCCGATCTTCTTCTTGGCCATGATCGGCGGCAGGTGGACTTCGATCGCGGCCCGTTTTCGCCAGCCCACCGCCACCCAGGGATTTGAGGGGACGAAGTGGAAGGTGTCTCCCTGAGAGACCACCATGACCTCGGCCTGTGAGCCCACGGCGTCCTTGATCTCGAAGGCGGCCACCGATCCGCCGAGACCGGCACCGAGCACAACTATGAGTGGCTTTTTCATGTTCGCATCCTGACCCTCTGGCCAGCCCTGACATTGATCGGCATCAAGGCAACAGCCTTCCCGAGGCCCCAGTTTCGAAGCTGCTTGTATGGGGCGTCGAAATCATTATATGCGTATCTGCGAATATACAATGGTTTTAACGCGCCGCCGGAGAGACGCCAGATGAGCCCTTCCCCCGACCTTCACCCCACCGACGTACACAGCCGCCTGCTCGCCCGGCAGATCGTGCTGATCGATGTCCGCGAGCCCGCCGAGTTCGCCGCCGAACGCATCCACGGGGCGCTCAACTTTCCCCTCTCGACCTTTGATCCCCAGGCCCTGCCGGCTGGCGGACCCCGGGCCATCATTCTGCAGTGCGGCTCGGGCAAACGCTCAGGCATGGCCTTGGACCAATGCCGCACGGCCGGGGTTGAGGTCGCCGGCCATCTGGAAGGGGGCATCGGAGCCTGGAAGACTGCGTCCCTGCCGGTGATCGCCTTCGATCCCGCCACAGGCGCCGTCCGCGACGCCCGCTAGTAAATCAAGAAGAGACGCCCATGCGCCCCCTGCTGACCGCGAGCCTGCTGGCCCTGACCCTGGGCGTCACCGCCTGTTCGGAGCCCGCACCCTCGGCACCGCCGACCGTGAAAGCGGCCCAGGGGACGAGGCTGACCCTTCAGCTTGCGCCAGTGGATGACCTGAAACCCGTGGCCGCCAGCGTCGTCACCCGGGACATGGCCGAGGCCCGCGCTCGTATTGGCGGCACGCTCATGGAACTCAGGGTTCGAGAGGGAGACCAGGTCCAGAAGGGTCAGGTGATCGGCAGGGTCACAGACCAGCGGCTCAACCTTGAGACCACCGCCTTCGACGCCCAGGCCGCGGCGGCCGCCGCTGAAGCCGCCCGGGCCTCAGCTGAGCTGGCCCGGGTGCAGGTGCTCTATGACAAGGGCTTCTTTGCCAAGGCGCGCCTGGAACAGGCCCAGTCGGCCGCCCGCGCCGCCGAGGGCATGGCTGCCGCCGCCCGCGCCCAACGGGCCGCCAGCGCTGAGATGGGCGCGCAAGGGGTGATCCTGGCCCCCTCCTCAGGCCGCGTCCTTCGGGCCGACACGCCGGCCGGCTCGGTGGTCGCGCCCGGTCAGTCGGTGGCGACCATCACCTCCGGCGAGGCCCTTCTGCGGCTGGAATTGCCGGAGGCCCAGGCTCGCGCCCTGAAGGTTGATGACCAGGCTCAGGTCTCCACATCTGACCTGCCGGGGGTGTCGGGCCAAGGCACGGTGGTCCAGGTCTATCCCTCTGTCACCGGCGGCCAGGTGACGGCTGACCTGCGGGTCAGTGGTCTGCGGGCCGACCTCATCGGTCAGCGGGTCCGGGTCCAGGTCAAGGTCGGCCAGCGCCAGGCGCTGGTTGTCCCCCAGGCCTATGTGGCGACGCGGTTCGGTCTCGATTTTGTCCGCCTTCTCGGCCCTGACGGTCAGGTCCGTGAGGTGGCCGTGCAGACCACGCCAGCCCCGAACCCTGGCCAGATGGAAATCCTGTCCGGCGTCCGCGCCGGGGACGTCCTGCTGGCCAGTGTGGCGGGGGCCGCCCAATGAACCTGGGCATTTCCGGTCGCCTCACCCAGGCCAGCATCCACTCGCCGCTGACTCCCCTGGCCCTGCTGGCAGCCATCGCCATGGGCCTGATGGCGCTTGTCTCCATCCCCCGGGAGGAGGAGCCTCAGATCAGTGTCCCCATGGTCGATATCATGGTGGCCACCCCAGGCCTCAGGGCACCCGACGCTGCTGAGCTGGTGGCCAAGCCCCTGGAGACCATCGTCAAGTCCATCGACGCGGTGGACCACGTCTATACCCAGGTCCAGGACGACCAGGTGCTGGTCACCGCCCGCTTTGATGTGGGCGAGGACCCCGAGGACGCCGCCGTGCGGGTCCATGAGAAGGTCCGCGCCAACTACGACCAGATTCCCGTCGGCATTCCCGAACCGATGATCGTCACCCGGGGCATCAATGATGTCCCCGCCGTGGTCTTGACCCTGACGCCGGCGCCGGACATGGCCGATCGCTGGTCGGACCAAGCGCTCCATGACATCGCGCTCAAGCTGCGCACCGAAGTGGCCAAGGTTGAGGATGTCGGCCTGACCTTCATCGTCGGTGGCCGTCCCGACGAGATTCGTATCGAGCCCGACCCCGACCGCCTGGCCCTGCGCGGCGTCCCCCTAGGCGGGGTGATCGAGGCCGTTCGCCAGGCCAACCGCAGCTTCCCAGCCGGTGCCATCCGCCAGGATGGTCAGGCGGTGGATGTGGTGGCGGGCCAGACCCTGACCACAGCCCAGGAGATCGGCCTGCTCGCCCTGCCCTCGGTGAAGGGCGAGCCGGTCTATATCCGCGATGTGGCCAACGTTATCCAGGCGCCCCGGGAAGACCAGGCCAGGGTCTGGCGCCATGTGCGCACCGAGGCGGGCTGGAGCCAGGCCCCGGCAGTCAGCCTAGCCATCGCCAAGCGCCAGGGTGCCAATGCCGTGGTGGTCTCAGACCATATCCTTGAGCGGGTCGAGACCCTCAAAGGCACCCTGATCCCTGAGGGCCTGGAGGTCGCCGTCAGCCGCGACTATGGCGAAAGCGCCAACGAAAAGGCCAACGAGCTGCTGTTTCACCTGGGGCTGGCCACGGTCTCCATCGTCATCCTGATCGGCCTGGCCATCGGCTGGCGGGAAGCCGGCGTCACCGCCGTGGTCATCCCCACCACCATTCTCCTGACCCTCTTCGCCTCGAACCTGATGGGCTACACCATCAACCGGGTCAGTCTGTTCGCCCTGATCTTCTCCATTGGCATCCTGGTCGACGACGCCATCGTCATGATCGAGAACATCGCCCGGCATTGGGCGATGAAGGATGGTCGCACCCCCACCCAGGCGGCCATCGAGGCCGTGGCCGAGGTGGGCAATCCCACGGTGGTGGCGACCCTGACCGTGGTGGCGGCCTTGCTGCCCATGCTGTTCGTCTCCGGCCTGATGGGCCCTTACATGGCGCCGATCCCGGTCAACGCCTCGGCCGCCATGGTGTTTTCGTTCTTCGTGGCCGTGGTCATCGCCCCTTGGCTGATGGTCCGCTTTGCCCGCCAGACCCTGGCTGAAGGCCACGCCCACGGACATGAGGACGACGGCGGTCGCCTGGGCCGCGCCTATCGAGCCATGGCCAGCCGGGTGATCGCCAGCCGGCGCAGCGCCTGGATCTTCCTGGGGGCCGTGGGTGTCGCCACCCTTCTGTCCATGAGCATGTTCGCCACCAAGACCGTGACGGTGAAGCTGCTGCCCTTCGACAATAAATCCGAACTGCAGGTGGTTCTGGACCTGCCTGAGGGCGCCAGTCTGGAGACCACAGAGCGCACCCTGGCCGGAGCGGCGGAAATCGCCCGCACGGTGCCAGAGGTCATGGCCATTGAGGCCTATGCCGGTACGGCCTCGCCCTTCAATTTCAACGGTCTGGTGCGGCACTACTTCCTGCGCAACCGGCCGGAGATGGGCGATCTGTCCATCACCCTGTCGCACAAGGGCGAGCGCAACCGCGCCAGCCATGCCATCGCCCTGGACCTGCGCGAGCGGCTCAGCGACCTGCCCCTGCCGACCGGGGGCTCAATCAAGGTGGTTGAGGCCCCGCCG
The DNA here is from genome assembly GCF_022402485.1 of Phenylobacterium sp. Classification (GTDB taxonomy): domain Bacteria; phylum Pseudomonadota; class Alphaproteobacteria; order Caulobacterales; family Caulobacteraceae; genus Phenylobacterium. The sequence goes on along the minus strand of NZ_JAKRSA010000020.1, from coordinate 96,696 downwards.
GGACCGCCGGTCCTCGCCACTCTGCTGGCCGAAATCTATGGGCCGGACGCCGAGACCCGCCGGGCGGTGGCCGCCGAGGTCAAGACCCTGTTCCAGTCGATCCCCTACATCGTCGATGTGGACGACTCCTATGGCGAACCCCGGCCGCGCCTGCGACTGACGCCGGCCCGTGACACCCTGGAACATTTGGGGGTGTCTGAGGGGGAGGTGCTGGATTCCATCGGTGCCGTCTTTGGGGGTGGTCCCGTCGGCTATGCCCACCGTGGCGAAGGTCGGATGCCCCTTGAGATCGCGGTCCGACTGCCCCAGTCCGACCGGGCCTGGAGCGAGCGTCTGGCGGCCACCCCCGTGGCAATGTCTCAGACCTCTGAGGGCCGTCGCCTGGTGGAGCTGGGCGAGGTGATTGAGGCGACCTCCGAACCGGGTTCGCACATGATCTATCGCCGGGATGGGCTGGACGCCGAAATGGTCACCGCCGAACTGGCCGGCCAGTATGAGGCGCCGATCTACGGCATGCTGGCCGTGGGCGATGCTATCGAAGCCCATGATTGGGGCGACCTGCCCAAGCCGACCGTCCGGCTCAATGGCCAGCCCAGCGATGAAAGCACCCCGACTCTGCTCTGGGACGGGGAATGGGAGATCACCTGGGTGACCTTCCGCGACATGGGCGCGGCCTTTGCGGTGGCCATTCTCGGGATCTATGTCCTGGTGGTGGCGCAGTTCAAGAGTTTCCGCCTGCCGCTCGTGATCCTGACGCCGATCCCACTCACCCTGGTGGGCATTGTCATCGGCCACATCATCTTCGGTGCGCCGTTCTCAGCCACGTCGATGATCGGCTTCATTGCGCTGGCCGGCATCATCGTGCGGAACTCGATCCTGCTGGTGGACTTCATACGCCATGCCCAGACGGGCGATCGAGCCCTGCGCGATGTCCTGCTGGAGGCCGGCGCGATCCGCTTCAAACCCATTGTGCTCACGGCTGCAGCGGCCATGATCGGAGCGGCGGTCATCCTCTTCGACCCCATATTCCAGGGTCTGGCGATTTCCCTGCTGTTTGGCCTGGCCTCATCCACCCTGCTGACGGTGCTGGTCATACCGGCCATCTATGTGGTTCTGAGGGATGATGGTCGTCCGGCCACGCGTCCCGACACCCTAGCGTCCCGCTAACGAGCCTGGATAAGTGAGCATGAGCAAGGCCACCCTCACCGCTGTCGCCACCCAGATGCCCGATCCGGCAGAACTGGCCGCTCTGGAAGCCAGTGCTGCGGCTGCGGCCCGGCTGATGAAGCTGATGTCCAGCGAGCAGCGGCTGATCATCCTGTGCCGGCTCGGCGACGGGGAATGTTCGGTGGGGGACCTGGCCCAGCATGTGGGGCTCGCCCAGTCTGCGGCGTCGCAGCACCTGGCCAAGCTCCGGGCCGAGGGCGTGGTCGGCACGCGGCGAGTAGGCCAGACCATCTATTATCGTCTGACCGACCCCGCCGCCGCCCGGGTTATCGACACCCTGTGCGACATCTATCGCGGCAAGCCAGCCCCTTAAGGGGGGCTGTTTGTCCTTAGCCCGGCTTGCGGGCCACAAGATCGATCAGGGCCGACATTCCCGAGTGTCCCGCGCCCTCCTCGATGGGCGCGTCATAGGCTGACAGGTCCAGGATCTCGAAGTCGGCGAAGGCTGTGCGCAGCAGGTCTTCGGTGTAGAGATTTTCCGGTGTCCGTGGCCCACCGGTGCCATAGGCGATCTGTTCAGGACGATAGCCTTCCAGCAGCAGCAGGCCGCCGGGCTTCAGAGCACCCTTTAGTCCCGCAAACAGCTGTGTTCGCAGTTCCGGACCGGCGAACTGGATGAAGATCCCCACCACCAGGTCGAACTGTTCTTTTGGCCAGTCCCAGGTGGAGAGATCCACCTGTTGAAGTTCAAGGCTCACGCCCCGGGTCTGGGCCAACCTGGCCGCCTTGGCCTGAGCGACCGATGAGGCGTCCACCGACAGCACCGACAGGCCCTGTTCAGCCAACCAGACGCCGTTGCGGCCTTCCCCATCGGCCACAGCCAATGCACTTTGGCACGGGGTCAGCCGAGGTGCCTGACGGGCCAGAAAGGCGTTGGGCGCTTCCCCGAACAGATAGGCTTCGCCCTGATAACGCTCATCCCAGAAACTCATCCGCCAAGTCCTTGCCAGGCCACATAGGCCGCCACCATCAAAACCAAACCCGCAAACAACCGCCGCGCCAGGAGCGCGCGGGTGGCCAGCAGGCCCGCGAGCCGCAGGCCAAGCCCGCCGCCGGCCAATCCTCCGGCGATGAACAGCCCCGCCACCGGCCAGACCACCAGGCCTGACAGGGCGTAGTTGGCCGAGGTCGCCGCCCCGAACAGGCTCACCGACAATAGGGAGGAAGCGGCGGCATTGGCCAGGGTCATGCCGGTCGCCGCCATCAGACCCGGCACGATCAGGAACCCGCCGCCGATCCCAAAGAAGCCCGCGGCAAAGCCGGCCCCCAGACCAATGGGGGCCAGTCGCAGGGTCATCGGCCAGGAAATATGCGCCAGGGGGTCACCGGCGTCCCGGGGCCTACGCATCATGGACAGGGCAATGGCGGCCATGGCCAGGGCAAAAAACACCAGCAACTGCTGGCCATCCACCTGCTTGGCTAGGGTCGAGCCCCCGAGCGCGCCAGCCAGGCCGGCCACGGCGAACACACTGGCGCAGGGCCACTTCACGCGCCCCCGACGGGCGTGGCCGACCAGGTTGAAGGCCGCGCTTACCGCTACGGCAGCGGCCGAGGTGCCGATGGCCATGTGCGTGTCGGTGATCCCCACCACATAGAGCAGGGCCGGCGTCGCCAGCACCGAGCCCCCGCCCCCGAACACCGCCAGCAACAGGCCGACGACAGCGCCGCTCAGGACAGCGGCGATCATGGCGGTGGTGGTCAGGTCCATCAGGCTTGCTCCTTATCCTGTTCATAGCAGCGATTGCTATATTAGCAACTATGCATATATAAGGGGCTGGAAAGGAGGACCCCATGTCCGTTCAGCAGCTGAGCTTCTTCCATGAGGCGACCTCGACGGTCACCTATCTGATCTGGGACGAGGCAACCGGTCAGGCCGCAGTGATCGACCCGGTCCTCGACTATGAGCCCAAGGGTGCCAAGGTCTCCCGTGAGCAGATGTCGGAGGTGCTGGGTGCCCTGGAAGCCCGGGGTCTGACCCTGAGCTACATCCTTGAGACCCATGCCCATGCCGACCATCTTTCGGCGGCCGCGCACCTGCGCCAGGTCACGGGTGCTCAGGTGGTGATCGGGGCGCACATCACCGAAGTTCAGGGCTATTTCGCCAAGGTTTTTGGGGCCGATGATGTCCGACCCGATGGTGCCGTCTTCGACCGTCTGGTGCGGGAGGGCGACATCCTGATGCTGGGGGAGACTCCGATCGAAGTCCTGCACACCCCAGGTCACACCCCAGCCTGCGTCACCTATCTGATCGAGGACGCGGCCTATGTGGGCGACACCCTTTTCATGCCGGACTATGGCACTGCCCGAGCCGACTTCCCCGGCGGGGACGCCGCCACCCTCTATCGGTCCATTCAGAAAATCCTGGCCCTGCCCCCAGAAACCAGGATCTTCGTTGGCCACGACTACCTGACCGAGAGCCGCACGACCCATGTCTGGGAAACCACTGTGGCGGCTCAGCGGGCGGAGAACGTACATCTGAGCGGGGGGGTGAGCGAGGCTGACTTCGTCGCGCGCCGGGAGGCCCGAGACGCTACCCTGGCCCCGCCGAACCTGCTCCTGCCCTCCTTGCAGGTGAACATCCGGGCTGGCGAAATGCCCCCGCCGGAGCGGGACGGTCGGGTCTATCTACGCCTGCCAGTCACTGAGATCTGAGGGCGAGATCAAAGACGCGCCGGGGGCTCAGAACACCCCCAGCGCCAGCCCCGCCGCCAGGGCCGCGCCCAGGTCTGCGCAGGGCGACAGGTCCGCAGGGCTCAGCTGTTTGGGGGCCAGGATCGCCTCAGGGGTCTGGGCCCGGGTGCAGACGATGATCGGATCGGCCACGGCCTTCAGCCGCCAGCCGGTGGCGATCCGGGCCATCTGTCGCACGGCGTTTTCCCCGTCACTGCCGGCACAGACCAGCAGGGCGTAGGGGCGGCCCTCGATCTGCCCTAGCGCTGGATAATAGGCCCTATCGAAAAAAGCCTTCATCTCGCCGGAGATGGCCGCCAGGTTTTCCGGGCAGGCGAAAATGTAGCCCTCAGAAGCGAGCAGATCGCTGGCCTCTGCCGCGCCGGCCTCCACCAGTCGCACGATCACCTCGCCGCTCTCCTGCGCCGCCTCTGCCGCGGCCTCAGCCATCTGCCGCGTGCCGCCGGTGCGGGAGTGATAGACGATCAGCAGGGTCTTCATCGCGCCCTAGATTTAGGCCTCTGGCTGGGCTGGCCTCAGTCGCCCTTGGGCGACTTGCGGTAGTCCAGCGGCGGGGCCCGGTCGCCGACCATGGCGGTATAGGTGAAGTCAGCACCCCGCCGCTCCAGGAGCTCAGCCTTGGCGGTCTCGATCAGGGCCGGTTCCCGCAGCAGTCGCGCGCCGGCCAGGGCCAGGGTCTTGGCCGCCACCTCGGCACCCTTGTGCCCGATGCTCATGCCGCCGGCGGCCACCGCCTGCCAGCTGTGGGCCGAGGTGCCCGGCACCCAGGTGGCCGAACCCATGCCTGCGGTCGGCGTCACCCAGCTGACATCGGCCACGTCCGTGGATCCACCGCCGCCGCCGCCCACCGAATAGGGCCGGATCTCACTGGCCGAGGCCAGGCTGCGCCCGGGGGGCAGATGCGCGCGCATGGATTCCGCGAAGGCGGTCTCCTGGGCATTCCAGACCGGCCCGCCCACCTCGCGCAAGGCCTGGTCCATCACCCGGCCCAGGGTGTCATTGACCAGCATGTTGTAGACCCCGCCGGTCTGCTCGAAACTGACCTGGGTTTCGGTGGCCATGGCTGCGCCTTCAGCGGCCTTCTGCATGCGGGCAAACACGTCGCGCACGATCTGCGGATCGGCATGACGGACATAGTAATAGACCTCGGCCTTATCCGGCACGACGTTGGGGGCTGCGCCGCCATCGGTGACCACATAGTGGATCCGGGTCCCGTCCGGCACGTGCTCGCGCATGTAGTTTATCGACACGTTCATGATCTCCACCCCGTCCAGGGCAGAGCGGCCGCGGGCCGGCGCGGCCGCGGCGTGCGACGAGGCACCAACAAAGCGGAACTTGCCGGAGATATTGGCCAGGGAGACGGTCTGGGCAGCACCATTTCCGTCGCTGGGGTGCCAGTGAAGGGTGGCGTCCACGTCGGAGAACAGGCCGCCGCGGACCATATAGACCTTGCCTGACCCGCCTTCCTCGGCCGGCGTACCAAAGACCCTGATTTCCCCGCCCACATTGTTGGCCTTCATCCAGGCCGCCAGGCTCTGGGCGGCGGACACGGAGGCCGCACCAAACAGATGGTGGCCACAGGCATGACCGGCGATCTGGCCGGGAATGGGCGAGGGCTCAGGCACAGCGGCCTGGGCCAGGCCCGGCAGGGCGTCGAACTCCGCCAGGATGGCGATGACCGGACCCGGGCCATTCTTGAAACTGGCGACAAAGGCCGTCGGCATACCGGCCACCCCGGCCTCGACGGTGAAACCGGCCTTTTTCAGCTCCGCCTGCAGCAGGCCCGAGCTCTTGGTTTCCTGATAGCCAACCTCGGCATAGCCCCAGATCTGGTGCGCCACCTGGGCCATGCGCGGGGCGCCCTTGGCCACGCTGGCGACCAGCATGTCCTTGTCCTGAGCAGTGACCTGGGCGCTGGCCTGGGAGGCCGAAAAGGCCAGGGTCAGGCTGGCGGCACCCATCAGGGCAATCTTGAAGGCGGCGCGGCGCATGGGGGAACTCCGAGGAACAGGGACAGACAGGTTGCATGTCGACGCGGACGCCCCGCCTTGGGGACGCCCGCGCCAGCATGTCAGGACCGCCGAGGGACTAGAACGTCTTGCGGACGCTCACGTACCAGTAGCGGCTGTAGGGCGTGTAGAGCTCGCCCAGATAGCCGGTGGTGGCCACCGGGGGCTTCTCGTCGGTCAGGTTGCGGACGCCCAGGCGAAGGCGGGTGTCGGCGGCCATCCCCTCGGTGAATTCATACTGACCATAGAGGTTGGCGGTCACCTGGCTGTCGACGATCCAGGGATTGCCCGCCGTATCGATGATGCCGGAGTCCTCCACATCGCCCACATACTGGGTGAAGGCGCCCAAGGTGAACTGCTCGTAGCGCCAGGTGGCCGAGGCCGACCACTTCCAGTCCGGACGGCCCCCATCACGCACCAGATTTCCACCACCGGTGATCGCGACGCCGGGGTTGATCTGTCCAGCCGTCCGGGCGTCGAGCAAGGCCTGGATCGCCGGTGACGGCTGGCGATAGAAGCGCAGCAGATGGGCGGCGTTCACATTGGCCGAGAAGTCGCCGAACCGGGTGCCGTTCAGGCTCCAGGCCACGCCGAAATCGAGGCCCCGGGCCTCCTGCGGCAGCAGGTTCTGGTACTGGTCATTGACGAACAGCACCTGACCCACCGGCGTCAGACCCGTGCCGGCAAAGGCCGCCACATCATCGGACGTCGGGGCGGCGCGGACCACGTTGGGGTTGCTCGAACCCTGGGTGCGCATCAGGTAGTCGAGGATCAGGCCATTGCCCTCGCCAAACAGGCCGACAATCCCCTCCTGCTTCACCCGCCAGTAGTCGAGGGTGAAGATGAAGTTCCCGACCTCGGACGGCAGGAACTGGGGTTCGAACACCACGCCAGCGCCCCAGGTTTCCGACTCTTCAGGCTGCAGGTTCTGGTTGCCCGCCCGCCGGGCGGTGGTGGCCCCGGCCCGCGAGCAGGCCGCGAAGCTGGCGATCCGCCGCGCCCGGAGATCGGCCTCGCAGCGGATGAAGTCCGTACGGGTGTTGGAGCGGGTCACCAGGGTGGCGTTCACCTGCTCCAGGTTCGGAGCCTTGAAGCCCTGCGCCCAGGAGCCCCGGAACCGCAGGCCGTCGAACACGTCCCAGGCCACCGCGACCTTCGGCCGGGCGATGGAGCCGGCGTCGCTGAAGTCCTCGAAGCGCCCGGCGAGCTGCATCTCGACGCTGCGCACCAGGGGGATGTTCATGTCCGGCGAGATGACCGGCACGGCAAATTCAAGGAAGGCCGAGGAGACCGTGCGCGCCCCCTTGGTGTCCGGGGACGGGCTGGTGCCGATCAGGTCGCCGGTATAGGCGGTCCCGGTGACGGCATCCGTAAAGTTGATCGTCCCGTCCACCCGACCGTCGCGGTCGTCCTTCTGGGTTTCCCGGCGGTACTCCAGGCCCATGGCCATGCCGACATCGCCGCCCGGCAGGGTAAAAAGGTCCGGCCGCGAAACCTTGAAGTCCACCAGCGCCAGGGAGCTGGTATTGCGGCGGACGGTCTTGATCTTGATGGCGTCCAGGGCCGCCTGGCTGCTGCGGGCCGTGTCGGCCAGGCTCGGGTTCGTAAGGTTGGACCCGTTGAAGGGGTTGTAGGCGTCAGGCGTCGACAAGGAGAGCTGGCGCTGTAGCAAGGTGGCGCTGATGCCGTCGGAGATGTCCTCCACCTCGGCCTTCGAATAGAGGACCGCACCTTCCCAGTTGAAACCAAGGCTCTTGCCGCGCAGGCCCGCCAGGGTCCGCCACTGGAAGTTCTCCACATCGACCTTCGTGGGGCCGGCGTCGGAGAAGTTGTAGGTGCGGATGGTCACATTGCGGCCAGCCGCCGGGGCGTCGATGCCCGACAGGCGGTTGGGATTGACCGCACCGCCGGCAAAGGTCGTCGGACCAAAGGGATTATAATAGCTCGCCGCGGGCATGGTCACCGGCAGCGAGGCCAGGGTGCCGGTGGAGGACTGCAGGCTCTTGGTGGTGGCAGTGTAATAGCCAAGCTCGCCGAACGCGGTGACCTCGTCAGTCAGCTCATAGTTGCCGGTCAGGAACAGATTGATCCGCTCCACCTCGGGGATGACCGTGGTGTTGTAGGCCGCCGGCGCATCAAAACGCAGATTGCGGTCATCGCCTGCCGTGGCAGGGGCACCATCGTCGATGCAGATGGTACCGTTGATGGGTGTGGCGCAGCCGGGGAAGCTTGTCGGCTGAATATGGAACAGGCCCGCCGCCGAGGTCACCAGGGCGCCGTTACGACGCACCGCACCGGCAGACTGGAACGAGCCCCAGGGGATGACTGTGCTGCGGGCGTCGAGGCCCGTTGCGCCCTCAAACCGCGTACCGACGAACAGGGGCCGGCGGTCCAGAGAGCTGGTGTAGTCCTGGTCCTGGGCGTCCAGGGCGGTGCGATCGGTATAGCTGGCAAATACCGTCAGATTGCCGCGCTCGAAGTTCTTGCCAAGCAGGGCTGACAGGTCGGTCTGGCGCAGGCCGGTGCCCTCAGCGCCGCCGTACTGGGCGTCCAGGGTCAGGCCCTCATAGTCGGTCCGCAGCACGGTGTTCACCACCCCGGCCACCGCGTCCGAGCCATACAGGGCCGCGGCGCCGTCCCGCAGGACCTCCAGGCGCTGCAGGCCGTTCACCGGGATAGCGTTGGTATTGTAGGTCAGCACCGGCACCAGGTTCTCGTCAGCGCGGCTGGAGGGGTGGGTCACCACCCGGCGGCCGTTCAGCAGAACCAGCGTGTTGCCGACCCCGAGATTGCGCAGATTGACCGAGCCCACATCGCCCCGGGCGCTGTTGCTGGAATTGGGCAGGTAGCTCGAATTGAAGCTCACATCGCCCATCTGCGGGATGGAGCGGAACAGCTCATCACCCGAAGCCGCCGCGACGGCCTGAAGCTCATCCTGGCCGAGCACAGTGACCGGGACCGCGTCAGTGATCCGCGAGCCCTGGACCTGAGAACCGACAACGATAATTTCCTGCAAGGTGGTGTCGGCAGTCTGGGCAACGGCGCTGCTGACCCCGAGCGCGCACAGCATGGTTGTTCCGAGCAGACCACGCCGCCCCCAAGTCGTGATATTCATCATAGTCCTCAATCTGATCCTTCACCGGAGGTTGACGTTACCCCAGACCTCCGGTCGCTCCCCCGCCGAATAGCCGGCAGGACTGATGTAGCGCCGTTATAGGTGGTTGGCCGACACCAAATCGCCACATTGGCAAAAATTCAGGCAAACGGCGCCCGCTTTCTCACCGGATGTCGGTATTCAAGGTGTTTTTCAGCGATCTGGAGCCGGAGATCGACGATCAGTAAAACCGAACGTCATCCACCTCGAGCCAGAGGTTGTCACCGGCCGGGCGACCGCCGCCAAACTGCACTTCCAGCAGGTCAGCCCCGGTCCAGGGCGTCTGAGCCCGCCGCCAGCCCGGCGACGGGGCCAGGTCTTTAAATGGCACCGTAAAGTTGGTCCACTTGGCCCCGGCCTTCACCTCGGCCTGCCACCAGCCGCCCACGGTGCGAATCATCACCCGGTAGGCACCGCCATCGCCCCGCAAGGCGAAGGACAGGCCCTGGAAAGCCGAGGCGTCCACCGGCTGAATCGAACCACGGCTCAGGGGCAGGATGACACCGGTGTGGGGATCGTCCTTGACCGACATGCGGGCCGCCAGTCGCAAGGCATTGTCCCCACCAGCCTCGGGGGCCACCAGGCTGATCAGCACACTGCGGTCCATGCCGCCGTCAGTATCCTGCACCCGCAGGGCACCCGACGCTGTCCGACCGGGCGCGCCCTCAAAATCGTCGATCAGCACCTGGGCCTTGGCTGGAGCCATGGTCATCAGGCTGTTGGCCTCCGGCAGAGCGACGCCGGGTCCCACCACCTGGCGGCCATCGATGAACACGCGCTCGGTTTTGCGGACATCAGAGATATTGGCCCAGGGCGTTCCGTCGATGAGCACCAGGTCGGCGCGCTTGCCGACCTCGATGGTCCCTCGGTCTTCCAGCACGCCCATGGCCCGGGCGCTGTTGGCGGTGGCCACCATCAGGGTCTCCACGGGTGTCAGGCCGGCCTGAACCAGCAGTTCCATCTCCCGCCACGTCGCTACCCCGTGGGGCGTGCCGGGCATGCCCGCATCAGTCCCCAGGGCCACCAGGACGCCGCCATCATACAGGGCCTTCACGTTCCTCAGGGCGTACTGGAACTTGGCGTTGGATTGCAGAAACCGGGGATTGTTCAGGTCTTCCGGGGGCGACTGCCCAGGTTTGACCGGCTCATAGACGGCCAGGGTCGGGGCATAGGCCGTCCCGGCGGCCTTCAGAAGATCAATCACCTCCTGGTCAACATGGGTGTCCTGCAGGCTGTGGACGATGATGTCGACCTTGGCCTGGGCGGCAATCTTGCCCCGGGCCACGGTGACCGTATGGGTCACCACTTTCAGATTGTTCTTATGGGCCTCGTCGACCAGGGCGCTGAGGGTGTCCAGGTTCATCGAGGTATTGTCGGGCGACAGGCCGTAGCGCCAGCCATCGGCGAAGGCCTTGATCAGGTCAGGGGCATAGGGAACCAGGCGGCTGACCTCCAGGCGGGCTGCGGCCGGCGTGTTGACCCATTTGGTGGTATTGGTGTCCCCCCAGTCTGCGCCGTGTCCACCTGGCGTGCTCATCCGCGCCGTCAGGTTCACATGCGGCGAGGCCAGTTGGGCTAGCCACTCGCGCCGGGGCGCATAAGACTCCGGCGGCTGGTGAAAGTCGTTCACCGTGGTCACGCCGGCCTGGACATAGGCGGTGGCGATGGCCGGGGTCTGGAAGGGGGTCCCATTGGGGGTCCAATGGGTGTGAACGTCAAAGAAGCCTGGCGTCAGAGCCTTCCCTGTCCCGTCGATGACCGTGGCCCCGGCCGGGATTGAAAGCCGGGTACCGACCGCGGCGATGCGTCCATCCTGGATCAGCACATCGGCCACGCGCGGGGCAGAACCCGTGGCGTCGAAGACGGTCGCACCGACGATGGCCACCGCGCTGCCCGGCTGTTGAGTTGCCCCACCGCCTGCTGAGAGGGCCGAGATCATCGCTGCAGCGACGAGAATCCTGGAGAGAGGTTTAAACGTCATCGCTACGCGCCCCGTCGACACTACCCACCGCACAGCCGGCGGCTGACTTCGCTTATCTCACAGCCTGGCGGGAATCCAGAAACGGCGGCGTCAGGGGACAAATGACTCCCAGACGCCTCCGAAACTGGCACGGGTCGCGCAGTCCAGAGTTCAGAGCTAAGGACTTCCGGAATGCGCTCCCGTTCGGGGGTTTAGTGTCCCAGCAGTACGGGGATCGGCGGAGCCTCAAGAATGCTGCGGGTGGCGCCGCCAAGAACAAACTCCCGGGCCCGGGAGTGGCCGAAGGCCCCCATGACCAGAAGGTCGGCCTCCGAACGAATGGCGACGTGTTCCAGAACCGAGCCAATCTTGGCCCCGGCAGCGTCAAACTCCTGGATCTGCGCATTGATCCCATAGCGACCAAGGTGGCGGATCAGGTCCTGGGCGGCTCCAGAGCCTGCGCTGGCCTTTTCGTTGAGCACCGTCAGCACAATGACCTTACGGGCGGCGGTCAGGGCCGGCAGGGCGGCGGAAACAGCGGCTGCCGCTGTCCGGCTGCCATCCCATGCCACCACCACCGTACCCAGGCCCCCGGACAGGGGCCGGTCCGCCCGGGGCCGGAACACCACAACCGGCCGACCTGAGGCAAAGATCAATGCCTCCGCCACCGCCGTATAGGGTGCCGTTTCCCGGCCATAGGGAATCACACAGAGGTCGCGGGTGCGGGCCAGCCGCGCCGTGATATCGGGCGTTTCAAAAACTTCCGCTGCGGGTGACAGACGCCCCCCGAAGACGCCAAGGCTCTTGGCCTGTTCCTCGAAGCGGTCCAGCAGGCGCGCGGCATTTTCCCGGCTGCGGCCTTCCTCGGTCTTGGCCATATCCCCCAGATTGAGCGCAAAGTCGGCGATCCGGTTGGTTTTCAGGGGGATGGCAATCTGTGGGGCCAGAGCCGTCACTTGCTCGCCCAGGGCCGCGCACAGGGTCAGCCCCTGATCGAGCGCGAGATCAGAGGTCGCGTCTGGATAGGACTCAAGATGAAGCAGGATGTCTTTGTAAGGCATGATGAATCTCCAGTCCAAGCCAAGCTGTGCCCGCCGTCCAGAGCCCCTCGGGCAGCCAGGCGGCGGGCGATGTCAGTCGGGCACCAGGGCTCTGCAGGCCCAGGGTGCCGTTCGTCAGGGTTCAAGGGTCAACGGGCGAGTGGGCGATTTGGTCTGACCCGATGCGCGTTTTTGCGCGGCTAGCCCGTGCGTCCTAGGTCTTGCGGCGACGTTCGGCCACCAGAAGGCTGATCAGCAGGGCCGCTGCCGTCAGGGCTGCACCCGCCGAGACCAGCGGATGCTCCTTCACCTCTGCCACAGCCTTTTCGGCCAGGGCCTTGGCGGGCTTGGCCTTTTCCGAGAGCGCGTCAGCGGCCTTACGGACGGCAACGGCGGCCTTGGAAATGGCTTCCTCGCTCTCATCGGACAGGCTCTCGGCCGCAGACCGAAGGGCCCGGGCCACGTCCTCCAAGGTCTCGTCGATGTTCTCCCGCAGATCCTTGACGTCTTCGCGGAGGTCTTTGCTGATGGACTTCGACATGATTGCGTCTCCTGGGGGTTGCGAAGCCCATAAGGCACCATCCTGACAGGCGGCGCCTTGACCAGAGTCAAACCTGCCCGCCCCCGCCCCGTCCCGCCCCTGCGCCGCCATGTCGCTTGAGCCAGATCAAGGAGTCCTGCCGGGCGCAGGCGCATCAACCGGCTGCGTCGTGAGTCTTCATTGCGACGCCGGTCCAACGGGGACCTCCCCCCGAGGGGCTGCACACTCACCGGCCTTAGGCCGCGACAGAGCTGGTTCAGGCTCATGAACGCTTTGATTTCCGCAATGACCACCGCAGGCGCGGGCCAGCCTAGGCCGATCGGCTGCGGTCGTGCGGGGAAGCCGACGGGCGGATGGCGGCACCATCCCGGGCAGGCAGCTTGCCTCGCCACCGCGGCCGCGTTCGCCAGAACACCGACGCGGCAAAGACACGGTCAAACCGACAATAAGGGGATAAACATGAAGACCACCACCGCCCTCCTCGCCGCCGGCCTCGCCCTCTCCCTGGCCGGTGTCGCCCAGGCCCAGGAGTTCCAGCCCAAGACCGCCGGAACCAAGATGCTCAATGTCCGGCTGACCACGGTTGATCCGGAAGCGGGCAACCCGATCACCACCCTGGCCGGCGCCCCCACAGGCCTGCGGGCTGAAGTCGATGCCGACGTGATGCCGACCATCGGGCTGAGCTACTTCTTCACCGACAATGTCGCGGTGGAAGTGATCGCCGGGACCACCCAGCACACGGTCACCGCCAAGGGTCCGACCACCGACGTGAAGGTCAAGGAAACCTGGGTCCTGCCCCCGGTCGTCAGCCTGCAGTACCACTTTGCCCCGGCCGGCAAGGTCAGCCCCTATGTGGGGGCCGGGATCAATTACATGATCTTCTATAACGGCTCGGATAAGAACAACTTCGCCCTCGATATCGACGACGGGTTTGGCTTCGCCCTGCAGGCCGGCGTCGACGTGGCCATGAGCGGCCCGTGGAGCGCCAATCTCGACGTGAAGAAGGTCTTCTTCGAAACCGACGCCACCGACACCCGCAATGGCGTGAAGTCCACGGTCAGCCTGGACCCCTGGGTGATCTCGGCGGGCTTTGGCTACAAGTTCTAGACCTCGACCAGGCAGGTCTTGGTGGGGGGCTCTGGCGGAACACCGCCAGAGCCTTCTGCATGACTGCCCGTCACGCCCTGCCAAGCAGGGTTTGGGCGGCGCGGGCGATGATGATCTGCTCATCAGTGGGCAGGATCAGGGCCTCGATACGGCTGGACGGCGTGGTGATCCGTTCGGTGCCCATGGCGTTGGCCAGCTCATCGCGCTGGACCCCCAGCCAGGCGCAGGCGTCCAGCACCCGGGCACGGATCTCCGGGGCGTTCTCCCCGACGCCGGCGGTGAAAACGATGCGGTCCAGCCCACCCAGGACGGCAGCAAGCCCGCCGATCTCCTGGGCCAGCCGGTAGACAAAGAGGTCCAGCGCTTCCCTGGACTCCGGCCGTGGGCTGGCCAGCAGGACCCGTACGTCGCCGCTTTCACCTGACACCCCCAACAGGCCTGAACGACGATAGAGCATGTCGGACAGCTCAGCCGGCGAGAGGCCCCGGGCCTCCATCAGATAGAGCAGAACCCCTGGGTCCAGGGCGCCAGATCGGGTGGCCATGGGCGGACCATCCAGGGCTGAGAACCCCATGGTGGTGGCCATACTGCGTCCCTCCGACAGGGCGCAGAGGGAGACGCCACTACCCAGATGGGCGACGATCACCTTTCCACCGCAGGCCGGTCCGAACCGGGCGCGCAGGGCGCCGGCGATGTATTCGTAGGACAGACCATGGAAGCCATAGGACATGACCCCAGCCTCGATCAGCGGACGCGGCAAGGCATAAAGCCGGGCGAGTCTCGGCTGGCTCGCATGAAAGGCCGTGTCAAAGCAGCCCACCTGCAGGGCATCTGGGTACCGCGCCCGTGTGGCCTGCACGGCTTCCAGATTGAACGGTTGATGCAGGGGTGCCAGGGGGATCAGCTCTTCCAGGCGGCTCAGGGTCTTGGCGTCCAGTCTGGCCGGGGCGGCAAACTCAAGGCCCCCATGAACGATGCGATGGCCGATGACGGCAGGGGCCGCCAGCCCACCCTGCCCGGCCAGCCAGTCCAGGACGCCCAACACGGCGGCCGAAAGCTCGCCTGAGCCATCAGGCCATTGGGTGTCAGCCAGTACCTTACCCGCGGCGCTGGAGACCTTGAACTGCGCAGCGTCTGGCAGGCCCGACACCGCGCCACTCATCACCAGGGCAGGGTCATCCCCAGACCCTGCGTCATAGACCGCGAACTTGAGGCTGGAGGAGCCGGCGTTGAGCACCAGGATCTGTGACATGTCGCCTCTGAGGCTCAATCGTGTCGTGAGGTCTGCCGCTTGGCCTGGGCCACCAGCAGCGCCACCGCACAGGAGGCCAGCCGCGACAGCACCCCGTCCGAACGGCTGGTCAGCATGATCGGCGCCTTGGCCCCCATGACGATCCCCGCCGACTGCGCCCGGGCCAGGTAGAACAGCTGCTTGGCCAGCATGTTGCCCGACTCGATGTCGGGAACCAGCAGGATGTCGGCGTCCCCAGCCACCTCCGAGACAATGTGCTTCTGGGTGGCGGCCTCCTTCGAGATGGCATTGTCGAAGGCCAGGGGGCCGTCCAGTACGCCGCCGACGATCTGCCCCCGATCGGCCATCTTGCACAGGGCCGCAGCGTCCAGGGTGGCGGTCATCTTTGGATTGACCGTTTCCACCGCCGCCAGGATCGCCACCTTGGGCCGCGCCACCCCCATGGCGCGGGCGCAGTCGATGGCGTTCTGGACGATGTCGCGCTTGGTGGCCAGGTCCGGGGCGATGTTGATGGCGGCGTCGGTGACGAGCAGCGGCTTGGGATAGGTGGGCACATCCAGGATGAACACATGGCTCATCCGCCGCTCGGTGCGCAGGCCGCAGTCCTTGGCCACCACCGCCTCCAGCAGCTCATCGGTGTGCAGGGCGCCTTTCATGATCGCCTCGGCCTCGCCGCGACCCGCCATCTGGCAAGCCAGGGCCGCCGCCGCGTGGCTGTGGGGCGCGTCCACGATCTCGAAGCCGCTGATGTCCAGGCCAGCCGCCTGCGCCGCCCCCAGGATCTTGGCCTTGGGGCCGACCAGGATGGGGACAATCAGTCGACGGGCGGCGGCCTCCACAGCACCCTGGAGTGACAAGTCATCCACCGGATGGACCACCACCGTCGCCACCGGGTCAGGGTGATCGGCCAGGGCCAGGAGGCGCTCAAGCTGCGATCCGGGGACGCTGGGCGCCAGGTCAGAAGGGCTCAACGGAAATGCTCCTTTTCGGGGCCATAATGGGGGTTTTCCGGGCCATTATGGCGCGAAATGCACAGGGCTTTTCTACCGGCTCCCTGATCGGTCAGAATGAGACAGTTGTGAAGGCCTACCTGCCCGCCCACTTAGGATTGTGAAGGTTCAGACCCGGGCCTCATGTCGGCCCCAGGTTTGCAGTGCTCATCCCAAATCGTACCGAGAAGGGACGCCGCCATGTTCGAGAAAGCCAACAAGACCCCCGTCCGCGAGGTGGGTGATGACCTGCTCGCCGCCCGTAACGCCCCTGTGGGCGCGTCCGTTCCAGCCAAGCCCAAGGCGCCTTCGCTGATCGGTCCTGGCCTTTGCATTCAGGGCAATGTGGCCGGCGAAGCCGAGGTGCAGATCGATGGTCTGGTGCGCGGCGACGTGCGGGTCGGCAAGCTCAGCCTCGGCCCTCAGGGCAAGATTGAAGGCTCGGTTGTGGCCGTCGTTGCCGAGATCCGCGGCCACATCAAGGGCTCGATGAAGGCCCGCCAGGTTCGTCTCTATGGGACGGCCCGGGTGGAAGGCGACATCGCCCATGAACAACTGGCCATGGAAACCGGCGCGGTTTTCGAAGGCCGCAGCGTGCGCCTGGCCAAGCCCGAAGGCGAAGCCGCAGCCAGCTCGCCGGCAGCCCCGGCAGCTCCGGCGGTCTCCAGCGCGGCTTGATGCTCTAGGGGGCAGGCGCGACCGGAGGGCCGAGATCGGCGGTGATCTCGGCGAAAGCGGTTCCTGAAGCGCCCGCCGCGCGACCGGCTTCGAACAGACGCTGCATGGACGGACCATCAAAGGCCAGGCTGTCGGCTCCAAGCGCTGTGGGAATGGCAGCATAACGCAGGCGCGCCCCATTGCTGCTGGCGAAGGCCACTGCCGCCACCAGGTGCGCGCGCAGATCAGACTTGGACAGGGTGTCGAAGCTGCGCATCAGGATCGGCAGGGTCGCCCCCTTGGTGATCGCCCGGCGGGCGTCGATCTCGCCATTGATGATCACATAGAGGTTTTCTGGCTGCATAGTGCCCTGCGGGGTCCACAGGTTGAAGCTGGTGGGGGCCAGGACGAAGGGCGTGCTGACCCCGCCATCCACATGCATTTCGGCAAGCCCGGCATCGCCAAGCTCCATCATGACCGGGGGAAAGACGCCTGGAATACTGGCCGAAGCCACCAGGATGTTACGGAACAGGGCTAGCCCAGCGGCTTCCTGCCCAGGTCTCTGCGCCGACAGGGCGATGGCCCCCATGTCCCAGAGGATGGTCGACTGCGCATCGAGATTGGTGGTGGCCACCAGCAGACGCCGCCCGCGCTGGTGCTCAACGGCGATGGCGGTCAGCAAAGGGGCGTCTACAAATTTGCCCACCAGGGCGCGAAGGGATCGGTCGCTGTAGAGGCTCGGACGGGCCAGGGCACCCCATCCGCCTGAGGTCAGGCGCGACACATCCTCGTCCCGGTAGGCCGCGGTCAGGCCTGTGTCCCAGTCTGACCCGAGAAAGGCAAAGGGGGAGATCAAGGCGCCCGTACTGACCCCGGTCACGAGGTCGAAGACCGGCCGGGTCCCAGCCTGGCTCCAGCCCACCAGCACACCGGCCCCATAGGCCCCGTTGGCCCCGCCGCCAGACACGGCCAGGACGGTGATCTGGTCTTCAGCGAGGGCTTCACGCTCAGCCTGCCAGGCGGCGAGAAAGGCCTGAGCGCCCACATCATCACTGGCGGCGATACGGAACGGGTCGAGACTCGGATTGGCCGGGGAGGCTTGCAGGCCCTCAAGTCCGGGCTCTGGCCGGCTGATGGAACCGCAGCTCGCCAACGCCAAGGTCAGGGCCACCGTCAGAATGGCGACCAGCTGGCCATCGCGGTTATTGGACCTGGGGCGCATCCACATGACCCTCCAGTGTCTCAAGCTGGAGCCTCTGTCGAGACCCGACCGCGGGCAGCACACCGCTCAGACAGCCGCTCGACCAGAAACTGTGCGAGCACCTCAAGTCTGGCCGGACGCGGCCCCCCTGGGGGCATCACCAGGTGCAGGGCCACGGGCGGCGGACTCCAATCGGCCAGGACCAGCTCCAGACGACCGGCCGCCAGGCTGTCACCGACGATGAAGTCAGGCTGTACGGCCAGACCCTGGGCGGCTTCCAGAGCCGGCAGCAGGGCCTCGGCATTGTTGGCTCTCAGCCGACCGCTGGGGCGCACCAGCACCTCTTCGCCGGCCCGATTAACGAACCGCCAAGTCTCCGGGGTCGGCAGATAGGCATAGCCAAGACACTCATGCTCCGCCAGCTGGGCAGGGTGGGTCGGACGCCCCCGCGCGTCGAGATAGGCCGGCGCGGCGACCACATGTCGCAAAACCGGTCCAATCCGCCGGGCGACCAGAGAGGAATCCGGCAGGGCGGCGATACGCAGGGCCATGTCAAACCCCTGCCCCACCAGATCGATGACCTCATCGCTCATATGCAGGTCGATCGAAACTTCAGGATAGGCGGCCAGGAATTCTGGCAGCAGGGGGGCCACCTCCAGCAGGCCAAACGACATGGGGGCCGCCAGGCGCACCAGGCCCCTCGGTTTGGCCGACTGGGCCAGCATCTCGTCCTCGGCCGCCTCGCCATCGGCCAGCAGGCGGGCAGCCGGCCCAGCCAGTCGCAGGCCTGCTTCTGTCAGGGAAAGCCGCCGGGATGTTCGATTGAAAAGTCGCGCCCCCAGCCGGGTCTCCAACCGGGTCACAGCCTTGGAGACGGTCGCCTTGGCGATCTTCAACTCATCAGCTGCGGCAGAGAAGGACTTGGCCTCCACCACCTTGGCGAAGATGGCCATGGCCTCGAGGTCCGGTAATTGACTCATATTGGAAACGGTAGCTTTCCATAGTTTCTATTTTTTAATTTGATCATCACCGCTATCCTGGGATCAGGCAAGAGCGCCCAGGGGGGCGCAGAGGTTCCGAGATGATCGAGCGCAGAGGTTTTGACGGACTAGGTGGCGCTGACCACGGTTGGCTGAAGGCCCGCCACCACTTTTCCTTCGCCAGCTATTACGAGCCCAAGCGCATGGGCTGGGGGCCAATCCGCGTCTGGAACGACGATGAGATCGCGCCGAATTCGGGCTTCCCGCCCCACCCGCATGCGGACATGGAAATCATCACCTATGTCCGGGATGGGGCCATCACCCACCAGGACAGCCTGGGCAATACGGGCCGCACCGAGGCCGGTGATGTGCAGGTGATGAGCGCGGGCTCCGGCATCCGGCATGCCGAGTACAATCTCGAAAGCGACACCACCCGCATCTTCCAGATCTGGATCGAGCCGGCCAAGACCGGCGGCGCGCCGGCCTGGGGGGCCAAGCCGTTTCCCAAGGGCGACCGCTCGGGCCGCTTCGTGACCCTCGCCAGTGGCTATGCCGAGGACACTGAGGCCCTGCCGATCCGCACGCCCGCCCGGGTGCTCGGCGCTACGCTGAAGGCCGGCGAAACCACCGAATACGCCCTCGCGCCTGCCGGTCATGCCTATCTGGTGCCCGCCAAAGGGCGGATTGAGGTCAATGGCCTGACCCTGGAGACCCGGGACGGTGCGGCCATCACCGGCGAAACCGCCCTGACCATCACCGCCCTGGAAGATTCTGAGCTTGTCCTGGTCGACGCGGCCTAGAAGCCGCTCGCCCTCCCCCACACATCGTTACAGGAGCGTCCCATGACCAAGGTTCTGGTCCTTTACTATTCGGCCTATGGACATATCGAAACCATGGCTCAGGCCGTGGCCGAGGGTGCCCGGGAAACCGGCGTCCAGGTGGACATCAAGCGGGTCCCCGACCTTGTCCCCGAGGAGGTCGCCAAGGCCGCACACTACAAGCTCGACCAGGCGGCCCCCATCGCCGCCATCGAGGACCTGGCCGACTATGACGCCATCATCATCGGGGTCGGCACACGGTTTGGACGCATGGCCTCGCAGATGGCCAACTTCCTCGACCAGGCGGGCGGACTTTGGGCGCGCGGTGCGCTGAACGGCAAGGTCGGCGGGGCCTTCACCTCCACGGCCACCCAGCACGGGGGACAGGAGACGACCCTGTTCTCGATCATCACCAACCTGATGCACTTTGGCGTCATGGTTGTCGGCCTGGACTACGGCTTTCAGGCTCAGATGCGCCTGGACGAGGTGACGGGCGGCAGCCCCTATGGTGCCACGACCATCACCGGCGGCGACGGGTCCCGTCAGCCCAGCGCGTCTGAACTGGACGGCGCCCGCTATCAGGGTCGGCGGATCGCCGAGGTGGCCAAGAAGCTGCACGGCTAATCTCTGGCGCGCTTGTCGGTATCGACAGGCGCGCCAAGCCCCCCTGTCTAGCCAACAAGTCTTGAGATCAACATGGAGACATCACGAAACCCACGAATGGCTGACACCCATCTGACCTAATTCACTCCCCCGTCCGCTGATCACAGCAACAAGGGGGACGGACCATGTCATCCAATCACCAGCGCCACCCGGCGCATCTCGCAGGCGCGCGCACGCGCCGCACTCTGTTGGCCGTCTCGGCCTCCCTGCCCATCCTGGCAATGGCGGCCATGCCGGCCGCGGCCCAGGAGGCCGAAGTCTCCGAACTGGTGGTCACCGCCAGCCCGATCCGTGAGTCCATCGAAGCTTCGCTGGAAATCCAGAAGGCCTCGGACAACATCGTCAACGTCATCGCCTCTGACACCATCGGCCGCTTCCCCGATGCCACCGCCGCCGGCGCGCTGGCCCGCCTTCCCGGCGTCGGCGTGCAGCGCGACCAGGGCCAGGAGCGCTACATCCAGATCCGCGGCGCGCCGACCCGCTGGACCACCATGGCCCTGGACGGCGTCAACCTGATCGGGGCCGAAGACCGCATCTTCCGCTTTGACTCCGTGCCCGCTGCGCAGATCAGCCAGGTCATTCTGAACAAGACGCTGCTGCCCAACATGCCCGCCGAGTCCCTGGCTGGCCGGGTGAACATCGAAACCTTCTCGCCGCTGAGCCTATCTGGCTTCCACGGCACCTTTGACGTGGGCGGCGGTTTCGTCGACATGGGCGATGGTCCGGTAAAGCAGTATTCAGGCCGCCTGTCCTGGTCCAACGGGACCTGGGGTGCCAGCCTGATCGGATCGCACTACTCCTTTGAGCAGCACACTGATAATGACGAGCCGCGCTTTGACGCCATCGGCCTGTCGTCAAACCGCTGGACCAAGTATGTGATTGAGCGGGTTACTGAATCCTATTCGGCCAAGATCGAGTACGCACCGAACGACGATCACTATATCTCGCTCACCCATCTCGTCACTGAGTTCGAGGACTTCGAAGAGCGTAACTGGTACGTCTTCTCTTATGCCAATGCGTTCTCGGGTACGCGCAACTTCGAAACCGCCGACCTGATCGGCGTACCGACCACCGCCTCTTTCGCCAACGGTACCTACACAAACGGCGTGACCTTCAATGTCCTGAACGGTGAGCACCGCATCAACAACTGGGACCTGAGCTGGGATCTGGCCTACGCCACCACCGAGTTCAACAACAACTATCCGGTCGTGGGCCAGGGCATTCCGTCGGGCACGGCACGGCCCTCGGCTGCCAATTCCGTCCTGCTGCCGTCCATGACGATCAGGGTCAACGCCACCGGCAACGGCATTCCGCATCACACGCTGTTTGATACGACCCTCGTCAATGGTCAGCCGGCCAAGGGTCAGCAGCGCACCTCACTGAACCAGCTGATCCTGAACGAATCCTGGGCCTCCGAATCCAGCGGCCGGCTTGAGACCGAAGCGGTCACCCTGAAGTTCGACGCCAGCCGGGACTGGGACAGCTTTGGTGCCCTGGCCACCTTCAGCGCCGGCTTCCAGTACGACGACCGGGCCCAGGAAAACGACATCGTCAACCTGGTCCGCCGCGACCGCACGGTTGTCGCTGGCACCCGGACGGGGTTCCCCCTGGAGACCAACGGCACCCTGCTCGGCCTGCCCTGGAACATGAACTCGTTCTTTGGAACGACGGCCTATGACCAGGATATGGATCGCGGCTTCACCGGTGTTCATGCCGACACCGCGCGCATGCGCGATGGGGTGCTGGCTCTGATGGCCGCCGCCCGGGCCGCCAATGCCGCTGGAACCGGCAACTTTGCGGTCTATGACATCGACCCGCGGCTCAGCAATGCGGTGGATGAAACCATCGCCTCGGCCTATGTGATGAACCGCTGGAAGTGGGATCGCCACACCCTGACCGCCGGTGTCCGGGTGGAGCGGACAGAGCTCGGATCGCAAGGTCTGGCCAATGTCGCAGGCACCCTGGTCCCCCTCAACTTCACCTCGGAACAGACTGAAGTCTTCCCGAGCCTGCACTATGGCTTCGACTATTCCGACACCCTGAAGCTTCGGGCCGCCTTCATCACCGGCCAGGCGCGTCCCAGCCTTGAGGACATGCGCGCCACGGTGACGGTGAATGACACGGCCAACACCATCTCGGGCGGCAACCCCTTCGCCACCCCTGAGAAGGCCTACGGCCTCGACCTGTCGGCCGAGTGGTACTTCGCCCCGGCCGCTCTTCTGGCGGCGAGCTTCTTCCATCGGGAAGTCGACAATGTGCTGTTCGACTCCACCCGTATCGTCGGCGACAACAGCTACGACTTCGGCGGCGTCAACCGCAGCGCCTATACCGTGTCGGCTCTGCAGAACGGGCGCAGCGGCAGCCTGAGCGGTCTTGAGTTCGTCTACACCCAGCCCTGGACCTTCCTGCCGGGCTGGCTGTCGGGCTTCGGCTTCCAGGGCAGCGTGTCCTTCACCACCGGCGAGTTCGAGACCCCGACCGGCGAGACGGTGGAGTTCCCGGGCACTTCGGACCGGATCACCGGCGCGACCCTGTTCTACGAGAAGTATGGCCTGTCCTCGCGTCTGAGCTGGCAGCACCGCACCGACTGGCTGGACGAGGTCTTCCCCTCGGGTTCGGCGGCCAACTCCAACCTCTATTGGGGTGACAGCCAGCGGCTCGATCTCTCGGTCCGCTATCAGGTCAACGACACCTACTCGCTGTTCCTGGACGCCAACAACCTGACCAATGAGCAGGGTGTGCGCTACCAGGGCCGCGAGGACCGTCCTTACGAGATCGAGGGCTTTGGCCGGAAGTACCTGCTCGGCGTCCGCGCCTCCTTCTAGATCCCCTGTCCAAGGCTGACCGCGTCGAAGCGCGGTCAGCCCGTGGATAGACCTTCAGGCGTCTCGGCCCCGGCCGAGGCGCCTGGTTTTTTTGAGGCGATAGCGCGCACCTGGTTGGCCCGAGACGCCACGCCGGGCGCAACACGTTCAGATCAGAGCCGAGCCAGGTCGGCGACCACGGCGGCATGATCGCTGGGGAACCAGCCTTCGGCGTCAGGTTGGTCCAGGGCCCGGAAACGGGCGGTGATGGTCCAGGCCTTCGGCTGGACCAAGGCCAGATGATCCAGGGTCCTTGAAGGCGAAGGCGCACGATCAGCCCGCTCCCCCTGCAGGGTCGCGGCAGCTGTGGGGTCGAGGTCTGCCGCAATCGGGGCCAGCTCTGGCGCATCACCACTGGCGTTCAGATCGCCGGCCAACAGCAGGTCTTGGCCGGGGCGGTGGCACTCGGTCATGGCCTGGACGAGCTGGCTCGCTCGCAGCCGGGCGGCCTCTGGTCCGCCCAGGTGGGTCAGATGCAGATTGAGCACCCGCAGGCCTGGGGCGACATCGGCCCACTGGGCGATCCGCTGGCCATCGACAGGGTCGCTGTGCAGGTCCAGGCGACCGGTGGCCAGGGGGGCATTGCGGTGCAGGATGGCCAGGCCCGAGGCGCTGGGCAGGGTCTCGCCCAGGTGTTGGCGCAGCTTTCGCCGGGCCGGGGCCGCCGTCAGCCCAAGGCCAAGGGCTGCGGCCAGGTAGGCCGCGGTGTCATGGCCCTTGGCGACAAAACACTCCTGCAGGCAGACAATGTCGGGCGCCAGCGCGCCCAGGCCTTTGGCCATCAGGGCGAGCCGGCGCTCATACTGTCCCTCGTTCTTCCAGGTGTTGAGGGTAACGATCCGCAAGGGCGTCAGGCCGCCCGGGCGCCCTTGGTCCAGACCCCACGCACCAGGGGCAGGTCGCCGGCCAGGCGCACCCGCAACAGGTCGGCCCGCTGGCCGGGCGCGATCTCGCCACGATCATCGAGACCCACGGCGCGGGCCGGGGCTGAGGTGACCAGGGCGGCAGCCCGCGAAAGGCTCCAGCCAAAGGGCGGCTTGGTCATGGCAAAGGCGCACTCCACCAGGCTGCGGGGCACATAGTCGGAGGCAAATGCGTCGAGCAGGTCAGCCTCGGCCAGCTGGGCGGCGGGCACATTGCCGGAATAGGAGCCGCCGCGGATCAGGTTCGGGCCGCCCATGACCACCACCATGCCTCGCTCCCGCGCCCGCTGGGCGGCTTCGGCGGTGACGGGGAATTCGGCCACGGTGGCCCCCAGGTCACAGGCCTCGTCGATGTGCTCAAGGCTTTCATCATCGTGGCTGGCCAGCGGGATCTGGCGGCTGGTGGCCATCTGGGCCACGTGGCGACGATTGTCGTCGGCGTTGCGGGCCTGGCGGTCGCGGACCTGGGCCAGGCGGTCCTGGGCGGCGCTCTCGCTCATGCCACCCGCCTGCCAGTTGGCCATGTGCTTTTCCAGGTTGCGGTACTGCCGCTGGCCCGGGGTGTGATCCATCAGGGAGAACAGGACGGTCATGGGATGATCGGCCATGAGCTCCAGTCGGGCGCGAAGGTCATCGGCGGTGGTCTCGCAACGCCAGTGAATCCGGTGATCGGCCCGCAGCATCCCCTGGTTCTGGGCCTCATGCAGCCCGTCCACCAGCCGACGCAGATTGTCGGTATTGCGCGCCGCCGAGGCGTTGAAGGAGCCCAGAGTCAGGGAGTTCAGCACCGTGGTGACCCCCACCGACAGGCCGCAGCCGTCATGGGTCACCGCCGCCGAGATCGGGTTCCAATCGATGTTGGGCCGGGGGAAATAGTGCTTCTCCAGGCTGTCGGTGTGCAGGTCGACGACGCCGGGCATGAGCACGTCGCCCTCGAAGTCCTCACCGGTTCCGCCGGGGCCGCGATCGATCTGGGCAATGACCCCGTCACGCACCAGAACCGATCCGATGAAGTCGTCGTCGCCCGTGACCACACGGGCGTTTCGAAACGCCAGTTCCACGCTGTTCTCCTGGAATTACTTAAGACAAATCAGTCCCGCTCGGGGTCCTGGAAGATGATTTCGATCTCGCTGGTGGAGCGGGACTCGCCGAATTCCAGCGGCCGGCCCAGGCCATCCACATTGACGTACCTGCGGATCAGCAGGGGCACATGCCGGGGCACGTGCAGCAGCTCAGCCTCCTGCGGAGTCGGCAGGCGCGCCGAGATGGAGGTTTTGCGGCGGGTATAGTCGGGCACCCCGCTGTCGAGCAGGGTCTGGGTGATGGTGCCGCGCACCTTGTACATCTCGATGAAGGTCGGGAAGCGCTCGAAGCTGAAGTGGTGCAGGCCATGGCCGGTGGGCTCGCCGTCCACAAAGCGTCGCCGCTCCATGAAGATCACCGGCGCGCCAATCTTCAGGCCCAGGGCCTCGGCGACGGGGCCGGTGGCGGGACGCACCTCCAGCTTCAGAACCTGGGTGGTGGGCTCCCCGCCATTCTTCAGCACGGCTTCGGTGAAGCGCGGCCGGCGCTGCAGGCGGGCTGGACGGGAGGGACGGCGAACAAAGCTGCCGCGGCCCTGGGTCGACTCCACGATTCCCTTTTCCTGCAGATCCGAGAGGGCCCGGCGCACTGTGTGGCGATTGACCATGAACTGCCGCGACAGCTCGTGTTCGGTGGGAAGTTTGTCGCCGGGCGTCAGTTCACGCGACCGGATCTGCTGTTCCAGGGACTGGGCGATCTCGCGCCACAACGGCATTCCACCTGACATTCCACCACCTCGTGATCAGTCTAAGTCGGATGTCCTAGACAAGTTTTACTACTGTAAAATAAGTTTCATACTTGGTTTGTTGTCGCCATTTCGGCTTTCGAATACCCAATGCATAAGACGAATACAACATTTTACTTACTTGTCGAGGTGACGCATGCCGGTCGATCCGGTCAACAAGGCGGCGGGCGATGAGCGCCGCCAGTGGTTGTCGATCCTGGCCAAGGCTCAGCCTGGCGAGGTCAGCGCGGCGTGGGATGCCCTGTCCGAGCGGCCGTCCTATTCGGCCCTGCGGGCCCCGGAGACCGGCCTGGTGCTGGTGCGCGGTCGCATGGGTGGGGCGGGCGACGCCTTCAACATGGGCGAGATGACCGTCACCCGGGCTGCGGTCCGGCTGGAGAGCGGCGAGACCGGGATCGGCTACGTCGCCGGCCGTGATCGCCGCCATGCCGAACTGGCCGCCGCGGTCGACGCCATGATGCAGGCGCCGGCCCTGCGTCCAGCGGTGGAAGGCGCGGTGGTGGCCAAGCTGGCCCGAGCCCAGGCCGAGCGCCGGGACACCGCCGCCCGCAAGGCTGCGGCCACCAAGGTCGACTTCTTCACCATGGTCCGCACCCGAGGCCCCCAATGAGCCTCGCAACCCTCGATCTCAGCCGCATCGCCCCGGCCTTTGTTGATCCCGTCCGGGAGAGCCAGGCGGTGTTCCGTGAGGTGATGGAGTGCATGGCCCGTCCAGGCCGCATCACCCGCTTCGACCGCGCGCCAAAGGCACCAGCCGGTGTGGCCAAGGCCGCCGGTGCTGTGGCCCTGACCCTGTTCGACTTTGAGACCCTGGTCTGGCTGGACCCGGCCCTGGCCGAGTCAGAAGCCGAGGCCTGGCTTCGCTTCCACTGCGGTTGCCCGCTGACCCTCAAGTCGCAGGACGCCGCATTCGCCTTGGTCACCGACATCGCCAAGGCCCCGGCCCTGGCGGCCTTCAACCAGGGCGACGCCAAATACCCCGACCGCTCCACCACGGTGATCTTGCAGATCGCGGCCCTGGAGGGCGGTCCGACCGTGACCCTCAGCGGGCCCGGCATCCAGACCACTACCGACATCGCGCCCCAGGGCCTGCCCCAGGACTTCTGGAGCCAGCTCGAGACCAATCAGGCGCAGTTCCAGTTCGGCGTCGACGTTCTGCTGGTGGCCGATGACCGGCTGCTGGCCCTGCCCCGCACCACAACCGCTCAGATCAAGGGAGGCTGACATGGCCTATGTTTCCGTCAAAGGCGGCGAGAAGGCGATCACCCACGCCCACCAGTGGCTCGCCGAAGATCGCCGGGGTGATCCTGGCGTCCACGAGCTGGAAGTGGCGCAGGTGCGTGAGCAGCTGTCCCTGGCCGTCGACCGGGTGATGAGCGAAGGCTCCTGCTACGACCGCGACCTGGCCGCGCTGGCGGTGAAGCAGGCCCGGGGCGACCTGCCCGAGGCGATCTTCCTGCTGCGGGCCTATCGCACCACCCTGCCCCGCTTCGGTGCGTCCCTGCCGGTGGAGACCGAAGCCATGGCGGTCCGCCGCCGCGTCTCGGCCGCCTTCAAGGACATTCCCGGCGGTCAGGTGCTTGGCCCGACCTTCGACTACACCCATCGTCTGCTGGACTTCGCCCTGGCCGCTGAAGGCGGCGCGCCGCCCGAGCCCGCGCCCCAGGCCGAAGAGCCCCAGGCCTATCCCATGCCCAACATCGCCTCGGTGTTCCGGCATGAGGACCTGCTGGAGCATGACGTGCGCACCGACGAGGCGCCCGAGCCCTACGACCTGACCCGCCAGCCGATGAAGTTCCCCGCCGACCGGGACCAGCGCCTGCAGGCCCTGGCCCGGGGCGACGAGGGCTTCCTGCTCAGCCTGGCCTATTCCTCGCAGCGCGGCTGGGGCTCGACCCACCCACTGTGCGGCGAGATCCGCATGGGCGAAGTGGCCGTGGAGTATGTGCCAGACGAGTTGGGCTTTGCCATCGAGATCGGCGAAGTCACCCTTACCGAATGCACCATGCTGTCAGGCTTTGCCGGCTCGGCTGAACGTCCGCCGCAGTACACCCGGGGCTACGGTCTGACCTTTGGCCACTGCGAGCGCAAGGCCATGAGCATGGCCATTGTCGACCGCGCCCTGCGTCACCGGGAAGTGGGCGAACAGGCCGACGCCCCCGTGCAGGACGAGGAGTTCGTCCTCTATCACTCGGACAATGTGGAGGCCTCGGGCTTCGTGCAGCACCTGAAGCTGCCCCACTACGTGGACTTCCAGGCCGACCTGCAACTGATCCGCCGGCTCCGCAAGGAGCACTTCGAGCGCCGCGCCGCCCTGAAGGAAGCCGCAGAATGAGTACGCCTGTCCCGGCTCTCGCCAATGCGCCCGAGCGCTATTACAACTACGCCTACCTCGATGAGCAGACCAAGCGGATGATCCGCCGTTCGATCCTCAAGGCCCTGGCCATCCCCGGATACCAGGTGCCCTTTGGCTCGCGGGAAATGCCCGTGCCCTATGGCTGGGGCACTGGCGGCATCCAGCTGACCGCGGCGATCATCGGGCCTGATGATGTCTATAAGTGCATCGACCAGGGTGCCGACGACACCACCAACGCCGTCTCCATCCGCCGGTTCTTCGCCAATGTGGCTGACGTGGCCACCACCGAGGATACGGGCGAGGCGACCATCATCCAGACCCGTCACCGGATCCCGGAAAAGCCCCTGAAGCAAGGCCAGGTCCTGGTCTATCAGGTGCCGCAACCCGAACCCCTGCGCGGTCTGGAGGCTCGGGAGACCGAGACCCGCGCCATGCACGCCTATGAGGAATACGGTCTGCAGTACGTCTCGCTCTACGAAAACATCTCAGCCTATGGGCGCATCGCCGCCACCGCCGGCTATCCGGTGATGGTGGAGGAGCGCTACCTGATGTCGCCCTCGCCGATCCCCAAGTTCGACAATCCGAAGATGGCCCAGAACGAAGCCGTCATGCTGTTCGGCGCTGGCCGGGAAAAGCGCATCTATGCGGTGCCGCCGTTCACCCGCGTCCGCAGCCTGGATTTCGAGGACTATCCTTTCGAGACCCAGACCTGGGAGGAGACCTGCGCCCTGTGCGGGGCCGAGGACTCCTATCTGGACGAGGTCATCCTCGATGACGCCGGCGACAAGATGTTCGTCTGCTCCGACAGCCACCACTGCGCCGAACGCCGGGCTGCGGGCCATGTGGGCCCCATGGCCGGCCACGCCCTCGATCAGGACGCCGCCCTGAAGGAGCCCGCCGAATGAACGCCATCCCTGGCAGAATTGCGCCCGCCCCGCTGCTCAGCGTCGAGGGCCTGACCAAGTGGTACGGCCATGTCCTGGGCTGCCGCGACGTGGCCTTTGACCTGCGGCCCGGCGAGGTTTTGGGCATTGTTGGTGAAAGCGGGTCGGGCAAGACCACCTTGCTCAACTGCATCTCCGGCAAGCTGACGCCGACCGCTGGCGAGGTCCGCTTTGACACCC
Organism: Phenylobacterium sp.; assembly: GCF_022402485.1. Taxonomy (GTDB): domain Bacteria; phylum Pseudomonadota; class Alphaproteobacteria; order Caulobacterales; family Caulobacteraceae; genus Phenylobacterium. The sequence continues at coordinate 67,312 of NZ_JAKRSA010000020.1, read as the reverse complement.
GCCGGTTCGGCCTGACCGACATCTACGGCCTGTCAGAGCCGGACCGGCGCCGGATGCAGCGCGAAGAATGGGGCTTCGTCCACCAGAACCCACGTGATGGCCTGCGCATGCGGGTCTCTGGTGGGGCCAATGTGGCCGAGCCGCTGATGAACCTGGGGGCGCGCCACTATGGGCAGATGCGCCAGTCGACCATCGACTGGCTGGACCGGGTCGAGCTGGACACCCGCCGGATCGATGACAAGCCGCGCAACTTCTCCGGCGGCATGCAACAGCGCATCCAGGTGGCCCGCAACCTGATCCATGGCCCGCGCCTGGTGTTCATGGATGAGCCTACCGGTGGCCTGGACGTATCGGTGCAGGCGCGCCTGCTCGACCTGCTGCGCGAACTGGTCCGGGACCTGGGCCTGGCGGTGATCATCGTCACCCACGACATGGCCGTGGCCCGGCTGATGGCTGACCGCCTAATGGTCATGAAGGGCGGCGAGGTGGTGGAAACCGGCCTGACCGACCAGGTGCTGGACGATCCCCAGCATCCCTACACCCAGCTCCTCGTCTCCTCCGTCCTGCAGATCTAGAGCCATGACCGACAAACCCCTGATCATCGTCGAAGACCTGGCCAAAACCTTCGTGCTGCACAATGCGGAGCAGGCCACCATCCCGGTCTTCCAGGACCTGACCCTTCAGGTCGCCGCCGGCGAATGCGTGGTGCTGGCCGGAGAGTCCGGCGTCGGCAAGTCCACCCTGATGCGCTCCATCTTCGGAAACTATCTGCCAACCGTGGGTTCGGTGAAGGTCTGGCACGATGGCACCTATGTGGACATTACCCAGGCCAGCCCCCACGAGGTGCTGGAGGTCCGCCGCCGGACGCTGGGCTATGTCTCACAGTTCCTGCGGGTCATTCCCCGGGTGCCGACCCTGCAGCTGGTCATGGAGCCGCTGCTGGAGAACGGCGTGTCGTTCGAAGAGTCCAAGGAACGGGCCAGCGAGCTGCTGTCGGCCCTTCGGCTGCCCCAGGCCCACTGGGACCTGCCACCCGCCACCTTTTCTGGCGGCGAGCAGCAGCGGGTGAACATCGCCCGCAGCTTCATCCGCAAGTACCCGGTCCTGCTGCTCGACGAACCCACAGCCTCCCTGGACGCGGAGAACCGGGCCATCGTCGTGCGGCTGATCCAGGAAGCCCTGGCCGAAGGCGCGGCCATGATCGGCATTTTCCACGATCTCGACGTGCGCGACGCCGTGGCCAGCCGACTGTTCGAAGTGGCGCAGTTCAAAGCGGCGGCCTGACCATGACCGAGACACGCATCTTCTCTGACCAGGTGATCACGCCAAGCGGCATGGTCGCCGCCGAACTGGTGCTCCGCGACGGCGTCATCGCCGCCGTGGAGGCCAAGGCCGCCTGCCCCGCAGGCGTCATCGACTGGACCGGCGATGTGCTGGTGGCGGGTCTGGTGGACATCCACACCGACAACCTCGAGAAGCACTATCAGCCCCGTCCAGGCGCCCTCTGGGACGCCTATGGGGCGGCGCTGGCCCACGACGGCCAATGCGTCACGGCGGGCATCACCACCGTGCTGGACTCACTGAGCCTGCATGGGCGCAAGGATGGTCTGGAGCGGCGTGAGGCCCTGGGTCCGATGATCGCCGGTATGGATCAGGCCCAGGCCGACGGTGCCCTGCGCGCCGATCACCTGCTGCACCTGCGCTGCGAAGTGACCAATCCTGAGCTCCTGAACCTGCTGGAGCCGCACGCCGACAGCCTGCGGCTGAAGCTCCTGTCGATCATGGACCACACGCCGGGCCAGCGGCAGACCGCCAATGTAGACCGGCTCCAGGCTCGCATGGTGGCGGCTGGCCGCAGCGCCGACGAGATCGAGGAAATGATGGCGCGCCGTCATTCCGGCCGCGACCCCGGCGTCGCCTTCGACAATCGCCGTAAGGTGGTGGCGTTTGCCAGGGAATATGGACTGCCACTCGCCGCCCATGATGACGAGACCCTGGAGCACGTGGAAGAAGCCCACGACGACGGCTGCATCATCGCCGAGTTTCCCGTGACCCTCACCGCTGCCCAGAAGGCGCGGGAGTTGGGCATGTTCGTGGCCATGGGCGCGCCGAACTTCGTGCGCGGCGGCTCGCATTCGGGCAATCTGTCGGCCCGTGAGAGCGCCCAGGCTGGCGTGCTCGACATCCTCGCCTCGGACTATGTGCCCCTCTCCATGCTCCGCTCCGCCTTCATGCTGATCGACGACATGGGCTGGTCGCCGCAGGCCGCCATGGCCACGGTGAGCGCGGCCCCGGCCCGCAGCCTTGGCCTGACTGATCGCGGCGAGATCGCCGTGGGCCAGCGGGCTGACCTGGTGCGGGTCTCCCGTCGCAGCCAGGGCTGGCCGGTTCCGGTCGAGGTCTGGCGTCAGGGCGCACGGGTGGCATGAGCCCCCGCTACGCCGTCTACTACGCCCCTGATCCGCAAGGGGACCTCTGGGACCTGGCCTGCGCCTGGCTCGGCCGCGATCCGCACCGCAAGGTCGATTGCGTCCGGCCGGCCACCCCGGCCCTGGCCGACCTCGACCTGGACGCCTTGACCGCGAGCCCAAGGGGCTACGGCTTTCACGCCACCTTGAAGGCACCGTTCGAGCTCGCCCATGGGGCGGGCGAACGCGACCTGCTGGACTTTGCCGAGGGGTTTGCGGGACGACGCGCGCCCTTTGAGGCTTCGATCTCGCCCCAGGCCCTGGGCCGTTTCCTGGCGTTTCGGCTGAACGATCCCTGCGAGGCCATGGACGCCCTGGCGGAGGCCTGCGTGCGGGATTTCGACCCGTTCCGCGCGCCCCTGTCGGAGGCCGACATCGCCCGGCGCCGGAGGGCGCAGCTGTCGCCGGCCCAGGACGCGCGGATGCTGGAATGGGGCTATCCCTATATCTTCGACGACTTCAGGTTCCATATGACCCTGACCAGCGGCATCGCCGATGACGCCGTGCGCACCCGGGTGCTGGAGACCCTGAGCCAGCTGTTTGCCTATGTGAGCGGCCCCCACCGCTTCAACAGCGTGGCCATCTATCGGCAGGCTGACCGCGAGGCCCCCTTCGAAGTGGTCGAACGGTTCGGTTTCGCCCCGGAACCCGCGCCGGCCTGACCCTAGAACTTGTCGCCGCGCATGACTTCCACGTCGGAAACGGCGGCGACGCCGGGATAGTCGGCGAAGAAATCCGCCAGGCGTTCGAGGACGCGCTCAGCCACCTCGGCGGTGACCAGGGCGAAGATCAGCCGCTTTTCCTGGCCCGGCGTGAAGTCGCCGCTGCGCCAGCCCCCGCTGTCACCGCTGCCCGCCAGGCTCGGCAGCACGGTCCAGCCGCGCACGCCCGCCTCGGCCAGAAAGCCCTCGACGCGCCTCAGCACCGGGGCCTCGACAATGATTTCCAGCTTCTTGCGCTTCGACAGTTGCATGGATCTCACCCGAGGAGGGCGGCGGTGGCCGCCGTATAGAGGGGAATACCGAAGACCAGATTGAAGGGGAATGTCACAGCCAGGGACAAGGTCAGATAGACGCCGGGATCGGCGTCCGGCAGGGCGATCCGCATGGCGGCAGGCACCGCGATGTAAGACGCGCTGGCCGCCAGAATGGCCAGGACCGCAGCATTACCTACCGACAGGCCTAGGGCCAGGGATAGAGCCAGGGACAGCACCGACGACAAAAGCGGCATGAAGATCGCAAAGGCGATCAAGGGTAAGGTCAGGGACCTGGCCGCGCTGAGACGCCTGGCCGCTACCAGCCCCATGTCGAGCAGGAACAGCACCAGCACCCCCTGGAAGACGGGGCCGACAAACACCTCCAACTTGGACATGCCGGCGTCGCCGCTGAGCAGTCCGACCAGGAAGGCGCCGATCAGCAGGACGACCGAGCCGTTCAGGGCCACCTCGCGGAACAGCTCACCGCGCAGGCCCTGGCGGCCGGCTGCGCCCCCGCCGGCCAGGATCAAGGCCGAGAGAATGGCCGGGGTTTCCATCAGGGCCACCACCGCGACCATGTACCCGCCGAACGGCACCCCGCTGACCCGCAGGAACTCGGTGCCGGCCACGAAGGTGACGATGGAGACCGAGCCATAATGCGCCGCAGTCGCCGCCGAGGTGGTGCGGTCCAGCCGGCTGATGACCCTCAGTATGGCGAAGGCGATAACTGGAATGCCGAAGCTGAGGATCAGGCCGACGCCAGCGGCCTTGAGAAAGTCCGGGCTCATCCCCGCCCGGGCCGCCTCAACCCCGCCCTTGAACCCAATGGACAGCATCAGCACCAGGGCCAGGGTCTTGGCCGTGCTCTCGGGGATCGACAGGTCGGACTTGAACCAGCCCGCCCCAAACCCCAGCAGGAAAAACAGAATGGCCGGGGTCAGCAGATTGGTCAGGGCCATTTGCAGTGAGTCGACCACGGGCGGCTCCTAACGCGGACACAGGGGCCGCCCTCTTAGCAGGCTGGCGGGACGGCTCCAGACTCAAGGCTCAATCATTATGGCTCTTATCATAGCCATGACGCCGGCTTCTCGTGAGCCGTCGTTTTTTAATGCGACCACGTCATCCCCGGTCACGTCGTAGGCCTGGGCTTGGGCGATGCGATCAACGACTTCCGCCGCCGATTCCCGGCCCCGCTGACGAAGCCGCTCGGCGAGCTGATCGGGATCTGCGCTCACCGCAATCACGCGGACAGGATGATAGAGCCGCCGCGCTTCATCGATCACGCCGCGGGAGACATTGACCACCACCGTGCGGCCCTGGGTCAGATCCTTCAAGGCTGAGGCTGGCGCGCCGTAGCAAAGCCCGTGCGCGGTCCAGGACAGCAGATATGCGCCGGCCGCCTGGCGACTTTGGAATTCCGTCTCGCTGATCGGCTGGTGGTCCTCTCCGCCGGCCTCGGCCGGGCGCGTAATCTCCCGGCGGAGAAAAACCACCTGGGGGTTATCGGCCAGGGCCGCGCGGGCCCCATCGATCAAGGTATCCTTGCCGACCCCCGAGGGGCCGACCACCAGAACCAGCCAACCGCGCTCAGGCGTATTTTTCAACGAAGGCGTCAGCGTCGAGGGCGCGGAAGTCGTCGAGGGCGTCGGCGAGGCGTTCATGGTCCCAGTCCCACCAGGCGATCGCGAGAAGGCCGTCCTGCACCGCCTTGGGGAAGCGCTCACGGATCGGCTTGGACGGTACCCCGCCCACGATGGTGAAGGGGGCGACATCCTTGGACACCACTGCGCCGGCCCCGACAACTGCGCCGGTGCCCACAGTGACGCCAGGGAGGATCGTTACGCCATGGCCGAGCCACACATCGTGGCCGAGCGTCACGGTATGAGACCGCCGCCACTCGAAGAAGTCGTGGTCGTCCTCGTCCCCCAGCTCATAGGAGATGGCACGGTAGCTGAAGTGATGCTGCGCGGCCTTCCAGGTGGGGTGATTGCCAGGATTGATCCGCACGTCCCGGGCGATGGAGCAGAACTTGCCGATCTCGGCATAGGCCGAGCTGGAATCGTTGACGATGTAGCTGAACGCCCCCATCGCAGTTTCCGACAGACTGGTCCGCGCGCCCACCCGGCACCAGGGGCCAAGGATGCTGTCATGCACCTGGGCCTGGGCGTTGATGGCCGGCTCAGCGCCCTTTGGACGCTCAGCGGTCTCCGGCGGCGGGACGAAGCGCTCGAAATAGCGATAGCCCGGCGACAGGGGCCGGTCTGCGAGCTTCAGTCCCATCAGGCGGCCACGACGGCTGGGCCTGCGAAGGCCAATCCCGCCCGGCCGGTCCGCACGCCATAGATCTTGTCGACCACCTCGGGGGTCAGGGCGGACGGTGGGCCATCAAAGATGATCTTGCCCTTGGACATGCCGATGACCCGCGTGCAGTAGCGACGGGCAATGTCGAGGCTGTGCAGGTTGACGATCACAGGAATGCCGCGGTCACGGCAGACATCCTGCAGCGCTTCCATCACCACCTCGGCGTTGATGGGGTCGAGGGAGGCCACCGGCTCGTCGGCCAGCAGCATGTCAGGCTCCTGCAACATGGCCCGGGCGATGGCCACACGCTGCTGCTGCCCGCCCGAGAGTGTGGCGGCCCGTTGCAGGGCGGCCTGGGCCATGTCGAGGCGGTCCAGCTCCAGGATGGCGCGAGCCCGGTCTTCGGCCGGAAAAATCTTCAGGAGTGAGGTGGCGGTGGGGCGCTCGGCCAAGACACCCACCAGGACATTGGTGATCACATCCAGGCGCGGGCAGAGGTTGAACTGCTGGAAGATCATGGCGCAGCGGCGACGCCAGCGGCGCAGGGGCTTGCCTTTCAGCTTGCCGACATCTTCGCCGTCCCAGATCACTTCACCAGACGTCGGCTCGGCCAGGCGGTTGATCATGCGCAACAGGGTGGACTTTCCAGCGCCTGAGCGCCCGATGATCCCGATGAACTCCCCACGATTACAGGTGAAGGAAACGCCGTCGACGGCGCTGACCTCCCCGAACCGCTTGGTCACGTTGCGCAGCTCTAGCATCCTGGCTCCAGGGTACGGCGACAAGCTCTTGAAGGGTGTCAGCTTAGGCACCACCAGTGACCCCGGCGTGACGGCCCTCGGGCGCCTTGCGCCTACCAAGTGACAATTTGTCGGCTTGGCCCATGCGGGGTGTCTCGCCCCCGTCACCGGGCTGGCCTAGGGGGAAGTCTGCGGAGGCGATGGCATGGCAGATTTCCTGGTGATCGGCGCGCTGGCCCTGGACCGGCCGGTCTGGCTGGAGGGGCACCTCGAAAAGGGCGGCCGTGTCACCGGGCGAAGCCTTGAGGCGCGGCTGGCACCCCGCCTGGGGGGCGGCGGGGCCAATGCCGGCGTGGCGCTGCATAAGGCGGGACACCATGTCCGCCTGGCGAGCCTGGTGGCCGGGGACGCCGGCGGGGATGAAGCCATCGCCATGGCTGCAGCCGCCGGCCTGAACGTGGCGCTGGTCGGGCGAAGGCCTGGGGAGAGCCGCACAACCCTGATCCTGATTGAGCCCGACGGAGAACGGGTGGTGATGGGACTTGATCTCGATCGAGGCCGCCTGGTCCTGCCCCCCCTGCCCGCCCCCGAAGATCACCCCGAGGTGCGGCCTGGCGGGCTCTATCTGCGGGCCGCCTTCCCCGGGGCTGAGGCCTGGGCCGCTGTCAGCCGGGGCCCCGTGGTGGTCCACTGGCCTGCACCCCATTATCGCGGCCGGGCCGATGTGGTGGTCTGTTCCGCCGATGACCTGGACCCCGCCACCCTGGAAGCGCCCTTTGCCGCCGCCCAGGCGGTGTTTGGCGCGGCCCTGAGGGCGATTGTCGTGACCCATGGGGCAGCCGGTGCCAGCGCCTATAGCCACAGCGCGCCGGTCACCGTACGCCCACCGGCCGCAAAGGTGGTCGACGCCACAGGCGCAGGCGACGTGTTTGCGGCTGGCCTGTTGGAGGCCCTAAGCGCCGGGGCCGACATGGAGCCAGCGCTGATCCAGGCCTGCGCCTGGGGCGCTGTCACCGTGGGACTGAGCAGTTCTGCCCCTGTGGACGCGGGGCCAGGTCTCTACCGACCGTATCAGGCCTAGGCCAGGCGGTTACGCAGGGCTCTCGACAGGGTGTCGAGAGCGGCCACGCAGATCATGAACAACAGGATGATGAAGGCCACTTCGTCAAAGGCGAAGATGCGGATCCGCTCATCCAGCTCAAAGCCGATGCCCCCGGCACCGACGATCCCCAGGACGCCGGCATTGCGGAAATTGCCCTCCAGGAAGAACAGGGTCTGGCTTGTGGCCACAGGCGCGAACTGCGGGGCCAGGCCATACCGCATCACCGCCAGGGGCGGCGCGCCGGCCGAGCGGACGCCTTCAATCGGCTTGGGATCGGTGTTCTCCAGGGTCTCGGAGAACAGCTTGGCGAGGTTGGGAATGTCGGCCAGGGCCAGAGCCACAACCCCGGCGAAGGGACCCAGACCAAAGACTGACACCAGGATCAGGGCCCAGACCAGGGCCGGAATTCCGCGGAAGATATCCAGGAACCGACGGAAACCGAAATGAAGCAGCGGATGGGAGACCACCGTCTTGGCCCCGATGACCCCGAGCGGCAGCGCCACCACAGCGGCGATCACGGTGCCGGCGAAGGCCATGGCGAAGGTCTCACCCAGGGCCCTGATAATCCGCACCGACTGACCGCCGGAGGACGGCGGGAACATCTCGCCCAGGAACCGGCCAAGTTTGCCAAAGCCGGTCATCAGGGCACCAGGTGCCAGCCCAAGATCAATGGCCATGCCCACCAGGGCAGCCAGGGCCAGCAGCAACAGGACCCCGTCCCGTACCCGGCGGGTCCAGGGCGCGCGCAGGGCGTTCGGCGCAATGGCCAGAGCCTGATCATAGGTGTCTTTCGACATCAGGCCTTCTCCAGACCGATGAGGCGATGGCGCACCGCCTCGGAGAACAGGTCGATCAGGAAGATCATGGCGATGATGATCAGCAGGATCGCCAGATAGGTGTCGAACTCGGTGTAGGTGATGGCCCTCTGCAGCTCGATACCGATGCCGCCAGCCCCGACAATGCCCAGGGCCGCAGCCCCCGCCAGGTTCCCTTCCAGCCGGATCAGCGCATAGGAGGCATAGTTCGGCAGCACCTGCGGCATGACCCCATAGCGGATCTTCTTCAGGGGACCTGCGCCGCTGGCCTGCAGCGCCTCCAGCTGACGGGGATCGATCTCCTCGTTGATCTCGGCAAACAGCTTGCCCAGGCCCCCGAGGGTGGAAATGGTCAGGGTCAAGACGCCAGCCAGGGGACCGACCCCAAAGGCCGCCACCAGGATCAAGGCCATGATCAGATCCGGGAGGGTGCGGATCGCTTCCAGAATGCGTCGCACCACAAAGCGGACCGGGGCGAACGGCATGATGTTCTGGGCGGTGAGAAAAGAGGCACCCAGGGCCAGGACCGTCCCGAGGGCGGTCGCCAGGATCGCCATCTGCACCGTTTGCCAGGCCGCCTTCAACCAGATGGGCAGGGCGTAGAACCAGGAGTGCAGCGAGCCCCGGGTCTGACGGTCCTCAAGCAGCACCTCAGGCCTCAGATGCGGGTTCATGCGCTGGAGAAAGTCGAGGAGCCGCCCCAGCGGGTCGCCGCCGATCTCGGAGCCAAAGAACTGGCTCCGCTGAAAGGACACGACCAGCAGCACGGTGAAAATCGCCAGACCGACGGCGGCTTGAGCTCGCTGGCGGATCAACATCCGCCGACGTTCCTGTTCAAACGCTGCGACAGTGGGGTGGGTCAAACTCATGATCCGACCGTCGGTCCCTGATGAAGCAAGGCCTTGGGCTCGGTGGGCTCGATTTCCTCGGCGCCTGGACCGGCCAGCCACGCGAAGATGTCCGGGGCTTGGTTATGGAGCGCCACGTGGATGCCCACGATACGGAAGCGGCGGTCGTCCGTCGTATCAAGCCGCATGGCCCAGGCCTGATCGGCGACAGGGCGTTGTCGCCAGATAATCCGCAGGTCACTGCAGACATCTGCGTCTGACTCGTCGCTCCTGCAGAGCTTTTGCCAGGCACCAGCATGGAGCGCCATCGCCTGGACCTGACCGCTCCGCAGCAGGGCAGCGGCCTCTTCATAGTCGCGGGCCACAGTCTGGGCCCCGAAGAAGGCCTCATCAGCCCCATAGTCGCCCAGCGCCTGCCGGGGAACCTGCAGGCTGGCCTTCATCGGCCCGCCAAACACCAGGGTCGCGCCCGCAAGGTCGGCCAGGTTCTGAGCTTTTGAGCTGCCCAGGGTGGCGACCACGATGGGCAGCCGGCTAAGGTCGCCCACCGCACGGGTGGTCAGTATGCTGCGCACCTGATCGGACACCGGCGCGAAGGCCGCTCCGTCAAGGCGCGCCATATCAATCTCGCCAGCCGCGAGGGCTTTGGCTGCGGCGGCGGCATCTGGCATGGGGCAATTGAGGACCTCGGTCCTCATCCGTTCAGCCAGAAGCTGCAGATAGGCCTTTTGGGCCGCCGGCGCGTCGGAAGGTGGCGGCGCACACGGGCCAGCCTGGCCGCTGATATCGGCGATCCGAATGGGCAGGGTGGGCGTCTGCGCCTGGGCAGCACTGAGCAGAACGGCGCCACAGGCAAGAAGCAAGCGCCTCATTGACGTTCTCCGCTGCGGCGCGCGGCGATGTCGTCAGCCCGCAGTTTGATGATTTCGGCGTAATGGTTGCGGGTCACCGACGTAAACGCCGCCCCGTCCGGCTGCCCGATATCGCCCCAGACCTCGGGATCGTCATAGGGCAGAGCCGCCATGGCGCCGCGCACCACGTCGATGAACGGTTGGGGTCTGTCGGTGCGAACCACCACAGCACTGTTGGGCATGGGCCCTGCGGTCCAGATGATCCGGAAGTCGTCCAGATCCACCACCCCGCGCCGCGCCATGGTGAAGTGAGCACCGGTGGTGAACCCGTTCACGGGGTCGCCGCCGCCCATATTGATGATGGTGGCGTCGAACTGGCCATTGTCGAGGGCCATCACCGCTTGGGTGTGCCCCCCTGCAAAGCTGGAGCGCCCAAAGAAGGTTTCCGGCTCGATGCCTTGGCTTCGCATGACGGCGCGGGGATAGAGGTAGCCGGAGGTGGAGTTGAAATCGACGTAGCCCAGGGTCTTGCCCTTGAGGTCCTGGATCGACTTGTAGGGACTGCTGGCCATCACCAGCAGGCCGGAATAGTAGCCGATGTCACCCTCGGCCTGGCGAATGGTGAGGATGGGCTCGGCCAGGTCACCGATCTGAGCGTCCACATTGGCGTAGCCGCCGCCTGCGATGGTGGCGATGTCCACCTGGCCGCTGGACAGCGCCTGGATGGTCCCGTTGTAGTCCGAGGACTCGTAGAGCTTGACCGGCAAACCGGTGGCGCGGCTGAGATAGTCTTTATAGGCGGTCAGACGCCGGGTGATCATGGGATCGTCCTCGGACCCCCGCACCGCCATCCTGACTTCGCGCATCTCACTTTGCCACGTTCCGTCGGATACCTTCGTCTCGCCGCTACAGCCTGCAAGTCCAAGGCCGATCGCCGCCAGGATCGCACCTGATCGCCGCCGCATGGGGGAACCTCTACGCTGTCATGTCGCGGCGCCACATGAAGTCCGACGCCAAGCCGGAGGTTTCGCATCTGCACGTGAAGCCGCAGTGACACCCGCCTGCGGCGAGGGGCCAATGGTCGCCAAACTTGTTGGGTGAGCGGTCGCAAAGTGGGAAAGGCCCGACGCACCTGGACACCCTGTCCCGGAGGGCAATCGGGCTGACTTTCAGGAACGCTAGCCCCTAGGCGAGGTTTCGACTCTCCAGAATGATCTGCATGCGGTTCTGTATGTCCTCAGCTTCTCGAAAGGGGGCGCACTCTTGTTCGCGGGGCCCGACCGGAGGCTCCTCAATCTGCCGCCTGACAGACCCGTGGCGACTCTCACGCCGCCCGCATCGTTAATCTCGCCTTAACCATAATTGGACAGGTTGGTCAGGTCTTCTTTGAAGACACCCCACCATCACCAACCTTCTCAAGCCCGGCTTTGGCCGGGCTTTTTTTTGATCTGCGCTGTGGATAGGCGCGCGCCAGAGACTTGCACCACCGGCCAGCCCAGCGTATAGCCGCCGCCCTACGGTGCTGATCCCCGATAGCTCAGTTGGTAGAGCAGTCGGCTGTTAACCGACTTGTCGCAGGTTCGAGTCCTGCTCGGGGAGCCACCGTTCTTTCGCCGCCGACCCAAGTGTCGATGGCCGCCCCATCCCAATCAACTCACCCTGGTTCTACCATTGGCCTTGATTGGCCATGGACACCCACGGCTCCGCCGGGGGGAGAGCCGCGCCGGCCTGCAGCAACTCGATCGAAATGCCGTCGGGAGAGCGTACAAAGGCCATATGCCCGTCCCGGGGGGGGCGATTGATCACCACGCCGCCATCCATGAGCCGCTGGCAGGCGGCATAGATGTCGTCCACCGCATAGGCCAGATGACCAAAGTTGCGGCCACCCTGATAGTCTTCAGGGTCCCAGTTATGGGTCAGCTCGACCATGGGGGCCCGCCGCGCGCGGGCGTCTGCCTCGTCCCCCGGAGCGCACAGGAAAACCAGGGTGAACCGGCCCGCTGCGTTTTCGAAACGCGAGGCCTCCACCAGGCCGAGCTTGCTGCAATAGAAATCCAGGGATGCCTCGAGATCGCGTACGCGAACCATGGTGTGCAGGTATCTCATTCGTGCGTCCGTCTCTCAGATTGCAGGGCACCCCAGGCGGAGCCCGCAGAATTTCGGTCCAGTCTAGGCCGCAAAATCAGGTTCGTCAGGGGTAGTTGCGGCACAGTCCCCATCCTGTCTGCGAATTCATTTGCACGGTGACGGTGCCCGCCGCACAACCCCGACGGAGTCTCAAAGAACGCGAGGCTGCAGCCTTCCAGGGGGTTCACGCCTCCGGAAGGGCTTGGGGAAATTGAATCGCATGCGTCTGAAGGCGTCTCACATCTTCATTCTCGCCGTGTTTGGCGTGTTGGTGGTGTATTTCGTGGGGATGTCCCTGCTGGGGGGCGACAACACTCCGGCTGAAGAACCCGAGGTGGCCGAACAGGCGCCACAGGTGCAGGTCAGCGTGACCCCGGAGGTCAACCGTCCCTATCTGGTGACCCTGCGGGGCCGCACCGAGGCCGCGCGCACCGTCGTGGTCCGCGCCGAGACACCTGGCGTTGTCGCCGCCACACCAGCCCGGGAGGGCGGCTTTGTGCGCAAGGGCGAAGTGCTTTGCCGGCTGTCGGTGGACGCCCGCCAGGCGGCCCTGGATCAGGCCCGAGCGGCCTTGCGCTCGCGCGAACTGCAGCGCCGCGCGTCTGCCGCCCTGGCTGAAAAGGGCTTCCGCTCTGAGACCCAGGTGCTCCAGGATCAGGCCAGCCTCGACGCGGCCGCCGCCGCCGTTCGCCAGGCTGAAATCGCCCTGGAACAGGTGAATATCCGCGCGCCCTTCGCGGGGGTCTTCGATAATCGTGAAGCCGAGATCGGGACCTATCTTGCGCCGGGTCAGCCCTGTGGAACTGTAATTGAACTCAACCCCATCCTGATCGTCGGCAATGTTCCTGAAACGCAGGCGGGGCAGATTCGCATTGGCGAGCCCGCCACGGCGACCCTGATCTCGGGGGAAACCCTGTCGGGCCAGGTCCGCTTCGTCAGCCGGGATGCTGACCCTCAAACCCGCACCTACCGACTGGAGGTCGTGGCCGGCAATCCTTCGCAGGCGGTTCGCTCTGGCCTGTCGGCCGATGTGCAGATCACCACCGCTGCGGGCCCGGCACATCTGGTGCCCCCATCGGCCATGGTGCTCGACGCCGAAGGCCGGCAAGGCGTGCGCCATGTGGGCCAGGACGACATCGTCATCTTCACGCCGGTTCAGGTGACCGAGGAGACGGCCGAAGGGGTCTGGGTTCGCGGGCTGACCGGGGAGGCTCGAATCATCACGGTCGGCCAATCCTATGTTGATCAAGGCCAGAAGGTTCGCGTGGCCTTGGCTCGCTAAAGTCCAGTTTTAAAGCGTGTTTTTGACCGTAATGCCGAGTTCCACTCTTAGGGAGCGCGCTCCAGGGCGCCCCGCACAGAAGGCTTTGAGAGTATGATCGGTCCGCTGATTGACGGCGCCATCAAGCGGCGGAAAGTCGTGCTCGGCGTCACGCTGATTGCCAGTATCTTTGGGTTTTTCGGCTATCTGGACATGCCCCGGGAGTCCAATCCCGACATCGACTTCCCGTTCGTTTCGGTGGTTGTCCCCTATCCGGGGGTAAGCCCGGAGGACTCCGAGCGCCTGCTGGTCAAGCCGCTGGAGGTGGAACTTCAGTCCATCGAGGGGCTGAAGGAGATGAACTCCGCCGCCCGACAGAGCATGGGCATCGTCAATCTCGAGTTCGAGGCCGATTTTGATAAGGACACCGCCCTGGCCGAGGTGCGGGCCAAGGTGGATCTGGCCCGGGGCCGGTTCCCACCAGATGCTGAAGAGCCCATCATCGAAGAGGCCAATTTCAGCGGCGAGCCGATCATTGGCATCATGCTGTCAGGGGCCGCCCCGGAACGGGAGCTCTATCGGATCGCCCGATCCCTGCAGGATCGCCTGGAGGCTGCGCCAGGAGTCCTGGAGGTGCAACTCTCCGGCGGCCGCGAGGAAATGCTCGAAGTCACCATCGATCCCCTGCGGATGGAGGCTTACAACGTCACCACCGGGGAACTTGCCCAGGTCATCAGTCGCAACAACCAGCTGGTCCCAGCCGGAAACCTGCGGTCTGGGGGCAGCCAATTCGCCGTCAAGGTGCCCGGCGTGGTCGAAGACCCGTCCGACATCCTCAGCCTGCCCATCAAGAAGAGCGGCGATCGGGTCATCACCGTCGGCGACATCGGCGAGGTTCGGCGCACCTTCAAGGAACCGAACTTCATCACCCGCTTCAATGGCGAGCCGGCCATGTCGCTGGAAGTGGCCAAGCGGAGCGGTGCCAACATCCTCGACACAGTCGACGCCGTCCGGGCGGTGGTGGCCGAAGAAGAGACCCGTTGGCCCGACACCGTCCGTGTGTCCTTCACCTATGACCAGAGCGACTTCATCTACCGGACCCTGTCGGTGCTGGAGTCTGGCCTGCTGATCGCCACCATCCTGGTGATGATGATCATCGTCTACAGCCTGGGCATCCGGCAGGGTCTGATGGTGGGCGCCGCGATCCCGGCCTGCTTCATGCTGGCCTTCCTGATGCTCAATGCCGCAGGCGTCACCCTGAATCAGATGGTGATGTTCGGCCTCGTGCTGGCCGTCGGCATCCTGGTGGACGGGGGCATTGTGGTGGTCGAGTACGCCGACCGGAAAATGGCCGAGGGCCTGCCCAAGGAAGAGGCCTTCGCCGCGGCCGGCAAGCGCATGTTCTTCCCCGTCCTGAATGGCACTTTGACGACGCTCTGCGCTTTCCTGCCGTTCATGTTCTGGAACTCGATCCCGGGCAAGTTCATGAGCTTCCTGCCCCTGACCCTGATGTACGTCCTGGGGGCGTCGATCTTCATCGCTCTGATCTTCACGCCGGCCCTAGGCTCGATCTTTGGCCGCAAGGCGGCGGTCGATGAGGCGCATCTGGCCGAGATCGAAAAGTCTGAACGGGGCGATCCCCGGGAAATGTCCGGCTTCATGGGCTGGTATGCCCGGATGCTCTGGACGCTCAGTGCTGCGCCCACGCGGACCTTCGCCGGCACCTTGCTGATCGTGATCGTCATCGTGGCCTGGTTCGGCTCGACCACCCACCGGACGGAGTTCTTCCTGGAAGAGGATCCGGAATGGGCCCAGGTCTATGTCAAGGCGCGCGGCAACCTGTCGCCCGAGGCCCACGACGTGCTGGTGCGCCAGGTCGAAGCGCGGCTGCTGGACGTGCCCGGCGTGGATTCCATCTATACGAGGTCTGGGGCCGCCAGCCCCGGCGGTGGCGGCGGCGGGCCGCCGAACGACACGGTCGGTCGCCTGCAGGTCGATCTGCTGGACTTTGAGGAACGCGGCGAACTTGGGCTCCGGGGTGCCGATATCCTCAATGACATCCGCACCCGGCTGAACGACATGCCCGGGGTGCTGATCGAGGTCCGCGAACCACAGGGCGGGCCCCCCGTCGGCAAGGATGTTCAGGTCGAGCTTCGCAGCCAGAACCCCCAGGCGCTCAATGCGGCGGCCGATCTCATCCGGGCAAGGCTGGAGGCCGACCCTGAGCTCTTCGAACTGGAAGACAACCGGACCTCTCCGGGCATCGAGCTGAACCTGGCCGTCGATCGCCAGGCGGCGGGGCGCTATGGCGTCGACGTTCTGTCGGTGGGCCAGGCCATCCAGTTCGTCACCACGGGGGTTCTGGTGGGCCGGTTCCGCCCGGACGATGCCGAGGACGAGCTGGACATCCGGGTGCGCTTCCCCGCCGAGGCACGCAATATTGCCGCCTTCGACGACCTGAAGATCTCCACCGCCCTTGGACCTGTCCCGGCCAGCTACTTCATCCGGCAGGCCCCAGCTCAGCAGGTAACGACAATCCAGCGGCGGGACGGGCAGCGGCTGGTGATCGTTCAGGCCAATGCCATCGAAGGCGTGGCCGCCAATCAGAAAATCGCCGAACTGCGCCCCTGGCTTGAGCAGGCGCAGATCAGCGACGATGTCCGGTGGAAGTTCACCGGGGCTGACGAAGAGGGCCAGGAGGCGGCCCAGTTCTTCATCGTCGCCATGGCCGTCTCCCTGTTCCTGATGGGGGTTATCCTGCTCTGGCAGTTCAACAGCTTCTACGGGGTGGTGGTCACCCTGTCGGCCGTGGCCCTGTCCACCGTCGGCGTGCTGTTGGGGGTTCAGATCAATTTCCTTGGCACCTTCAACTACATCTCGGTGATCATGCTGGGGACCGGAATCGTCGCCCTGGCCGGCGTCGTGGTGGGCCATAACATCGTGCTGGTGGACACCTACTACCAGCTGCGCAGGTCAGGTTACGACGCCGATGACGCCGCCGTGCGGTCGGCCACCCAGCGCTTCCGCCCGGTGATCCTGACGACCGTGGTGACGGTCGTTGGCCTCCTGCCGCTGATGTTCCAGCTGCATCCCAACTTCCGGGTCGGGCACATCGAGTATCGGGCACCGGGTTCGGAGTGGTGGGTCCAGCTCTCAGCTGCCGTGGTCTGGGGCCTGTCCTTCGCCACCCTGCTGACCCTCGTCCTGACCCCTGTGATGCTGGCAGCCCCCAAGGTCTACAAGGAGCGTCTGGGCCGGCTTGCCGGATGGGGCCGCGGGAAGCTGGGGCTGCGGGGACCGGCCAAGACCGATCCCGTCGAGGCCGAAAGCCCCTCCCCCGCCGCTGCAGAATAAGGGGTTCAGCGCTGGCGGGTCTGGCGTCGCCACAGGGCGGCATACTCCCCGGCTGACGCCAGCAGGGCCTCGTGGGTTCCGGTCTCAACGATCCGGCCCCGCCGCAGGACGACGATGAGGTCCGCGTCGACAATGGTCGACAGACGGTGGGCCACCACCAGGGTGGTACGACCTGTGCGCACCTTGCGCAGGGTGGCCTGGATAGCCTCTTCCGTGCGCCCGTCCAGGGCGCTGGTGGCCTCGTCGAGGATCAACAGCCGGGGATTGGCCAGCAGGGCCCGGGCAATGCCAACCCGCTGGCGCTCCCCGCCCGACAGCTTCAAGCCCCGTTCGCCGACCCGGGTTTCCAGGCCGTCTGGCAGGGACTCAATGAACGGGGCGAGCTCGGCGGCAGCGGCCACCGCCTCAATCTCCGTGAGGCTGGCCTGGGGCCGACCAAAGGCGATGTTGGCCCGCAGGGTGTCGTTGAACAGGGCCACGTCCTGGGGCACCAGGGCTATGGCCTGACGCAGGGCCGCCTGACGCACCTGGCGCAGATCCAGCCCGTCCAAAAGCACAGCGCCCTCCTGCGGATCAATCAGCCGCAGGGCCAGCCGAACCGCCGTGGTCTTGCCGGCACCGGACGGCCCGACCAGGGCGACGGTGGCCCCGGGTTCAGCTATGAAGCTGACATTCCGCAGACCCTGGCTGCGGGCGTCATGGCGGAAGCCCACATCCCTGAATTCCAGCCGCGCGCCATCGGGGGCGGCCGGCGGCAGAATCTGCGCCCCGGGGGCGTCGACGATGTCGGGGGTGCGGCCCGTGAGGGCCACCAGCTGCTCCATGTCGATGAAGGCCTGGCGGATCTCTCGATAGTTGAAGCCGAGCATATTGAGTGGCGCATAGATGCCGATGAGCAGCAGGATGGCCATGGTCACATCGCCAATCCGCATGGTTCCGGCGGCGACTTCCAGGCCGGCCAGGACCGTCATCACCGCCAGGCCGAGGTTCAAGATTACGGCCTGGGCACCGTTCAGCAGCGAGAGCGAAGTGTTGGCGGTGACGGCGGCCCCCACATAGCGGTTCATAGCTGAGCGATAGGCACCCACCGCCCGGGTTTCGGCCCCAAAGGTCTTCACCGTCTCGAAATTGATCAGGGCGTCCACCGACAGGCCCGCAGCGCTGGCGTCGGCCTCATTGAGCTCCCGACGGTGGGACAGCCGCCAGTCGGTGATCTTGAAGGTGACCACGGCATAGATCACCACAGTCAGGAAGGCGGTCGCGGCAAAGCGCCAGTCCAGCCGCAGCAGCATCACCCCCATGGCCAGCACCAGCTCGACGGCCGTGGGACCGAGATTGAACACCACGCTGCGGATCAGGAAGTCGGTGGACCGCGCCCCGCGTTCAATGATCCGCGCCAGGGTCCCCGTCTGTTTGCTCTGATGGAAGTCCAGGGACAGGGACACCGCATGCCCAAAGCCCTCGACGGCCGCCGTGGCCATGGTGGACTGGGAGACGGCGGTAAAGATCGCGTCCCGTGCGAAGGGCGCGCAGGCCGCCAGCAGGCGCAGACCGGCGAAGGCGATGGCAAGACCCATGAAGCCGGAGCCCACCGCCACGACACCGCCGGGAACCGACAGGGTGTTGATCGCTTCCCCCAGCATCACAGGGGAAAGGACGGCAGCGACCTTGCCGATCAGGACCAGGATCACGGCAGCCGCCAGCCGCAGGCGCAGCTGCGGCGCGCCCGAACGCATCACCAGGTCCCCCAGATCCGCCATGGCCGGCCAGAAGCGGAAGTCACCGGCGACAGCCAGGTCACCCACGCCCCGGCCGCGGCTCAGTCCTGGGGGGCTCAACGGAACATTCTCATCACTTCACCAACAGGGTTGATTGCAGACCGCCGCCGGGGGTCAGCCAGTCAATGCGCAGGCCATAGTCTGTCGCCGTGGCGCGGAAGGCCCCAGAGGCCGGTGGGCGCGCTGGCGTTGCATCCACCTCGGCGCGGAGATCGAGAGATTCCCCCAGGACCCGGATCTGGTGAGGCCCCGGCGGTACCGGCGCGCCAAAGGGCAGGCTGAACCGCCCCGCCCCATCGACCCGACCGCTGGTCGATACCGTACGCCCGTCGATGCGCACCGACAGGATCGCCTCGGCCGGCGCAAGGCCGGAGATCACAGCCCCCCCTTCCTCATCGAAATCGAAGGCGACGATCCTGTTGCCCTCGGTCCCCTGAACCACGACCGCGCCGGTGCCGGCCCGCAGCAGCACCAACCGTCCATCCGGCAATACCAGTTGATAGCCCTCGGCCTGAACCGTGCGCTCTGAGACAGTCATCGACAGGCCAAAGATCTGCGGCGCGCGGCTCGTCCCCAGATCAAGTTGCCAGGCCCCCCGGCTGTCGGCCTCTGTCAGCCGAACCTCGCCCTCAGGCGTCGCGAGGCGGACCCTTGCGCCGGGGGCCGCCTGCCCGGCCAGGCGCATGCCCTGGGGTGAGGCCAAAAGGGCTTGGGCTTGAGGGGGCGCAAGATAGGTGGTCGGGGCTTCTGGCTCACGTCCCAGGGGCGAGCCCGTGACCACCTGGCCCTCGCCACAGCCACTGAGCAAGACCAACACCAGGGCGGCTGGGGTCGCGCGGGTCAGGAAGGCTGGCTTGAAACGCATCTTGTCAGACCCTAGCTAGGGGGATTCCGGGTCCGCCACAGCTTGAGCGGGTCAGGTGAAATCCAATGTCCGCTGAATCGTGCTCTAGGCTAAGGCTGTCCAGCACGTTCTGACGGGCAAGACCTCGTACACCTTCTGGCTGCCGCACATCGGCTGTGCGGCCCGCCTTTCCGGAGTTTCTATCCTATGGGCGCTTCGCCCCCCAGCATCCAGTCGGTCTGCGTCTTCTGTGGCTCATCGGATGCCGCAGCTCCCTCCCTTCTGGCGGATGCGGCAGCGTTTGGCCGGGCTCTGGCGCTGGAAGATCGACGCCTGATCTACGGCGGTGGCGGCGTCGGCCTTATGGGGGCCTGCGCCCGGGCCGCCCATGAGGCTGGCGGCGATGTGCTTGGCATCATTCCGGAATTCCTGACCAGCCGGGAGCGCGCCCTGGACGTGGTGGAGACCATCGTCGTGCGCTCCATGCATGAGCGCAAACAGATCATGTTCGAGCGGTCCGACGGCTTCGTGGTGCTCCCCGGCGGCATTGGCACACTGGAGGAAATCATCGAACTCCTGTCCTGGCGCCGCCTGGATTTGCATCGAAAGCCTGTGGTTTTCTACAGCCCGGCAGGCTTCTGGGACCCCCTGTTTCAGCTGCTAGAGCACACCGTGGCGGCAAATCTCACCCCGGCCGACTTCATGGACAGCTGGGCTGTGGCCACTACGGTCGCGGAAATCTTGCCGCAGCTTGACGGCCGTCTCGCCCTGGGAGACCAGGAGGGCGCGGCCCTGACCACCACCAGGGTGACCTGAGCCACGCCGACGGGCCAGCCCCGTCGTGACGGCTCAGTCGTCCCGGTGGACCCGCTCGCGGCGCTCGTGGCGCTCCTGGGCTTCCAGGCTCAGGGTGGCGATGGGACGGGCTTCCAGCCGAGCGATTCCAATCGGTTCGCCGGTCTCTTCGCAGTAGCCGTAGGAACCGTCCTCGATCCGCCGCAACGCTTCATCGATCTTGGAGATCAGCTTGCGCTGACGATCGCGGGTACGCAATTCCAGCGCACGATCCGTCGCTGACCAGGCCCGATCTATATCGTCAGGCAGGTTTTCAGTTTCATTTTGCAGATGCGAAAGAGTTTCCCGGCTTTCGCGGAAAATCTCTTCCTTCCAAGTCATGAGCTTCTGTCGAAAATACTCGACTTGGCGCTCATTCATGAACTCTTCGTCCTCAGACGGACGATAAGAACTCTCTAAAGCCATGACAGTGGTCGCCATAACGATACCTCACGCCCCTGGACTGCTCCCTGGAACTGGGGAGGCGGCTATATAGCAGATGTTCTGTGACATTCAACGCGACTCGCCCGTCACTCGAAGACCGGCGTTCCGGGCCATTTCCAGTTTGGCCAGTTCGACCGCAGCCCGGGTCTCGATCTCATTCAAAACGCCTTCCAAGGCGGCATCTTCGGTGGCCGCCCGCTCCTCGCGCACAGCCCGGGTGAGTCGCTCAAGCTGGCTGAGGGACAGCTCGCCGCTGACCAGGGCCAGCTTGACCTCATCGAGCACATCAAGAATCCGCCCCGCCCGGCTGACCGCCTTGCGACGGCGCTCCAGGGGGCCGCCCATTTCCTGCAAGGCCAACAAGGCGCTCAGCCCCCCGACCGAAGCGACGACGCCCGTGGGCCCAGCCGCAGACGCAGCAGACGCCCCCGCAGTGCTCGGCAGACGGAACCCCTCGCCCCCGGAGGCCCCCTTGGGGCGACCTGCGCCGGATGCCGGTCCCGCTGCCCCCGAACCCGTGACTTTCATACGTCCCGCTTTACCAACGCCACTCACAGTCCAGAGTCTCGGCTCCGCCGCTTAGGGTATGGTTAATGCCGGGCAAAATCTGCACCGGGCTGAGTGCGCCGGGACTCCCCTCAAGATAGCGCATTGATTTTACGAGACTTCCAAAGCCTCCCCCATGGCACAGGGCTGGCAAGGGGAAGGGCCGACCCCTCGTATGGTGGTAAGCGCCCATGTTCCGACCTCTTCGGCTTTTCAGCGCCGTCCTGCTCTGCCTCAGCCTGGCGACCGGCCCGGCCCTGGCCAGCTCGCGGATCAAGGACATCGTCGAGTTCGAGGGCGTGCGCGACAACATGCTGGTGGGCTACGGCATTGTAGTCGGCCTGAACGGCACCGGCGACTCCCTGCGCAACGCCCCATTCACCCGCCAGAGCATGGAGGCCATGCTCGAGCGGATGGGGATCAATACCCGGGACGCCAATCTCAACACCAAGAATGTGGCCGCCGTCATGGTCACAGCCCGGCTGCCCGCCTTCTCAGCGGCGGGCTCCCCCATCGACGCCACCGTCTCGGCCATGGGGGACGCCAAGAGCCTGCAAGGGGGCACCTTGCTGGTCACCCCGCTGATGGGGGCGGACGGTGAGGCCTATGCCGTGGCCCAGGGCACGGTGCAGACCGGATCGGTCTCGGCCGGAGGCGCGTCGGGCTCATCCATCTCCAAGGGCGTGCCCACCTCCGGGCGAATCGCCAGCGGGGCCATTGTCGAACGCGAGGTCGGATTTCAGCTGGCCTCCATGGGCCAGATGCGCATGACCCTGCGCAATCCCGACTTCACCACCTCCCGCCGCATCGCCGAGGCGGTGAACCGCCGCTTCCCCGGTACGGCGCACGCTGAGAACCCGACCATTGTCGCCGTTCGTCCGCCGGTAGGTCAGGACATGACCGCCTTCCTGGCCCAGATCGAAAACCTGCCGGTTCAGCCGGACAATGCCGCCAAGGTGGTGATCGACGAAGTCTCGGGCGTCATTGTCATGGGCGAAGCCGTTCGGGTCTCCACCGTGGCCATTGCTCAGGGCAACCTGACCATCCGGGTTCAGGAATTCCCCGCCGTGGTCCAGCCGGCCCCCTTCAGTCAGGGCGAGACCGTTGTCATCCCCCAGAGCGAAGTCGACGTGGAGGAGGAGCGCGGCAAGCAGTTCATCACCGTACGCAATGGCGCGGCGCTCTCGGACCTGGTGGCCGGCCTCAACGCCCTCGGGGTCACGCCGCGGGACATGATCTCGATCCTGCAGACCATCAAGGCTGCCGGTGCCCTCCAGGCTGAAATCGAGGTGATGTGATGAACGGACTCTCGCCGCTCTCCGCCATCGTCCCCGGCGCAGGTGCCGCATCGGGTGCCCAGGATACCGCCGCCCTGGCCAAGCGTGGCCAGATCGAGAAGACCGCCCAGGATTTCGAGGCGGCCTTCCTGTCGATCATGATGCAGCAGATGTTCACCGCCACCGAGGTCTCCGCGCCCTTTGGCGGCGGACAGGCTGAAGCCCAGTTCCGCTCCTTCCTCACCGAGTCCTTCGCCCGGGAGACCGCCAAGAGCGGCGGGATCGGTCTGGCCGACACCGTCACCCGCGAAATGCTGAAACTACAGGGCCTGGAGGAGTAACCGCCATGGCGATCGCCGCAACTGACGCGCAGGACCGCGTTGAACAATTGAGCCTGCTGACCGAACGCCTCACCGAGCTGGTGGCCCTGAGCGCCCAGGCCTTCGAGGAAGGCCGGCCGCACAAGGCCGCCGACCAGATGGAAGAGACCACCCGGCTGGCCAATATCTATCGCCACGAGTCAGCCCGGGTCCGGGCCAATCCTGACCTTGTGGCCGCAGCGCCCCTGGCCGAGCGGACCCGGCTGATCCGGGCCACCGAGGCCTTTGATGCGGTTCTAGCGCGGCAGGGTCGGGCCATTTCGGCGGCCCGCACTGTGACGGAAGGCCTGGTGAAAGCGATCGCCGACGAGGTCGCCGCCCAACGCAGCGACGCCACAGGCTATGGCCCCCGATCGGACCAGGCCGCCAACAAGGCCGCCTCAGCCATCACCCTCAATCAGCGCGCCTGATCGGGTCAAACGCTTGTTTGACGCCCCGACCTGAGTCTAAGGTCATGCCGTCGCCGGGGGTTCCGGCGATCTACGTTCTCAGGGCGGGGTGAAATTCCCCACCGGCGGTAATGCCGGGCCTCGCGGCCTGGACGAGCCCGCGGGCGCCTGTCGGCCTCACCGCCGCCAGGGACGAGCAGACCCGGTGGGATCCCGGGGCCGACGGTTAGAGTCCGGTTATGAGAACCGTTGGGCGACACTCTAGGGGCGCGTGCGTCCCTATGGTCCGTCCAGCGCGCCCCTGAGTCGTGGTTCATCCACCCGTCAGGGAAAAGACCATGACCCAAGCCGCCTTCGAACTGCCCACCGCCAATGGCGCCTTTCGCGCCGCGCGCATCGCCTTCATCCAGTCCCTCTGGCATCGCCATGTGGTCGATCAGGCCCATGCGGGCTTTGTGGAGGCCATGGGTGAGCTAGGCTTTGGACCCGAGCGCATCGACCGCTTCGAAACGCCTGGTGCCTTTGAGATCCCGCTTCACGCCCAGAGCCTGGCCCGCACCGGCCGCTACGCCGCCGTGGTGGCGGCGGGTTTCGTGGTGGATGGCGGCATCTATCGCCACGAGTTCGTCGCTCAGACCGTCATCGCCGCGCTCATGCAGGTGCAGCTGGCCACCGAGACGCCGATCATCTCCGTCGTCCTGACACCGCATCACTTCCACGAGCATCAGGTTCACCAGGACTTCTTTGGCGCTCACTTCAAGATCAAGGGCCAGGAAGCTGCTCACGCCTGCGCCGGCACCCTGGCGAGCCTGGCCAAGCTGGCGGCCGCATGACGGTCGATCAGCCCCCGCCCGATGGGTTCATCCTGCATGGGCGGACAAGTCCCCTCACCGATCCCTGGGCCCCGATCTATGCCCGCACCACGGGCCAGGCGGTCATCCTCGGCCTCTGGGCCCGGCAGCCCCACGTCAATGGCCGTGGCTTTGTCCATGGGGGCTTGATCATGGCCCTGTGCGACAACGCCATGGGGCTGTCCTGCGTCCAGGCCGCCGGGGGCGAGGCGTCCATGCTGACGGTCAATTTAAGCGTCGACTTCCTGGAAGCCGCCCAGATCGGCCAGTGGCTGAGCTTTGAGACCGAGTTTGTCCGCACAGGCGGCACGCTGGCGTTTGCCCAGGCTTTCGCCCGGGCGGACGGCGTCTCCTGCGCCCGGGCCAACGGGGTGTTCCGTCGCGTACAGCGTGATGCGGCCGCCTAGGCCTAAGGCGCAGGTCCAGGAGCCCGGCTTTCTGGCACCGGCTCCTGGGGTCGCTCAATGACAGCTCCCGGGGGGAAATCTCCCGGGAGTCCCACCCCTGCGCCATTGCGCGGGGCATCCCCGTGGCCCTAACTGCGGCCTCGGCCCCTTGAAGGAGTTTCGCCCGTGTCCCGTCGCGCCCTGTTCGCCAGCCTCCTCGTCCTCGCCTCAGCCGGCGCAGCCCATGCCCAGACCCCGGCGCAGATGCACGACCAGGCCATTGTTCTGGACTCCCACTTCGACACCCCGGCCAACTTCTCGGCCCGGGGCTGGAGCATTATGGACCGGCACGACTTTGCCATCGACGGGACCCAGGTGGACTATCCCCGCATGGTCGAGGGCGGCGTCGACGGGGGGGTGTTCGTGGTCTTCACGCCGCAGCGCGGGCGCGATGCGGTGGCCGACATGTGGTCGCGCGATCATGCCCTGACCCGCACGGTCGAAATCCTGCAGATGACAGCCCGGCACCATGAGCATTTTGTATTGGTGACCACACCCGCCGAGGCCCGGGCTGCCGTGGCCGACGGCAAGAAGTTCGTGTTCATCAGCCTGGAGAACGGGTCTCCACTGACGGGCGATCTGTCGCTGATGGAAACCTTCTACCGGCTCGGGGTCCGGATGATGGGTCCGGTTCACTTCGCCAACAATGACCTGGCGGATTCCTCGACCGACCCCAAAGGCCCGGAGTGGGGCGGCCTGAGCGAGGAGGGCCGGGCCTTTGTCCGCCACGCCAATGACCTGGGCATTGTCATCGACCCCAGCCATGCGTCAGACGCGGCCCTTGACCAGATGCTGGACCTGTCGCGGGCGCCGCTGATCCTGTCCCATACCGGGGTGAAGGCGGTCTATGACCACCCGCGCAACATCCCCGACAATCTGCTGCGCAAGCTGGCGGACAAGGGCGGCGTGATCCAGCTCAACGCCTTCTCCGGCTATATGGTCGAGACCCCGCGCAATCCCGACCGGATCGCTGCCCTGGCCGCCCTGACAGAGACCTACGGCCCGCAGCGGGACGTGAAGCCTGAGCAGCGCGAGGCCTATTTGGCGCAGCGCGCCGCTATCCTGGCGAAGTACCCGGTGCCCCGGGCCAATATGGATGATCTGATGAAGCACATCCTGCATGTGGTCGAGACCGTGGGCATCGATCATGTGGGCATTTCCGGCGACTTCGACGGGGGCGGCGGCATTGAGGGCTTCGAGGATGTGACGGCTTTCCCAGCGCTTACCGAACGTCTGGTGGCCGCTGGCTTTACCCAGGCCGATCTCGACAAGTTCTGGGGGGGCAATGTCCTGCGGGCGATGGAGCAGGTGCAGGCCGCCGCCACCCGGTGAGGGTCTTTGTTCTCGACTTGTTCTCGTGTTATCTCTGAGTCCGGGCATTACATAGAGGTCGGCTGTCTGGAACCTGGGCGGCTGGCGGGGCTTCCAGGACAATCATGGCCGATCAGCTGAATTTCATCCGCGTGCGCGGTGCCCGCGAGCACAACCTCAAGGATGTCAATGTCGACATCCCGCGGGGCGAGCTGGTGGTGCTCACGGGCCTGTCGGGGTCTGGAAAGAGTTCGCTGGCCTTCGATACCATCTATGCCGAGGGCCAACGTCGCTATGTAGAGAGCCTCTCGGCCTATGCCCGCCAGTTCCTGGAGCTGATGAGCAAGCCCGACGTGGACCTGATTGAGGGCCTGTCCCCAGCCATCTCCATCGAGCAGAAAACCACCAGCCGCAATCCGCGCTCCACCGTCGGCACGGTCACTGAGATCCACGACTATATGCGTCTGCTCTGGGCGCGGGTGGGCGTGCCCTATTCGCCGGCCACCGGCCTGCCCATCGAAAGCCAGACCGTCAGCCAGATGGTCGACAAGCTCTCGGCCCTGCCCGACGGGGAGAGGCTCTATTTGCTGGCCCCTGTCGTCCGCGGCCGCAAGGGTGAGTACCGCAAGGAGATCGCCGAGTGGCAGCGGGCGGGCTTCCAGCGCCTGAAGATCGACGGGACCTTCTATCCCATCGAGGATGCGCCGGTTCTCGACAAGAAATTCAAGCACGACATCGACATTGTCGTGGACCGGCTGGTCACCCGCAGAGACCAGGAGGCCCGTTACGCCGACAGCCTGGAGACCGCCCTGCGGCTGGCCGACGGCATCGCCACCGCTGAATGGGCCGATGTCACCGAGGGGGAGAGCGAACCCCGGCGGATCATCTTCTCCGAGAAGTTCGCCTGCCCGGTCTCAGGTTTTTCGATCAGCGAGATCGAGCCGCGGCTGTTTTCGTTCAACAACCCCTTCGGGGCCTGCCCTGCCTGCGACGGCCTGGGGGCCAAGCTCGCCTTCGACGCCGATATGGTGATCCCGGACAAGGAAAAGTCCCTGCACAAGGGTGCGGTGGCACCCTGGTCCAAGGGCCCCTCGCCCCTCTACACCCAGACCCTGCAGGCCCTTGCCCGTCACTACGACTTCTCCATGGACGAGCCCTGGTGGAAGCTGCCGGATGCCGCCCGCGACGTGATCCTGAACGGCACCAAGGGCCAGAAGATCCACTTCGTCTATGACGACAACGCCCGCAAATATGAGGTCAACAAGACCTTCGAGGGCGTCCTGCCCAATCTGGAGCGCCGCTGGCGCGAGACCGATTCCGCCTGGGTGCGAGAAGAACTGGGGCGCTTCCAGTCGGAGACCCCCTGCGAGGTTTGCGCGGGCTATCGTCTGAAACCTGAGGCCCTGTCGGTGAAGATCGACGGCCGGCACATCGGGGAAATCTCCCGTCTGTCGATCCAGCATGCCCGCGAATGGTTCAGCGCCCTGGAGCAGAGCCTGAGCGACAAGCAGATGGAGATCGCCCGGCGGATCCTGAAGGAGATCAATGACCGCCTGCGCTTCCTGGTGGATGTCGGCCTCAACTACCTGAACATGTCGCGCAATTCCGGCACCCTGTCGGGCGGCGAGAGCCAGCGCATCCGCCTGGCCAGCCAGATCGGGTCAGGGCTGACCGGGGTGCTCTATGTCCTCGACGAGCCGTCGATTGGACTGCACCAGCGCGACAACACCCGTCTGCTCAACAGCCTGCGCGGCCTTCGCGACCTGGGCAATTCGGTACTGGTGGTCGAGCACGACGAGGAGGCGATCCTGACGGCCGACTACGTCATCGACATGGGGCCGGCCGCCGGGGTCCATGGCGGGACCATCGTCGCCGAGGGCACCCCTGAGCAGGTGATCGCCAATCCCAAGAGCATCACCGGCCAGTATCTGTCGGGCGTCCGCGAGATCGCCGTGCCCCGGGATCGCCGGCCGATCTCGAAAAAGAAGATGGTCCGCATCGTTGGGGCCAGCGGCAACAATCTGAAGGACGTGACCGGGGAAATCCCCGTGGGGGTCTTCACCTGCATCACCGGCGTCTCCGGCGGTGGTAAGTCCACCTTTACCATCGAAACCCTCTACAAGGCCGCAGCCCGCCGTCTGCACAATGCCAGCGACGCGCCGGCCCAGCATGAGCGGATCGAGGGGCTGGAGAACTTCGACAAGGTCATCGATATCGACCAGTCGCCCATCGGCCGCACCCCGCGCTCAAACCCGGCCACCTATACCGGCGCCTTCCAGCCGATCCGCGACTGGTATGCCGGCCTGCCCGAGTCCAAGGCGCGCGGCTATGGGCCGGGTCGCTTCTCGTTCAACGTCAAGGGCGGCCGCTGCGAGGCCTGCCAGGGCGACGGCCTGATCAAGATCGAGATGCACTTCCTGCCCGACGTCTACGTCACCTGCGATGTGTGCAAGGGCAAGCGCTACAACCGCGAGACCCTGGAGATCCAGTTCAAGGGCAAGTCCATCTCCGACGTGCTGGACATGACCGTCGAGGAGGCCGCCGACTTCTTCAAGGCCGTGCCCACCGTGCGCGACAAGATGGAGACCCTGAAGCGGGTGGGCCTGAGCTACGTCAAGGTTGGCCAGCCAGCCACCACCCTGTCCGGGGGCGAGGCCCAACGGGTGAAGCTCTCCAAGGAACTGTCCCGGCGGGCCACGGGACGGACCCTCTATATTCTCGATGAGCCCACCACCGGCCTGCACTTCGAGGACATCCAGAAGCTGCTGGAGGTCCTCCATGAGCTGGTCGACCAGGGCAATACGATCGTGGTCATCGAGCATAATCTCGACGTCATCAAGACCGCCGACTGGCTGCTGGACTTCGGCCCCGAGGGCGGCGACGGCGGCGGGGAGATCGTCGCGGTGGGCACGCCGGAGGCCGTGGCCGCCCAGCCGGCCAGCTGGACCGGCCGCTACCTCAAGGACGTGCTGGACCGCCACGAACAGCGCCGCCTGGCTCGCCGCAAGAGCGCCTGAGGTCTGGAGGGTTCGAGGCCCTCAACCCAGGTCAGGCCTTGCGCGAACGCTCGTTTGAAATAGCCTCGCGCCATTCGTTTAAGCGATTGGAGCTGACTGATGATCCTCTACGGCGCGCCCATGCCGGCGCCGAACCCGCGCCGCGTCCGCATCTTCCTGGCGGAAAAGGGCATCGATCTGCCCGAAACCACAGTCGACATGCGCAAGCGCGAACACAAGTCGACCGACTACCGGGCCAAGAACTCGCTCGGCCAGATCCCGACCCTGGAGCTAGACGACGGGGCGACCATCTCCGAGACCGTCGCCATCTGCCGCTATTTCGAGGAAACCCACCCTGAGCCGCCGCTGTTTGGCCGCACCGCCCTGGAAAAGGCCCATGTGGACATGTGGGTCCGCCGGGTGGAGTTCGTGCTGATGACCCCGGTGGGCAATTTCTGGCGCCACGCCCACCCCTACACCGCCGCCCTGCTGAACCAGTACAAAGACTTTGGCGAGTCGAACCGCGAGGCCTATGCCAGCGCGCTCAAGTGGCTGGACCGGGAACTGGCCAGCCGGGACTTCATCGCTGGTCACGACTATACGGTGGCCGACATCTGCGCCCTGTCCAC
The DNA here is from genome assembly GCF_022402485.1 of Phenylobacterium sp. Lineage (GTDB taxonomy): Bacteria > Pseudomonadota > Alphaproteobacteria > Caulobacterales > Caulobacteraceae > Phenylobacterium. Next base: position 37,744 of record NZ_JAKRSA010000020.1, on the reverse strand, counting down.
GGTGGATTTCGCCACCTGGATCGGCCTGGAAATGAACCCCGAGCACGCCAATCTGGCCGCCTGGCATCAGCGGGTTACCGCCCGCCCCAGCGCCCAGGCCTGACGCGCGCCCCTCGCCTTCTGACGGGCGGGTCAGACGACAGCGTCTGACCCGATCCCGAGCTCTGGAGCCGGACTGAAGGCCCGGTAGGCGATGACCTGCGGGGTGAGGATCGCGGGATAATAGATGGCGGTCAGCAGGGCGTTGAAGATCAGATAGAGGATCGTCTGGACCGAGATATAGGCGGCGAACGAGCTGAAGTCCGGTTGGAAGGCCTCGCCGACGCTCTCCAGGCTTCCGCCAAGGGCCACGGTCGCAATCCCGGCCAGGGCGGCGAAGATGACCATCATGAGCAGGCTGATCACCAAGATGAGGATGAGCGCCAGAAGATAGGCGCCCAGAAGCCGCCAGAAGTGGCCGCGTGTCAGGGCCCAGGACCCAAAGACCACCAGACGGCGATGCTCGAAGGTCAGAACCGGCGCCAGGGATAGGCGAACCAGCACATAAATCCCGACCCCGGCGAAGAACACCATCATGCCGATCCCGGTCAGGGTCGTGGCACCTTGACCGGCGAATGAGGCCAAGGCTGCCCCCACCGCCGCCACCACGGACAGGGCCAGCACCCCGACAATCACCAGCAGATAATAGACCACTGTCAGCAAGATGAGCCGGAACTCATCGCCCCCCAGCCGCAAATGGCCATGCTCGATGGCCTCATCCGGCCGCAGATGCAGGCGATAGACGGCAGCGGCCGATATCGACACCACCAGCAGCCCGATTGGCGCCAGGACCAGGTAGGCCGGGGCCATATCCCGCATGAACACGGCGAGCTCTTCCGTGGACATGTCCGCGGCGTTGTCGGCCTGCAGAAAGCCTTCGCCCCCGAACATGATCAGGGCGGTGGCGCTGACGAACGAGACCAGGAGGTGAAACACCGTCCAGATCAGTGCGACCCTCGGGTGCTCCCGCATGATCCGGAAGCCTTCAAAGGCCACATCACCCGGAGAAAAGTTGGACATCACAGCTCCCCGATCCGCGCCCCAAAAGCCTTAAACGCCTGGAGTCGCCGACCTTCCGTGGAGAAACTAGGCGCGCGCCCCGCCCGCCCGCAAGGGCTGGCTCGCCGAGCGCGACGATCATTGCTATGGGGAGGCTTATGAGCCTCACTCCCATACATGTCATTGGCGGCGGCCTGGCCGGTTCCGAGGCCGCCTGGCAGATCGCCCAGGCCGGCGTTCCCGTCATCCTGCACGAAATGCGCCCGGTGCGCGGCACCGACGCCCACCAGACCGACAAGCTCGCCGAGCTGGTCTGTTCCAACTCCTTCCGGGCCGACGACTGGACCGGCAATGCGGTGGGCCTGCTGCACGCCGAAATGCGCCGGCTGGACTCGATCATCATGGCCTGCGGTGACGCCCATCAGGTGCCGGCCGGCGGCGCGCTCGCCGTGGACCGGGACGGGTTCGCCGACGCCGTGACGGCGAAGCTGTTGGCCCATCCCAACATTACCCTTGATCGGGGGGAGGTCGCCGGCCTGCCGCCTGAGGCATGGGACAGCGTGATCATCGCCACCGGTCCCCTCACCTCGCCTTCCCTGTCACAGGCGATTCTCGACCTGACCGGCGAAGGCCAGCTCTCCTTCTTCGACGCCATCGCCCCCATCGTGACGGTGGAGTCGGTGAACATGGACATCTGCTGGCGTCAGTCGCGCTACGACAAGGTGGGCCCCGGCGGGGATGCGGCGGCCTATATCAACTGCCCCATGGACAAGGAGCAGTACGAGGCCTTCATCGACGCCCTGCTGGCGGGGCCCAAGTCGGAGTTCAAGGACTGGGAGCACGTCCCCTATTTCGACGGCTGTCTGCCCATTGAGGTGATGGCCGAGCGGGGCCGCGAGACCCTGCGCCATGGCCCCATGAAACCCGTGGGCCTGACCAACGCGCACAAGCCCGACGAGAAGGCCTATGCGGTGGTTCAGCTGCGCCAGGACAATGCGCTGGGCACCCTGTGGAACATGGTCGGCTTCCAGACCAAGCTGAAGCATGGCGCCCAGACCGAGATCTTCCGGATGATCCCTGGGCTGGAAAAGGCTGTGTTCGCCCGCCTGGGGGGCCTGCATCGCAACACCTTCATCAACAGCCCCCGCCTGCTGGACGCGAGCCTGCGGCTGAAGGTGGCCCCACGCCTACGGTTCGCCGGCCAGGTCACCGGGGTTGAGGGTTATGTGGAGAGCGCTGCCGTGGGCCTCATGGCCGGGCGGATGGCTGCGGCCGAGCGCCTGGGCCGACCCATTGATCCCCCGCCGCCGACCACAGCCCTGGGGGCTCTGATCGGCCATATCACCGGTGGGCATCTGGATGGGGGCAAGGGCTCGTTCCAGCCGATGAACATCAATTACGGCCTGATACCGCCCCTGGAGAGCCCCAAGCGGGATGCCGAGGGCCGCCGGCTGGGTGCCAAGGAGCGCGGCCGCACCAAAAAGCGGATGGTGGGCGAACGCGCCCTGGCCGACCTGGACGCCTGGATCGACCAGCCGGCCCTGGCGGCGGAATAGGACGGTCTTGCGAGGCGCTCAGATGCGACCGCTGAGCGCCGCCAGGGTAATCCGCCAGCGCTTGCCAAATGCCGAGGGCTCACGGCCCCGCCCATAGGCCCGGGCCAGAGCGCCGTGGGCAGCGGCCGGAAAAGCGGCGACCCCCAGCCTACGGGCTTCTGCCCGAAGGGGCCGCGAAAGGGCGGGATTCAGGGGCATGCCTGAGGCCATCGCCCGCCGCGCCAGGCTCCAGAGCGCGCCACCGGCTTCGGCCCGGTCGCCCTCCTGCGGTCCCCCCAGGACCTGGGCGGCAAGCCTTGCTGCAGCACCTGCGGTCTCCCTTGCCAAAAGGACGGCCTCCTCGTCCTGCAGGGGTTCTGGATCAAGTTCGCGGTAACGGGCGTCGATCATCGCCTCCAGGGGAGCCCTGGGCAGCCCCCGGCGGGCAATGACATCGGCCAGGGCCACAGCGGTGGGATGGCGGCGCACGGGTCCTGCCCCATAGGCCTCATCCAGCACCTCCCGCCACCAGGCCAGCCGGATTTCCCCCAGCAAGGCGTTGGAGGCCACCTTCGGCGCGCGGGCCAGCTCATGGTCATAGGCATAGAGGGCGATCACATCGGCCCGCTCATGGGGGTCGGCGATCAGGCGGCTGGACAGCCAGCGATCAGGGTCCACCCGCGCGACCAGGGCGTCCAGGTCGTCGGCCGGCGGCGAGGCGTCTTCGTCCATGGGGTCCTGAAATAGAAAGGACCCGCCAGGGCGGCGGGTCCTGAAGGTTTACAGCCGTGCTGGCGTCTATCCGAAGATGGTCTGGTTCATGGCCATGGTGACCAGCATGGGCAGGGACAGCAGCGTGTTGGTACGCGAGAACAGCATGGCGGTGCGGCCGGCCTTGGCCTTGGCCGCGTCGTCAGCCTCGACCATGCCGAGCGCGATCTTCTGGTTGGGCCAGATGACCAGCCAGACGTTCAGGAACATGATCACCGCCAGCCACATGCCCACGCCGATGAAGGTGTGCTGAGGCGCAACAAAGCCCCCCACGGCACCGAGGCTGAAGGCCTCGAGCAGATAGCCACGGCTCCAGGCCAGGGCGATACCGGTGATGACCGTGAACAGCGCCGCCCAGCGGAACCAGAAAAGGGCCTCAGGGGCGATGTACTTGCTGACCGCCGGCTTCAGCTCAGCCGGAATCTCCGGCATTTTGCGGATCTGGACGAAGTTGAAGTAGTAAAGCAACCCGATCCAGAGGATGCCGAGCACCACATGCGCCCAGCGCAGCACGGCCTGGACGAAGATCACATCAGCGCTCTGATTGTGCGCCAGATAGCCGACGATCATGACGACCGAGAGCAGGAAGCTCACGATCATCGTATTGCGAAAATTAGACAGCAGACCCTGCATAGCGATTTCCCCGTTTCTGCCCCTGGCCTATAGCCGAGCTCGTCAGGGCGCAAGTCCGTCGCATCAGACCTGTCCTGACGCAGCCTGGCCCCCTGGCCAAGCTCACATGGCCCTAGGTCACATGGCAATGAGGGCGCAGGCAAGTCTGCGGCCCTGGGCTGTAAGCACATTATAGGTGCGAGAGGCCGCGGCAGTGTCCATGTATTCCAGCCCGATCCCCCCCTTCTGCAACAGATCACGCAGGGCGCGCGGGGGCAGACCATTGACCGGACCCGTGCCCAGAAGCAGCAGCTCCACCTCCCGGGCACCGGCGGCGAAGACCGGATAGAGGGAATCAGGCGTTGCGTCCGCAAGCCGGCTCACCGGCCAGGGGGCCGCCACGTCCGCGACGATCAACAGTGACCCCGGCCGCCAGACCCCCGAAACCCGAAAGCCCCCGGGACCATAGCTGTCCAGGCTGGGCGCGTTCCTGGCCATGGTCCTAGGTGCGCACCGGCAGGGGTTCGGCCTCTTCGTCCCCCCGCCTAACGCCCCAGATGAGGATCACCGGCGCAGCCACATAGATGGACGAGTAGGTCCCGATCACCACCCCAAAGATCATGATCACCGAGAAGGCGAACAGGGTGGGACCGCCAAACATCGCCAGACCGACCAGGGCCAGCACCGCTGTGAGGCCCGTGATGATGGTCCGGGACAGGGTCTCGTTGATCGTCAGGTCGATGACCTCGGCCAGAGGCATCTTCTTGTACTTGCGGAGGTTCTCTCGCAGTCGGTCGAACACAACGACGGTGTCGTTCATCGAATAGCCGATGATCGTCAGGATGGCCGCAATGGTGGTCAGGGAGAACTCCAGATCGAACAGGGCGATAAACCCAAACGCCAGGATCACGTCGTGGAACAGGCCGACCACGGCCCCGACCCCGAACTGCAGCTCGAAGCGGAACCAGATGTAGAGCATCATCAGGGCAATGGCGACGCCGAGCGCCAGCAGGCCGCTCTGGAACAGCTCGCCGGACACCTTGGGACCCACCACCTCGGTCTTATCGAACGCCACCGCACCCAGGGCGTTGGTGAGCGTGGACTTCACCTCAGCGATAGCCTGTTCGGAGCTTTCCCCTTCCGGGGTCTGGAAGCGGACCAGGGCCGAGGTCGGTGCGCCAAACGCCTGGACCTGCACGTCGCCAAGCCCAAGTTGTCCCAGTTCCTCCCGCACCACGCCCAGGTCGACGACCTTGGGGGCCGTAGAGATTTCCAGCAGGGTGCCGCCGGTGAAGTCGATCCCGCAATTCAGGCCCCCGCAGGGCGGGGTCAGGGGATAGAGCGTCAGGAACAGGGAGGCGATCGCCCCCACAATGGAGGCCACGCCCGCGAACTTGGCGAACGAGACGAACCGGAAGTTCGTCTTGACGGGGATGATCTTGATCAGGGGCCACATGGTTCGCAACCTCAAGCGATCGGCAGGGTCTTGGGCCGGGCGACCCGGAACCACAGGCCCAGTAGGACCTGGGTGACGAGTACCGCGGTGAAGACCGAGGTGATGACCCCAATTGACAGCGTCCAGGCAAAGCCCCGCACGGGCCCAGAGCCGAACTGGAACATGATCAGGGCAGCCAGGATGGTGGTGACATTGGCGTCGATGATGCTGCTCATGGCCTTGGAGAAGCCCGCGTCCATGGCCGAGATGGCCGACCGTCCGGCCCTGATCTCGTCTCGCATCCGTTCATAGATCAGCACATTGGCATCGACGGCCACGGCGAGGGTCAGGATCAGGCCCGCAATACCTGGCAGGGTCAGCGTGGCCTGGGTCAGGGACATGATGGCGAAGATCAGGGTGGCGTTAATCAGCAGGGCAATCACCGAAATGCCGCCGAACAACCCCCCATAGGCCAACACCATGAAGACCAGGATGGTGACAAAGGCGATCACGGTGGAGATCTGACCAGCCTGAACGGCGTCAGCCCCCAGTTCGGCACCGACCGTTCGCTGTTCCTCAACCGTCAGAGGGGCCGGCAAGGCACCAGCCCGAAGGAGAACCGCCAAGTCGTTGGCGCTTTCGGGCGTGAAGCTGCCGCTGATCTGACCGCTGCCGCCGGTGATGGCGCCGCGGATGACCGGGGCTGAGATCACCTTGCCATCCAGGACAATGGCAAAACGCTGGCCGATATTGGCGGCTGTGGCGTCGCCAAACCGCCGCGCTCCGATGCTGTTGAAGCGGAAGTTCACCACCGCCTCGCCGGTCTGGGCGTCGAAGCCCTGGCTGGCGTCAGTGAGCATCTCCCCCGAGACAAGGGCCCGACGGCGCACGACGATGAAGGTGGACATGCCATCTTCGCTGGGCAGCACTTCCGACCCGGGAGGTGCCCGGCCCTCGGCGGCGGCGGCCATGTCTGCGCTCTCATCGACCATCTGGAAGGTCAGCTTGGCCGTCTGGCCAATGACGTTCTTGAGACGTTCGGGGTCACTCTCGCCGGGCGCCTGGACGACGATCCGGTCAATGCCCTGGCGGATGATGGTTGGCTCGCGGGTGCCCAGTTCGTCGATACGGCGACGGATGATCTCGATGGACTGTTCGACGGCCTTGGCCGCCTCGGCGTTCATCGCCTCTTCGACAAAGGCGATGCGAATGCCCGCCTCCCCGTCGTTGCGAACGGTAATGTCCCGCCCCCCGGTCGTTCCGGCCAAGGGCGCGCCCAGGGTGTTGCGCAAAATGCGCACCGCATCATCCCGTCGCGCAGGGTCTGCGGTTCGCAGGGAGATCTCGCCATTCTGCTGGCGCAGCTCGAGGAAGGCGATGCCTTCCCCGTTCAACGTCACCCGGGTGTCTTCCAGGGTATTGACCAGGCGTTCCGCCCGCAGCGCCTCAGTGTCCACTTCCAGCAGAAGGTGCGAGCCCCCCTGTAGGTCGAGACCCAGGTTCAATTGCTGGCGCGGGAAGAACCCTGGCATGGCAGCCAGGGTCTGGGGCAGCAGCAGGTTGGGTGCGGCGAAAAGAACACCGAACACCGCCGCCATTACGACAGCGATGATCTTCCAACGCGACAGGGTCATCATGAGGCGAGGCCGCCCTTATGTTGGCGCAGGATCAGTCAGGACTTCGAGTCGTTGGCCGGAGCCGGCTCGCCCCGGACCCGGACCTCAGCGATCATGGTCCGCACCACCTTGACGGTCACACCGGTGGCGATTTCAAGGCCGATCTCCTTGTCCTCCACCCGGACGACCTTGCCCATCATGCCGCTGGACAGGATCACCTGGTCCCCGCGCTTGAGGTCGGCCACCATCTGCTGGTGCGCTTTCATCCGCCGCTGCTGCGGGCGGATCATCAGGAAATAGAACAGCACCACCAGCAGGATCAGCGGCAGGAACTGGAGCATCATATCCATCGGGCCAGCCGCGGCGGCGCCGGCGGTCTGGGCATAGGCGGGGGTGGCGAACATGGCCTCTCCGGCAAGTCGTCAAGGGCCGGTGCGTCGGCCCCTCTTCAAGTCGGCGGAAGCTATGCGCTGGCGCCCCCTTTTGCAATGCGAGCCCGAGGGTTAAGCAGCCAAGTCATGGAACAAGACCTGCGTCCCCTGCTCATCCGCATTGCTGAAGCCCTGGAACGACTGGCCCCGCCAGCCCCTGTGGTGCGCGATTTCGCCACCGCACGGCTGTTTCGCCATGACCCGCAGACCGGCGGCTTTCATCCTGCCCCCGACTATCCCCTGAGCCTTGATGCCCTGGTGGGCATTGATCGGCAGAAGGGTCGCTTTCTGGAGAACCTGGAGCGGTTCGCCGACGGCCTGCCGGCCAACCATGTCCTGCTGTGGGGTGTGCGGGGCACCGGCAAGAGCTCCATCGCCAAGGCCGCCTTCATGGCTATGGCCAAGGCTAGGCCAGCCCTGAAGCTGGTGGAGGTCGACCGGGATCAGGTCACGGCCCTGCCGGCCCTGTTCGACGTGCTCCGAGGCCAGGATGAGCGCTTTGTGGTGCTTTGCGATGACCTGTCCTTTGAGGAGGGGGCCGCCGCCGCCAAGGCGCTGAAGTCCGCCCTTGAGGGTGGGGTTTCAGGTCCGCCAGCCAATGTGCTGTTCGTGGCCACATCGAACCGCCGCCACCTGATGCCCCGGGGCCATCAGGAAGACCGGGGCCAGATCGCCACCGCAGAAGACGCCGAGGAGGAAGTCAGCGTCTCTGACCGATTCGGCCTTTGGATCGGCTTTCCGCCCATGGACCAGCCCACCTATCTGCAGGCCGTGCGGGCCTATGCTGAAACCCACGGCCTCAGCGACCCGCACCTCGACCGCCTCGCCCTGCAGTGGGCGCAGCTGCGCGGGGCAAGGTCTGGCCGGGTCGCCTGGCAGTTCATCCGCGACCTGGCCGGAGCGCAGGGCAAGTCCCTGCCCCTCTAAGGCTGGGCACAGCCCTACTGGGGCAGGACCAGCATGGGATCGATGGGCCGGGCGCGATCCTGCGGGGTCGGGGCATAGCGCACCTCGAAGTGCAGCTGCGGCTCTCCGACTTCGCCGGTGGCACCGGCCTGTCCGATCTGCTGGCCTTGGGTGATCCTGTCCTGCATCTTCACGTCGATCCGCGCCAGGTGACCATAGGCGGTGACCCAGCCGTCGGCATGCTTGATCAGCACAAGATTGCCAAAGCCTGGAACCTGATCGCCGGCATAGACCACGTCGCCAGCCGCTGAGGCCCTGACCGGCTCGCCGGAGCGGGCGCGGATATTGACCCCATCATTCCTCTTGCCCGTGCCCTTGGGCCCGAAGGTCGAGACAATGTCGCCCCGCAGGGGCCACACGAACCGGCCACGACCGAGTTGCGCGATCTGGGCGTCGGCGGGCGTTCGGTTGCTGCTGACCAGGGGCGCAGGTGCCGTTGGGGCCGGCGTGGGGGTCGCGGGACGCGGCGCAGGCGTAGGCGTCGGGGGCGGAACCTGGGGTCGGGCGACTGCGGCGGGCGGCGAGGCGGCTGTCGCCGGCGGGGGCGTGACGGGCGCCGCGGCGACTGCAACCGGAGCTGAGCGGGTCACCGGCACGCGCACCGTGCTGGTCACAGGGCCGGTGTCCCGGAAACCCTCGGGCAGCAGCAGCCGCTGGCCAGGACGAATGACATCGGCCAGCTGCATTTCGTTGGTGTCGGCGATGGCCTGGCCCGAGACGCTGAACCGGCGCGCGATGGCAAACAGGGTGTCCCCGCTGGCCACCACATAGGCCTTGGTCTTGCTGGAGGGGCCCGTCAGCACCTGACCTGGACGGATCACATAGTTAGGGGCGCTGAGATTATTGTCGGCGGCCAGCTGGTCGCGGGTCGTCGAGAGCTTGCGGGCGATCGCGTACACCGTATCGCCTGAGGCCACTGTATAGCTCTGCGGCGGGCCGTCGGCGTCCACCACCTGGCCCGTGGCCGTGGTGCGGGTGACGGTCTCATACTCCTGGGCCGGCGGCGGCGGCGGCGGCGGGATATTGCCAGCTGGCCTCGGCTGCGCCTGGGGGAGCGGGTCTAGGGGCCGGGATTCGATCGGCGTGGTCGGCTGAGCCATGGGGGGCGCTGTGGCGCTCTGCGCCGGCGGAAGCTCGGGCTCAAGGGGCGCGCCCTGGACATCAGGACCCTGACGCACCGGGAAGTTGGGGCGAACCTGCTCAACCCCTTCAGGCTGGTAGGTTGTACAGGCCGCAAGGATGCTGCCGGCAAGCAGGACCAGAGCCGTACGGGTCAATGAGTGCGTCATGGCCGCTCCATGGGACAGGTTCTGACTCAGTCGGGGCATCAGGGTTAATGGTGGGTTAAGGCCGACGCCCAAGCCTTCCCATCTTTAGCGCAAAGCGACGTCCGTCAGAGTTCCCGGGCAACGCCGTCGAGGAGCGGAACAAAGCGAACCTCGCCTAGATCCTCCACGTCGAACCCACCCTTTCCGTCTCCGCAGTAGCGCCTCAGGATCTGGACGGGGCCGCGACCCACCGGGGCCACCAGGATCCCATGGGGCTTCAGCTGGGCCAAAAGGGCCCGGGGCTCATCTGACGCGGCAGCTGTGACCATAATGCGGTCAAACGGAGCCTGTTCTGGCCAGCCCAGGCCCCCATCGCCAAAGCGGGTGATGACATTGGTCAGGCCGAGCGCCTTGAACCTTGCTTCGGCCTCGGCCAGCAAGGTCCGGTAGCGCTCCACCGTATAGACCAGCCGGGCCATGCGAGAGAGGATCGTGGTCTGGTAGCCCGAGCCGGTGCCGATCTCCAGAACCCGAGCGCGGGCTTCGATCTTCAGGGCCTGGGTCATCAGGCCGACAATGAAGGGTTGGCTGATCGTCTGGCCGCAGGCAATGGGCAGGGCGGAGTCTTCGAAAGCCCGCTCCTGAAAGAGGTCGGGGGTAAACAGCTGCCGAGGGGTCGACTCCAGTGCTCTCAGCACCTTGGGATCACTGACCCCTTGGGAGCGCAGGGCGAGCACCAGCCTCGCCAGTCGGGTTTCCGGGCTGTCCTCGGGATCCTGCGCCATCTCAGGCCTTCGGGGGAGCGCCGCCCAGCACCCCACGCATCTTGAAAACGGTTTCGGCGTGGGTCAGGTCGATGTGCAGGGGGGTGACCGAAATCTTGCCCTCATAAATCGCCCGCAAGTCGGTCCCCTCCCCCGGCTCGGACCGCTCCTGGCGGAAGCCCATCCAGTAATAGTCCCGGCCTCTCAGGTCGCTACGCTTTTCCGCATGGCGAACCTGGACATCACGGAACCCCTGACGGGTGACCTCGACCTCGGTCACATCGGCCGGGGCGCGGTTGGGGAAGTTCAGGTTCATGACCACGTCCTTGGGCCAACCGATTTCCAAGAGGCGCCTGAGGATACCCGGGGCGAACGCCTCGGCCACCTCAAAGAACGGGTCACGGGGCTTGGGGCCGCCGGTCTGGGAGAGCGCAATGGCAGGCACCCCCATGGCCATCCCCTCGATGGCACCGGCCACGGTGCCGGACATGGTCACATCCTCGGCGATATTGGCCCCGCGATTGACGCCAGACAGCACGAGGTCGGGCTTGGCACCCTTGATCAGCTCACTCATGCCCAGCATCACGCAGTCGGTGGGCGTGCCGGTAACGGCGAACCGGCGGGGGTCAAGGGTCCGGACCCGCACAGGCTCCGCCAGGGTCAGGGCCCGGGAGGCACCAGACTGTTCGTACTCCGGGGCCACGATCCAGATGTCGTCCGACATCTGCCGGGCAATGCGCTCCAGGGCCTCAAGACCCTCGGCGTGGATGCCGTCGTCATTGGTCAGCAGAAGTCTCATGCGCCGGCCTCGATGCGGGTCAGCCCGCCCATGTAAGGGTGCAGGGCCTGGGGAATGGCGATGGCGCCGTCCTCATCCTGATAGTTCTCGATGATGGCCACGAGCGTGCGGCCCACCGCCAAGCCTGAGCCATTCAGGGTGTGCACGATGCGGGTGGCCTTGTCCCCGGCCGCCTTGGTGCGGGCATTCATCCGGCGGCCTTGGAAATCCCCGCAATTGGAGCAGGAGCTGATCTCGCGGTAGCGCCCCTCCGAGGGGATCCAGACCTCCAGGTCATAGGTCTTGCGAGCCGAAAAGCCCATGTCGCCGGTGCACAGCAGCATGGTGCGGAAGGGCAGCTCAAGGGCCTTGAGCACGGCTTCCGCGCAGCCGACCATGCGCTCGTGCTCGGCATCCGACTGGTCAGGCGTGGTGATGGAGACCAGCTCCACCTTCTGGAACTGATGCTGGCGGATCATGCCGCGGGTGTCGCGCCCCGAGGCGCCGGCCTCCGACCGGAAGCAGTGGGTCAGCGCCGTCAGCCGCAGGGGCAGTTCCTCGGCCGGCGTGATCTGATCACGGACGAGGTTGGTCAGGGACACCTCCGCCGTAGGGATCAGCCAATACGGACTTCTGTTCTTTAGTTGCTCTAAAATGGCGACCAAGCCTTGCTCAACCTCTTCCGCAGTTGCGCCAAGTGAGAGCTTTGGTGCGCCCTTCGCCCAAATTTCTGGATCGATGACGCTGGACGCGTTGAATAGGTCCTCTGCAAATTTCGGAAGTTGACCGGTCCCGTACATGGCCTCGCTTCGGACCAGCAGAGGCGGCGAAACCTCCAGATAGCCGTGTTCGCGAGTCTGCAGGTCGAGCATGAACTGCCCCAGCGCCCGCTCGAGCCTGGCCAGCTGGCCCTTGAGCACCACAAAGCGCGAACCGCTCATGCGGGCAGCAGCCTCGAAGTCCATCAGGCCGAGCCGCTCGCCCAGATCCACATGGTCCTTAGGCGCGGTGATGGCGAAGGGCTCGCCCCAGCGGCGGACCTCCTGGTTGTCGGCCTCATCGGCACCGGCGGGCACATCCGGTGCCGGCAGGTTGGGCAGGCCAGCCAGAAGGTCGCGCAAGGCCTCGCCAGTCTCCCGCTCGACCGCACCTTGTGTGTCGAGGACAGCCTTGAGGGTCTCCACCTCAGCCATCAGGCGGGCGGCTTCGGCCTCGTCCTTGCGGCCCTTGGCCTGGCCGATCTGCTTGGACAGGTCATTGCGGCGGCTCTGGGCCTCCTGCAGGGCGGTCTGGGCCGCGCGCAGGGTGGCGTCCAGGGCGAGGGCCTCTGCCGCAACACCGGACCGGCCCTTCGCGCTCCAGGCCTGGTCATAGAGGTCGGGATTGTCCCGAATGGCCTTGATGTCGTGCATGGGCGCGCCAGCGATCTCTGGGGATTGAGCGGCCTTCTCTAGAGCGCGTCGGCCATGGGGCCAAGCCCCGCGCCGTCTTGTCCAGAAGAGATAGAGCCCGCGCTAGATCGCGATTACGTCCTTGCCCTGAGCTTCATCATCCCGCAGCCGCCGACGCTCAATCAGGCGTACGCACCAGATGGAGATTTCGTAGAGCAGGATGATCGGGATGGCCAAGGACAGCTGGCTGATCGGATCGGGCGGCGTGACGATGGCCGCGACGATGAACACGCCAAGAATCGCATAGCGCCGCCCAGTACGCAGCATCTCAGCATTCACGATCCCGGTCAGGGCCAGCAGGGTCAGAACCACCGGCAGCTGGAAGCACAGACCAAAGGCCAGCAGCAGGGTGGTCACCAGGGTCAGATAGTCCGAGACCTTGGGCAGCAACTCCACGGTCACCGCGGCATCGCCGACAATCTGCTGCGACAGGGAGAACCACAGGACGAACGGCAGGATCATGTAATAGACCAGCGCCGCCCCCAACAGGAACAGCCCGGGCGCGGCCGCCAGAAACGGCAGGAACGCCCGTCGCTCGCGCTTGTAGAGCCCCGGCGCCACAAAGGCATAGACCTGCCAGGCCAGAATCGGGAAGGCGACGATCACCGCCCCGAAGGCCGCCAGCTTCAGCTTGGTGAAGAAGAATTCCAGGGGGGCGGTGAAGACCAGTCGCAGGCCCTCTCCCCCCTCAGGAACGTCGGTCAGCCCGGCCATGGCCGACATCATGGAAAAGGGGCCATGCCCGCCGCCGGCGTTTTCCGCGGCCATCAGCTGGGCAGCCACCTCGAAGGGATGCAGCAGAAAGATGTAGATCGGCTCGGAAAAGGCAAAGCACAGGACAAAGCCCGCCGCAAAACCGACGATACAGATCACCAGCCGCTTCCGCAGCTCCACCAGATGCTCGAGCAGCGGTGCCCGGGAGGACTCGATCTCCCGGTCGTCGTCATCCTCAACGGGGCTCACGCCTTATCTCCCGCGGACTTTGCGCTTGCGGACTTGGCGCTTGCAGTCTTGGCGCGGCTGGCCCGGGGGCGAGGTGCTGGGGACTGGGTCGTACCCGCCGCCTTGGGGGCGGCCTTGGCCCGGGGTGCCTTCGCCGCCGCGACGGCAGCGACAGGCTCTGCCTTAACCTGCGGCGTCATCTGAGGCCCAGGATCAGGCTCGGCCAAGGACTGGCTGCCAGCATAGGGGTTCGACATGGACGGATGCAGCTGGATGTCCCGCTGGGACAGACCGGTTTCGATCTCGCGCATCACAGCCTGGGCGTCGGTACGCCCCATCTCGTCATCCAGAAGCCGGCCGCTGCGCAGGGCCTCGACCTCCTTGCGCAGGTCATCCAACTCTGACTGTCGGCCCATTTCATCGAAGCTGGCGCGGAACTCTGCCGCCATGCCCCGCAGGCGCGCCGTGAACTGGCCCAGCCGACGCAACAGCATCGGCAGGTCCTTGGGCCCCACCACCACCAGGGCGACAATGGCGATGAGCAGGAGCTCTCCTGCGCCGATATCGGGAAGCATGACGGTTATGGCCTAGAACGCATGGGGCGAAGGTGAGAGCGGTCCGAGGGTCAGATCCGCCCCGCACCCTGGAATCTAGAGCACGTGGGTCGGGGCGGCGACGCCGGCCCCGGGGCGCGATCAGTTACGGACTTCGTCCTTTTCCCGCTCAGGGATGGTCTTGACCACCTCGGGCTTGGTCTCCGGGGCGTCTTCAGTCTTGAGGCCGTCACGGAAGGCCCGGATGCCCTTGGCGGCGTCGCCCATGACCGACGAAATCTTGCCCCGACCGCCAAACAGCAGGGCGAAGACGACGAGGACGATCAGCCAATGCCAGATCGAGAACGTGCCCATAAGGCGAAACTCCTGTGATGAGCGGCTGCTGGCGACCGCGTCGCCAGCCCTCAATTTCAAAACATTATAACGAGTAAGGCCTCAATGCGCCAAGGTGAGGGCGAGGGTTTTCGAGCCAAGGGCTCAATTTCCCGTCAGGGACGCGACCCTGCGTCGTCCTGACCGAGGAAATCGGTGTGGAATTCTGGGGCTTCGCCGGTGAAATCCAGCGGGTCTTCGTCGTCCCGGACCGCCGTGGGATCGGGCACAGAGAAATCTGCCGGCAGATCCAGGCTGAGCAAACCTGCCGCCTTCATCTCGGCCATGCCAGGCAGATCAGCCAGACTGGCCAGTCCATAGTGCTCCAGAAAAGCCTCCGTGGTGCCATAGGTCACCGGTCGGCCCGGCGAGCGACGACGTCCGCGCATGCGGACCAGACCCAGCTCCAGCAGGACATCCAGGGTGCCCTTGCTGGCCTGGACCCCCCGCACGGCCTCGATCTCGGCGCGGGTCACCGGTTGATGGTAGGCGATGATGGCCAGGGTTTCCTGGGCGGCGCGAGACAGGCGTCGGGGCTCCTCCCGTTCCTCGGTCATCAGATGGGCCAGGTCTTCGGCTGTTTGAAACCGCCAGCGTTCGGCGACGCAGGCCAGCTCGACGCCCCGCCCAACATAGCGGGCTTTCAGGGCCATCAGGGCAGCGCCCACATCGGCCTCGGCTGGCAGGCGCGCGGCGAGTTCCGCTGCACTCAAGGGTCCAGCGGCGGCGAACAGCAGGGCCTCAAGGGCCCGTTCCACCGCTAGATTGTCGGCTGAAGCGTTCATGGGGCCGTCGCCCCCTGGCGCGCGCGCAGATAGAGATCGGCGAAGGCTTCCAGCTGGCGGGCCTCCAGGCTGCCTTCTCGCACCAGTTCCAGGCTCGCCGAAAGCGTGGAGGCCAGATAGGACGCCCGGGATGGCCCTTCGCCAGGGCCGGCCCGAACCGGGGCAACCCCCGCCAGGGGAGTCCAGCGTTCTAACCCGGGTAACAGCCCCCGCAGACGCTCGCGGGCGGCCTCCAGGGGGTAGGCCCTGGGGGGGCGCGGGGTGTAGCGGCGGCTATCGTCCCGCCGGCGCTGATCCAGATAGGCGTCCATCAAGCTGTAGAGATCCCCCTCGATCCGCATGGAGGGAATAATCCGAATGGCCTGGGGGTCGCCACGGCCAAACACGTCACGGCCTAGTTGAGGCCGGTCTTTCAGGACTTCTGCCGCCTGACGCATGGCGTCCAGCTTGGCCAGCCGAAAGGCGAGTTGCGCCGCCATCTCTTCAGCCGGTGCCTCTTCAGCCTGGGGCCGTTCAGGCTTGGGCAGCAGCAGCCGAGACTTCAGATAGGTCAGCCAGGCGGCCATGACGAGATAGTCCGCCGCCAGGGAGAAGCGCTGTCGCCGCGCCTGATGAACGAAGGCCAGATACTGCTCAGCCAGCTTTAGGACCGACAGCTTGAGAAGATCCACCTTCTGGGTTCGCGCCAGGGCCAGCAGGACGTGCAGCGGCCCCTCATAGCCCTCCACATCAATGATCAGCGCCTCCCCGTCCTCGGCTGCGGTGGCCGCAGCCTCGAAATCGAGATGGGGCTGGAAACCGGTGCTGCTCATCAGCCGGAGAAGGCCGCCTCGAAGCGGGCCCGGGCCTCGGCGAGGTCAAGAGGTTCGGGCCGCTTGGCCAGCCGGGCCAGGGCCGCTTCGGCTCTGCGGCGGGCCTTGCCCGACAGCTTGCCGCTGGCCTCGGCGATGGGGATCATCTCAGCCATGTCGCCATTGCAGTGGAGAACCACGTCACAGCCCGCCGCCAGGGAGTCCCGGGTGCGGGCCTTGAAGTCACCGGACAGGGCCTTCATCGACAGGTCATCACTCATCAAAAGGCCCTGGAAGCCGATGGACTCGCGGATCACGTGCTTGATCGCCTTGCGGGACGTGGTCGCCGGGCGCTTGGGGTCGATGGCCGAATAGACCACGTGAGCGGTCATCGCCATGGGCATGTCCGACAGCACCCGGAAGGGGGCGAAGTCGACGATTTCCAGATCCTCCAGGGCAGCGTCGACCACCGGTAGGTCCAGGTGGCTGTCGGCCATGGAGCGGCCATGGCCGGGGATATGTTTGATGATCGGCAGCACGCCGCCGGCGATCAGACCCTCGGCGGCGGCCCGGCCCAGCAGGGCCACCTCTTCGGCGGTATCCCCATAGGCCCGGTCGCCGATCACATCGTGGGCGCCGGCCTGGGGCACGTCGAGCACGGGGACGCAGTCGGCATTGATGCCCAGCTCAGCCAGATCGTGGGCCATCAACCGGGCGCCAAGCCGGGTGATCTCGCGGCGGAGCAGGGGATCGTTGCCGGCCAGGGCACCATAGGCGCGGCCCGGCGGATACACCGGCCAGTGGGGCGGTCCCAGGCGCTGGACCCGGCCGCCCTCCTGATCGATCAGCACCGGGGCGTCATCACGGTCGACCGTGGCGCGCAGGGCCGCCACCAGGCGCTTGACCTGCTGGGGGTTCTCAATGTTGCGCTTAAAGAGGATGAAGCCCCAGGGCTTCACATCGGCGAAGAAGGCCGCTTCCTCCCGGCTCAACTCCGGGCCCGCGCAACCGAAGATGCAGGCGCGCTGGCTCATCGGACGAAACAGCTGCGGCCGGCGGCCTTGAGGCGGTCACAATAGGCGCTGGCCTCCGCCCGGGAGGCAAAGCCCGTGACATAGCCGCGATAGAGGGTCTTGCCATTGCTCTCCACTGGCTCAACCCGCTTGCCTTTGCCGGCTGCGGAGTCCGGTAGGGCGCGCATGGCGTCGGCCCAACCGGCATCGGCCAGGGCCTCGGAGGAGAAGGCCCCCACCTGCACCATGGCCGCGCCCGTGGCCACGGCGGCCGGCGCTGATGCAGCAGCCTTGGCCGCAGGGGCCTGGGCCGGAGGGGGTTTGGGTGCTGGGGCTTTGGGCGCAGGTGCAGGGGGCGGCGTGGCGGGCGGTGCCTTGGCCAACGGCACCGGCTGTGGCGGTGTGATCGGTTGGGCGACCACAGGGGCGGTCGGCCGAAGCTGCGGCTCCTCGGGCGGCGGGACAAAATTGGGCTCCGCCGGAAGCGCGGTTCCATCTTCCGAGCGGTAGATCTGCAGGCCTGTGGCGGGATCGACGGGCTGGTCGGCTTCCGTAGGCGCCGTCTTCATTTCTCCAACCGGGACTCCGACCGTCTGAGGTGCCTCATCAGCCCCCCGGGAGCCAGAGCGATAGATCAGCACAATGGCCAGAACCAGGACGACCAGAACGACCGCGCTGACCACCAGCATCATCGGCGCAGGCCGCGACCCGCGCACAGGCTGGCGGGCGTCAAAGGACAACGGCGCGTCAGTGGGGGGCGTATAGGCACCGCGATCATGATCGGACATCGCGCAGGCTCCGCGGGAAAGGGTCGCTTGGCCCCGCCGCGAATCGGACGTGACCGATCGTCAGTCTATCGAAGCCGCATCATTCATGCGGCCCCCTTGCGGGCTAATTCCAGACATCGAGGTGGAATAGCCGACGGTGCTCCTCGATGGCGTAGCGATCGGTCATGCCGGCAATGTAATCGCAGACCACCTTTGCCCGCCCCGCGTCCCCGAGATCCTTGGCCCGGGCGAACCACTCGGTGGGCAAGACGTCGGGTTCCTGCATGAACAGGCCAAACATCTCGGCCAGAATGCGGCGGGCCTGACTGCGGGTCCGATTGACCCGCCAGTGGCGGTACATCCGCTCCATCAGAAAGGCGCGCAGTTGGGCCAGATCCTCGATCATGTCCGGGGAGAAGGCCACCAGGGCACCGGACATCATGCGGACATCCTCCGGGCTCGCCAGCCCATTGAGCTGGGCCCGGCGGCGGGTCTCCACCAGGACGTCGTCGACCATGGCCCCGATCATCCGGCGCACCGCCTCCAGGCGAATGATGCCGGCGTCGAGCCCCGGATAGTCCTTGTAGACCTGATGGAGGATCGGGCCGATCAGCGGCACATCCAGCAGTTCCTTCAGATGGAACAGGCCCGCCTGAACCCCGTCATCCACATCATGATTGTTGTAGGCGATATCGTCGGCCAGGGCGGCCACCTGGGCCTCAGCCGACGCCCAGGTGGACAGGCGCAGGTCGTATTCCCCGTCAAACTCGGCGATGGCGCTCCAGGACGGGCGCTCGAGCTTCGAGGCCACCGGCCCGTTGTGCTTGATGACCCCCTCCAGGGTCTCCCAGGTCAGGTTGAGCCCATCCCAACCCGGATAGCGTCGCTCCAGCCGGGTGACGACCCGGAAGGTCTGAACATTGTGGTCGAACCCACCATAGGTCTCCATGAGCACCTGAAGCTCGTCCTCTCCGGCATGGCCGAAGGGCGGATGGCCCAGATCATGGGCCAGGGCGATGGTCTCGGCGAGATCGGCGTCAAGTCCCAGGGCCACCGCCAGGGAGCGGGCGATCTGCGCCACCTCCAGGGAGTGGGTCAGGCGCGTGCGGAAATGGTCACCCTCATGGGCCACGAAGACCTGGGTCTTTTCCTTCAGCCGCCGAAAAGCGGTGCAGTGGATGATCCTGTCCCGATCGCGGGCAAATGGGGTGCGGGTGGCGCTTTCAGCCTCATTGACCTTGCGCCCCCGGGAGGCTGTGGGATCTTCGGCATAGGCGACGCGGAAAGGCAGGGAGGCGGCCATTGAACCCTTCATTCGGACGAGCCCCTTGGTCGAGGCCGCTTGAGTCCTCATATAGTTCAGGCCACAGGTGGATTTAACAGGCCATGACCAATCTCGATCTGACCCTCTCCGCTTCGGCCGCTGAACGACTGAAGGTCATCAGCCAGGCCCAGGGCAAGCCGATCATGCTGCGCGTCGCCGTGGAAGGCGGTGGATGTTCCGGCTTTCAGTATCAGCTGGACCTGGTGGACACCGCCGAGCCCGATGACCTGCGCATCGAGCGGGACGGCGCGGCAGCCCTGGTGGATGAAATCTCCATGGTGATGCTCAAGGGGTCCGAGATCGACTTTGTTGATGAACTGGTCGGCGCGGAGTTCAAGATCCGCAATCCCAATGCCAAATCCAGCTGCGGCTGCGGGGTCAGCTTCTCCATCTGAACTCAGGGTCCCGTCAGAGACCATTGAGCCGGCGCGGTCGCGCCTCTAGCTTCGCGCTTCGCCAACCCCCTGGAGTCCGCGATGCGCCTGGCCACCTGGAACGTCAATTCCGTCAATGCCCGGCTGGAGACGGTGGTCCGGTGGTTCGAAGAGGCCAGGCCCGACGTCGCCTGTCTGCAGGAAATCAAGTGCATCGACGAGAAGTTTCCCGCAGAAGCCTTTGAAAGACTTGGCTATAATGTCGAGGTTCTGGGCCAGAAGACCTATAATGGCGTCGCGCTTCTGTCGCGGACGCCGCTGGAGGATGTTCGCCGGGGCCTGCCGGGCGATGAGGCCGATGAACAGGCGCGCTACATCGAGGCCCTGGTATCAGGACCAAGGCCCGTGCGGGTGGGATGCCTCTATCTGCCCAATGGCAATCCGGTGAACACTGAGAAGTTCGACTACAAGCTGGCCTGGATGGGACGGCTCAATCGGCATGCCCAGGACCTCCTGGCCCTTGAAGAGCCCCTGGCCCTGATGGGGGACTACAACGTCATTCCAGAGCCAAGAGACGCTGAAAATCCTGAAAAATGGCTGGATGACGCCCTGTTTCAGCCCCGCTCCCGGGAAGCCTTCCGGGCGCTGAAGTGGCTGGGTCTGTCAGACGCCTATATGCAGGCCGACGGGGCGGCGGGCGCCTATACTTTCTGGGACTATCAGGCTGGCGCTTGGCCGCGGAACCACGGCATCCGCATTGACCACGCCCTGCTGTCCCCCCAGGCCGCAGATCGCCTGCGCGGGTGCGAGATTCATCGGGATGTGCGCGGCTGGGACAAGCCTTCGGACCATGTCCCCCTCGTCATTGACCTCGACCTCTGAGCCGCTTTCCGGCGCCGGCGAACAGGGTTAGGTTTTCCGCCCATGGATGAGACGGCGCGATTGCTCCTGTGGCTGGCCCTGGCGGGTACGGCGGTGACCTTCGCCGGCAGCGCAGCCATCTGGTTCATGGACGAGACGCGGCGCATCCGCCGGGCGTTTCGCCATGTGCTCAAGGTTCCTGCCGACTCCATGCTGACCGCCAATGGCCGCGGCGTCGGGTTCAGTTTTTCCCGCAATCTCGCCGCCGTGGCCTGGGACCAGGGGGCCTGGTGCCTGGTCTACCGGATCGATGAACTGGTGGGGGCCGAGCTGCTGGTAGATGGAGAAGTCCGCGCCCGGGCCTATCGGGGCGAGGGCCGCCGCGCCCTGGAACGCACCACCCCAGGCAGCGGCCAGGTGGCCCTGCGGTTGATCTTTGACGACGCCCGCTATCCCGACTTCGAGATCGCCCTGTGGATGCCAGGCGACGAGGCCAAGCGCAACGCGCCCTCCCCGGCCGAGGCGATCCAGGAGGCCAACCGTTGGATCGCCCGGGTCGAGGCGATCCTGCGGCGGGCTTCTCCGCCGCGCCCGCCTACGCCCCCGACCCAGGCAGCGCCGCCGCCCATGCCTCAGACGGCGCAGCCCATAGCCCCGCCGCCGGCCCCATTGGCTCAAGCCGAGGCCGATCTCCCCCCATGGGACGAGACCCCGGCTCGCCCTGCGGCCCGACCCTCCCCGCGCAGGGCAGAGCCTCGCACCCGAGATCTGTTCGACGACGACCAGGACGACGGCTTCACTTGACGGTGTAAATTTATCGCGGGATGGTCCGCCGACCCTGGGGAGAGCGCCAATGATCCAGTTGACCGCCGCCGCGGCTTTTTTTGTCCTGATCCACCTGATGATTTCCGGCACCCGTGTGCGCGATCTCCTGGTGGGCAAGATGGGCGAGGGCCCATATATGGGCCTGTTCTCCCTGCTCTCGGTGACGGGGCTGACCTGGATGATCATGGCCTATGGCCAGGCGAGAACAGAGGTTTGGAATACCGTCTACTGGGGGGTCGGCGACGCGACACGCCACACCCAGCTCCTGCTGCAGTTCATCGCTATCGTCTTCGTAGTCATCGGTCTGACCACCCCCAATCCCACCAGCGTCAAGCAGGAGGGCGTGCTGCAGCGGGAGGATGCCGTAAAGGGCATGCTGCGCATCACCCGCCATCCGTTCCTTTGGGGGGTCGCGATCTGGGCCATCGGCCATCTGATCGTCAATGGCGACCGCGCCGGTATGACGCTGTTTGGCACCATGCTGGTCCTGGCCGTGGCCGGGACCGCCAGCATTGACGCCAAGCGCCGCCGGGCCCTGGGGGCGGCCTGGGAGCCCTTTGCCCAACAGACCTCGAATATCCCCTTTGCGGCCATCCTCGCTGGCCGACAGACCCTGCGCCTGGGAGAAATTGGCCTCTGGCGCCCCCTGACGGCCCTTGTGATCTACGGCGTCCTGCTGTTGGGCCACGGCCACCTGTTTGGGGCACCGGCCCTGCCCTGAGGCCTACACCTCAGGGGGGTCAGGCCAGGGCGAAGTCCAGGGCGGCGGTCACGTGGGCTAGGGCCGAATCGACCACCGGCACCCCGACTGCGCCCGGCTCCAGCAACAGGCCAAGTTCGGTGCAGCCGAAGATGACCCCGTCCGCGCCCTCGGTGCGACCGCGCTCGATCATTGCCATGACCGCCATCCGCGCGCCGACATCGCAGACCCCCTGACACAGCTCGTCATAGATGATGGCATGCAGGCGCTCCCGCGCCGGCTCCCCCGGGATCATGGGGGCAAGACCGAACGCCTTCAGCCGCTCGATGTAGAAGCGTTCCTCCATGGTGAAGCGGGTGGCCAGCAGCAGGGGCCGCTTCACCCCGTGGCCCACCAGAGCCCTGGCCGTGGCGTCGCCAATGTGGATCAGGGGCACGGAGATGGCTGCGGTCACCTGATCGGCCACCAGATGCATGGTGTTGGCGCAGATCAAAATGGCTTCGGCCCCGGCCTGTTCCAGGGCCTGGGCCGCCCTGGCCAGGTGCGCTCCGGCTCTATCCCAGTCCCCGGCCGCCTGCATCTGCGCGATGGGCGCGAAGTCCACAGACCACAACAGAAGCTCAGCCGAATGCAGTCCCCCCAACCGGGCCCGGACCCCCTGGTTGAGCAGCTGGTAATAGGTGGTGGTGCTCTCGGCGCTCATGCCGCCGATCAGGCCGAGACGACGCATAGGCTGACGAATCCGTTGAGACTGAATTGTCCCTAAAGTGCTGCCTCAACAGCCCCAACGATGGCGGGGTCCATGGGTTCAGTGCGCGGGCCAAAGGCGCAGATCAGCTTGCCGTCCTTGCCCACCAGCAGCTTGTGGAAGTTCCAGGCCGGATCAGCCGCCTCCCCCAGCTCGCCCTTGGCCCACTGATAGAAGGGATGTGCGCTCTGCCCCTTCACATCGGTCTTGGCGGTCAGGGGGAAGTCGACGGCGAAGCGAGTGACGCAGAACTCCGCGATCTCAGCCTCGGTCCCCGGCTCTTGACCCGCGAACTGGTTGGACGGCACGCCCAGCACCACCAGACCCCGGTCCCGATAGCTGGAATACAGGGCCTCCAGCCCCTCATATTGCGGCGTAAGTCCGCATTTCGAGGCGGTATTGACCACCAGAACAACCTTATCCCGGAAGGTGGTCAGGGGCAGATCGCCCCCGTCGATGGCTTGGAACGAGAAGTCGTAGGCGTCGGCCATGAGGCTCTCCATTACGGCGCGACTCCCAAACTAGGGACCCCGGGCGCCCACGGAAAGCCTAGGCCTGCAGGAATACGGTGGGGATCAGCAAAAGACCGATGATCACCAGGATCAGGGCGGGCCATCGCCAGACCCCCATCCCGGCCCAACTGACCGCCAGGGCCGTCCCCCAGCGTTTGGGCCGGCGCTCTGCGCGGATCAGGCGCAGGGCATAGATCGCCACCCCGGACACGGACAGGCCCGTCAGCGCAAGCCCGAAGACAAACCAGATGATCTTCGTCGTCAGGCCGCCCCAGGTTCCAAAGTGCAAAGGATCAGCGGCCTCCGACAGCCGCTGATGCAGGTTCAGGTCGCCGCCATCGGTGGTCAGAACGACAGCGCCGGTCTCAGCCTGCGTCCAGACCGCATTGGCTCGGGCGCGCACCAGGATCGCCTCGTCCTGCCCGTGCAGGACAAACGCGCCGGAGTTGGCGGTGGGGAACATGATCCGCTCGATCCGCAGATCTGGATTGGCCCCCCTGGCGGCGGCCAGGGTCTGGGGCAGGCGAGCCGCAAGGCCCACCATGTCCTCGGCGCTGGCCTCGACCTTGGCCGAGGGCAGGTTCGGCGCTCGAAACGCCATTTCCTCGGCGAGGTACCAGAGCCCGGTGAGGATCATCAGCAGGACGAACCACAGGCTCCAAAGCCCGGCCAGACGATGAAAGTCGCCCAGGGCGGTCCGCAGATCATTGAGCCGGATGGGCTTCAAAAAGCCCCGCCACCATTTCTTGTAGACGACAAATGATGTGACCAGGCTCACCGCCATGAGGAACGACAGGGCCGAGACAATCGGCACCCCAATGGCCACCGGCATCATGAGATGGCGGTGCATGTTCCGCAGAATGCGTTGGGCACTCACCCAATGGCCATGGCCCTGCAGAGCGCCGGTGGTGGGATGGGCATAGACAAAGGACAGCCCCCCATCAGGGGCCTCCAGAATTGCCGCTGCCGCAAACCAGGGATCAATGGGGCCCTCCAGGCTGATCACCCGCCCTGCCCCCGCTTCCTCCGCCGCGGTCTGCGCCACCGCCGCCCAATTGACCTCGGCTCCGACGGTCGCGGGATCCACCCGCATGGCCGGTCGCAGGAGCCAGTCGATCTCATGGCTGAGGGTCGCCAGGGTCCCGGTGAGCAGAATGAAGCTCAACAGAATAGAGAACTTCATCCCCGCCCACTGGTGGACCTCCCACCAAAGGCGGGAGGACTTTTTCTTGGGGCGGGGCTTGGCCAGGCTGGCGCTATCCCGGTCGAGGGCTACCATTGCCGGGAGAGTTCGAGGAACACCGACCTCGGCTCGCCCGGAAAGTGACCGGTGCGGTCGATGAAGCCTGAGGCGGCGTAGTCCTCGTCCGTGAGATTGTCGATCCGCACCAGGGCCCGCCAGGGGCCGGCGGTATAGATGATCGAAGCGTCAAACACGAGGTAGGGCCGGACCTTCTGATTGGAGAGGGACCGGCGGACGTCCACATAGTCCCCCCCCAACGCCACGGCGAGGCCGAGCTCAGGGAACTGATAGCGGGTCCAGAAGCCGATCGTGTGCTCAGGGGCGTTGGCGAAGCGGTCGCCGACGCTATTGGTCAGGACCGTGCGTCCATTGTCGGCCGTGATGCGGGTGTCATTGTAGGCGTAGGACGCTGTCAGCACCCAGTCGCTGGTGATATCCGCCGCCAGGTCGAACTCCGCCCCTTTGCTGGTGATTTCGCCAAACGCCACCAGGTCATTGATCCCGTCGCCACGGACATCTCCCCGCGGATCAGCCTGCAGAATGTTGGTCCGGGTGATGTGATAGACCGCCGCCGAACCCTGCAGTCGACCGCCCATCAGTTCGCTCTTGAGGCCGGCCTCGTACATCTCGCCTTCGGTGGGCGCAAAAGGCCCCCCCGCCATCGGCGTCTGGCTTGAGGCCCCCTGGGGTTCAAAGCTCTGGGCCCACTGAGCATAGGCCGAGAGATCATCGCGGACGCGATAGACCAGACCGGCACGCCAGGTCAGGGCATCATCCTCGAAGCCGGCGGGGCCAGCCACGTCTTCAAAGCTGTCAAATCGCGCGCCCAGGGTTCCGATCAGCTTCCCGACCGTAGCTTCGTAAAGCAGATAGCCCCCAGCCCGGTCGGAGTCCGTCAGGGAGAGGGTATAGGCCGGAAGGCGATAGCTACTGACCGGCGTCACCCCATAGACCGGATTGACCAGGCTCAGCGGGGTCGGCGTAGTCGGCGTCGCCACAAACGTCCCGTTGACCCCCCGGCTCTGGAACGCCAGGGCGTTGGTGAACCAGTCGCCGCCGGCCAGCAAACGGCTATCCACCCCCGCCAGGTCGAAGCTCCAGATCAGGTTTGCCGCAGCAGACCAGTTGGACTGATCACGGACCTGGTCCCGATACTGGCGCCGAGACGTATCAAGCACCCCATCGCGGTTGGTGTCGGCCAGGCCAAAGGGTTCATGATATTTCTGGGTTTCCAGGCCCTCGGTGTAACGCAGCGCCGTGTTGATGCTCAGGGCGTCATTGACCTCAGCCTCCCAACTGGCCTGAACCACATTGGCTTCCAGCCGCAGGAAGTCGTCGGGTTCATTGTGGTTCCAACGGCGGTCGGCGAGGAAATGGCCGAGGTTGTCCGTCGGCACGCCCCGCAGGCGGTTGCCCGGCAGGTTCTGATCATAGTGGGTAGCCTGGAGGTTCAGCGCGCCCAGGGGCAGGTCGATCTTTAGACCGCCATCAAGGATCAGAACCTCTGAGCGGGCGCCGACCCGGGGGGTGTTCTGCGCCTCGTAGAAGACCCCCAGACGACCTGCCAGACCCGGAATGGGCAAAGCCCCTGTGGCCTCGACCGAGGCACCGTAGCGGGCTTCGGTCCCGACGATGGCGGCCGCCCGGGCCGAGAAGTCGTCGTCCGCCTTCTTGGTCACATAGTTGAAAAGCCCCCCAGGGGCGCCTGGCCCATAGAGCATGCCAGCAGGCCCCTTGAGGAATTCAACCTGGGCCACATTGAACAGCTGTGGGACGGAGAATCCCGCATAGGGGTCGCCCCGCAGGCCGTCAAAGAAGATCTCCTCCTGGCGGAAGCCCCTCGCGGTGACCCCGGCATAGGAGAAGAAGCTAACCCCAGAGATGTTCCGGTACAGGTCCTGGGCGTCACGGGCACCCTGGTCGGCGATCAGCTCGGCATTGATCACCTGCACCGCCTGGCTTGAGGCCAGCGGCGGGGTTGGCAAGCGTCCGGCCTGAACCTCCTGGGTCCGATAGAGTTGCTGCGCCCGACCCGTGACCACCACCTCGCTCACCTCGGAGACGGCGGTCTCCGCTTGGGCCTGAGCCGCCAAAGCCATGACGGCCGTGGCCGCCGAGATCATCAAAACCTGTCGCATCTTGTTCCCCGTCCCAGTCGCTTGTTGCGACCGCATCGCAATCGCACTGCTGCCCAAGAGGCTGGATCAAGGCAAGACAATTCTTGCGAACGCGTCGCATTTTTAGGAGGGGTAGGCGGGAAGGCACTTCAGATGTGGCCGCCCCCCATCAGACGTGGGTGCAGGTCGGCCAGACCCGGAGGGCGTCTTAGCTGTCGGCGGTCAGGCCCTGCTCTACCGCCAGGGCCAGGTCGAGGGCGCGGATCGCCTCAGATGCGGTGACAATCGGGCGCGGGGCTTCGCCTCGAACTGCGGCTAGAAAAGCCGCAATGCTGGCCCCCAGGGTGTCCTTGGCTTCGGGGGTCTCCGCGAAGTCGGGATTCAGGGGGAAGCCGGTCGTGTTGCGGAAGGCCCGGGTCAGGAAGTCGATCTCGACTTCCCCGGAGGGATAGACCAGCTTCATGGTCCGGCACCGGTCCTCGGCCACCCGAGACACATCAAACAGAGCGGTGAAGCCATCATCGAAGGTGACCTCCGACCGAGCCGTGTCCCAGGAGTCCGAGCGAAGGATCGTGCCCTCGCCTTCCGCCGTTACGGGCTCAGCCCGGGTCAGGGCCAGGGCCAGATCCAGATCATGGATCATCAGATCTAATACCACCGAGACATCCAGGCTGCGGTCTGACGGCGTGCCGTGACGCACCGCTTCCAGGCGTAGCGGCTGGGCTGGAATGTTAAACAGGCCCATGATCTGGAACAGCACCCGTTCCTGGTGACCGCAGGCCACCACAAGGTTCCGGCGGGCGGCTTCCTGCGCCACCGCCTCAGCCTTAGCCACGTCCACACCGATGGGCTTTTCGATATAGACGGGCTTGCCCGCCTTCACCGCCGCCAGGGCCTGTTCAGCATGCCAAGGGGCGGGCGAAGCCACCGTGACCACATCCACGTTTTCGAGAAACGCCTCAAGGGTCGGGAAAGCCCTGCCACCCAGGGGCATGGCCAGGGCTGCAGCCCGCTCCACATCGGGATCATAGACCCCCGCCAGGTCCACGCCTGGCAGACGTGCGTACTGACGGGCGTGATAGGCGCCAAAGACGCCAGCACCGATAACGCCGCCGCGCAGGGACTCGCTCATAAGACCTCCATGATCCTGCGCCGCCTAACATGATCCTGCGCGCTTGCGCCACAGGCTCAGACGGAGATCAGGACCAGGCGGTCGCCCCTGCGTTGGGCACCCTAGCGGGCCGCGAGCTCGGTCAGCACCGGCAAGGGTTCGGCGTCCTGATACTTGAAGCTGACCCGGGCGCCGGGCTCCACAGGGCCTTCGGCGAGAACGGTGGCATAGGCGCGGAACTCCTGGCGACCGGCTGGCTGGTCGCCTTCGACGCCCTCATGGTCGATGGACAGGGTGCGTCCGTCCAGGGCGGCAATCACGCCGACCCCGCTGAGTTCAGGCCCTGAGGGCGCGACCTCGGCGACGCTGGCGGCACCGCCAGAACCCGAGGCGTCAGAGCCCTGTCCGCAGGCGGCGAGGGCGAAGGTGGCGGCCAAGGCGGCAGCGGTCAGGACGGCTCTCATCGGGAATCTCCGGCAACGAACGAAGGGCCAGCATAGTCATCTTGTGTGTCTTGTGAACGACATGCCATTGGCCCGTCCAGGTTGAAGCGTTACAAGCAGGCCTCCACGCCCCCTTCCCGCCCGGAGCTATGCCGTGTCGCGCCTTTTCAGCGCCTATCTGATTGTCGACTGGAGCGCCGCGGCCAAACCCGGCACCGGGGCGGACTCCGTTTGGATCGGCGTCCTTAAGCGCGACGTGCGCTTTCGGATGTCCTTCGAGGCCCACAATCCCGCCACCCGGGGCGAGGCCGAGAAACTGATCGCAGCGACCCTGGATGATCTGAAGAAACGCGGCGAGCGGGCCCTGTTGGGGTTCGACTTCCCCTTGGGCTTTCCCCGGGGCTTCGCCGCCGGGCTCAACCTGGCCGGCGATCCGCCTTGGCGGGCGGTCTGGGATCAGATCGACAAGATGGTCAAGGACAAGGCCGACAACACCAACAACCGGTTCGGGGTCGGCTCAGAGCTGAACCGCCGACTGACCGGGGGCCCGTTCCCGTTCTGGGGCTGCCCGCCCAAGGACGCCCTGACCACCCTTCAGCCCAAGCGGACCAGGCCCCATGGCCCCGACGACCTGCCGGAATTCCGCCATGCCGACGAAGCGGCCAAGGGCGCGTCATCCATCTGGAAGCTCTATTACAATGGCTCGGTAGGGGGCCAGGCCCTGCTGGGAATCCCTGCGGTCAAGCGGCTGAAGCTCGCCCGGGGAGACGCCCTGCGGGTCTGGCCCCTGGAAACCGGCTTTGGCGCCCTGACGCCCGCCGCCCTCGAAGGGGTCGAAGTGATGGTCAGTGAGGTTTATCCCTCGCTGCTCAACATCAAGGCGGCACCAGGTGAGGTCAAGGATCTGGTCCAGGTGCGGGAAACCGCCGAACACTTTGCCAAGCTCGACGAGGCCGGCAAGCTGGCTGACCTGTTCGCCGCCCCCAAGGGCCTGGATGAGGCCGCCGTGGTCGCCGCCGAGCGGGAAGAAGGCTGGATCCTCGGCACCGGGCGCTGAGGCGTCCGTCAGAGCGGCTGGCGCGACAGGCGCCAGAACCGCGCTGACAACAGGCCCGCCGAAATCAGACTGGCCAGGATCACTGCCCAGACGAGGCCGGTGACCCCCATACCCATGGGCAGGGCCAGCCACCAAGCCAGGGGCATCATGATGATCACATAGCTGGTCAGGTGGGTGAAGGTGGGCATCCACACATCCCCCCGCGCCCGCAACGCCTGGGCGATCACCACCTGCAGGCCATCGGCCAGAAGAAACAGGCAAGACAATGCGAGCGCAGCGGCGGCCACGGCGATCACCTCGGTCTCCGTGGTGTAGGCCGCCGCGATCCAGGGGGCTGCCGGCCAGATGATCAGGGAGACGACGACCCCGAACACGGCGGTGACCGCGAACCCCACCATGGCGGCGCGGATGACGCCCTGGCGATCGCGGGCCCCGTAGGCGCTGCTCACCAGGACCGCGGTGGCGGCCGCCAGGCCCAGGGGGGCCATGAAGACCATGGAGATGACGTTGAGCACCACCGTCCAGGCGGCCAGGGCGAGGGTTCCGATCCATCCGGCGACAACATTCAGGGAGGCGAAGGCTGCCACCTCGAAGAAGTTGGACGCTCCAGCGCCATAGCCGATCTTGCGCTGCTCGGCTGCGGCGGCGCGATCCCGAGCGGGCTTGGTGAAGACACCAAGCGCCCGGGCCTCAGCCATTCGGATGATGTAGACCAGCAAGGCGATGGCCAGGAAGGCCCGGGCCATGAAGGTCGCCCAGGCGGCACCGACCGCCCCCATCTCCGGCAGCCCAAAGGCGCCGGGCACCAGCACCAGCAGGAAGGCCAGATTGACCAGATTGGCCAGCCACATGATCACCATGGCCGGCCCTGGCCGCGACAGGCCCTCCAGCCAGAAGCTGGCGGCGCAGGCCACCACATAGGTGGGCAGAGACAGGGCGAAGATGATCACAGGCCCGATGGACCCCTGGGCCAGGCTCGGCTCCAGGCCAATCCGCGTCAGGCCCCAAGGGGCCACCGCGACCAGAAAGATCATGGATGCCAGGCCGATCCAGCCGCCATAGATCAGGCCCCGCCGCAGGACCGCGCCACTCTCATGCCGCCGCCCTTCGCCCACGGCCCGGGCGGTCATCACCTGGACCCCGGTGAGCAGGCCGATGGCCATGGTGAGGATCACCGAGGTGGGTGCCCAAGCCATGGCATGGAACCCCAACTGCTCGGCGGAGTACCGACCGACGACAATGGCGTCCATCAGACCCATGGTCATGATGCCCAGGCGTGCGAGCACCACCGGCCCCGCCAGGGTCAGCAGCCGGCTCAGATCATGTCGGACCGCTTGAGCCCCGCCAAACGCAGGTGCGGCGGTCTGTGGTCCCTGGGACGTCAGATCGCCACCCGGCGGGCCAGGTCGACCCGGTCTTCCTTGAGCTTTTCAGCCACCAGGAAAGCGAGTTCGAGGGCCTGTTCCCCGTTCAGGCGCGGGTCGCAGTGGGTGTGATAGCGGTCGCCGAGGTCCCCTTCGGTCAGGGCGCGGGCCCCCCCGAGGCACTCGGTGACATTCTGGCCTGTCATCTCAAGATGGACCCCGCCAGGATGCACCCCTTCGGCCTTGGCGATCTCCACGAAGGACTTCACTTCCGAGAGAATGCGGTCAAAGGGCCGGGTCTTGTAGCCATTGGCCGCCGTCAGAGTGTTGCCGTGCATCGGGTCGATGGCCCAGACCACATTGCGCCCGCCGGCCTTGGTGGCCTGCATCAAACGGGGCAGGCGATCAGCGATCTTGTCATGGCCAAACCGCCCATAGAGCGTCAGGCGACCCGCCTCATTATGGGGGCTGAGCACATCGATCAGGCGTAGCAGCTCATCGGGCTCCAGGGTCGGGCCGACCTTGATGCCGACGGGGTTCTTCACCCCACGGCAGAACTCGATGTGAGCACCGTCCAGCTGACGGGTGCGTTCGCCAATCCACAACAGGTGCGCCGAGGTGTCATACCAATCGCCGGAGGTGGAATCGATCCGGGTCATGGCCTCCTCGAAGCCCAGCAACAGGGCCTCGTGGCAGGTGAAGAACTCGACCCGGTGCAGATCTGGATGGCTGTCAGGGGTGACCCCGATGGCCGCCATGAAGGTCAGGGCCTCGCTGATCTTCTCCGAAAGTTCCCGATAACGGGCACCCTGGGGGCTGTCGCTGACGAAGCCGAGGGTCCAGCGGTGGATGTTATAGAGGTCGGCATAGCCGCCGCCGGCAAAGGCCCGCAGCAGGTTCAGCGTCGAGGACGACTGGGAATAGGCCCGCAGCAGGCGCTCAGGATCCGGTGCCCGGGCCTCGGGCGTGAACTCCATGCCGTTGATGTTGTCGCCGCGATAGGAGGGCAGTTCCACATCGCCGATCTTCTCCACCGGGGACGAACGCGGCTTGGCGAACTGTCCCGCCATACGGCCCACCTTCACCACCGGCTTGCCGCCGGCAAAGGTCAGCACCACGGCCATCTGCAGGATCAGCCGGAAGGTGTCGCGGATATTGTCGGCGTGGAACTCCTTGAAGCTCTCGGCGCAGTCGCCCCCCTGCAGCAGGAAGGCGCGGCCCTCGGCCACGTCCCCCAGCAGGGATTTCAGACGACGGGCCTCGCCTGCAAACACCAGGGGCGGCATGCCACGCAGGGTCTGCTCGACCTGCAGGAGGGCCGCAGCATCCGGGTAGTCTTCCGGGATATGCTTGGCCGGCTTGGCGCGCCAGGAGGCCGGGTTCCAGTTGTCACTCATCAGTCACAGCTCCGCATCGTCCCCCATGGTCGAGGCGGCGGAGGCCCCGGGGACGAAAGTGCGGCCTTCTACTCCGAGATGGGGGGATAGGTCGATGCTCTGCGCGCAGCCGTAGAGGGGTTTGGTACCGTCTCCACTTTAGCCAGACGCTGGGCGGCGGCGGCGGAGACCACGGCCAGGGCCCCCAGGGCCAGCCACCACTCCTGCCAGACCCCGAAGCTGACGGCGGCAAAGGTGAGGTAACTCACCGCCGCCGCCGTACCGGCCACCGCGCCGAGGTCGGGGGTGCGGCGCTCCTGGCGATGAAAGATGGTCACCCAGAAGACGGTGGCTGCAGCGGCACCGATCACCCCAAGTTCCAGCCAGACCTGCAGGGCCGCGTCATGGGGATGCAGCCGGATGCCCGGGCCGAACATTCGGCTGGCGTCCAGGCCCCAGCCGCGCAGGGGCTTGTCGCTGATCCAGTCGACCGCAAAGCTCCAATAGTCCATGCGCATGCTCCAGGAGAGGCTGACCCGCTCCTGAATAAGGCCGTAAACACCCTGAGCTCGGAGCGCCCAGATCACCAACGGGGTGGCCAGGAAAAAGAACGCCGTCCCCACCCCAAGCACCCGGGGTGCCATGACCGGCCAGCGATAGACGGCGGCACCGGCCAGGCTGGCGGCGGCCAGGGCGATGAGCGGGGCGTCGGCATTCAGTCCGATGGCACCGGCCACCACGCCTGCGGCCATCAACACCGCCAGCTGCCACCAGCCCAGGCGCACCGCCGCCAGGGCCGCAGGCCCGAAGAGGACGGCCAGGACGAACACCCCCTGGGCCACATTGCGCACCGCAAGGTCCGGGCGGATCGGATCGGCGGTCGCCTGACGCAGGGCCTGATAGACCGCCGCCCCGGTCACGGCCTCAATGATCAGCATCGCCGCCAGGGCTGACATGCTCCACATGAAGACCACCATGGCCCAGCGCAGGACGCCGGCTTCGGCCCGGCGCACGGCGCTGTAGGCCGCCCAATACAGCAGGGCCTGGCAAACCAGCTTGACCGCATTGGAGGTCCAGGGGGACTCCGG
Organism: Phenylobacterium sp.; assembly: GCF_022402485.1. Lineage (GTDB taxonomy): Bacteria > Pseudomonadota > Alphaproteobacteria > Caulobacterales > Caulobacteraceae > Phenylobacterium. The sequence continues at coordinate 4,712 of NZ_JAKRSA010000020.1, read as the reverse complement.
CTCAAAGGGACTCCAGAGCATGGAACCCGCCGCCCAGATGACCAGGACGACCAGGGCCAGGGCTGCAGGGCGGTCGGCCTCGTGCATCTGCAAGGCCGGCAGGGTCAACAGCCCCACCAGGCTGAGCAGCGCCGCAAAGCCCAGGGGGCCGATCCAGGCCATGGGTCCGGACAGGGCGGCCGCGAAGACCAGCACCCAACCGCACCAGCGGGCGAAGCCAGGGCCCTCGATGAAGGACAGACCCTTTGTCACGCCACCGGGCCCAGATCCTGCGGGACATACTTCTCGCGCATGGTGACCAGTTCCTCTGCCAGGGTCGGGTGCACCGCGCAGGTGGAGTCCCACTGGGCCTTGGTGACGCCCATCTTCATGGCGATGGCGGCCATCTGGATGATCTCTGGACCATCGGAGGCCACCACATGGCAGCCCAGCAGCTTCTGGCTCTCCGCGTCCACCACGAGCTTGATCAGCGCCCGCTCCTCCCCGCCGGAGAAGGTATGCTTCATGGCCCGGAACCGGGAGAGATAGACATCCACCTTGCCATAGGCATGGCGGGCTTCGGCCTCGCTCAGGCCTACCGAGCCAATGGCCGGCTGAGAGAAGACCGCCGAGGCGACCAGTTCGTGGTCGAAGGTGGTGGGATTGGCGTAGAACTCGGTCTGGGCGAAGGCTGCCCCCTCGCGGATCGCCACGGGGGTCAGGTTGATGCGGTTGGTCACATCGCCAACGGCCCAGATCGACTCGACGTTTGTGCGGGAATAGTCGTCGACCGCGATGGCGCCGTCCTTCACCGCCACGCCGGCGGCTTCCAGCCCCAGACCCGCCACATAGGGTTCACGGCCAAGGGCAAAGAGCACCAGGTCAGACTCCAGTGCAGCCCCGGAAGACAGCCGGCTCACCAGCCCCGCAGGGGTTTTCTCCACCGCCTGATGCTGGCAGCCCAGCACGACCTTGATCCCCTTGCGGGTCATTTCCTCGGCCAGATGGGCCCGGACGTGGTCATCAAAGCCGCGCAGGATATTGGGGCCTCTGTGGACCAGGGTCACATCCACACCCAGCCCGTTGAAGATGCAGGCGAACTCCACGGCGATATAGCCACCGCCGGCGATGACCATGCGCTTGGGCAACTCGGTCAGGTGGAAGGCCTCATCAGAGGTGATCACATGCTCGATGCCGGGCAGGTCCTTGGGAACCCAGGGGCGACCACCCGTGGCAATCAGGATCTTACCGGCCGTGACGGTCTTGTCCTTGCCCACCAGCTCGACGGTATGGGCGTCTACGAGCCGCGCCTTGGCGTGGACCAGCTCCGCGCCGGCGTTCTGCAGGTTGGTGACATAGATCCCCGACAGCCGGGCGATCTCATTATCCTTTGCCCTAAGGAAGGTCGGCCAATCGAAGCTGGGTTCGGTGCCGAAGCTCCAGCCATAGGCCTGGGCGGTCTTGAAGTGGCCTGCATATTCGGAGGCGTAGACCATGAACTTCTTGGGCACGCAGCCGCGGATCACACAGGTACCGCCGACCCGGTCCTCCTCGGCCACAGCCACCCGGGCCCCGCTCATGGCCGCAAGCCTGGCGGCGCGCACCCCGCCGGAGCCGGCACCGATGACAAACAGGTCGTAGTCGTACTGGGCCACGCTCAGGTCACTCCGCTTCAAGGTTCGAGGGTGATGACGCCCTGGGGCGTCCCCACCAGGGCCAGGTCAGCCAGGTCGAGGAACAGGCCGTGATCGACCACGCCAGTAACGCTCTTGAGGGCATCGGCGAGGGCGGCTGGGTCTTCGATCCGACCGCAGGCCGCATCATAGATCAGGTTGCCCCCATCGGTGCGCACCGGAACGCCGTCGCGCAGGCGCAGGCGCGGGGCGACCCCCAGATCACATTCCGACAGGGCGTCACAGATTCGTAGGGCCGTGGTTTCGTGGGCGAAGGCCACAACTTCGATGGGCAGGGGGAACTGGCCCAGGGCGGGCACCTGCTTGGCGGCGTCAGCGATGACCACGCACCGGCGCGAAGCCTCCCAGACCAGCTTCTCCCGCAGAAGGGCTGCGCCGCCGCCCTTGATCAGGGACAGGGCCGGACCGATCTCGTCGGCGCCGTCCACGGTCAGGTCGATGGCCTTGATCGGCCCAAGCTCGGCAAGCCTCAAGCCCAGGCCCTGGGCCAGGACCGCCGTGGCCACCGAGGTGGCAACACAGGTGACGTCCAGCCTGCGGGCCGCCAGGGCCTTGACGAACCAGGCGGCAGTAGAGCCGGTGCCCAGGCCCACCACCATGCCGGCCTCGACCATCTCAGCGGCGGCCTCGCCAGCGGCCTTTTTCTGGGCGTCTGCGTCCATTGTGTTCCGTCTCAAGTCCGCCGCACGCCGGCGAAGGGCTCCGTTCTAGGTGCCTGAGGCGCGGAAGGCCACGCCCGAAAGGCACCAGGGATCAGCGCTTTTTGGGTCGTGCGGCCTTGGCGGCGCGGAAGCGGGCCGCCCAACCGGGCTTTTCCACCTGGGCGGCCCGCTCCAGGGCCAGGGCATCGGCGGCCACATCCCGGGTGATCACCGAACCTGAGCCCGTATAGGCACCGGCCCCAATGCGCACGGGCGCCACCAGGGCGGAGTTGGAGCCGATGAAGGCACCCTCCCCCACATGGGTCTCGAACTTGTCGAAGCCGTCATAGTTACAGAAGATCGTGCCGGCGCCGATATTGGCACCTGCGCCCACTGTCCCGTCCCCCAGATAGGCCAGATGATTGGCCTTGGCGCCGGGCCCGACCGTGACCTTCTTGACCTCGACGAAGTTGCCGATGTGCGCCTTGGCGCCGATCTGCGCGCCGGGCCGCAGGCGGGCATAGGGACCCACGAGCGCGTCCTCATCCACCTGGGCACCCTCAAGATGGCTGAAGGCCCGGATCACCGCGCCGGTGGCCACACTGACGCCGGGGCCAAAGACCACGAACGGTTCGATCCGGGCGCCCGGCGCAATCTCGGTGTCCCAGGAAAAGTGCACAGTGTCGGGCGCAGGCATGGCCACGCCCTCGCTGAGGAAATGCTGCCGGCGGCGCTGTTGGAAAACAGCCTCGGCCGCCGCCAGCTGGGCCTGGGAATCGGCCCCCATCACTGCGCTCTCGGGGGCGAAGGCGGCGCGGACCTGCACCTCGTCGGCCACGGCGATGGCCACCACCTCGGTGAGATAGTACTCGCCCTTGACGTTGGCGTTGCCGACCCGGGCCAGCCAGCCGAACAGCTGGGCCTTGTCGGCGGCCATCATGCCGGAATAGCAGGCCCGGACGTGGCGCTCCTCCTCGGTGGCGTCACGGGCCTCGACAATGCGGAGCACATGGCCATCAGCGCCGCGGATCAACCGGCCATAGAGGCCAGGCTCCGCCGGCTCGAACCCCAGCAGGGCCAGCCCCACCCCTTGCGCGCGCAGGGCGAACAAGGGCTCCAGGTCCTTGCCGGTCAGCAGCGGACAGTCAGCATTGGTGACCAGCACCTCGCCCTCGAAGTCGGCCAGGGCCTGGCCAGCGGCCAGTACCGCATGGCCGGTGCCCAGCGGCGGGTCCTGGACGGCGACCGCAGCCTCGCCCAGCCGCGCCACCACGGCCTGCCGGACCTCAGGGCTATGGGTTCCCACCACCACCACCACCCGCGCACATCCGGCGGCCTGCACGGCATCAATAGCCAGGTCGAGCATGGTGCGCCCGCCCACCCGGTGCATGACCTTGGGCGTCGGCGACTTCATCCGCGTGCCCTGGCCCGCAGCGAGGATGACAGCGGCGCGGGGTCTGGCGCTGGAGGTCATGGGCAGAGGTCCTTGGCGAGTCGACGACATTGCAATCATGGGGCGTTTAGCCGAAAGGGCGACAGGTTTCGACGTCTGGAGACGCTACCGCACATGTCCGCCCCTCCCTTGTCTGCGCCCCTCGACCTATCGGCCCTGGCCGGCGCGACCCTGGCCTTCGACCTCGACGGCACCCTGGTGGACACCGCCCCCGACCTGATCGGAACCCTGAACGTCATCCTGCAGGAAGAGGGTCACGGCCCCCTGCCCCTGGCCGAGGCGCGCCCCTTCATCGGCAAGGGCGCCCGCTGGCTGCTGCAACGGGGGTTCAGCGAGGCTGGCCATCCTATCGCTGAGGACGCCATGGGCGGACTCTTTGACCGCTTCATCGCCCACTATAACGCCCATATCGCCGACGCCAGCGCCCCCTTTCCCGGCATGGTCGGGGCCCTGGAGACCCTGCGGGGCGCCGGGGCGCGGCTGGTGGTCTGCACCAACAAGCGCACGGACCTCTCCACCAACCTCCTGGAGGCGCTGAACCTGGCCTCGCTGTTCGAGGCCATTGTCGGGGCCGACGCTGCCCCGGCCCAGAAGCCCGACCGTCGCCATCTGGAGACCGCCATTGCCCGGGCCGGTGGGCGACCGGACCACGCCCTGATGGTCGGCGACGCCGCCCCCGACGCCGGCGCCGCCCGGGCCGCCGGCATCCCCCTGATCCTGGTCAGCTTCGGCTATACCGAGGTCCCGGTGGCCGAGCTGGGCGCCGACATCCTCATCGACCACTATGACCACCTGCCCGGTGCCTGTTTGCAGCTACTGCCGGCTTGCCCCCGGCCAAACGAGACGCTATAGGGCCGTCCCTTCCGAGGGATGCGTAGCTCAGCGGGAGAGCACCTCGTTCACACCGAGGGGGTCACAGGTTCAATCCCTGTCGCATCCACCATT
>NZ_JAKRSA010000019.1 GCF_022402485.1 Phenylobacterium sp. | reverse complement strand
TTCGCAATGAGGAGGTCAGCGGTTCGATTCCGCTCGGCTCCACCAGGATTCTCCACCTCATCATCTGTCTTGGTTCATCGCTCGGCCCCATGGGCTTGGCGCGCGCCGTCAGGTCTGTCCTGGGCACGACGGTCCGGACCGGAACCCAAACCCCAGGGGTGACGTTCTCTAGGCATCTTTAAACATGGAGAGATGTCATGAACTCGGTCATCTATATTGTCGGCCTTATTGTCGTCGTCGGCGCTGTCCTGGCCTTCATTTTCTAGCTTTCAGTATACCAGGCGGTCGCCGTCTTTAAATCTGTAGGCGTACAAACTTGGCCCACCTCAACGCCTAGCTGATCGCGGCGCATATTTTCTCCATAGATTGTGCAGGTGCGACATCTTGACCACCCCCTGCGGCCCTAAGGTCTGATTAACCGTCCAGGCTTAGTCCTGCTACCCATTATGGGGATCAGAGCCGTGGCCACCTGGGCACCTGCCATCAGTTTGAGCTTTCTGAGCTTGGTCGCCGCCCTCGTCCTGGGTGCGGCGCCCCGGGACGCCAGCGCTGCTGCGGCCGTCTTTCCGCCCTGGTGGGACGCCCCCCGCGCCCTGGCGGCCGCTGACCAGGCGGGTGCCGTCACCGGGGTCGGTGCCTATCCCTTCGTCATCATCACGACCCTTGATCCGACCCGCAGCGCGGCTCTGAGCGATGGCCAGACCCTGGCCGCTGCGCTTCGGGCGCGGGGGGCCTGGCTCGTCGTAGATCCCGGCCTCGCCGGCCCCTGCGTATCGCCCACATGACCCCCTGTCCCGTCATCCCCACCCCGACCACGGCGCATTCGCCGAGCTCTGAAAGCGAAGCCAGCACATGACCAAGACCCGCGCCCTGACCCTCGACGACCAGAGAGCCTTTGGCCTGAAGGTCCTGAACGCCCTGATCTGTCTGTTCATCCCCCTGGTGGGGTGGGCGGCTTTCGTGAGCGGGGGCGCCTGGATCGGCCTTACGGCGGCGGCGGCGGCCCTGGCCGGGGTATCCCTGCTGATGTCCAGAGCCGGTGGGTCCGCCGCCCGGGTCACCATCGGAGTGGCGCTGATGGGATCGGTGTCCCTGCTGGTGGCGGCCTTTGCCGGGGCGCCCTGGCAGGTGGACATGCACATGGCCTATTTCGCCGCCCTGGCCACCTTGATGGTGTTCTGCGACTGGCGGGCGATCGTGGCCGGCGCAGGCACGGTAGCCCTGCACCATCTGGCGCTCAGTTTCCTTCTGCCGGCGGCGGTGTTCCCCGGCGGCGGCGACATCGGCCGGGTGCTGGTGCATGCGGTGATCCTGGTGATCGAAGCCGCCGTGCTCATCTGGGCGATCCAGCAGATCCTGCAGATGTTCGCCACCTCCACGGCGGCGGTCTCCGAGGCCGAGGCTGCGCGAAGCCTCGCTGAACAGGCCACCCAGGCGGTGGAGCAGTCCCGTAACGCCGAGGCTGCGGCGGCCCAGGAGCGGCACGATCTGCAACAGGCCGTCGACGAGGAGCGCGTGGCGGTGGTCGACGGCCTGGCCACCGGCCTCGACAAGCTGGCCCACGGGGTCCTGACCTACCGCATCAACACGGCCTTCACCCCCCAGTACGAGGCCCTGCGCCGGGACTTCAACATGGCCGCTGAGCGCCTGCAGGACGCTCTTGGGGTCATTGCCCAGGCGGCGATCAATATGCGCGGCGGGGCCGGCGAGATCAGTCAGGCCGCCGATAACCTGTCGCGGCGCACCGAGCAGCAGGCCGCGGGCCTGGAAGAGACCGCCGCGGCCCTGGACGAGGTCACCGCCACGGTGCGGACGTCTGCCGAAGGGGCCCGGGAGGCCTCCGCCGTGGTCGCCCGCTCGCGGCTGGATGCCCAGAAGGCCGGCCAGGTGGTGGGCGACGCCGTCCAGGCCATGAGCGAGATCGAAAAGTCCTCCGAGCAGATCACCCAGATTATTGGCGTGATCGACGAAATCGCCTTCCAGACCAATCTGCTGGCCCTCAATGCCGGGGTCGAAGCCGCCCGGGCCGGGGATGCTGGCCGCGGGTTTGCCGTGGTCGCCTCCGAAGTTCGCGCGCTGGCCCAGCGTTCCGCCGATGCGGCCAAGGAGATCAAGGGCCTGATCAGCG
>NZ_JAKRSA010000018.1 GCF_022402485.1 Phenylobacterium sp. | reverse complement strand
CAATCGTGCCGATGTTGCAATGCGGCTTAGTGCGTTGGAATTTCTCTTTGGCCATCAGGGTCCTGCCGGCGATGCGCCCGGGGGCGGGGTGGTGAAGGGCGGTGTATTGGAGCGGGTAGCGGGAATCGAACCCGCATCCTCAGCTTGGAAGGCTGCTGCACTACCATTGTGCTATACCCGCGCCGAAGGCAGCGGGGACGCCGCAATACTCCTGTTCGAACCGAGGCGTGGTGGGGGAAGTAGGACTCGAACCTACGAAGGCTGACGCCAGCGGATTTACAGTCCGCCCCCTTTGCCACTCGGGACATTCCCCCGCGCGCTCGGAACCGTCCTGAGCCCTGAACAAATTACCTCCGCCCCGGATTGCGGCCTCTGCTAGAAGCATCGCCAACACGCCGGAACGGGCGGAGACCTGTCCCGGCCTCAAAATGGAGCGCGTCTTATAGTGTCGTCGATCCGGGAACGCAACGCGCCCCGAAACAAGCGTGGAAGCGGGCGAGAAACCCCTTCTGTCACAAGGCCTGAGGGCCCTTCCGCAGCCTGGTTCTGGGGCTGGCACGCCGTGCTGGCAGCCCTGGAGAACAAGGACCGGGAGCCCCCGCAACGAATCCTCGCCACCGCCGAGCGGGCCGCAGACCTCGCCAGGCGCTTTCCCGGTCTGGTTATCGAAACCGTCGATTCGCAGCGGCTGGCCAATCTGTTGCCCGGTGCCGTGCATCAGGGTGTGGCCCTGCGTCCAGGCGAGTTGCCCTCGGTGGAGCTGGAATCCTTCGTCCCCGCGAAGGGTGCAGTTCTGCTGATGCTTGATCAGGTCACCGATCCGCAAAATGTGGGGGCCCTGCTCCGCTCAGCAGCAGCGTTCGGTTGCACAGGGGTGATCCTTCAGGACCGCAACGCCCCACAGCTCACGGGTGCGCTGGCTAAGGCCGCCGTGGGGGCCGTGGACAAGATTCCCGTGGCCCGGGTGGTCAATCTATCCCGTGCCCTCGACCAGCTGGCCGACATGGGCTGGCGGGCTGTGGGCCTGGACGGTGAAGCCGAGCAGTCCCTCGACAGGGCCATGGACGGCTCGCCGACGGTGCTGGTTATGGGATCGGAAGGCGCGGGTCTTCGGCGTCTGGTGGCCGAGCATTGTGATGTCCTGGCGAAGATCCCCATGCCAGGTGGATTTGAGAGCCTGAACGTCTCAGCGGCGGGTGCCATCGCACTTTATGAGGCCTCAAGGCCTCGCCCCTGAGGGGAAGCCGGTTCCCCTCAATCGATTCACGGCTTTGATTTCACCGCCGCGTCGTGATTTGTTGATTAACCTTCCGACGGCGTCGCTGGCGCTGGCATCAACACGGGTACGGGGGACGTCCCATGGCGATCAGGACCTTGCAAAAGATCCTTGGCAATCAGGCGCTGGGCCTTGTCGCAGGCGTGAGCCTGCTGGCGCTGGCAGGCTGTAGCGCGCCGTCGGCTCCCACCGCCCATGGCCGCGACCACTATTCAGAGGCACCCCCCCCACCTGACCTGTTGGGAGAGGCCCCCGGCTCAACGACCCACGGCAGCGGCCTGATGGGCGGACCGCCCGTGGATGTCTACCAGGGCCAGCCCCTTCCCGGGGCTGCACCCCGGCATGAAGGCGTGGTGACCTTCCGCAGGGCCGACGGGATGCTGGTGACCACCATGCGGCCCATCGCCAATCCCGAAGACATGACGCGCGCCGAGCGCCTGCGGGTCTATGGGGAGCGCCCGGTGCGCACCGCCCAAGCCGCGCCCCGCCGCGTCTACAGCTCCGATGCCCGGGTGGCCCCGGCCCCGGTGCGGGCCCAAGCGCCGGTCAGGGCTCAGGCTCCCGTCCGCGCCCCGGCCCCGGTGGCTGCTGCGCCGATCGCGCCGTCCAGGCCGGCCCCAGTGGCCGCACCCCCAGCCGCTGCGGCGCCGGTGGCCAAGCCCCTGCCCGAGCCGACAATGAAGCCCGGGACCGCACCGACGGCCCCAGCGCCTGCGGCAACCGCACCTGCCGCACCCGCCGGTTCGGCCGACGCCCCCAAGGCCGGCGGACTGTTCAGCTTCCTCGCGCCCCTCAAGTTCTGGGACAGGGAGGTTAAGGTGCCCGACGCCGAGGCCGCCGCTCAGAAGGCTGGTGACCTGGCTGGCGAGGCGGCCGATGTGGCCAATACCGCGGCGGCCGACGCCGGTGCCGCCGTGGAGAACCAAGGTGTGTCCACCCGCACCATTCTGCTGGCCCTGGCGGTGCTGGCAGGGGTGCTGATCCTGGCGGCGATCTCGCGTAACGCCGCGGCCAAACGTCGGGAGGCCCAGCGCCGTCGCCGGTTCCAGACCTTCGGCTACGGCTCCGGCACCTCGGCGTTCGGCAGCGAACCCGAGCCGGCCCCGAGCTCTGGCTTCGCCGCGCCCCTGGCGGCCGCCGCAGCAGGTGCGGTCGCGGCTACGGCATTTGCCCATCACCAGGCCGACAAGGCCGATGAAGCAGAAGCTGCCAAGCCTGAGCACGAGCCGGCCTGACCTGGGCCGTCCACTGTTTTGGCGAGCTTGATGATTTAGCGTTGCGGAGAGCGATAACGCGGCGCAATCAGTGAGCATGTTTGAGTCCTTGCTCGCCGAACACGGCCCTGCCCTCTCCGCCCTCTTTCAGGTCCTCCTGATCGATCTTGTCCTGGCCGGCGACAATGCCGTGGCTGTGGGCCTCGCCGCCGGCGCCTTGCCCGCCGAGCAGCGCAAGAAGGCCATCCTTTATGGCCTGATCGCCGCCGTCGTCATGCGGATCGGCTTCGCGCTGATCACCACCCAGCTCCTCGGTATCATCGGCCTGCTCTTCGCCGGTGGCCTGCTGCTGATGTGGGTCTGCTGGAAGATGTGGAAGGAGCTGCGCGATCAGGCGATCGGCGATGAGGCCGACGCAGAGGCCGTGCTGGACGGCGACCCGACCACTGAACCCCGCGCCCGACCGGTCAAGAGCTTCCGCGCCGCTTTTATCCAGATCCTGATCGCCGATCTGTCCATGTCCCTGGATAATGTGCTGGCCGTGGCCGGCGCGGCCCGGGAGCATCCGGGCATCCTGGTCTTTGGCCTGATCCTGTCCATCGCCCTGATGGGGGTGGCCGCCACCTACATCGCCAGCCTGCTGCACAAATACCGCTGGATCGGCTATATCGGTCTCATCGTGGTGCTTTACGTCGCCCTCTCCATGGTCTGGGAAGGCCACCGTAACGCCGTGGTGAAGCTCGACTGGACCGCATCATACAATACGGTCATGCCGGGCTTCCTGGACATCTCGCCGGACGAGGCGGCCGAGCACCGCCTGCACTAAACCTGGGTGAACGGCCGAGGCGCTCCGCCTCCAGCCCAGCTGATTGAGGAAGCCCGAGGATGGCGGCCTATAAGGCGCGGCTCAGTGAAGACCTCGATCGCTGGATCGCTCAGGGTCTGGTGGCCCCTGACTCGCGCCAGCCGATCCTCGACAGCGTGGCCGACGCCCGACGGATCGACGCCGGCGTCGCCCTGGCGGTGATGGGTACTATCCTGGCCGGACTGGCGGCCATCGCCTTCGTGGCGGCCAACTGGGACGCCATTCCCCGTCTGGCGCGGTTCGCCCTGATCCTCACCCTGTTCGCCGGGGTCTGCGCAGGCGCAGGCTGGGCGGCCCTGAAGACCCGTCCCCTGACCCGGGATGTTCTGCTGGGCGTCGCGGCGCTGATCTATGCCGCAGCCATCGGACTGACAGGCCAGATCTTTGACCTGACCGGAGATCCCCAAGCCGCACTGCGGGGCGCTGGCTTGGCGGCGGCGCTGTTAGCCTTGGCCGGTCGGGCCAATGCGGCGGCCATTGTCGCCCTGGCCCTGATCGCCCTCGGAGATTTCGCCGGGCCTGCGGGTCTGCTAGGCCTCGACCTGCGCTGGCTTGCAGTGGCGGCACCAGCCGGGGTCGGACTGGCCCTGGCTTGGCGCAGCCGCAGTCTCGCCCATCTGGCTGGACCAGCCCTTGTGGTGGGGTGGCTGTTTGCCACCTCAGACATTCTACCGGTGGGCTATCTCGCCCTGGCCGCCGCCTTTGCCCTGGCGGCCGGCGCCAGCCGGTGGGCGAACGAAAAGGCGGTCCGACCGGCCGGCGTCATCTATGCCTGGATGGCGGTCGGTGCCCTGGTGGCCTTCGCCGCCGCCGGCCTGTCGAGCGAGAGCTTCGGCGTGGGCCATCGCCTGGCCTGGCTGGTGGTCTCCGGTGCCGTCATCGCCCTGGGCCTGCATGATCGCACGGGCGCGGTCACCGCCGCAGGCGTTCTGTCCATCATCGCCGCGGTCAGCGCCATACTGATGGATCTGGGCCTGGGCCTGATGACCGCCGCAGGGGTCTTCGCCAGCTGCGCGGTCCTGGCCTTGGTCACCGGCACCCTCTTGCGTCGTCGGAGGGTTGGCCCATGAGACCCTTCGCCAGCCCCAGAGCCCTGGCCCTTCGCATCGGTGCCGTGGCGGTTCTGCTCGTGCTTGCCCTTATCGCCCTGCTGGTCCGTGAAAACGCGGCCCGGGCCAGCGGCCAGGAGGTCCGTCTGGCCATGGAGGCCTTCGATCCCCGCAGCCTGTTGAGCGGCCACTATGCCGCCCTGCAGATGGTTCAACGCCTGCCAGACGGCGCGGAATGCCCTCCAGACCTAGAGGCCCACTACAGTGGTGATGAGAGCTGGGTCGCCCTCACCCCGGGCCCCGACGGCGCTCACCTGGTAACGGGAGGCGGCGCAAGCCGGGCAGATGCCTTGAAACTTGGTCCAGTAGTGGTCCGGGGCGAAGCACACTGCCGGCAGGATATCACCCCGCCTGGACCGCCGCCGCCAGATGCCGCCGCAGAGACTGCCCCCAATCCTGTGGCCGAGACGCGACAGACCATCGTCACCCTCGACATCGGTATCGACCGCTTCTATGCCGATCAGGCGCAGGCTGAAGCCCTGGAGGACTCTCTCCGGGACCAGGGACAGGCCGGCGCGCCACCGGCCTTCGCCATCGTCTCGATTGGCCGGGACGGACGTGGACGCCTGAGGGGCGTCGAGGTGGGCGGGACCCGCGCAGATCTGAACTGGTTCTAGACATGAGCGACCCCAAGACGCTGGCCGTCGCCGTCATCGGCGGGGGACCAGCTGGGCTGATGGCCGCCGAGACCCTGGCGGCGGCAGGCCTGTCCGTGGCGGTCTATGAGCGGATGCCGAGCCTTGGGCGACGCTTCCTGATGGCTGGCCGCGGCGGGCTCAATCTCACCCATTCCGAATCCCTGGCAGCATTCAAGACCCGCTATGGTGCTGCAACTGCCGCCCTCGACCCTCTGATCGAGGCCTTCACGCCGGAGGATCTGCAGGCCTGGGCCACGGCCCTGGGCCAGGAGACCTTCGTGGGCTCCAGCGGTCGGATCTTTCCCCGGAGCCTGAAGGCCTCGCCCCTGCTGCGAGCCTGGATCGGCCGGCTGGGCGAGGCCGGCGTGCAGTTTCATACGCGCCACGACTGGACCGGTTGGGCGCCGGACGGCGGCCTGACCTTCGCCACACCGGATGGCGAAGTCGTCGCCCATCCCTCCGCCACGGTCCTGGCCGTAGGCGGGGCGAGCTGGCCAAGGCTCGGGGCCAATGGCGCCTGGGCTAAAACTCTCGCCGCCGAAGGGGTGCCCCTGGCAGCCTTCGCCCCGGCCAATGTGGGGGCCAAGGCGGCCTGGAGCGCCGATTTTGCCGTCCGTTTCGCCGGTGCCCCGCTCAAGGCCGTGGCCCTGACCATTGGCGAAACCACCCTGCGCGGCGAGGCCCTGGTGACCGCCTATGGCCTTGAAGGGGGCGGGATCTATGCCCTGACTCCAGCCATCCGTAGCGCCCTGGCCGGACCTGAGCCCGCCCGCCTGCACATCGACCTGCGCCCGGACATGCGCCGGGGCGACCTGGCCTCACGGCTGATCGGCGGCCGGTCAGGCGACAGCCTGTCCAACCGCCTGCGCAAGATGCTGAAACTCTCGCCTGTAGAGATCGCCCTGCTGCGCGAGGCCTTCGGCGCCGACCTGCCCCGCAGCCCGGTGGGCCTGGCCGAAGCGATCAAGGCCGTGCCTGTTCGCCTGACAGGCCTGATGGGGCTGGAGCGGGCCATTTCCAGCGCCGGCGGACTGAAGTTCGAAGGACTGGACGCGCGGCTGATGCTGCAGGCGCGGCCTGGGGTTTTCGCCGCCGGTGAAATGCTCGACTGGGAGGCCCCTACCGGCGGCTACCTTTTGCAGGCCAGCTTCGCCACCGGCGTCGCCGCCGCAAGAGGCGCGATCAACTGGTTGGCTGAACGGCCCTAGGCCGCCTCAGAACCGCCAAACCGCTCACGCCATTCCTCGACCTGAGCATCCTCGATCTTGCGGAAGAGGACTTCAGCCGAGGCCACGGCCTGGCCAGGCACCACAGCCGTCAGGAGGTCCTCATCGGCCCCAGGCCAGGACAGCTCAGTGGCCCCCACGGTGGCGGCAATCCGACCCGCGGCTTCCGGCATGAACGGTGCCGTCACCCGGGCAAACAGCGCCACAAGGCTGAGACCCGTCCGCACGGACATCGCCGCCTGATCCCGGTCGGTCTTCAGGGCCGTCCAGGGGGCGGCCTCCTGAAGATATTCGTTCCCCAGGACCCACAGCGCTCGGGCGGCCTGGGCGGCCTTGCGGAACTCCATGGCCTCGAACTCGGCCGTCAGGGTCGCAAGGCCCGCCTTCACATCGGCGGCGAGCTTTTCTTCCCGAGGTCCCGCCACGCCGCCTTCTGGGACGACACCGTCGAATTTGGACTCTGTGAACTTGACGATCCGGTTGACGAAATTGCCCAGCACGTCGGCCAGATCCTTATTGGTCGTCGACTGGAACTGCTCCCAGGTGAAGGCCGCATCGGAGTGCTCTGGGCCATAGGCCGTCAGGTGCCAGCGCCAGTAGTCGGCCGGCAGCAGCTCCAGGGCCTGATCCATGAACACCCCACGCCCCATGCTGGTGGAGAACTTGTCGCCGTACCAGTTGAGCCAGTTAAAGGCCTTGAGCTGGTCTACGGTCTTCCAGGGCTCGCCGGAGCCCAGCAGGGTTCCAGGGAAGCTGACGGTATGGAAGGCGACATTGTCCTTGCCCATGAACTGGACATAGCGGACGTCCTGCGCTCCCTCGTCCAGCCGCCACCAGGACCGCCAGTCGCCGCCTGTGGCCTCGGCCCATTCGGCTGTCGCACCAATGTATTCGATCGGGGCGTCAAACCAGACATAGAAGACCTTGCCCTCCAGGCCAGGACGGGAGGCGCCGTCAGGCCCGACCACCGGCACGCCCCACTGCAGATCCCGGGTGATGCCCCGATCGATAAGACCTTCGTCCAGGTGCTTGTAAGCGATGGACCGCGCCAGGGGCTGCCACGAGGGTGACCTCTCGTCGATCCAGGCGCGGATCGTGTCGGCAAGCTTGGTCTGCAGCAGATAGAGGTGGCGGGTGTCGCGGACCTCCAGGTTCCGGCTGCCCGACACCGTCGAATAGGGTTCGATCAGGTCGGTAGGGTCCAGCAGCCGCCCGCAGCTGTCGCACTGGTCCCCACGGGCCTTGGGATAGGCGCAATGGGGGCACACGCCTTCCACATAGCGGTCCGGCAGGAAGCGGGCGTCATCGATCGAGTAGATCATCCGGTCCAGGCGTTCCTCGACCAGGCCCTGCGCCTCCAGGGCGTGGGCCAGATGCTGGGTCAGACCCCGGTTGGCGGCGCTGGAGCTACGGCCGAAAAAGTCAAAGGACAGATGGAAGGCCGCGCCAGCCTGCTTTTGAATCTCGTGCTGCTCATCACAATAGGTGCGCACGTCCTGACCGGCGGCGGCCGCCGCCAGCTCGGCCGGGGTGCCATGCTCGTCGGTAGCGCAGACATAGAGCACCTCGTGGCCCTGGGCGCGCTTGAACCTGGCCCAGACATCTCCAGGCAGCATAGACCCAGCCAGATTCCCCAGGTGCTTGATCCCGTTGATGTAGGGCAAGGCCGAGGTGATCAGGATGCGGGACATGGGTCTGCGCGCTCGTGGCTCTTCAGGGTAATGAGGGCGGGCTTATATGGCGCCGGGACGACGAAGGCCATCGGGCCGCGCAAGGTGCCAAGCCGAGCTGCAAAGATCGCTTCCGGTGGGTCCCACGACGATTGGGGTCTTAACCCCTGCGCCATCGGCCTTATAAGCAGATCAGGGATGCTTCAGGAGAGCAGGATGCAGGCTTGGGGTTTGAAGACGGGACTGGCTGCGGCCAGCGTGGCGGCCTTGCTGGGCCTTAGCGCCTGCGGTCAGGGCCAGAGCGCCAATGACACGGTGCGGATCTACAACTGGTCCGACTATATCGACCCCCAGCTTCTGGAGGCCTTCACCAGCGATACCGGGCTGAAGGTGGTCTACGACACCTTTGATTCCAACGAGGTGCTCGAAACCAAGATGCTCCAAGGGGGCATTGGCTACGACGTGGTCACGCCCTCAAACCACAACATTCCGCGCTATATCCAGGCTGGCGCGATCGCCGAGCTGGACCGCTCCAAGCTCACCAACATTGGCAATCTGTCGCCGAAGATCATGGCCTATATGGAACCCTTCGATCCGGGCGGCCGCTACACCATTCCCTATATGTGGGGCACCGTCGGCATCGGCTTCAATCCGCAGAAGGTGGCCGAACGCCTGCCTGGCGTGACCATCGATTCGTGGGACGTGCTGTTCAAGCCTGAGAACATCGCCAAGCTGGCCGACTGCGGGGTCCACTTCCTGGACGCCTCGGAAGACATGTACGCCGTGGCGCTGAACTATCTGGACAAGGACCCCAACTCCACCACCGTGGCGGACTATGAGGCCGCCACCGAGATGCTGATGGCCGTGCGCCCGTCGGTACGCAAGTTCCACTCCTCAGAGTACATCAACGGCCTGGCCAATGGGGATATCTGCGTCGCCATCGGCTATTCCGGCGACATCTTCCAGGCTGCGGCCCGGGCATCAGAGGCCGGTGCGGGCGTCGAGGTGGACTATGTGATCCCCAACGAAGGCAGCCAAGTCTGGTTTGACGTGTTCGCCATTCCGGTGGACGCGCCCAATCCGGATGCGGCCTACGCCTTCCTGGACTTCATGCTGCGCCCCGACGTGATCGCCACGGCGTCCAACTACACCGCCTATGCCAACGCCAATGAACCGGCGACCGCCCTGGTGGATCCTGAGGTTCGCGATGACCCGCGCATCTATCCCAGCGACGAGGTGATGGCGCGCCTGTTCGTCACCACCGCCAAGGGCCAGGAGCTGGTCCGCGAGGTGAACCGGCTCTGGACCCGCGTCCAGACGGGCCAATGACTCCTTGGACCTTGACCAGGGCCGCAAGGATCACCTCGGGGTGAACGGCAAGCCGAGACTGAACATCGGCGCGGTGCGCTCGAGTTTCGCACCCTGGGCCGACCCCTCGGCCAAGCCCCTGGTCCGTTTCGACCAGGTGACCAAGCGGTTCGGCAGCGAGACCGCCGTCGATGCGGTATCGCTGGATATCTATGAGGGGGAGTTCTTCGCCCTGCTCGGCCCGTCGGGCTGTGGCAAGTCGACCCTGATGCGGATGCTGGCCGGCTTCGAGACGCCTGACCTGGGTCGCATTACCCTGGGGGGCGAGGATCTGGCTGGCCGGCCGCCGCACCTGCGGCCAGTGAACATGATGTTCCAGTCCTATGCCCTCTTCCCGCACCTGACCGTAGCTCAGAACATCGCCTTTGGCCTTCGCCAGCAGAAGAAGCCCAAGGACGAGATCGCCGCGCGGGTGGATGAGATGCTGGCCCTGGTGCGGCTGGAGGGCCTGGCCCACCGCAAGCCTGACCAGCTGTCGGGGGGACAAAAGCAGCGGGTGGCTCTGGCCCGGGCCATCGCGCCTAAGCCGCGCATGCTGCTGCTGGACGAGCCGCTCGGCGCCCTGGACCGTAAGCTGAGGGAAGAGACCCAGTTCGAGCTGATGGCCCTGCAGCAGCGCTTAGGCATGACCTTCCTGATCGTCACCCACGACCAGGAGGAGGCGATGATCACCGCCGACCGGATCGCGGTCATGCGGGCCGGCCAGCTGGCCCAGATTGGCCGCCCGGCGGAGGTCTATGAGGCACCCAATTCCCGCTACGTGGCCGACTTCATTGGCGATGTGAACCTGTTCGAGGCCAAGGTCACCGAGGACGACGGGGACATCATCCGTCTTGTGAGCCCCGAAGCGCCCGACGGCCTGGAGGCCATTGAGGACGACGAGATCGCCCTGGGTTCCACCGCCTGGCTGGCGGTGCGCCCGGAGAAGATGCGCGTGCACCTCGATCCCCCGCCGTCGGGGCCAAATCGCCTCGAGGGGACTGTGGCCGACATCGGCTATCTGGGGGACTGGACCACCTATCTGGTGGAGCTGCCCGGCGGACGGACCATCCGGGCGGCCCGGGCCAATGCCGCCCGGGTGGTGGACCGCCCCGTCGACTGGGACGACAAGGTCTGGCTAACCTTTGCGCCTGACTCCGCCGTGGTTCTGACCCGATGAGCGTGACGGGCGCGCCGCGCCCGCGTCGCCCCTGGAAGGGCCTGGGACGCCCCAGGGGTCAGCCCAGCTCAGAGGCCCGCGCCGCCTTGGCCCCCTTCCTGTGGCTGGCCGTCTTTTTCCTCATTCCATTCCTGCTGGTGGCCAAGCTGTCCCTGTCGGACGTTGTCTTGGCCATCCCGCCCTATGCCCCGCAGCTGGACTGGTCGGACGGACTGCCGGGCCTGATCGCCTTTGTCCGGGCGCTGGATTTCGAGGCCTATGCCCGGATGGGGCAGGATGGCCTCTATCTGGCGGCCTATCTCTCCAGCCTGAAGTTCGCCGCCATAGCCACCTTCATCCTGCTGCTGGTGGGCTATCCGCTCGCCTATGGCATGGCCAAGTGCCGGCCGACCGTGCGCCAGGCGCTCTTGATGGCGGTGATCCTGCCTTTCTGGACCAGCTTCCTGATCCGGGTCTATGCCTGGATCGCCATCCTGAAGCCCGCCGGCCTGCTGAACATGGCCCTGGAACAGATCGGCCTGCCCCCGGTGGACATCCTGAACACCGATACGGCGGTCTATATCGGCCTCGTCTACGCCTATCTGCCCTTCATGGTCCTGCCGCTCTATGCGGTGCTGGAGCGGCAGGAGGCCGGTCTGCTGGAAGCCGCCGCCGATCTCGGCTGCACACCGTTCCAGACCTTCTGGCGGGTGACCTTCCCCCTGTCCCTGCCCGGTGTGGCGGCTGGGGCCCTGCTCTGCTTCATCCCCATGGTCGGGGAGTTCGTGATCCCTGACCTGCTGGGGGGCTCGGGAACTCTGATGCTCGGCAAGACCATCTGGACGGAGTTCTTCTCCAACCGCGACTGGCCGGCCGCCAGCGCGGTAGCCATCGTGCTGCTAGCGACCCTCGTCATCCCCATCCTGCTGTTCCAGCGCCAGCAGACCAAGATGATGGAGCAGCGCTGATGCGGCGGGGTCCCAGCGCCTTCAACATCGCCGCCATCGTGCTTGGCATGGGCTTCCTCTATCTGCCCATCGTCCTGCTGGTGATCTATTCGTTCAATGAGAGCCGGCTGGTCACCGTCTGGGGGGGCTTTTCCACCCGCTGGTACACAAGCCTCTTTCAGAATGAGCAGCTGTTGGCGGCCGCCTGGGTGACCCTGCGGGTGGCGTTTGTCTCGGCGACGCTCGCCACCATCCTGGGGACCCTGGCGGCGCTGGGCCTTGTGCGGGCCGGCCGCTTCCGGGGGCGCACCCTGTTCTCCAGCATGACCTATGCGCCGCTCGTCATGCCCGAGGTGATCTTAGGGTTGTCGCTGTTGCTGCTGTTCGTGTCGGTGGGGGTGGCCAGGGGCTTCTGGACGGTGATGATCGCCCACACCACGCTCACCCTCTGCTACGCCACCGTGGTGGTGCAGGCCCGGCTGGTGTCCTTTGACGAAGCCCTGGAGGAGGCCGCCCGGGATTTGGGCGCACCACCCTGGAAAGCGTTTACCCTGGTGACCCTGCCCAATATCGCACCGGCCGTGGCAGCCGCTTGGATGCTGGCCTTTACGCTCTCCCTGGACGACCTGGTCATCGCCAGCTTCACCTCAGGCCCTGGCGCCACCACCCTGCCGATCCGCATCTACAGCGCCGTGCGCTTAGGCGTCAGCCCGGAGATCAACGCCATCTCCACCCTGCTGATCGGTCTGGTGGCCACAGGGGTCATCGCGGCCTACCTGCTGAACATGCGCAGGCGGACGCCAGGGCGCTGATGTGTCATAGGTGGGGTGGCCCTGGAGTCGGGGGTCCGTCACGCCCTGTTGACCGATGAAGCCGCCGCCCAAGAGACTGTCTGACCTGAAAGCCCCGGCCCCGCCGCCTGAGGTCTATGCCCCGCCCAAACCTCGGGTCTCGCGCCAGAAACCCGGCAAGGTGCTCACGCCTGCCGAAAAGGCTGCCTTCCTCGCCGCCCGTCCTGACCTCAATGCTGGACCGAAAAAATGAGCGACTCCCCCGCCGATGACGGCCCTGCAGGCGAAACCTCGATCCAGCGCGCTTTGCGGTTGAAGAAGGCCGCCCTGGACGCCAAGCCGAAACCGCCCCGGGGCGGGCGCTTCCAGCGCGAACAGGCCGCCGCCCATCAATCGTCATCCAAGTCCAAGCCCTGGATGGGCCGCTAGGACCTGGCAGTCAGGGCCGCGCCCAGACCTCGATGTGATTGCGCCGGTCCACCCGGGCCTGCCGGGCTTGGCCGAGACATCCCAGCCCTGAGCGGGTCAGCAGGTCGTCGGCCCAGATCCGATCTGCGCCGGCCAGCGAGCCAAGGGCGGTTTCCGTCCTCTGGACCATGTAGAGCAGATAGGGCTGCACCCCGACCTCGTCGGGAACCCCACGATAACGGCTGGGGGTCACGCCGAGCGTCCGCTGGTGCGGCTTGGGACTGACCGGATCGCCATCGGCCGGGGCCAGGCGCAGGTAATGGTCCTCTAGCCAGGCGAGCTTGGCGGCCAGTTCCGCGCCCATCTCGGCCCCCATTTCCGCCACGATCGCTTCCAGGCTCGTGGGAACTTCATCGGCTGGCAGCCAGCCGTCTGCTGCCGGCAGGTCGAGAATGTCCAGGTCCGGCGCATGCAGACGCTCAATCCAACGGAAGGTCGCCGGTGCCTGGCGCTTCATGATGTCGGCCGGTACGGGGTCCCGACCCAGATGGGCGAACAGCGGCCCGAACAGGCCGTAGTCCCCGATACTGGGCCGGCCGCCCAGCAGATAGGGATGGACCGACAGGTGGGCTTCCAGGGCGGCCAGCAGGTCATGATAGCCCTGCTCGATCAACGGGATGGTGTCGGGCCGCACGCCCAGGCCCGGCAAGTAGCTCTGCATCTTGCGCATGGCGCCACGGCTGGGATCGTCCTCGGCGCCCGATACGCCGAAGGCATGATCCAGAAACGCGCCTTGGACGTCGTAGTAGCTCCACCGGTAATGCATAGCTGCGCGCAGCAGTCCCTGGGAGCCGAACAGCTGGAACAGGTGCGCCAGGAACAGGTGGCGCGGGCGGTCAGGATAGGCGCTCAGCGCCGTGCCGGCCGCCTCGACATGGTCGATGATGTCGACGCTATCCTGGACGATCTGGCCCTCAGGCGTGACCAGCACCGGGATGATCGAGCGGCCGATGGCCGGCATAACCTGCTGGCGGAACTCCGGCTCGCGGGCGGACCGCTCGACAAAGGCGACGCCGGACTTGCGCAGATAAGCCCGCGCCGTGCCGGTATAGAGCGAGTGCGGCAGGCCGTAGAGGATGTGCGGTCGAGTCATTTCGACACGATACGCGCCAATTCTCCCGACGTCATGGGGTCAGAGCGGGGCTAAACGGTCAAACCACGGCTGCGCCTGTTCCAGCTGGCTCGCCAGACGCAACAGCCTCGCCTCCTCGCCCATGGGGGCGACGAACTGCAGGCCGATGGGCAGGCCCTCTTGGCTCCAGGCCAGGGGCACGCTCATGGCCGGCTGTCCGGTGTTGTTGAAGGCCTGGGTGTTGCTCATGAACGAGAACAGACGGCGGGCGTACTGGCTGAGGTCCTCGGTCAGCCAGCCCACCGGCGGGGGCGGCCGGCCGGTGGTGGACAGAAGCAGGATGTCATAGTCGGCGAACAGGCCGGCCACTGCCCGACCAAAGGCGTGGACGACCGCGACCGCCTGGACGTATTGCGGGGCCGACAGCTCGCGGCCGCGGCGGTAGCTCATCCAGGTGGTGAACTCGACCTCATCCTCGCCGATGGGCCGGCCGCGCCGCTCGGCCTCAGCGTCCAGGGCGGCGGCGACGCTGGCGGCGATGATCACCCCGGCGGCTTGCGAAAGGGCCGCGCGATCACCGGGCAGGCTGGCCTCCTCCACCTGATGACCGAGACGCTCGCAGAGGCGGGCGGCGTCGCGGACGGCCTCGGCGCACTCGGGGTCCAGTTCAGGACTGGCGAGGGAGGCGGTGGTGAAGGCGATGCGCAACTTACCGGGATCGCGGCCGACCTCCTGGGCGAAAGGCCGCTCTGGCGGCGCCAGGAAGTAGGGATCGCCCACCTGGGGCTGACAGACCACGTCCAGCAGGGCGGCGCTGTCGCGCACCGAGCGGGTGAGCGCATGTTGCATGGAGGCGCCGGCCCACCCCTCCCCTGCCGGGGCGAAGGACACCCGTCCCCGCGACGGCTTCAGGCCGAACAGGCCGCAGGCCGCCGCTGGAACGCGAATAGAGCCGCCGCCATCGCTGGCGTGGGCACCAGGCACAATCCCCGCCGCCACCGCCGCCGAAGCCCCGCCGGACGAGCCCCCCGGCGTATGGTCCAGGTTCCAGGGATTACGGCTGGCGCCGAACAGCGCGGGCTCTGTAACCGGCGCCAGGCCGAACTCCGGCGTATTGGTCTTGCCGAAGATCACCAGGCCCGCCCGGCGATAGGCCGCCACGATGGCGCTGTCGGCCTCGGCGCGGGCGTCCTTGAAAGCCCGCGACCCACCGGTGGTCACCGTGCCGGCCAGCTGGGCACCCAGGTCCTTGAGCAGGAACGGAACGCCAGCGAACGGCCCTTCGGTCGCGCGGGTCAGCTCGCCGCGGGCGAAGTCAGAAAGGTCCTGGGTGATGGCATTGATCTGCGGATTGACCGCCGCCGTCCGCGCCAGGGCCGTCTCCAGCAACTCAGCGGCCGAAACCTCCCGCCGGGCGACGAGCCCGGCCAGGGCGGTCATATCGTGGCGGCGATAGTCCTCGAACCTCATGGGGCGTCTCCTGGTGGCGTTTCGGACCTAGCGGCTGCGGCCCCGGGCGCTGACGGGCCAGATGTCGGCCAGGGTGTCGGCCCGGACCACGTGGTAGCTGTCATAGAGGTTCACCGTGGGATCGCAGTGCGGCACCGCCAGAGTCACCAGGTCGGCGAGGCTCAACCCTTCGGAGATCCCCGGCGCGATCACCGCCCCATGCTCATCGCCCATGAAGGCGAAACGCGCGCCCTCAGGCGCCCCGGCCACCACCTGGGGCGGGGCAGCGTCAGTGGAGAAAGCCTTGAAGCCCGCATCCACCGTCACCAGCATCGGGCTGTTGGCGCTGACGACCCGGGCGTCCACGAACAGGCTGCGCTCGTAGGGCGAGACGCCGTCCTCGGTCAGGGCGCAGGCTGAATACTGGTCATCCATGAACACATAGGAGCCCACCTGCCATTCGGTGAACACGCCGAGCTCCTGATCGATGCGATGGGTGCCCGTGCCGCTGCCGGTGACCACGGGGGGCGGCAGGCCCGCCGCCGTCAGCGCCGCAAGGGTGGCCGCCAGGGCTTCGGTCTGGGCGACAATGGCAGCCTTGCGTTCGGCGTAGGACTCGATGTGCTGCTCACGGCCGCAGTACTTCTGCACCCCCTTATAGGTCAGCCCCGGGGCGGCATCGATCTGGCGGGCGAGGTCCACGGCGGCGGCGTCAGAGGCGACCCCGGTGCGGCGGATACCCGGGTCGATATCTACGAAGACCCCGAGCGGACAATCTGGCGACGCCGCAGCGGCCAGGGCCGCTACGTTGCCGGGATGGTCGGCGACCACCGACAGACCGGGGCTGCGGGCATTCAGGGCCATCAGGCGGGCGATGGCTGGGGCTGAGACCACCGGCGAGGTGATGTGCAGATTGGCGATGTCGCCTGCCGCCAGGGCCTCGGCCTCCCCCAGCTTGGCGCAGCACAGGCCAAAGGCGCCGGCCGCCACCTGCCGGCGGGCAACATCGACGCTCTTATGGGTCTTGGCGTGTGGCCGCAGTCGCACCCCAGCCTTGGCCGCAAGTTGCGCCATCGCTGCGATGTTTCGCTCCAGGGCGTCCAGGTCGAGGACCAGAACCGGGGTGTTGAGGGCGCGGCGAGACCCCTGCTGACCGATCAGATGGCCATGCAGGCGACGGTCGTCGGAAAGAGCGGACATCGGCGTTCTCGTCAGCTGAACAGGTCGGCGAGGTGGGTATTGAGGAACTTGCCGGTGGGATCAGTCCGTCGGCGCACCTCGCGGAACCGCTCAGCCTGGGGGTAGAGGATATCGACCTCCCCGCGGCTCAGGAAGTGGCGCTTACCCCAATGGGGCCGCCCACCATGGGCGCGGAAGATCGGCTCAGCTTGGCTGAACAGGTCGCGCCAGGGCATCTTGGCGTACTGGTGCATGGAGATCGAAGCGCCCGGCCCCTTGTTGAACGGGCTGATCCAGATGTCGTCCCCCGCCGCCCAACGGAACTCGAAGGGAAAGGCCACAGGACGCCGGGTTTTGCGGATCCAGGTGATGGCTTCGCGCAGGGCGGGCAGGCCAGCCGCCCTCGGCAGTTCGTACTCCATTTCCTCAAAGCGGATGTTCCGGGTCGAGGGGAAGATGCGATAGGCCGGTCCTACCTTGTGCACGTCGCCCGAGGCACCGGTGACAAAGCGCTGGATCGGACCGGCCAGGAACGGGAAGGCCTTGGTCATGTCACAGCAGAAGCGGAAGGTATCCTCCTCGTTGCTGGGTTTGCCCCGGGGCGTATCCTCAGCCTCGATGGGATGCAGGGTCTTGACGATGGCGTCATCCGCATAGGGAAAGACGAAGAATTCCGCATGGCGGTGGCGTTGGGCCAGATCGTCGAAGTTCTCATAGACCCAGGCCATGGGCTTCTTTTCGACCCGCTCCTCCAGCTTGTAGGCGGGGAGCACATCGATCGTGGCGGCCACGGCCACGCCGAACAGGCCCAGAGACAGGCGCTGAGCCTCGAATAGATCGGGGTCCTGGGTTCGGCTGGTCTCCACCAGGGCACCATCGGCCATCACAGAGCTGAAGCCCCGGACCATGGTCGACAGGCTCCCCAGATCACGGCCAGTGCCGTGGGTGCCCGTGCCGAGCGCTCCAGCCAGGGACTGGGGATTGACGTCCCCCTGATTGGCCAGGGACAGGCCCTCATCCCAGAGGGCCTTGGTCAGGCGCTTCAGGCTCCAGCCGGCAGGTGCCGTCACGGTCTTTCGGTCCGGGGCGATCACCAGTTCGCCCTCCAGCTCCGACAGGTTCAGCAGCAGACCATCGGTCTCACACAGCGGGGTGAAGGAGTGCCCGGCCCCCACCACCCGGACCTTGGCGGCACCGCGCACCAGCGCCTGTAGTTCTGCCACGGTCTTGGGCTGTTCGAATTGGGCCGGCGCCGCGCGCACGCTTCCCGACCAGTTGGACCAGTCCGCCATCGTCCCCCCCATTTAGCCAACGCCCCATGCTCAGGTCGAAGTCGCCAGCCTGACCCTACTGAACCTGATTGCCGCAGGTGCCGTCCAGGGGGGCGGCGGGTTTTTCCCGTGGCCAGCCCCAGATGATTGCCAAGCCTCATCACGGGTATGGCGACAATCAACGACGGATATCCTCCGCGAGCCCTTAAACCCGGCTGAGTTGAAGCCGAACTTGAGGACCCAGACATGGACCTAACTCTGACCCCTATCACTGTCGCCCACGGCGACGGCGTCGGCCCGGAGATCATGTCGGCCTGCCTGCGCATCCTTGAGGCCGGTGGCGCACGCCTGGCACCTGAGTTCATCCCCTTGGGGGAGACGGTCTGGCGGGACGGCCACAGCGCCGGCATTACGCCCGAGGGTTGGGCAAGCCTGCGGCGGACCGGGGTATTCTACAAGGCCCCCGTGGCCACCCCCCAGGGCGGCGGCATGAAGTCGCTGAATGTCACGATCCGCAAGAGCCTGGGCCTCTACGCCAATGTGCGGCCCTGCACGGCCTATGCGCCCTTTGTCGCCACCCGGCATCCGGCCATGGACCTGGTGATCATCCGGGAGAACGAAGAAGACCTCTATGCCGGCATCGAGCATCAGCAGACCCAGGATGTGGTCCAGTGCCTGAAGCTGGTCAGCCGGCCCGGCTGCGAGCGGATCGCCCGCTACGCCTTCGAATATGCCCGCAGCCAGGGGCGGCGGAGGATCACCTGCATGACCAAGGACAACATCATGAAGTTGACCGATGGTCTGTTCCGCAGGGTGTTCGAGGAGGTCGGCCAGGACTATCCAGAGATCCTTCAGGATCACATGATCATCGATATCGGTGCCGCCCGGATCGCCGATAGCCCCGAGGCCTTTGATGTCATCCTGACACCCAACCTCTACGGGGACATCATCAGCGACATCGCCGCCCAGGTGGCGGGCTCGGTGGGCCTGGCGCCGTCGGCCAATATCGGCACCCGCTGCGCCATGTTCGAGGCGGTGCATGGCTCAGCCCCGGACATCGCCGGTCAGGATGTGGCCAATCCTTCAGGCCTGCTGCTGGCGGGTCTGATGATGCTGAACCATGTGGGCCAAGGTGAAGCCGCCGCGCGGATCCACAATGCCTGGCTCAGCGCCATCGAGGATGGCGTCGGCACCCCGGACATGGTGCGGGACCACGGGGCCTTGGGCACCCAGGCCTTTGCCACCGAGCTCATTGCCCGCATGGGACAATCCCCGCAGCAGCTACAGCCTGCCGCGCCACGGCGGACGCCGCCTGCGCCGATCTCCAACCACGCTCCGGCACCCCGGGCCGAGAAGACCACCATTGGTGTCGACCTGTTCATCGACTGGCAAGGGGACGTGAACAGCCTCGCCGCCCGGCTCAAGACCCTGGAACAGGGGCCCCTTGAACTGCGCATGATCACCAATCGGGGGGTCAAGGTCTGGCCTGAAGGCCTGCCGGAGACCTTCTGTGTCGATCACTGGCGGTGCCGCTTCATGAACGGCGGCTCGGCCATTCCCCTGCGGGACATCGCCGCCCTTACCCTGCGGGCGGCTGAGGCTGGCCTGGAATTCATCAAGACGGAGAACCTCTGCGCCTTTGATGGCCAACCAGGGTTCAGCCTCGGTCAGGGACAGTAGGGCGCGCCCATGACGCCCCCCACCACACCGACCCACCCGTCCATCGACCTGCCGCCACATCTGGCACGGCTGGAAGCCGAGGCGATCCACATTTTCCGCGAGGCGATCGCCGGGGCTGAGCGGCCGGTGATCCTGTTCTCCGGGGGCAAGGACTCCACGGTTCTGGCCCACCTGGCCGCCGCGGCCTTTTACCCCTCGCCGCCCCCAGCCCCCCTGCTGCACATCGACTCCACCTTCGAGTTCAAGGAAACCCTGACCTTTCGGGACCAGTTCGCCGAGGCCTACGGATTCAAGCTCCTGGTGCGTCACAACGAAGACGGACTGCGGGCCGGGGTCAGTCCCTTCACTCACGGCTCAGCCGTCTATACCGACGTGATGCGGACCGAGCCTCTGAAGGCGGCTCTGGACGAGCTGAAGGCCGATATCATTTTCGGCGGGGCCCGCCGCGACGAGGAAAAGTCCCGGGCCAAGGAAAGGGTGGTCTCCATCCGCCAGCCGGGACATGGCTGGGAGCCCAGGGCCCAGCGCCCTGAACTCTGGAGCCTCTACAACACCCGCCTGGGGCCAGGTCAGAGCGCCCGGGTCTTCCCCCTGTCCAACTGGACCGAAAGCGACATCTGGACCTACATCCTGGTGCGGGGCCTGCCCCTGGCACCGCTCTATTTCGCCGCCCTGCGCCCGACGGTCATTCGCGACGACATGCTGCTCGTGATTGGAGATGAGCGCTTCCCCTTCGCTCCGGGCGAGGAGCTGGTGACCCGGACTGTCAGGTTCCGCACCGTGGGCTGCTGGCCGGTGACCGGAGCGATCGAGTCCGAGGCCGTCACCACCTCTGAGATTCTCATGGAGACCCTGGCTGACCCCCGCTCTGAGCGACAGGGCCGGATGATCGACCGGGATGAAGGAAGCTCGCTGGAATCGAAAAAGCGGCGGGGCTACTTTTAGAGCCAGGCGGCCCATGGGGCCGACCGGGGCTGGCGGGCCCCGGTCGGCCGGGCTCAGGCGCGGACCGTGGAGAGTCCGACCTCGGCGAAGAACAGCTGGTCCTTCACCGATAGCTTGCGCCGCTTGAGCTCTCGGATGCGTTCGATGTCAGGATGGGCACGGCGTTCTTCCCGCCGGATCTCATGATCAAGCCAACGGTGCTCGTTACGCAGCCGGTTCATTCGGACGTAGTTCATGACATGGGCTCCTCGACGTTTGAGGGTGCGCCCGACAACGCTGGGGTCTGGAGATTGGGGGCTACCATTGACCCCATCACGCAGCCGGACGCACCCGCTGCAGTCCGACATCGCAACCCTTTAAGGTCGCCAGAGGGGCCCGGACCGCAGACCGATGAGACCACAGCCACTGACCCGTTCAAGCCAAACCGACATGTCTGTTGCTCATGGTGATGATGAGAGACGCGGTCACCCCCGGGCTGCCCAGGGTCGCTTGCGTAAAAAGACCCTGCTGCTAGGCTGGAGACGAACCCTCGAAGAGGGGTGATCGATCTAGAGGAGCCCAGGTCATGAAGTTGGAGCGTCTAGCCCCCGTCACGACGTCGCTGCAGCCGAGCAACCATCCCTATCTGAACGGGGCCTGGACACCGCTGCATGAGGAGGTCAACGCCGAGGATCTGCAGGTCCTGGAAGGCACCATCCCCACCGATATTGACGGGGTCTATGTGCGCAATACCGAGAACCAGGCGCACCAGCCCCTGGGCCGCTACCATCCCTTTGACGGGGACGGCATGGTCCACATGATCAGCTTCAAGAACGGCAAGGCCGACTATCGCAACCGCTTTGTGCGCACCCGGTGCTTTGAGGCCGAACAGGAGGCGGGCCAGTCCCTGTGGGGCGGTCTGGCCGATGGGCCGGGCGTTTCCCTGCGCCCAGGCTTTGGGGCCCACGGGAGCCTCAAGGACTCCTCCAGCACGGACGTGGTGGTTCATGGCGGCAAGATTGTCTCGACCTTCTACCAGTGTGGCGAGGCCTATTGGCTCGACCCTGAAACCCTGGAACAGGGCGGGGTTGCCAGCTGGGGGCCCCTCGACGGGGTCTCAGCCCACACCAAGGTCGATGAGGCCACGGGCGAGCTGTTGTTCTTCAACTACTCCAAACAGGCCCCCTACATGCACTATGGGGTGGTCGATAAGGACGGTAAGCGGGTGCATTACACCCCGGTCCCCCTGCCTGGACCAAGGCTGCCGCACGATATGGCGTTCTCGGCCAACTACTCGATCCTCAATGATTTCCCGGTGTTCTGGGACCAGAACCTGCTGACCCAGAATATCCATGTGGTGCGTATGCATGAGGGCCTGCCCTCGCGTTTCGCTGTCATCCCCCGTTATGGCAACGAGGCTGACATCCGCTGGTTTGAGGCCGCACCGACCTATGTCCTGCACTGGCTGAACGCCTATGAGGACGGGGACGAGATCGTCATGGACGGCTACTTCCAGGAAGACCCCTGCCCAGCCCCCCTGCCCGACGTGCCCAGGGGTCTGGCGCACATGATGGCCTATCTGGACGAGCACAGCTTCAAGCCCAAGCTGCATCGCTGGCGCTTCAACATGAAGACCGGCGAGACCAAGGAACATCACCTGGATGACCGCATCCTGGAGTTCGGGATGTTCAACCAGCGCTATGCCGGCAAGCCCTACCGCTACGTCTATTCCACCACCACCAAGCCGGGCTGGTTCCTGTTCAAGGGGTTCGTCAAGCACGACCTGGAGACCGGCGAGTCCTGGTCCTTCACCCTGCCCGAAGGCCAGTACGCCAGCGAGGCCCCCTTCGTGCCGCGCATCGGGGCTACCGCCGAGGATGACGGTTACCTGGTCAGCTTCATCATCGATGAGGCCGGGGGAAGTTCAGAGTGCGTGCTGATTGACGCGCAGCGGATTGAAGACGGGCCAGTGGTGCGGATCGCCCTGCCGCACAAGATCTGCAGCGGCACCCACAGCGTCTGGGCCGACCGCGAGTTCCTGCGCAATGGGGTGGCCGCAGCATGAGCCCACAGGATCATCAGGACCTGGCCGAGCGGTTCATTGCCGCCCTCGCAGCCGGTGATGTCGAGGCGGTTCGGGCCATCTATGCCCCCGACGCCAAGCTCTGGCACAACAATGACGAGATCGAACAGACCGTAGACCAGAACCTGCGGGTTCTGGCCTGGCTGATCCGCGCGCTGCCAGAGCGGCAGTACCGAATCCTGCGGCGGGAAATCCTGCCTGACGGCTTCTTTCAGCAGCATGTGCTGGAGGGCGTCCTGGCCGACGGCCAGCCATTCGCCATGCATGCCTGCGTAGTGGTCCAGTCCAAGGACGGCCGCATCATTCGGCTGGACGAGTACCTCGATCCGGCCGCCGGTGCGCCCCTGGCCGCCCAGGCCCGCCGCAAGACTGAGGGCGCGGCCTAGAGCATGCTGTCGAGGCCAGCTGGCTCGCCGCACTGATCACAGGTGATCTTGGCGATCAGCGGTTGGCCGCAGGGCCGGTGATAGGTGATCAGCGGTGGCCCCTTGCCGCCGTCCAGCCATCGGTCGCCCCACCGGTTCAACTCGGCGATCAGCGGATAGAGGTCGCGGCCCTGATCGGTGAGCCGGTACTCCCACCTTTGGGGCTTGTCCTGGTAGGCGGCCTTCCGCAGCACACCTAGCTCCACCAGCCGCGAGAGCCGGTCTGACAGGATGTTGGGCGCGATCCCCAGGGCGCTTTGCAGGTCGCCAAACCGACGACGCCCCATGAAGGCTGAGGCGATCACATGGGAGGTCCAGCGGTCCCCCAGCACCTGGAAGGCGCGGTCCAACATGGGGTTGCCGCGATTGAGCCCGTCCGTCGGCACGATGGAGCGGCGCTGCGCCCTGGGGGGCTGGCTGGGCTCGACCCCGGCTCCGGGGCCATCGATCACATAGACATCCCGGGCGGTCACCACCTCCCCACAGCAGCCGCAGCGGTATTCAGGTGTGAAGGTCTTGCCGCAGCCATGGCGGATCTGGTGGGCCGGATGGGTGGGGTCGAAGAACCAGCGCTTCTCCCAGCCGATGATCATCAGGGCCAGGCTGTAGAGATCACGGCCCATGGGCGTGAGATGATAGGCCTCCCGGACCGGGCGCTCCTGGTAGCGGACCTTCTTGAGAACGCCTGCCGCGATCAGCCGACGCAGCCGGTCGCTGAGCAGGCTGCGGGCCACCCCGATACCCCCCTGAAAGTCCTCAAACCGCCGCACCCGCTGGAAGGCGAGGTAAAGGATCATCAGGCTCCAACGATCCCCAAGGATGTTGAGCGCCCGGGTGGCTGAATTGGCCTGGACCAGGACGGTCTCGGGGGGAACGCCAAGGGGGGAACTCAGACGTTGGCGGGGCATGGACACTCGGCTCTGGGGGCGGCCGGACCCTTGAGGGCGCGTCCGGCCATGTCAACCCGCGCAGACCGGTCCCGCCTGCTGGGTCAGGCCTCTTCCAGCGGGCGCGCAGGTTTCGGGGGCCAGGGAATGAACGGCGAGGTGCGCTGCACATAATCTTCATAGGCAGGCTTGCGCCGGCGCATCCGTCCCTCGACCGTGGGCATGCCGCTCCAGCGGGTCAGGGTGTAGACGAGGTAGATCGGCCCGACGATGGCGAACAGACCCGGCGTGGTTTCCGCCGCCACCAGCCACAGGCCCCACCACACGCAGGCATCGCCAAAATAGTTGGGATGGCGGGTATAGCGCCACAGGCCCTTGTCCAGGACCTGGCCGTTATTGGCCGGGTCTTTCTTGAAGCGCACCAGCTGCCAGTCGGCGATAGTCTCAAAGAGGATGCCGAAGATGGCGAGCCCGGCCCCCACATAGCCGATTACCCCGAGGCTGGCCGGTTCATCAGACACCTGGCCCAGCTGGACGGGCAGGCAGACCAGCCAGAGCAGCGGCATCTGCAGGGCGAAGACCATCCGGAACGAAGCGTAGCCATAGTTCCAGCCCCGCTCGGCCTTGGCCTTCTCCATCATCCGCACATATCTGCGGTCGGGGCCGTGGTCACGCCAGCGCCAGAGCAGGTAGCCCCCCAGGCGCAGGGCCCAAACGGCGCAGATCAAGGTCAGGACCAGGCGACGTTCCGTATCGCCCCCTGTCTGGAAGTAGGTCGCAACAGCCACAACCCCCATACCCAGCGCCCAGAGGCTGTCTACCGGCGTCGGATCACGCATCGCCCAGCAGGCCGCCCAGGCCAGGATGAAGAGAATGAGGATCACACCGGCGTTCACAGCCAGCAGCGTCACGATATCAAGCATGTTTCCCCCTGCCCCCGTTGCTCAGGGCTCTGGTCAGTCTTTCTATGCAAGCTACGGGACGCCCGCCTCAGTCACAAGGGCTCAGGCGGCCTTGGGCGCCTAAACCCCCACCACAAGGCTGACCGTAGTGGTGGTGGAGCCGCCGATGTTGAGGGTCTGACAGGTCCGGGCGCCTTCGACCTGATAGTCGCCGGCCTGCCCCGTCACCTGCTTGCAGGCGTCCAGCGCCATACGGACCCCGGTGGCACCCACTGGATGGCCCAGGCCAATCAGCCCACCGGAGGGATTGACCGGCAAGGCGCCGCCGATCTCGATCATGCCGGACTCCACCGCCTTCCAGGCTTCGCCCGGCGCGGTCAGGCCCAGGTGATCCAGCGCCATGTATTCGGT
The DNA here is from genome assembly GCF_022402485.1 of Phenylobacterium sp. GTDB lineage: Bacteria > Pseudomonadota > Alphaproteobacteria > Caulobacterales > Caulobacteraceae > Phenylobacterium. The sequence continues at coordinate 184,483 of NZ_JAKRSA010000018.1, read as the reverse complement.
GATGGTGAAGCAGTCGTGGGTCTCCACCACATCGATCTGATCCAGGGCGGTCACGCCAGCGCGCCGGCGGGCGTCCTCAATAGCGCGGCGCACCTGCGGGAAGACGTAGGGCTGATCGGCGCTCGCCCGAACCTTGGCCTCGTAGGAGATCGGCGCGGAACGATGACCCCAGCCCTTGATCTGCGCCAGGCTCTCCAGGGGGACGCCCCGGCGGGCGGCGTATTCGGCGGCCTTACGCTCCGATGCCAGGAAGACCACGGCGGCACCGTCGGTGACCTGACCGCAGTCCTGCTTGCGGGTGCGGCCCTCCACCACCGGATTGGCCTCGTCATTCTGGGTGAAGCTCTCTGGACCAAAGGCCCATTGCCGGGTCTGGGCGTTGGGATTGCGCTTGGCGTTGCTGAAATTGATCTCAGCGATCCGCATCAGGTGGGCAGGATCGAGGCCATAGCGGCGCTCATATTCGTCGGCGAGGTCGGAAAAGGCCCTGGGCCACAGGAAGGTGGCGTCCTGGAACTCATGGCCGGTCCAGGCAGCCGCTCCCAGGTTCTGCGCCGCCTGCTGGCCGGAGACATTGCGCATCTGCTCAAGGCCGACGACGCAGGCAAGATCATAGCGTCCGGCTTCGATCTCCGCGCTGGCTGCCAGAATGGCGACGCTGCCCGAGGCGCAGGCCGCCTCATGCCGGGCGGTGGGCAGTCCATCAAAGTCGGGGTGTACGAGGCCAAAGAACCCACCCAGCAGCCCCTGTCCGGCAAACAGATCGCCGACGAAGTTGCCCACATGGCCCGCCTCAATATCCTTAGGCTCCAGGTCCACCGCCGCCAGACCCGCCCCCACCGTCTCGGAGAAGGCGTCGGCGAGATCAGCCCCCTGGCGCGCCCAATTGACCGCAAAGTCGCTCTGCCAGCCGCCCAAAATATAGACCATGGTCGCGTCCTCCAGCCTTTGCGGCGCTTCTGAATTGTCCGTCTGATTATACAAGTAACGGCCCCAGCGCCAAGCGCTTGCCGCTGAGCGCAAGGGCGGGCGGGGTCATTGGCCGCACCAAACCACGCAGCTTTGCTGGGGTTTCGGCCTTGGCGCCGGTGCGGCGACGTGGCATCGGTCGCCGCACAAACGTCTTGTGGTCTGGTCTTTCGTAGCGTCGCCCATCTGAATGGGGACGCCTACGGGCGGGGTCGCTCGGCGATCTCTTTGATATTGCTAGGTTCGCCGGTTTAGCTCAGCTGGTAGAGCAGCGGTTTTGTAAACCGAAGGTCGCGGGTTCGAGTCCTGCAACCGGCACCATTTCTTCGTCCCCAGGCGATATCAGACAGAGGACGCCCGCGCCGCCCGGCGCAGGCTCACCACCGGAAAGAGGATTCCGATGTCATTTCCCGCCACGCACCCGGCCCTGAGTCGGGCGCTCGAGGCGCAAGGCTATGCGACCCCGACTCCTGTTCAGGCCGCCGTTCTCGGCGCGCCCGACGGCAAAGACCTGCTGGTCTCCGCCCAGACCGGCTCTGGCAAGACGGTGGCCTTTGGCCTGGCCGCCGCCAGCACCCTGCTGGGTGAAGCCGAAACCTTCGCATATGCCGCTGCCCCCCTCGCCCTGGTCATCGCACCGACCCGTGAACTGGCCCTGCAGGTCAGCCGGGAACTGGAATGGCTCTACGCCCACGCCAAGGCCCGGGTCGTCACCTGTGTCGGCGGCATGGACGCCCGGCGCGAGCAGCGGGCCCTGGCCGCCGGCTGCCACATCGTGGTGGGCACGCCCGGCCGTCTTCGGGACCACCTGGAACGGGGCAATCTGGACCTTTCGTCCTTGAAGGTCGCGGTCCTGGATGAGGCCGACGAAATGCTCGACCTGGGCTTCCGGGAGGACCTGGAGGAAATCCTGGATTCCACCCCCGTGGAGCGCCAGACCCTGCTGTTCTCGGCCACCATCGCCAAGGACATCGTCACCCTGGCCCGCCGCTATCAACGGGACGCCACGCGGATCGACACCACCCGGCGGGATGAGGCCCATGGGGACATCGCCTATCGCGCGGTCCGCGTCGCCCCCAACGAGGTCGAGAAGGCCGTCGTCAACCTGCTGCGCTACTACGAGTCCCCCGGCGCCCTGATCTTCTGCGCCACCCGCGAGGCGGTGCGGCACCTTTATGGCGCCCTGCGTGAGCGGGGCTTCTCCGCCGTGCAACTGTCGGGCGAACTCAGCCAGAAGGAACGGGCCGACGCCCTGCAGGCCCTGCGTGATGGCCACGCCCGGGCCTGTGTGGCCACCGACGTCGCCGCCCGGGGCCTGGACCTGCCCGACCTCGGCCTCGTCATCCATGCCGAACTGCCGGTGAACAAGGCCGGCCTCCTGCACCGCAGCGGCCGAACCGGCCGGGCCGGGCGCAAGGGCGTCTCGGTGCTGGTGGTGCCCTATACCCGCCGTCGCAAGGCCGAGCAGCTGCTGGCCTCGGCCGGGGTCGAGGCCGAGTGGGTCGGCCCCCCATCGGGGGAGGAAATCCGCCTGCGCGATCAGGAACGTCTGCTGGCGGATCCGATGCTCAACGAGCCCCTGACCGGGGAAGACCTGACCCTGGCCCAGAAAATTCTGTCTGAGCGGGGTCCAGAGGCGGTGGCTGCGGCCTTGGTGCGCCTGCACCGGGCCCGGATGCCCGCGCCGGAAGAGCTGTTCGATGATGTCCGTGACCGCTCGCCGTCAGAGCCAAGGCCCGCCCGGCCTGAACGGGGGCCGCGGCCCGAGGCGATCAGCGACGGGATCTGGTTCCGCATGCCCATCGGGCGCAGCAAGAACGCCGATCCCAAGTGGATCCTGCCGATGATCTGCCGCCTGGGTCACGTGACCAAGAAGGACATCGGCCAGATCCGCATCTTTGACCGGGAAACCAAGTTCGAGATCTCCAAGGAGGCCGAGGGTCGTTTCCGCGAGGCGATCAAGGCTGCCGGTCCGAACATGGAAATCCCGGTCGAGGCCAGCGAACCACCTGGGGCAGCCCCGCCCCGCAGGCCCGGCCCGCCCCGAGGGCGTCCTGAAGGCGGCGACACGCGCCCGCCGCGCCGCGACTTTGGGCCTCGCCCGGAAGGCTCAGGCGATGCCCGGCCCGACCGCGGTCCGCCCCGGGATCGTCCCCGCACCGAGGGGCCGCCGTTCAAGGGCCCGCGGTCTGGCCCCCCAGGGGCCGGCTTCTCCGGCCCCAAGGGTCCAAAGAAGCCCTGGGACCCCGCAGCCCCCAAGGGTCCCAAGGGCGGCAAGCCCCGCAAGCTCCGGGACTGATCCCACTCAGGCGACCTGCGCTCACGCGGAGAGCGCGGGCCCCTGATAGCTGTCGCGCAGGTCCTTCTTCAGGACCTTGCCGATGTGGCTGCGGGGCAGATGGTCGATCAGCACCACATCAGCCAGGCGCTGGGTCTTGCCCACCCGGGCATTGAGCCAGGTCTTGATGCCCTCCGGCGTCGCCGTCCTGCCCGGACGCAGGGTCACGTAGGCCACCGGTGTTTCCCCCCAGCGGTCGGACGGCACGCCGACCACGGCGGACTCCAGCACGTCCTCGTGCTTGGCCAGCTCCAGCTCCATGTCGCTGGGATAAATGTTGAAGCCGCCGGAAATGATCATGTCCTTCTTGCGGTCCATGAGCGTCAGGAAGCCGTCTTCATCAAAGCGCCCCACATCGCCGGTGCGGATGAAACGCAGGCCCTCAGGGCTGTACCATTCGGCGTCCCGGGTTTTGCCCGGCTGGTTATGGTAGCCGACCATCATGGCCCCGGAGCGGCCGACCACCTCGCCCACCTGGCCCTGGGGGACCTCCTTGCCGTCCTCATCGATCAGCCGGATGTCGTGGCCGTTCATCGGCTGGCCGACGGTGTGCAGTTTGTCGGGATACTCGTGGGCCACGAGCATGCAGGAGCCGCCGCCCTCGGTCATGCCGTAGAACTCGATCAGGCCGCCGGGCCAGCGCTTCAGCACATCGGCCTTCACCTCCGGCGAGAACGGCGCTGAGGTGGAGAACTTCAGCACGAAGCTCGACAGATCATAGGTGTCGAAATCCCCCCGCTCCATGATCCGGCGGTACTGGACTGGCACCAGCATGGCGTGGGTGGCCCGGTGCCTGGCCGACAGCTTGAGGAACTTCTCGGCGTCGAACTTGGGCATCAGAACAGCGGTTCCGCCATTGCCCAAGGTCGGCAGGAAACTCACCAGAGTGGTGTTGGAATAGAGCGGCGTGGAGATCATGGTCACGGCATCGACCGAATAGATCCCCCGGCGCACCTGACCCCAGCGCATGGCGTGGGGCTGAACGATCCCCTTAGGCGTGCCCGTGGTGCCCGACGAATAGATGATGTTGAACGGGTCATTGGGGCCAACCTCGACCGCCTGCGGCTTGGCGGCCTCCGGTGCCAGCCAATCCTGGAAGGCCACCCCGGCCGAAGATCCGTCCAGGGCCACCCGCCTGGCCGTGATCTGATCGGCCACCGGTGCCAGCAGGGCGGCGACGCCCTCGTCCAGGAAGAAGACCTTGGCCCCGCAGTCGTTGAGCATCATCACCAGGCTTTCGGCCGTCGAGGACGGGGCCAGCGGCGCCGCCGCAGCACCGGCCCTGAGGGCCCCCATGAAGACCGCGGCATATTCCAGTGAGGTGGTGGCGCAGATGGCGGCGGCCTCGTGGGCGCCGACCCCATCGCGCTGCAGGGCCACAGCGATGCGGTCCATCAGGGTGTTGAGCCCCGCGTAATCCAGGCTGCGTTCGCCATCCACCAGGGCGGGATGGCCGGGGCGGTCACGGCCCTGAGCCGCGATCAGCGCCGAAAGGGTCCCAAACTCCTGACCCATGAGTTCTTCGGTGGTCATCGTCGCGTCCCTTTCCCGGATATCTTGTCGGGACGGGGCATATCGCGGAAGGCCGCCGGGCGGCAACCGCGCCGAGGTTGATCTCAGCCGTTCCAGCGCCGGACGGCACCCACGTCCACATGGACGAAGTCAGAGCCGGGATAATAGCCCACGCCGCCGCCCTGTTGCGCCCAGGCCGCGTCGCGCAACCTGGCGAGGTCAATCCCTGGCAGGCGGATGTCCATGGCCAGGCCGTCCATGTGCAGGCTGCGTTTGGCCACGCCGCCGCCACCGGACCGGCGCAGGGCCTCATTGGTTCGCGGCGAGCGGTACCCGGAGATCACCTGCACCGGCTGGCTGGCTCCAAGGTCAGACTGCAGACGCGCCACAAGATCAAGCAGCTGCGGCGCCATGGCATGGGTCTCGCCGGTGCGATGATCGCGCAGCACCCGGGCCAGCCCCGAAAGGGCCTCCGGCACATAGGATCCGGCCTCCCAGTAGGTGGTGGCCAGCCGCTCGCCGGTGTGCAGGTTCAGCACCGAGAGGCGGCGTGGCGTAAGGCTCGAGGCCAGGGCTGGGGACGCCAGCGGCAAGGCCAGGGCGGCACCGATCAGGGCGCGTCGGTTTAGCGACATCTGGTCTCCTATACCCTGAGGCTAGCAGCACTTAGCCGAGGTTGGAGGCGCATTCGCTCTCCGGCGACGCCATGTCGCGGTCCAGCTGGGCCACAGCCCGGCTGTTCAAGGCGGCCACAAGCTGGGCGTCCCAGCCATAGGGATCGGCCAATAGATGCAGGCCGGCCACGTCGACAAAGGCGGTCGTGTAGATGATCAGCACGGGAACCGGTGCAGTCAGGTCCACCCGGCGGGTCAGGCCCTGGGCGATCACCCCGTCCACGGTCTCCTGGGTCCAGCCCTGGCTGGCAAGCAGCAGGGCGGCCAATTCCCGGGGCCGCTCGAGTCGGACACAGCCGTGGCTGAGGGTGCGGGGGTGCCGCTCGAAGGCTGCGCGTGCCGGCGTATCATGCAGATAGATGCCGAACGGGCTGGGCATGTCGAACTTCACCTGCCCCAGGGCGTTGGTCGGCCCCGGCCGCTGTTGCAACCGCCCCTCCTGATAGGTGAAGTTGTTGCGGGCGAGATAGCCGCTATCCCGCGCCGCCCGGGGCAGAATCTCGGCATTGGCGATGGAGCTCGGCACATTCCAGGGTGGATTGAGCACCACCGTCTCGATCTCTGAGGCGAACATGGGCGTCTTGGTGGCCGGCGCGCCGACAATGATGCGCATGTCCAGAACCGGCGCGCCGTTGACAAAAAGGGTTGCCCGCGCCGCCCCGGCGTCAGCCTCGATGCGGGTGGCCGGCAGAGGACGGGGCAGCCAGCGCCACCGCTCCAGATTGGCCTCGATCTGCGCCAGCCGACCTGCGGCGCTGACATTCAGGGCCGCCAGGGTGGCCGGCCCCACAAGGGCGTCGGCCTCAAGGCCGCGCAAGCCCTGATACCGCAAGACAGCCTGGGCCAGATCCTCGTCATAGAGTTCCGGCGTCTGGGTCGGAGTGGCCAGAAATCCCTCGAGGGCGAGCCGGTGGCGCAGGGCGATGATGGCGGCGGACTGATCGCCCGGACGAAGAACCGCTCCAGTCGACAGCACCGGCCAGCCGCCCGCCTCGACCCTGGCTGCATAGTCACGCCGGGCCAGGGCCAGACTTTGATATCGGGGATCGGCGGGGGACAGGCCGGCAAGCCAGTCTTTGACCTGCCCGCTGGCCCGGGCCGTGGTCCACTCAGCCTCCAGGTCACGGGCCACCGGTGTCAGGGTCCACAGCATGTTGAGGCTGGCGGGCCGGAGGATCTGGCCGCTCTCCTGGCGGGCATGGAGCATGAGTGCGGCGACCAGCTGCTCAGAGCTCATGCCCATTGCAGACTCCAAGGCGGGCTCAGGGCGCGTTCGGAGCATCTCGACAACCGCACTGGCTTCCGCCTTGGTCAGGGGTTCGGTCGCTGACGCTGGTGTTGCGACCAGGAGCAAAGCCAAGACGATGAGGTTGGGAAATCTGATCATGGAACAGACTACCATGCGGGAAGAAGAGTCCGCGCGGCCCAAGGTCCCGTCCCATCTATGCAACGGGGTCTGATCGGACGGATCGGCGGCCCTTTTTTGTTCGGGTGAGGCCCGGGCGCCATTGCATGGCGCGCCCACTGGGCTAGCTTGCCGCAGCTTTTCAATGGGACCTGCGTAGCCACATGTTTAACCGGACCAAGACGGCCCTGGCGGCCACCTGCCTGCTTGGACTTGCGGCCTGCGGGCCGGGCGGCGGTGGCGAGTCTTCAGCGCCAGCCCCAGCGGCCAAGGCTCCGGTTCCAGAACGCACTGAGGCTGAGATCCAGGCCCTGCTGGCCTCCCTGCCCGCCCCGTACAACACCGGCGACCTGGAGAATGGACGCCGACAGTTTGGCCTTTGCCGGTCCTGCCACACGGTGGCCGAGGGTGGGCCAAACCTGACCGGTCCCAACCTGCATGGCATGTTTGGCCGGGCTGCGGGGGCTGTTGAGGGCTATCGATACTCTGACGCCTTGAAGACCGCGGGTTTCATGTGGAACGCCGAGCGCCTGGACGCCTGGCTCGCCAATCCCAAGACCTACCTGCCCGGCAACCGGATGACCTTTGCGGGGCTATCGGACCCGCAGAAGCGCGTGGACCTGATCGCCTATCTCAAGGTGGAGTCCGGATTTTCAGGCGCGCCCGGGGCCGAGGCCACGCCGGCTGGGGAACCGGCGGCGCAAACAGACGGCGAAGCGACCCTCTGATCGCCAAGCCGCCCCGGCGAGAAGCCCGCAACACTCAGGCGAAAGGGCCTTCCTCCAGCTGGAGGAAGGCCTTTCTTTTGCCGCGCGGGGCGAGCGCCTATTCGGCGGCGTTGGCGACCCGCGCCTGCTCAGCTTCCTCAAAGGCGTCGATCCGACGGGCCATGTGGTCTGGTGACTTCGTGAACCTGGCCAGCAGGTTGTAGAAAATCGGCACGATGAACAGGGTCAGCAAGGTGGCGAAGATCGCCCCGAAGAAGATGACCACGCCGATGGTCTGCCTGGCCTCCCCTCCGGCCCCGCCCCAGACGATCAGAGGCACAGACCCCGCCGCCGCAGAGATCGAGGTCATGATGATCGGCCGCAGCCGCAAGGTCGAGGCTTCGATCACCGCCTCGCGGATCGATAGACCCTGATCACGAAGCTGATTGGCGAACTCGACGATCAGAATGCCGTTCTTGGCGGCGATACCCACCAGGATGATCAATCCGATCTGACTGTAGGTATTGATGGTCGAGTCCGCGACCAATAGCCCAAACAGCCCGCCGACGGCCGCCACCGGCACGGTGAGCATGATCACCCCAGGATGGATCCAGCTTTCAAACTGAGCCGCCAGAACCAGGAACACCAGCAGAAGAGCCATGGCAAACGCCAGGCCGACGGCATCTCCGGCCTCCAGATAGTCTCGCGCCCCGCCGCCCCACAGGACGCTGACCCCGCCAGGCTGCTTGGCCACCTCGGCCTCGAAGAAGGCTATGGCCTCGCCAATCGTATAACCCGGATTGAGCTGGGCGGTGAGGTCGACCGAGCGGGAGCGATCTGTCCGCTCCCGATCCGGCGTATCGCCTCGCACCTCGGTCGTCACCACCGAAGCCAGGGGGATCACAGCACCAGACTCCGAACGCACATAGAGGTTGTTCAGGTCTTCCTGACTTTCCCGTTGCTCGCGGTCGGTCTGAAGGATGACATCGTACTCTCGCCCCTCACGGATATAGGTCGTCACCCGCCGAGATCCGAACATGGTCTCAAGGGCCCGCCCCACGGCCTGGGTTGAAACCCCCAACGCCGCCGCTTGCTCCCGGTTGATGGTCACCAGCAGGCGCGGCGAGGTCGGCTCATAGTCGACGCGCACACGGGTTAGCCCCGGATTGTTTTCCGCTGCGGCCTGGATCGGCCGCAGCCAGGCCGCGATCTGGTCGTAGTCAGCCCCGATGGCCACCAGATCAACGCTGTTGCCTTCCGTACCGCGCAGCGCCGGGCGAACGAAGGCCGTGGCCCTGACCGCTGTTATTCCGGAGAACTCCCTGTTGAGCTGGGCCGCCAGGGCGTTGGAATCCATGGCGTCAGGCCCCTCGGCCACGTTCACATTGGCGCTGCCGGTATTGAACTGGCTGCTGCCAAACCGCGGCATCGAGATCAGGTAACGGGACACCGTGCCCTCTTCGTAGAGCTCCATGAGCCGGGCTTCGATCTTCTGGGCCGCCTCAAATGTGTAGTCGTAACCCGCGCCTTCAGGTCCGGAGATATTGATATCGACCCGACCTCGATCCTCCTCCGGCACCAGCTCGCTGGGCAGGTATTGGAACAATCCAAAGGCTGCGAAGGCTAGAACCACCACCAGGCCGCCGGTGAACCAGCCCACAAAGCGGCGCCCGAGCAAGAACTCCAGGGACGCGTGGTAGGAGTTGCGCAGCCGGACCATGGCATTGTCCACCGTCCGCGCCATCCACCCCTGGCCCCGGGCCGGACGCAGCAGCAGGGAGGCCAGCATGGGCGAGAGGCTCAGTGCCAGGAGAGACGAGAAGGCCACGGCTGCGGCGATGGCCACTGCCAGTTCCACAAACAGCCGGCCGATATAGCCCGGCAGGAACATCAGCGGCGCAAAGACCGAGATCAGCACGATGGTGGTGGCCACCACGGCGAAGAACACCTGCCGCGTTCCCCGTTGGGCCGCCACAGGCGCAGGCTCGCCCTCGTCGATCCGCCTCTGAATATTTTCCACCACCACAATGGCGTCATCCACCACCAGACCGATGGCCAGCACCAGGGCCAGCAGGGTCAGCAGGTTCAAGGAGAACCCCAGGGGGGCCAGGATGATGAAGCTTGAAAGGATACAGATAGGGGCGACCACTGTGGGAATGATCGCTGCCCGCCAGGTGCCCAGGAAGATGAAGTTCACCAGCCCGACCACGGCCAGGCAGATGGCCATGGTGTACCAGACCTCCTCCAGGGCATGCCGGGTGAAGATGGTGAAGTCCACGGCCACATCCAGCTGGGTGCCCTCGGGCAGCCCGCGGTTCAGCTCTGGCAGGATGGCGCGGATGCCGTCGGAAATCTCGAGGTCATTGGCCTGAGACTGGCGGGTGACAGGAATGCCAACCTGGTCGCGGCCATTGGAACGGAACAGCCGCCGGCGCTCGTCGGCCTCCTCGGAAACCCGGGCGATATCGCCGAGCCGGGTGACGTACCCGCCCTGGCCGCTGGTGCGCACGGGCAGATCCGCAAACTCCTCGGGCGTGCTGTAGCCCCGCGCCACGCGGATGGTGAAATCCTTGGCCGCCGCCTCCAGTGAGCCGGCCGGAAGTTCCAGATTCTGCGCGTTGAGGGCAGTCTCGACATCGTTGACTGTGATGCCCCGGGCCGCCATGGCCTGGGGATCGAGCCAGATGCGCATGGCATAGTTCTGCGCCCCACTGACCCCGACCTGGGCCACCCCCGGCACGGTGGAGATCCGCTCCACCAGATAGCGATTGGCATAGTCGGTCAGTTGCAGGCGGTTGAGGGTGGTCGACGACAGGGCCAGGAAAATGATCGGCTGAGCATCAGCATCGGCCTTGCGGATCTGTGGCGGGTCGGCCTGCAGGGGCAAGTTCGCCGAGACCCGTGACACCGCGTCGCGCACATCATTGGCGGCTGCATCCAGGTCGCGGCTGAGCTTGAACTGAATATTGATCCGCGATGCGCCGTCCCGGGAGCCTGAGGTCATCCGATCGACGCCCTCGATGCCGGCGACCTGCCGCTCAATGACCTCTGTGATCCGCTCCTCGATCACCTCAGAAGAGGCACCCCGATAGTCGGTGCTGATCGAGATCACCGGCGGATCAACCGCCGGAAGCTCCCGGACGGTCAGTTGGGTGAACGAGGCCAGCCCCACCACGCAGAGGATGATGGAGGCGACGGCGGCGAAAACGGGCCGGCGAACGGAAAGGTCTGAGAGGGTCATGCGCCTGGCCGATCGCTCGCAGGTTTGACCCGGGCGACATCGGCAGCGTCGAGGGTTTCAGCCACCCTGACTGGCTGTCCACCGGTGACCTTGTTGACGCCGTTGGCGATGATCCGGTCGCCGGCTGCGAGGCCCTCGCGGACCTCAACAAAACCATCCTGACGGGACCCCACCACCACAGGCCGCTGTTCAGCCCGGGCTGCGCCGCCCTCCTGAGCGATCACGAACACAGAGGAGGACGACCCTAGCACCGAAATCGCCGCCTCCGGGACCGCCAGGCCCTGACGGTTGCCGCGGGACAAGGTGACGCGAACCATCATACCCGGCTTCAGCTGCCGGTCCGGATTGGGGAAGATCGCCCGGGCAGTGATGGCGCGGGTGGCCTCATCTACGCGCGTGTCGAGGGTGTCGATCCGGCCCATGATCACGCGGTCGGGATAGACGTCGGTCCGAGCGCTGAGGGTCTGGCCCGCTGACAATCCAGACAGGTAGCGTTCCGGCACCTGGAAATCGACACGGACCGAGGACAGGTCATCCAGGGTGACGATCGCCGAGCCAGGATTGACCAGGGCACCAGGGGCAATGTCGGTCAGGCCCACCACGCCCGCAAACGGGGCGCGGATCAGCCGATCCCCGCGGCGGGCCTCAGCCGCAGACACATCGGCCTGGGCCGTAAGAAATGCCGCCTCGTGCTGATCTACAGCGGCCTTGGAGGCGAACCCCTGATCAGCCAGGGTGCGCCAGCGCTCCAGGGTCCGTTCGGCCTGGGCCAGTCGCGCCCGCGCCTGCTCGACGCCAGCGTTCTGTTCGGCGTCCTTGAGTTCCACAAGGATCGCGCCCTGGGCCACATACTGGCCATCGGTGAACCGGACACGGTCCACAAGCTGCGTGGCCGCTGCCGTCAGGGTGACCGACTGCCGGCCCTTGGCGACCCCGATGAGCTCCACCGCGTCATTGAACGTCCAGGTTTGAACAAGGGTCGCCGCCACGGGAACGCCGCCACCCCCTGGACCGCCTGGGCCACCGCGCCCCCCTGGACCACCAGGCCCCCCGCCTTTGGCTTCACTGCCACCAAAGCCCATGATCACGCCCCCGACAATGACCATGAGACCCAGCACGACGAGCGCGCTGACGAGGAAAAAATGGCGTCTCAGCAAAGCGGGCTCCGTCGCTCCGGCGGGGGGAGCGTGAAAAGGAGGAACATGGGCACAGAATCTCAGCCGTAAGGGATAGGCCGAGTCTCATGACGCAACGATGGCCATACGTTGCGCAGCGGAAACGTATGGCCCTCTGGTTGGATATTCGGGCGCGGTGCCGCAAAAGATGCACCCCGTCGCCCATGAAATTGGCGGACTGGGGCGCTGGCGCTCACACCAGCGCCTGTCCTGGACCTCAGCCGTCGTAACCCGGCGACTCACGATCCAGGCGCCGCAGGCAGCCCGGCCAGGCGAGCTTACCGCCAATACCGCGGGCCACCTGGGACTTCACCTCGGCCTGGGCGGCTTCGGGGGCGAACAGCACATTCTCCCGACCAGCCGACAGGGCCATCACCTGCTGCTTGCAGGCGCGCTCGAGGTAGAACATGCCAATCCAGCAGTCGGCAGCGGAATCCCCCACCGACAGGGTGCCGTGATTACGCAGCAGCATCAGGGTCTTGTCGCCGATGTCAGCCACCAGACGCTCACGCTCGTCCAGGTTCAGGGCAATCCCCTCATAGTCATGATAGGCCAGCCGCGGCAGAACGATCAGGGCATGCTGCGACAGGGGCAGCAGGCCCTCTTTCTGGGCGGCGACCGCAACCCCCTGATCCGAATGCAGGTGCATCACGAACTTGGCGTCCTCCCGGGCCTCATGGATGGCCGAGTGGATGGTGAAGCCCGCCGGATTGATGAAGTAAGGGGTGTCCTGGAGGATGTTGCCCGACAGGTCGATCTTGACCAGAGACGAGGCGGTGATCTCCTCGAACAGCATTCCGTAGGGATTGATCAGAAAGTGGTGTTCCGGGCCGGGAATCCGCGCCGAAATGTGGGTGTAGATCAGGTCATCCCAGCCATGCAGGGCGACCAGACGGTAGAGGGCGGCCAGCTCAACCCGAGCCTGCCACTCCTCGGCGCTGACCTTGCCCTGAAGCGATGTGATAACGCCTGCTGATCCATCGGCCATGGCGGCCTCCCTTGGTTCTTGTTTTTCGGGGATAAACTCTCCCCAGCGTCGACGATCGTCAAGGGCTGCGGCCTTCAGGCGTGGCTCAGGACCCGGCGTACCGCGTCCCGCCAGCGACTTTGTCCAACTTGCCGCTCTGCCGGTACCAGCGTCGGGTCGGCGGCTTCAGTCGTGGGACGCGCGGCGGCGGCGGCGGCCACATCGGCATAGAGGCCTGCGCCCACGCCGGCAAACAGGGCCGCGCCCAGGGCGGTGGTCTCCTCGTAGCTGGCGCGGGCCACTCTTTGTCCGGTGAGGTCGGCCAGCCGCTGGGCAAACCAGGGGCTGCGGGACATGCCCCCGTCGATACGCAACTCAGATCCTGCGCCAAAGGCCTCCGGCGCGTCGGACATCATGGCCTCGATCAGGTCGGCGGTCTGGTAGGCGCAGGCGTCATAGGCGGCCAGGGCGATCTCGGCGAGGCCGGCATCCCGGGTCAGGCCCATCAGCGCACCGCGCGCCTCGGCGTCCCACCAGGGGGCACCTAAGCCTGTAAAGGCCGGCACCAGGACCACGCCGTTCCCCGGCCGGGCCTGCCGGGCCAGGGCCTCGGCCTGGGCTGGCCCCTCGACGCCCAGCCCCTCCACCAGCCAGCCAATGGCGGCACCGGCAATGAAGATCGCACCTTCCAAGGCATAGGTGGTCTGACCATTGATCCGGGCGGCCACCGTCGTCAGCAGCCTGGCCCGCGACCGCGGGGCAGCGGCCCCCGTATTGACCAGCAAGAAGCAGCCTGTGCCGTAGGTGGCCTTCATCTGGCCAGGCGCGATACAGCCCTGCCCCATCAGCGCGGCCTGCTGGTCACCGGCCACGCCGCAGATCGGGATGGATCGCCCCAGCAACTCTGGAACTGTTTGGCCAAACAGCCCCGCACAATCGCGAACCTCCGGCAGGACCGCGCGGGGGACCTGGAACAGCTCCAGCATGGGCGCCGACCAGGTCTGGGCATGGATGTCAAAGAGCAGGGTGCGCGAGGCATTGGTGGCGTCGGTCACATGGGACGCACCGCCGGTCAGCTTCCAGATGAGCCAGGTGTCTATGGTGCCGGCCAGAAGCTCGCCGGCCTCTGCACGCCGTCTTGCGTCGGGGACGTGGTCCAGCAGCCAAGCCAGCTTTGTGCCACTGAAGTAGGGATCGATCAGGAGGCCCGTGATGTCGGTGACGCGGTCTTCTGCCCCCTGAGCGCGGAGGCCCTCACAAACCGCAGCGGTGCGGCGATCCTGCCAGACCACCGCCCTGTGAACCGGCTCCCCCGTCGTCCGGTCCCAGAGGACAATGGTCTCGCGCTGGTTGGTGATCCCGATGGTGGCCACATCCTCAAGGCTATGACCGGCCGCGGCCACGGCCCGCCTCATGACCTTAAGCGCGGCCTGGAATATCTCTGTCGCGTCGTGTTCGACCCAGCCATCGGCGGGATAGTGTTGCGCCAGGGGTTCGGCCGCCTCGCCCAGGGCCTTACCCGCCAGATCAAACAGAATGGCCCGGGTGCTCGTCGTACCCTGGTCCAGGGCGAGGATTAGGGGGGCTGACATCTCAATCTCCTCCTGACGCCCCGAGGCGACACCTGCGACAATGTGGGTCAACGGCGTTTAAGCATGTTTTCATGTGCCAGGGTCAGTCTAGCCTGCAGTAAGCGTCGATTCTGGAGATCGCCTTGAGCGTGGTTGCGCGAACAGAAGAGATCCTCAGTCTCGCCAGGAGTCGGACACCTGGCGATCGAGAGCGACTGCTTCTGGCCGTAGCTGACCTTTGCGGTGCCGCCGACAGCGTGGAAATCATGTCCGCCCCGGCGGTGCAGGACCTGCTGAACTCCATTTTCATGAGCCTGGTGGTTGAGGCCGAGCGGGACATCCGGCGTCGCTTGGCCGAAAAGCTGGCCCCTGTCGACTGGGCGCCGATTGCACTGATCAATGTCCTGGCCCTGGACGACATCGAGATCGCCCGCCCGATCATCGCCTCCAGCCCGCTGCTCGATGACCATGAACTGATCCGGCTTCTTATCGAAGCTACGGTGGAGCATCAGATCGAAGTGGCCCGCCGGCCTGGCCTGACAAGTCCGGTGGTCTCGGAAATTCTGAAGCAAGGCGAGCCCGCCGTCATGACGGCCCTGGCCGGCAATGTGCAGACCCACCTCAGCGCTGAGCATGTGGGGGAGCTGGTTACGGCCGCCCGAAGGGTGGCGGCTTTGCGATCGCCACTGGTGCGCCGCCCGGAACTCACCGAGGACCTGGCGCTGCAACTCTATGTCTGGGTCGGCCAGGCCCTGCGGCAGGCCATCGCCAGCCGCTTCCGACTGGACACCGAAGCCCTGGACTCAACCCTCGGCGCCGCTGTGGCCGAGGCCCATGCCGGCCACAAAGGCACCGGCCGCTTTGCCGACGCCATCGTCTGGCAGCAGGACGGCGAACGCGAGGAGATGGAGCAAAGGCTCATCGCCAAGCTGGTGGGGGCTGGGCAGTTGCGGCCGGGCTATCTGCTCCGCGCGCTCCAGGAGGGCAGACTGTCACTATTTGTGGGCGCCCTGGCCACCCTGGGTGATTTCCCTGAAGCCATGGTCCGCAAGGCCATGGACAGTGAACAGCCAGAGCACCTGGCCCTGGCCTGCGCTGCGGTAAACTTCGATCGCAGCGCCTTTCCCACCATCCTCGAGCTCGTGCGCAATCTCAATGGCGGCAAGCCCGGTGGCGGAGCCGAAGGCGACCGACGGGCCATGGCCGCCTTTGGCCCCTTCGCGCCGGATCTGGCGGCCCGGGCCTTCCGCAGTGCCTTGGCGCCACGGGGCACCTGAACGCCCGACGGCGAGCCTTGTGCGATCGGCGTTTGACAACCGGGACGCCCTGTCGGCTTTTGACCGCCCATGTTCAGAGCTGAGCCCTTCGTGACCCGCATTGCTTTCGCCGCCAGCGACCGGCCAGAGGCGCAGGACGCCCTCCAGATCCTGACTGCCCGCTACGGCCAGGTGCCGCAGGATCAGGCCCAGGTCATCGTCGCCCTGGGGGGGGATGGCTTCATGCTGGAGACCCTGCATGGGAACATGGGCGCACCTAAGCCGATCTATGGGATGAACCGGGGCTCGGTGGGTTTCCTGATGAACGAATACAGCCCCGATGACCTGCTTGACCGGATCAACGCCGCTGAACGCGCCCTAATCCACCCCTTGAGCATGGTGGCCGTGGATTCCCGCCGCCGGCAGCATCGGGCGCTGGCGATCAATGAAGTGTCGCTGCTGCGCCAGACCCGCCAGACCGCCAAGCTGCGGATCTCGGTGGACGGTAAGGTGCGCCTTGGGGAACTGTCCTGCGACGGGGCCCTGGTGGCGACGCCCGCCGGTTCGACGGCCTATAATCTCTCAGCGCACGGACCGATCATTCCCCTGGACGCCAAGGTCATGGCCCTGACGCCGATCAGCGCGTTCAGGCCCCGGCGCTGGCGCGGCGCACTGCTTTCCCATGCCGCCCGGGTCAGTTTCGAGGTCATGGAAGCCGATAAACGGCCGGTGAGCGCCGTCGCTGACAATTTCGAGGTCCGCGATGTTCTGGAAGTGCACGTCGCTGAGAACCGCGACATCAGCCTAGTCATGCTGTTCGACGCCGGCCGCAGCCTGGAAGAGCGGGTCCTGGCAGAACAGTTTTCAGCCTGAGACTCCGCCTCATGCGTTGTTAAGGTGTCCTGACTAGAATCGGTTGCACTCATCCCAAGAGGAGATGGCAGTGAGTCAGCAGAGTACGGGTCAAGTGATCCAGGTTCCCAATACGCTTCGCATGAAGGTCGGAGGGCGTTTTGGTGCCGTCGACGCCAGCGCGATCGCCAAGGCTGAAGCTGCGATTAAAAGCCTCTCAGGGAACTTCGCCGCTTGGCTGCAGGACGAAGTCACCAAACTGGAAGCCGCCCGTCAGGTGGTCAGGACAGAGGGTGCCACGCCCGAGACTCTGGAGACTCTCTATCTTCGGGTCCATGACCTGAAGGGATTGGGCACGACCTATGAGTTCCCGCTGATCACCCGCATGGCCGGCTCCTTGTGCAAGCTGATCGACGACAAGGACAAGCGCATGGAAGCGCCCATGGTCCTGATCGATGCACACATCGACGGCATCAAGGCTGCGGTCCGCGACGGCATCAAGACCGACAGCCACCCGGTCGGCAAGATCCTGGTCGAGGAACTTGAGCGACGGGTCTCGGCCTCCGGCCTCGTCTAGGCCCTACATCCCTGGCAGGAATGGCTCGCTGACCGCCCCGTATCCGGCGGCCTCAGGCAGCACGAGTCGCCTGCCGTCAGGGCCGTCATGGATCTCGGGCTGAACAGTGACCACCGGTCGTGTTTCGGCCTCGGCAATGGCTGTTGCAGCGCTGGTTGAGCGCGCCAACCTGCCGAGGTTCATTCGGGTGGGAAACACCACCTTCCGCTCACCGCGTTCAGCCGCGCCAAGGGCCGCCTCGGGCGCGTACCAGCAGGCATCCACCGTCTCGCGCCCATCACACACCGCCAGCTGATCTGCCGGGGCATGGGCCAGGTAGAACCAAGTGTCGAAGCGCTTTGGGGTCACCGGCGGCGTGATCCATCGAGCGAACACGGTCAGGGCTGACAGGTCCAACTGGACACCCGCCGCGCGCACCACATCAATGAAGGGCGTTTCCCCCCGGTCTACCGACTGACGAAGCGCCAGGGGCGCAGGCTCAATCTCCAGGGGGCGACCGTCTGCGCGGCGCGCCAGCAGCAGCCCCGCCTCCTCGAACAGCTCCCGGATCGCCGCGATGCGCAACCCCGCCTGGACAATGCCATGGGCACCCCAGCCCAGGGCGTGCTCGCCCCAGGACTCATGATGATCACCAGCGTGGGTCTTGCCGCCCGGAAACACCAACGCCCCCCCGGCAAAGTCGATGGCGTGGTGGCGTTCGACCATCAGCACTTCGAAGGCCGGGTCATCTCGGAGCAGCAGCAGGGTCGAGGCCGGGCGGACGGGGCCGTCCAAAAGGTCTTGGGTCATGGCCCGCTATCTGGGCTCACCCAACCCATTCGCCAAGGGAAAGCTGCGTCAGGCGCTCTGCAAGGCCTGGGTCGGAGGCTCGGCGAGCTTGTCCATCCGCTCGAGCAGATAGTCGGAATCCTCCCGCGCGCCCACATGGGGCTGGGTCAGAAACCGCTCGAGCATCTTCTTCTGGAACTTGTCCCGGTCTCGGGCCCCGCCTTCGAATTCCATGGCGTGGAAAGTGTCCACCCCCGCGCGGAAGGCCGGTAGCAGGCGCGCTGGCAGGCCTGCGCGCTCATAGATCGCCTTCAGGCCGAGGGGACCCGCATCATGGATCATCAACCAGGTTCGATGGTGCGGGACACCCGCAAGTTCTGCCAGACCCCACTCAAAGAACGCCATATGTCCGTGGGCCAGAGCCCGCAGGAGGAGTGATGCGGTCAGGCGCTCATTGCGGTGAAGATGCGCGACAAAAGCCTTGAGGTCAGCGGCGCGGCCGGCCTGATCCACCAGGTCGAGGGTGGCGCGCTCCTTCGCACCGGTGGCGATCTGTAGGGCCAGTTCCGGCGAGACCGGATGATGGGTCAGCAGGTGATCGCGCACCTGATCGCCCACCAGGTCGATGAGTTTCTCAGTCACCGACAGGGGCAAGGTCTGGCGATAGGCCACCGCCGCCAGCACACGCTCTGACCGCTCGAAACGGGCCAGGACATTGGACAGGGTCGACTCTGCAAAATCAGCATTGTCGTTGGAGCAGGCCACCTCGACGGCGCGCTCGACGCCAGTCTCCACGATCACATCGGTCAGACGGCGGGACAGTCGCGGACGCTTGGCGATGGCCACCTGCCGGACGGGCCCGCCCAAGCGGACAATCTCCACCAGCTCCTCATCGGTGAACACGGGGGAGAAGCTGAGAATCGGCTGGCAGACGCTCTCCACATCCCGGGCCAGCTTCATGGCCACGTCGTGGGGGATGAGGGGGGAACTCTTCAGGGTGACCGCCAGGGCGCGGCGGACCAACTCGGCGGCATCGGCCGCCATGACCCGCAGGATATCCTGTGCCAGGACCTGCTCTTCGGGGGTCAGGGGCTCGGTGTCGATGCGGCGGCAGAGCTTGTGCGCCACCAGAGCGCGCTCGTCCGGAGTCGCCCCTTTGACGAGGGTGCGTATGTCATCGCCGGTGAGCGCTGCCCGCGTCGTGGTCATGTGCCCCTCCCCTTCGCTGGGACTCCCGCCCCATGTCATCACAATGGTCCATTAGGCTTAACGGAGCGTTGCCTCCGCCATTGCCGATTCACGCTGTGGATTAACGCTGTTGCGTAACCTCACGCGAACCCTGAGCCACTACCTTCGCGGGCGTCACCGCAAAGGACCTAACCGTGTCATCCAACGATTCTGCCCGGTTTGCCCCACGCGGCGGCGCCTCCCTGGCGCAACAGGCCCTCGATGCACAGGCGGCCTTGCTGCCCTACGCCCTGATGGCCTTTCTCCTGAGCATGCCGGTGTTCGTCTGGGCCGGCTCCTATGCCGATAACGCCGCCTGGATGACGGCCAGCTTTGCCCTGTTTGCCATGGCCTGCGGGGCGACCTATGCGGCGGTGAATTGGCTGAAGAGCCCTTCGGCCGCAGACCTGCGGGCCAGGGGGCGCGTACACATCCTGACCGGGCTGGTCTGGGCAGGCTGCATTGGCCAGGCGGCCGCCTTTGCCGACGGGGCAGGCCCGATGCGCGAGGTGCTGCTGATGTTGGCCACGGCCGCGGCGGTGATCTGCATTTTCTTTACGGCACCCTGGCTCCCCAGCCTGCTGGTGGTCGGCACAACCGCCGCCTCAGGCCCCCTGATCGCCTTGTTCGCAAGTCCCAACAGCCAGGGGGCTGCAACCCTGGCCTGGGGCGGCGTGGCACTCGCCTTCGCCCTGGCCCTGATGCTCAACCGGGTGCTTCGCCGTCAGTTCGCCATGGCCATCGAGCGCGAAGTGCTGATTGCGGACCGGGCGGGCAAGGCCGACGAGGCCAGTCGGCTGGCGCAGTCAAAATCGGACCTGGTGGCCACCCTGAGCCACGAAATTCGCAATGGCCTGACAGGCGTTTCCCACGTCCTGGCCGCCGCTGCCGGACGCAACGGCCGCGCGGCTCCGTCCCGGGACCAGCTGTCAGCCGCCCTGGACGCCGTCAGCGACCTGATCGCCGTGTTGAACACCACCCTGGACGCCGAGACCGCCGAGGCCGGCCGACTGGCTGTGGACATCCGCCCGGTGGACGCGCCTGGGCTTGCCCGCGATGTTCTGTTGCTGCATCGACCGCAGGCCGCCGCCAAGGGGCTGGAACTGCACATCCATGTGGCGCCCGAACTGGAAGCCGACAGGGGGGCTGCCCTGGGGGACCCCTCCAGACTGCGCCAGATCCTGGCCAATCTCATGGGTAACGCCATCAAGTTCACGGTGCGCGGTCGGGTGGAGGCCAGGCTAGGGCTGACGCCTCAGGGCCGAATCTGCATCGAAATCGCCGACACCGGCCCAGGTCTGTCGGCCATCGAATTGGACGAAGCTTTCGAGGCGTTCCACCGGGTGCCGCGCACCAGCGCCGGCATCCCCGGTGCCGGGCTTGGCCTGACCCTGTCGCGCCAGCTGGCCCGGCTGATGAACGGCGAGTTGAACGCCACCAGCGCGCCAGGGGTGGGCAGTTGCTTCAGCCTCATCCTGCCCTTCGATCCCCATGCCGTGATGACCGAAGAGGCCGTCACCGAACAGCCGGGGGAGATTCCCACAGAAGGGCGCGCCCTCAGGATCCTGATGGCCGAGGATGACGGCCTGAACGCCGCCATGATGCGCGCAGTTCTGGAGCAGTTGGGTCATCAGGTGGTTCACGCCCAGGATGGCCGCCGGGCGGTGGACCTGGCCCGGGTCTGTGAGTTCGACCTGGCGATGATTGACGGCCGCATGCCTGGACTGGACGGGCCAGAAGCGACCGCCGCCATCCGGGCCCTGGATGGACCCGCCGGTGAGCTGCCGATCATTGCCGTGATCGGTGGAGATGCCGGCGAAGCCCTGGAGTGCACCCGGGCCGGCGCCGATACGGTGCTGCGTAAACCGGTCAGTGTCACCGCCGTGGCCCGGGCGGTCGCCGACGCCACAGCCGCCGCCCGGCGAACCGCGGCCTACCGGACCGCCTGACGCAACGTCACATCCGACAACGTCTTTCCCCTCTGAGCCCAGGGCGTCAGTATGGGCAAAACAACGGCGATGCCGATCAAGGCGACGCCGTCGGGGGAGTACCAGGGGCTCATGATACTCAAGGGTTTGAAGGTGGTGGAGTTTGCCACCTATATCGCAGCCCCCGGGGCTGCCGGGGTTCTGGGGGATTGGGGCGCTGAGGTCATCAAGATCGAGCGGCCGGGCGGCGACGACATGCGCCATGTGTTCGCCGACGCCAAGTCGGCCCTGAGCGCCAATCCAACCTTCGAGATGGACAACCGAGGCAAGCGCTCGGTGGTCCTGGACATCACCAAACCCGAAGGCCGGGACGCCGTGGCCAAGCTGGCGGCCAGCGCCGATGTGTTCATCACCAATGTGCGACCCGCCTCCCTCAAGCGCGCTGGCCTGGATGAGGCCAGCCTGCGTCCGGCCAATCCCCGCCTGATTTACGCCCTGGTCACCGGCTATGGCCTGGAAGGCCCAGACGCCCATAAGCCCGGCTTTGATGTCACCGCCTTCTGGTCCAGGGCCGGGGTTGCACGGATGACCACGCCCAAGGGGGAAGATCCCTTCCTGCTGCGCACAGGGTTTGGCGACCACATCACCTCGCTCGCCACCACCTCGGCCATCCTGGCGGCCCTGTATGAGCGGGAACAGACTGGGGTCGGCCGGATGGTGCAGACGTCTCTGCTGGCCACCGGGACCTATACCGTAGGGTCGGATCTGGCTGTTCAGCTGCGGTTTGGCCGCCTGTCCTCCAACCGCTCCCGGCGCGAGCCGCTCAACCCTATGGCCAACTTCTTCCAGAGCGCCGAGGGCCGATGGTTCGTTACCAATCCCCGGGGGGGTTCGGTGGACTGGGTGGCCATGGCCACAGCGGCGGGTCGGCCAGACCTGCTGGAAGACCCGCGCTTTTCCTCTGGGCGGCTGCGCAAGGACAACAGTGCGGCCCTGACGGCGGAATTCGATCTGGCTTTCGGTGCCCTGGCCTGGGCGGAGATCACGGCCCGGCTGGACGCCGCTGACCTGGTCTGGGCACCAGTCCAGACCCCGGCCGAAGTGGCCGTCGACCCCCAGGTCCGGGCCTCTGGCGCTTTGGTTCAGGTGGAGAATGGCCAGGGCGGGCTTGGCGATTCACCCGCCGCCCCGGCCCAGTTTCCGGGCGTCGATCTCAGCCGCAGACCCCCAGCGCCTGGCCTGGGTCAGCACACCCGCGCCATCCTGACGGAGCTTGGCTATGGCCCAGAGGCCGTGGAGGCGATGATCGCCGCCGGCGCGGCTGGCGTCGCTGACGCCTAGGAGCGGACCGGGTCTGACGGATCGGTCAGGAGCGTTGAGCGCCTCTGGCCAGACACCAGCCTTGCCTCAGCCTTCATCCCGGGCTTCGGACAGCATCCGCAGCATTTCGGTGGAGAACAGGGTGCCGCCCAGTCGCTGGCCCTCGCCAGCACCTTCGGGTGCTTGAGATCCCCGCAGGATGAAGTCCACCAGGGCTTCCTGCTCGCGCATGGCCTCGGCCCGGCGGGCAGAGGCGTATTGAATGAAGCCCCCCTCGGCCGGCGCGCCATTTCGCGGGCCCACAGCCTGGCCAGAGCCGCCGGTGCGGGTCAGATTGGCATAGACCTCGGCCACCGTCGCTGCGCGGCCATCCCTGTAAAAGATGGATCGGTTGGCCCGGGCGGCGTCTGGAAACAGCGCTGCGGCGCTGGCTCCAGGCTGGGTGCGGGTCGCTTCAATCAGTCGCGCCGACCCCTGAGGACCCAGGAAGTGAGCGGCATAGAGTTCGCCGGCGGTGGGGGTCCGCCCGACCCGACCCTTCAGATAGGCCGCATGGTCGGACGCCAGCTCGCCGGCCATCAGCGAGGCGGCGTGGGGATCAAAGCGCAGGTCCATGACGGTCTTGCGCGCTTCAGCCCCTGGCACCCGGTAGCGACCATCGGCACCTTTCTGGATCAGATCGGCATAGCGGGCGTACCCGTACTTCGCCCCGTGATCCTTGAGGGTCGCAAGCCAGGTCTGCTCGATGAACTGGAAGAGCCCCGCCGCCGAGGAGGTCTTGGCCTTGGCGGTAGGATTATAGCCGCTCTCCCGGTGGGCTGTGCGCATCAGGAAGGTGAAATCCACCCCCGTCGCGTTGGACGCGCGCTGGATGGCGGTTTCAACCGCGCCTCTGAGACCCTGGACGGACATGGACTTTCAATGGCGCAGACATGGTTAATGCCGCGCTAACCAAGATCTCGGGTAGGTGCCAGTCGCGCGCCCCACGGGCCTGGATCCCGGTCGAAAGCGCAGGCGGCAACCACCTCGCCCACCAGGGGGGCCAGCAGCCAGCCATTGCGCCGGGCGCCACTGGCCAAGATCACCCCGGGCCTGGCTGAGACGCCCACAAGCGGCAGGCCATCAGGGGTCGCGGCGCGGACCCCGACCGCAGCGCTCCAGGACTGCTGGGCAAGGCCCGGAAACACGTCCTGCGCCTGGGCGGCGAGGCCCGCGGCGATCTCAGGATCAACGACCGCCTGCCCCTGGCCGGGCTCCATCGTGGCCCCGACCAGCAGGCCTTGGGCAGATGGCACGGCGTAGGCACCAGGACCGCGTAGTACTGGCCCTTCATAGTTCATGCTGGGATAGCGCAGGATGTGCCCCCGGATCGGCGTCAGGCGCGCCAACTCCGGCGCGGCGTTGAGGAAGTCCAGGGACGGCCCGGTCGCCACCACCAGCACATCATGGTCGGCAGGACTTGGGGGCCCTGGTCGACGCGTCACGCCCAGACCCTCCGCCACAGCCCCCAGGCGCAACAGGGCCGCCGCATCGATCCGCCAATCTCCGGCGATATCGAGGCCCCCCGCAATTGCGGACCCATAACCGCCGGCCAGACTCGGCAGCGACCCGATCTCCTGATAGGGCGCGGTGATGCCCAGCGCCTGGGCACTGGCGCTCAATGCGGAGAGCCGCGCCTCGTCCCCCAGCAGGCGCGCGCCGGTGCGGTCGAGATCAAGCCCATAGCGCTCTGCAAAGCTAGGCCAGAGGGCCAGGGCAGCCTGTAAGAGGTCGAGATGGCCTGCTGCGGCGGGATCCGTCAGGGCCTCACTCATCGGGGCCAGCATTCCGGCCGCCACCGCCGAGGCGTTCCCTGCCAAGGGGCCGGGATCATGCAGGGTCACCTGGGCACCGGCGCGGACCAGGGCCAGGGCGCTGGCCAGACCGAACACGCCAGCACCGGCCACGGCGACTCTTAAGGGGGCACTCATCGGGCTAACGAGCCACCCGGCCGGGGAAAATCAAGCCAAACCCGCAAGTCTGTAGCGCTGCCGCCATGGGGATCGCCCCTCAGCGGCGACCGAACAGCAGCTCCAGCCCCTGGATGACATCTTCCATGAGCTCATCAGCGCGCTCTGCGTCCGAGGCCCGCAGGGACGCCGCCCCATGCCCGCAGGCCCACACCGCCCAGGCGATCTTATCGATCTCCGTGGCGTCCTTGCGCGCCGGCAGGGCCAGGGCGACCGCCGCCTGCAGAACAGCAAAACACCTGACCCTGGCCTGTTCAACCACCGGCTGGGTGGCCACGGCGGGGTCAAACATCAGGCCGAAGATGGCCGCATCGGTCTTGGAATAGGCGAAATAGGCCCGGGCCAGGGTGCGAATCTTGGTCCCGGCCTGGGCGGAGTCCTGTGCGTCCTTGAGCCGATGCTCCAGTTCTTGGAACCCGGCGGCCGCCAGCTCAGCCATCAGCTCGGTCTTGCCCGAATAGTGGTGATAGACCGAACCTGCCGCGATACCGGCCCGGGCCGCCAGGGTGCGCAGATTGAGGTGGGCCACGCCCCCCTCCCCCACGATGGCTCGGGCCTCTTCAAGCAGTTGCGCCCGCAGATTGCCCACATGGTAACGTCGGCGCGCCGAAGCGTCGGACCAGGTCATCAAGCTCCCAACCCCGGTTTCTTTCAGTCAATTGAGCCGAACATCGCTCAAGGAGTCCAGGGCGGCGTTGCCACAGTCGGTTGCGCCAGCCAGAGCCCGTAGTCAGTCGGCCCGGGCATTGGCCAGGTGGTGCAGGACGATGCCGCTGGTAGTGGCCACGTTGAGACTGTCAAAGCCGCTGGCCATGGGGATCTGCACCGTGCGGCATCGGCCCAGCAAATCGGCCGGCAGGCCCGGCCCCTCGGCACCGAAGATAACGGCGGTTCGAGCGCCCGGGGCAAAGGCCTTGAGATCCACCGCCCCTGAGGGGCTCAGGGCGACAGCGTCAAACCCCGCCCCCTGCAACAGGGCGATCAGATCCTCCTCCGGCGCCAACCGGGCAAAGGGGGTGATCAGGGTTGCCCCCACCGACACCCGGATCGCCTTGCGATAGAGGGGATCACAGCAGCTGGCATCCAGCAGGACGGCGTCGACCCCAAAGGCTGCCGCATTGCGAAACAGCCCGCCCATATTGTCGTGATTGCCGATCCCGTGAACCGCCATGACCAGGGCCCTGTCCCCGAGCCCGGCCAGCAGGGCCTGCCCCGTTGGCGGCGTCCGGCGGCGACCCAGCCCCAGCAGGCCGCGATGGATGGGAAAGCCGACGATGGCGTCCATCACCCTCTGCTCGGCAACATAGACCGGCACATCCGGGACCTGATCCCCCATGAGGCTTTTTAGACGCTCCACCCGGTCAGCGGCCGCCAGCAAGGCCACGGGCTCGCACAGGGACGAGGTCAGGAGGTGGCGCAACACCACTTCGCCTTCGGCAATGAACAGCCCATGCCGCCCCACGAGGTCACGCTCGCTTACGGCCAGAAACGGCTCAACCCGGGGATCGGAGGGGTCGGTGATGAAGATCAGTTGGGCCGGCAGGAACGCCTCCATCATCTGGGCTGAAGTTTCACGTTCTGAGCGAACAGGAAAAGTTGACGCCGGCGTCATCTTTCGCGTATCGTCGTCGAAAATCTGGAGGATTCCCCATGGCGGACGGTACGGTCGACATTCTGAAGGACGCGCGGGCCAAGGCCTACGCTACACCCCTTGATCAGCTCAACCCCGCCCAGCCGGAGCTGTTCCAGGCCAACGCCATGTGGCCGATCTTCGAACGCCTGCGCAAAGAGGCCCCGGTCCACTTTACCGCCGAAAGCGAGTACGGCCCCTACTGGTCGATCACCAAGTACAACGACATCATGGCGGTGGACACCAACCACCAGGTCTTCTCCTCCGAGGGCGGCATCACCATCGCCACCCAGGACGGCGATGAAGGCCCCCTGCCCATGTTCATCGCCATGGACCCGCCCAAGCACGACGTGCAGCGCAAGACCGTCAGCCCGGCGGTCTCGCCGATGAACCTGGCGATCCTGGAGCCGCTGATCCGCGAGCGGGCCGCCAAGATCCTCGACAGCCTGCCCATCGGCGAGGAGTTCGACTGGGTCGACAAGGTGTCCATGGAATTGACGGCCATGACGCTGGCCACCCTGTTCGACATGCCCCAGGAAGACCGCCGCAAGCTGACCTACTGGTCCGACGTGGTCACCGCGGTTCCGGGCCATGGCCTCATCGACACCCTCGAGCAGAAGATGCAGATCTTCATCGAGTACCATGGCTATTTCACCGAGCTGTGGAACCAGCGCGTCAATGCCGAGCCGGCCGGCGACCTGATCTCCATGCTGGCCCATGGACCTGAGACCCGGGACATGTCGCCCCGGGAGTACTTCGGCAACATCGTGCTGCTCACCGTCGGCGGCAACGACACCACCCGCAACACCATCACCGGCTCGGTCCTGGCCCTGAACCAGAACCCCGACCAGTACGCCAAGCTGCGGGCCAATCCCTCGCTGATCCCGTCCATGGTGTCTGAGACCATCCGCTGGCAGACCCCCCTGGCCCACATGCGCCGGATCGCCACCCAGGACTTCGAAATGGGCGGCAAGACCATCAAGAAGGGCGACAAGGTCGTCATGTGGTACGTCTCGGGCAACCGCGACGACGAGGTCATCCATGACCCGGACAGCTACATCATCGACCGCGAGCGTCCCCGCCAGCATATCTCCTTCGGCTTCGGCATCCATCGCTGCGTGGGCAACCGCCTGGCCGAGCTGCAGCTGAAGATCATCTGGGAAGAGATCATGAAGCGCTTCCCCGACATCAAGGTGGTTGAAGAGCCCAAGCGCGTCTTCTCGACCTTCGTGAAGGGCTATGAGTCCATGAAGGTGATCATCCCCTCGCGCCTCTAGGGTCTACGCCTGAACGTCCGCCAGTCTCCAGTTGGCGAAATAAAGCCCCGTCGCCCCTCCAGGCGGCGGGGCTTTTGCTTTGGCCCCAGCCCTGTCGACGGTTAAGGCAGGCCCATGAAACCCTGGATTCACCTCGATTCCGCCCAGATGCCCGACGGGGGCGGTGAGCTGCGCCTGATGCGCCGCGACACCGAGTTCTCCATCATGGCCGGCGCCATCGAGCTGATGAACAGCCGCCTCAGCGGCTCGGAGGAGGCCCTGGCGACGCTCGCCTGGGACCGTCTGGCTGGCCGCGCCGCGCCCCGCGTCCTGATCGGCGGCCTCGGCATGGGGTTCACTCTGCGCGCCGCGCTCGCCGTTCTGCCGGCGGATGCGAGGGTCACTGTGGCCGAACTGGTGCCAGAGGTCATCGCCTGGGCCCGTGGTCCCCTGGCTGAGGTGTTCAAAGGCTGCCTGGACGATCCCCGCGTCAGCCTCCACACCGGCGATGTGGGCCCCCTGATCGCCCAGACGCCGGCCGCCTGGGACGCCATCCTGCTGGACGTGGACAACGGCCCCGAAGGCCTGACCCGCAGGGCCAATGACGCGCTTTACGACCTGACCGGCCTGGCGCGGGCCCGCACATCCCTGACCCCCGGCGGCGTCCTGGCCGTCTGGTCCTCTGCCCCCGACGAAGGGTTCACGCGGCGCCTGCGCCGCAGCGGCCTGACCACCGAGGTGGTCCGCGTCCCCGCCCGAAAAGGCGGCCGAGGCGCCCGGCACGTGATCTGGTTGGGGGTGCGGGGTTAGGGGCGAGCGTCTGGTTTGGGCGCTTGGCAGTCCTCCCGCACGTCCGCTTTCGGGCGGGTTGGATCGGTCAAGGCAGAAGGACCGGGTCGGGCGGCGCCCACCGGCCATTCACGCAGGGCGCGTCCAACTTGGCCGACGAGCGGCCGCCTACGACGCGCTGAAGCCGCCTTTTTTGCACCCCCGAAACCTAGCTTGTCTGGGCGATATTATGGGGGTACAATAAATCGTGGAAGTCGAGTTCGACCCCAGCAAGAGCGAGAGGAACGCTCAAGAGCGCGGCCTCGCGTTCTCTGTGGTGGAGGAGTTCGATTGGACCACCGCGATAGTGGTCGAGGATGACCGGGCAGACTACGGGGAGACCCGTATGTTTGCGCTCCGCTTCATCGGCGACCGGCTGCACGCTCTGGTCTTTACGATGCGCGGAGACGCCTGCCGAGTGATCAGCCTTCGCCGCGCAAACGACAGAGAGGTCGCCCATTATGACGAAGCCTGACCCCTTTAAGGTCGACGACGAGAACCCCGAATGGACGCTGGAAATGTTCGCCAAGGCCCGGCCTGCGCGCGCCGTGTTGGGCAATGCGACCGTTGACGCCCTGGTAAAACGTCAGCGGGGGCGGCCGAAGTCCCAGAACCCCAAGGTGGCGGTAAAGCTGCGGCTCGACGCTGCTATCCTTGAGGCGTTCAAGTGCCGCGGGCCAGGCTGGCAAACCCGGATCAACGATGCCCTGCTTTCCACCCTCACCGCAGAGGAAATCAACGTGCATCGCGCCGGCCGCCCAGCTCCGAAGGCGAACAAAGCTCTGGTGCCCCCCAAGGCTGAGTGACACGGAACGCTCTCCCGTTAGTCGACCTCTGAATACGCCTGCTTTTCTGTCGCCCGGTAAAGTCGGGAAGTGGCGCTTACCAGAGCCCCCCCTACCCCGCCGCACCCAACACCTTCGCCAAAAACGCACCCCCCAGCCGCAGGCCGGGCTCGTCGATGCTGTGGGTCAGGCCTGGCGAAGTGTGGGTGGTGGTGTCGAAGCCCAGGCGTTGCAGGGTGGCGTTGGCATCCCCCAGGGAGGCATAGGGCACCACCGGGTCGGCGTCCCCGTGGGCCAGCAGGATGGGGGGTCTGGTGGTGACCTCGGTTTCCAGGGCCTCGGCGTCAGCCAACATGCCGGAATAGCCCACCACCCCGGCCAGGACCTCGGGCCTGCGCGGCGCCACATGCAGGGCCATCATGGTCCCCTGACTGAAGCCCACCAGGGCCACCCTGCGGTTGGGCAGATCGTAGGCCGCCCGGTGCATGTCGATGAAGGCGTTCACCAAGGGAGCAGCCTGACGCACGCCGGCCGCGCGGCTCTCCCGCCTCAGGTCCGTGAGCCCCCACCACTGATAGCCCCCTGGCGCGCCGGGACAGGCCTCTGGCGCATTGGGGGACAGGAAGACCGTATCGGGCAGGCTGTCGCGCCAATAGGGCACGAGGCCCATCAGGTCATCGCCGTTCGAGCCATAGCCGTGCAGCAGGATCACCATCGACTGGGGATCACGGCCGCTGGCCGGGGCGGCCATGGGGCCTTTCAGGCGGGTCAGGTTGGTCATCGGCAGGCCTCGGGCTCAGACTTGTGCAAGCTAGAGCATGATTCACCCCGCCCTAGGCCGCGCCTACGGCGTTGTCCGGGCTGTTGAAGAACGGATCCAGGACCTGGTTGATGGCCTCCACCAGCCGGTGAACCTCAATGGGCTTGGCCACCACCTGATCCATGCCACAGGCCAGGTACTCGGCGGCCTGATGGGTCAAGGCGTTGGCGGTCAAGGCGATGATCGGGGTGCGGGCCCGGGCGGACTGGGCTTCCTCAGCCCGGATCAGGCGGGTGGCTTCGCGCCCGTCCATCACCGGCATCTGGGCGTCCATCAGGATCAGGTCCCAGGGCTCCCGCCGCCAGGCCTCCACCGCCTCGGCCCCATCCCAGACGAAACAGGGCTCGACCCCCATCTGGCCCAGCAAGGCGCCCAGAACCAGCTGATTGACCTGATTGTCCTCCGCCGCCAGCACCCGCAAGCCGCCCTCAAGGGTTTCAGACGCGTGCGATGTCCCGGTTGAGACGTCCGACAGCACAGGTTTTGCGCCCTCTGGGAGGGGCAGTCGCACGATGAACGTGGACCCTACGCCCACCTGACTGGCGAGCTCGATTTCGCCGCCCATCAGACGAACCAGATCGCGGCAGATGGAGAGGCCCAGGCCCGTGCCGCCGAAGTTTCGGGTGGTGGAGGTCTCCGCCTGGACGAAGGAGTCGAAGATCTGGGCCTGACGGTTCAGGGGGATCCCTGTCCCTGTGTCGGTAACGGAGACGCTGAGGCCCTCCGCCCTATGGTCGAGGGCAATGACCACCTCGCCGGTGGTGGTGAACTTCAGAGCGTTGGACACCAGATTCGAGAGCACCTGCCGCAGTCGTCCGGGGTCTCCCCGGTATCGTGAGGCCAAGACCGGGCTTGCCTGAAGGCGAAGCTCCAGACCTTTGGCGGCGGCCAGGGCGGCAAAGGTCGCCAAAACCCCCGTGGCCAGTTCCACCAGATCGAAGTCGATCTCCTCCAGCTCGAGCTTGCCCGCACTGATTTTCGAGAGATCCAGCACGTCATTGACGATGGAGAGCAGGCTCTCGCTGGACTTGCAGATCACGTCCAACCGATCCCGCTGACCGGCCGGCAAGTGGTCACGGGTCATGGCCTGGGCCATGCCGTAGATGCCGTTCAACGGCGTGCGAATCTCATGGCTGACGGTGGCGAGGAAGACGCTCTTGGCCTCACTGGCCGATTCCGCCGCCTTTCGCGCCTCGATCAGGTCGAGTTCGTTGCGCTTTTCCTGGTCGATGTTGCGGACCGCGCCCACAGCGCCGACCACGCGGTCCTCCTCGTCACGGACCGCCTCGGCGACACTCTCCATCCAGTGGGTAGCGCCATCGGACCGCATGTGGCGATGCACCACATGGATCGGCGGGCCGCCGGCCACATGGGCGTCCCAGGCCGCAAGGGCCTCGGGAAGATCATCCGGATGAACCGGCGCCCAGAGCTTTGCCATCGCCTGGTCGTAGTCGACCACATCACGCTGCTGCTGTTCGCTGAAGGCCTCGCGCCGGGCGTGATCGAGCTCCCACACCCGGATCTTGGCGATGCGTAGTGCCGCGCGCAGCCGTCGTTCCGACCTGGCCGAGTCCTCCAGGGCCGCCTTGACCTCACTGGCCATTTTCACCCGGGCGCAGTCATCACCGAGCAAGGAAGCCAGGGACTGAAAATGCCGCAGGACCTTGTCGCTCTGTGGCCGAGCCTCGAGATCGATGGCGATCAGCGCCCCGAGCACCTTGCCGTCTGTGACGATGGGAACCCCCAGAAAGGCTTTCACCTGCCCGCTGCCGACCTCCAGCCCCTGGGTCTTGACCACGGGATCTAGGTCAAAGTTCTCGATCCACAGCGGCTCGCCGGTGGCCATCACATGCCGACTGGGAAAACTCCGGTTGGCGTCGCCCCTGAACGGTCGTGTCCGCGAGTGCCGCCGCCCCTCCCGCCAGACCACGTCAGCGCCGTAGCCGCCATAGACAGCATGGGCGAGGCGGACGACACGCTCAGCTGTGGCGCGAACGGCGTCCAACGGAATCAAAGGATGGACCAAGATTTAGCACTCAGACGGCAAAACGAAGCGGTTACGTACCGAGGTTAGGTTAAGCCGCCATACACGATGGTGCCAGCCCGGGTGCGGCACGAGGCCGCAAGTCCAGGCTGGCCCAGCCAAAGATCAGAAATTGACCCGGCTTGAGATGGCCCCGTCCACCAGCATGTTGATGCCGGTGGTGAAGGCCGACCTCGGGCTGGCCAGGAAAACGGTGGCGGCGGCGACCTCTTGCGGGGTGGCCATGCGACCGGTGGGGTTGCGCTTGATCATGCCCTCGAAGAAGCCCGGGGCATTGGCCTTCACATTGCCCCAGACACCACCCTCGAAGAAGACGGTGCCCGGCGAGACGACGTTGCAGCGCACGCCCTTGGCTGCCCCCTCCTTGGCCACGCCCTTGGCGTAGTGGATCAGGGCAGCCTTCATGGCGCCATAGGCCGAGGGTCCGCTGGCCTCGGCCGCCGAGACCGAGGACGTGATGATGAAGGCCGCATCGCCGCTGGCCGCTGCGGCCTTTTCCAGGTGCAGCTTGGCGGCCTGATAGGTGCGGACCGCCCCCAGCATGTCGACCTCGAACATGGACCGCCAGTCGGCCTCAGACCCACCATTGACCAGCGCGCTGGCATTGGAGACCAGGATATCGAGGCCCCCCAATTCCTTAGCCGCATCCTCGACAAAGCCGGTGATCGCCGGACCATCGGCGATGTCCACCGCCCGGCCCCAGGCCTTGACGCCCTTGGCCTCCAGGACCTTGAGCGCGGCATCTACGCCGTCCTGACCTCGAGCGCAGATGGCCACATCGCAGCCTTCGTCGGCCAGCAACTCTGCGATCGCCAGGCCGATCCCCCGCGACCCGCCGGTGACTACGGCCTTCTTGCCCTTCAGCTGCAGATCCATGTTCGTCTCCTGTCCCGGTGTTTGGTTTGGGCGACAGTTACGACGCGCCTTGGCCAGCGGATCAAGGGGCCGATTGAAACGAGCAGCCCCGTTTCCTGATCAGCGTTCTCTTTGCCGTTGCGCCCCTGCCCGGCCCCCGCCAAGCTGGCCGTCAAAGCCCGCCAGTCAGAGCTGGGCCTATTGGGAGGATGACCATGCGAAGCCTCGCGCTTGCCCTATGCGCCTTTGCGCTCGCCGCGCCCGCCTATGCCAAGACCCTGGCCGTGGCTCCTGGTCCCGATGCCCAGGAGGCCCTGCAGCTGGCCCTGCTGGACGCCAAGCCCGGCGATGTGGTGGAGCTGGCCGCCGGCCGGTTTGAGCTTACCGATGGCCTGTCTCTCGACGTGGACGACGTGACCATCCAAGGCGCCGGGCCAGACGCCACCATCCTGTCCTTCGATGGCCAGCAGGGGGGTGCGGAGGGTCTGCTGATCACCTCTGACCGGGTGACGGTGCGCGACTTCGCGGTGGAGAACTCCAAGGGTGACGGGGTCAAGTCCAAGGACGCCGACCAGATCAGCATGATCAATCTGCGGGTGGAGTGGACCGGCGGGCCCAAGACCACCAACGGCGCCTATGGGGTCTATCCGGTGGGCTCGACCAACGTGCTGATCGACGGGGTCACCGTGCGCGGCGCCTCCGACGCCGGGGTCTATGTGGGCCAGTCCAAGAACATCATCGTTCGCAACAGCCGGGCGGAGTTCAACGTGGCCGGCATCGAGATCGAGAACTCCAGCAATGCCGATGTCTATGGCAACACAGTCACCCGCAACACCGGGGGGATTCTGGTCTTTGACCTGCCCAACCTGCCGGTGATGGACGGCCACTCCACCCGGGTGTTCAACAACAAGATCATCAATAACGACACGCCGAACTTCGCCCCGGCCGGCAATATCGTCGCCAGCGTGCCCGTGGGCGCCGGCGTGATGATCATGGCCAACCGCAATGTCCACGTCTTTGGCAACGACATCGATGGCAACCAGACCGCCGCCGTCCTGCTGGTGGGCTATACCCAGGCCTTTGATGATCCGACCTATAATCCGATCCCCCGCGAGGTGGTGGTGCGTGACAATCGGATCGGCCGCAATGGCTGGGCCCCGGCCTTCCCAGGGGGTGCCCAATTGGCCGCTGCCGTCGGGGGAAACTTGCCGCCGGTGCTGTGGGACGGGGTCGCGCCGGCCTCGGGCCCCCAGGCCATGCGCCTGACCGACGGCCCCGTGCTGAACCTCAACCTGCCCAAGGCCGGTGCCCTGGACCAGGCCAATCCCTCGGTGACCCCAACCCTTGAGCGCGGGGACATCAGCGAGCCGCCGCCCGTGGTCCTGCCGGAAGCCCAAGCCGCGCTCATGCTATGAGATGGGCGCTGACAGCCCTGCTTGGCCTCGCCGCCCTGGTCCTGAGCGGCGCCGACAGCCCCCCATCCCGGGTGACCCTCGACGTGGTGCTGGCCGAGACGCCCGCGCCCCGACTGGCCGACTACGGCCTGTTCCAGGATGTGGCGGCGCGCAGGCCGAGCCCAGGAGTCACGCCCTACGATCTCAACACGCCCCTGTTCAGCGACTATGCCGACAAGCACCGGTTTATCTTCACACCCCCTGGGCAGAGTGCGGCCTACCACCCTGACGGCGCTCTGGATTTTCCGGTGGGCACAGTCCTGGTCAAAACCTTTGCCTTCGCCCCGGACATGCGGGCGCCCACCGCAGGCGATCGCTTTGTCGAAACGCGCCTGTTGATCCGTAAGACCGACGGGTGGACAGCGCTGGCCTATGTCTGGAACGCCGCGCAGACCGAGGCCGTGCTCAAGCGGACGGGCGCGCGGCTCGACGTGGCCTTCATCGATCCGCAAGGCCGCCCCCAGGCGATCAGCTATCACGTGCCCAATCAGAACCAGTGCAAGACGTGCCACTCGGTGGACGGCGAGCTGGTCCCCATCGGCCCCAAGGCGCGCAACCTCAATCGGACCCTGGACTATGGCCACCGGACAGAAAACCAGCTGACCGCCTGGCGGCGGCTGGGCCATCTGAGCGGCGGGCCGGACGCCGCAGCCGCCCCAAGGACCGCCGTCTGGGATGATCCCGGCGAGCCGCTGGAGGCCCGCGCGCGCGCTTATCTCGACGCCAACTGCGCCCATTGCCACAGCCCGGCGGGCATGGCCTCCACAAGCGGCCTCTTTCTAGGGGTAGAGGAGACCCGGCCCGCCCCCCTCGGGATCGGCAAGGCGCCGGTGGCGGCCGGTCGGGGCTCAGGCGGGCTGGCGGTCTCCATTGATCCTGGCCATCCGGCGCGCTCGATCATGGTCTATCGCATGGCCTCCAACGATCCCGGCGTCATGATGCCGGAGCTTGGCCGCGCCTTGGTCCATGCCGAAGGCGTCGCCCTGGTGGCCGACTACATCGAGAGCCTGGCCCCCTGAACCATGACCCCGTCAGAGGGAGCCTGAGGGCGGGGCCCTAGCCCCAGCGGCCGAGGATATCCACGGCCAGGCCCTGGTCGGTCTCGCGCAGGCGCGCATCGATGCCATAGGCCTTGGCGAGGACGTCCGGGGTCAGGGCCGAGGCCGGCGGACCATCAGCCAGCACCCCGCCGTCCCCCAGCACCAGGACCCGGTCAGCCAGACGGGCGGCCAGGGTCAGGTCATGCAGTGTCAGCAGGACACCCGCCCCCTGTTCGGCCAGACTGCGAAACAGCGCAGCGGCCTCCAGGGCATGCCGGGGATCAAGGCCGGCATAGGGTTCATCGGCCAGCAGCCACTCCGGTTCGCCGGCCAGAGCCCTGGCGATCAGGGCCCGGGCCCGCTCGCCCCCTGACAGGGTGGTGATGTCCCGCTCCGCCAGATGCTGCACCTGGGCCGCATCCATCGCACGGTCCACCGCCTCGCCATCGGCCTGCGACAGGCCCCGTCCTCCGCTCCAGGGCAACCGGCCCAGACCCACGACGGTGCGAACCTCCAGGCCCCAGGCGATCTCCGGGCTCTGGGGAATGAACCCCAGGCGCTGGGCCCGGGTGCGAGGATCAAGATCGAGCAGGGCGGTCTCCCCCAGACGGACCTCGCCGCCCTTTGGGACCGAGAGGCCTGCCAGGGCCGTCAGCAGAGTCGACTTGCCCGCGCCATTGGCCCCGAGGATGGCGGTCACCTGGCCGGTGGTGAAGCCCGCGCTGACCCCCTCAAGGATCGTCTTGCCGCCTGCCTGCAGATGCAGGTTCCGCCCCTCAAGCGAGGTCATGCCAGCCTCCGGCGCTGGATCAGCAGCAGAGCCAAGAAGAAGGGACCGCCCAGGGCCGCCATGGCCACTCCCAGTCGGACCTCCGCCGCCGAAGGGATCAGCCGCACCAGGATGTCGCCGGCCAGGACAATCACCGCTCCCCCCAGGGCGCTGGGCAGCAGCAGACCCGCAGGCCTTGGTCCCAGGAAAGGCCGCAGGAGGTGGGGGGTCACCAGACCAACAAAGCCAATGACCCCGGTCACCGCGACGCTGGCGCCGGCCGCGAGGCCGACCCCCAGCGCCAGCAGCAGACGGGTGCGTGACAGGTCAATCCCCAGGGACCGAGCGCCGATCTCGCCCAGGGTCAGGGCGTCCAGAGCCCGGCGGGTGAGGATCAGAAGAACGAGGCCGACCGCCACGAAGGGGGCTGACATCTGCAGGTCAGCCATGCTGCGGTCCGTGAGCGAGCCCATGAGCCAGTTGACGATCTCATTCACCGCCCAGGGATTGGGGGCCAGGTTGAGCGCCAGGGCCACCCCCGCGCCGGCGACAATGTTGAGCACCACGCCGGCCAGGACAAAGGTCACTGTCCCCGAGGCCTGCCCTGTGAGTCCGATCAGCACCAGCACACCCACCAAGGCACCGGCCATGGCGCACAGCGGCATAAGCCAGGC
This sequence comes from Phenylobacterium sp., assembly GCF_022402485.1. Lineage (GTDB taxonomy): Bacteria > Pseudomonadota > Alphaproteobacteria > Caulobacterales > Caulobacteraceae > Phenylobacterium. Next base: position 147,832 of record NZ_JAKRSA010000018.1, on the reverse strand, counting down.
AATCCCCGCCAGGGCCGGCAGGTAGAAGCCCACATAGAGCGAGACCACAGCCCCTAAGGCTGCCATGGAGGAAACCCCCAGAACCCCCGGATCTGCCAAGGGATTTCGGGTGTAGCCCTGCAGGGCTGCGCCGGACATGCCCAGGGCCGCACCGACCACGATCGCCAGCAGGGTGCGGGGAATGCGCAGCTCCAGAATGATGATCCAGCGGGGATCTTCCCGCCCCCACGCTTCGAGGGGGACCCAGACCCGGCCTGCCATCAGGCTCAGGGCGGCCAGGATCCCCAGGGCGAAGACCAGGCCAGTGATCACCGTCAAGGGCGACAGCCGCCTCATGATGCCCCCAGCACATTGCGCCGCGCCCGGCCCAGGGCCGCTGCGGTCTCGATCAGCACCGGCCCGCCGCAATAGAGCAGGCGCTGGGGGAACACCTCCCGACGCATGGCTGGGGATAGTCTGGCCAGGGCCGGATGGCTCAGCACCCGGTCAGCCCAGGTGGGTGCCCCCGGCGCGGCCTCGCCGGCCAGCAGAACCTGAGGGGGATCGGCCACCAGCCGCTCCAGGCTGATATTGCCCCATCGTCCGAGCCCGTAGCGGGCGGCCACATTGTCAAAACCGGCCCGGCGCAGCATCTCGTCGGTCAGGGTGCCCGCCCCGGCGGCAAATCCGTTGGGTTGATAGACGATGGCGCTCAGCCGGGGTGCCCCGGGCGGCGGCGTGACTGCAGCAATGGCCGCCTCGATGCGCGCCACCACCGCCGCACCCCGGGCCGGCTGGCCGATCAGCCGCGCCACCTTGCGGATTTGCGCCAGGCTGTCTGCGACCGTATGGGGCACATCAAACATGGCTTGCGGCACCCTCAACCGGGTCAGAGCCTGGCGGGTGGCCAGGGCCGAGTGATGGCTGAGCAGCACCAGATCCGGCGCCAGGGCCACCACCTCCTCGGCGGTCTCATGGGTGATGGGGATGTCCCGGGCCAGGTGCGCCAGGGTGGAGGCCTCCGGATCACGGGCGTAGTGGGTCAGGGCCGCGATCTGCCGGCGCTCGGCCACATGGAACAGGATCACATCCAGGCAGGGGTTCAGCGACACCACCCGCATAGGCCTTTGGGCTGGCGCGGCGCCGACGAGGCCAAGCGCAAGCCCCCCCACCGCCGTCCGGCGGGTGAGGACGCCCGAACCTGACCCCGTCGACCCCGACATCAGAACCGCGCCCGGACGCCCAGGGCACCGAAGCGACCCAGTTCGCCATAGCCGCGGGTGGAGGGCTCCCGACCGTCAAACAGATTTTCCACCCGTCCATAAAGTTCGATCTGCTCCGTCACAGCCCAGGACGCCCGGAGGTCCACAAGGGTCCTGGCCTGCAGGCGGTTGCGGTTGGCCGCGTCATCAAAGGCCTCACCGATGTGTCGAACGGCCAGGGTCGCCGAAGGACCGCTGGCGAACACATGGGTCAGCGACATGTAGCCTTGATGCTCCGGACGCCGGGCCAGCTGCTTACCCCGGTTGACCGAACCGTCCGCCGCATTGGTAGCGTCCGTCCAGGTATAGTTGGCGCCAAGGTCGAAGGGACCGACCTTGGCCTGGCCGGTCAGCTCGATCCCTTGAGCCTCCGTCCTGGCGGTGTTGCTGTAATAGCCAAACCGGCTGAACCCGTTGACCCGGCAGAGTGCGCTCGTCGGGAGGCTGAAGCACGACACATAGTCGATCTGGTTCTCGGTCTCCCGCTGGAACCAGGTGGCCGAGACCACCGCCAAACCGTCGGCGAGGCGCTGTTCGATCCCCAGGTCCCAGCCGTCGGCCTCCTCCGGGGAGAGGGCCAGATTGCCAAACTCGCTATAGAGCTGAAAGAGGCTGGGTGCCTTGAAGCCTTGACCGAAACTGGCCCGCAGGAGCGTCGCGCCGTCATTGATCGACCAGGCCAGGGCCCCCTGCCCCAGGGTCTGTCCGCCAAAGGTCTCATGATCGTCCCGACGCACACCGACACTCAGGGTCAGGCCGGCCGCCAGCGGGCCCTGCACCTGGGCATAGGCGCTGTCCAAGGTGGCTGAGGCGCTCAAGGCCGGGGGATTGGGGGCGAAGGCGCTGGGCGCCTGGGTCCGCATGGACGCCGCCTCCCGTTCCAGACCAAACACCGCCTGCCAGGCCTCTGTCACCGCAAAGCTGCCCTGGTACTCCCAACGATCGACCTCGGAGCGGGCGTCGAAGGTCACTGGGGTCACCGCCTGCCGGGGATTGAGGCTCTGACGATCGGTGCGGGTGCCAGAGAAGGCCAGGCGGTTGCGCAGGCGCGCGTCCAGCAGATCCAGATTGACTCCCGCATAGCCGGCCAGTTCTTCGGTGACCCCGACCTCGGCGGTATCGGCAAAGCTGAACGCCGGGGCCGGGAAGCCGTCCACCTGGACCCGCCCATAGGCATAGGTCCCTCGCAGGTCGACAGAGAGCTGATCGGTGATCGTAACCCCCACCCGGCCATTGGCGCTGGTGTGTTGGAAGCCATCATCCTCGCGGCCGGAGCCGAAGGCGGACACGCCGTCTGTGGTGTAGTAGCCCGCACCCAGGCGCCAGACGATCTTTTCCTGAGCCCCGCCGACCCCGCCACGGACATAGGCGGTGGCGGCGTCACCGACCTCGGCATCCAGGTTGGCCTGGAAGGGTTCGGTGGGGACCGTGGTCACCACATTGATCACCCCGCCGATGGCCTGGCTGCCCCAGAGGGTCGACTGAGCGCCGCGCAGAACCTCAACCCGGGCCACGTCCCCGGTCAGGAGATTGGCGAAATTATAGCCCGCGCCCGGCTGGGCCACATCGTTCAACCGGACGCCATCGATCACCACCAGAGTCTGATCGTTCTCAGCTCCGCGAATACGCAGGGCGGTCACCCCGCCCGGCCCCCCATTGCGCGACAGGGTGACCCCGGCGGTGCGAGCCAGAAGGTCGGGCAGTACGATGGCCTGGCTGGCCTCGATCTCGGCTCTGTCGATGACGGTGACGGCTTGGGCCACCTGGGCCGCCGCCGTCGGAGACCGGTTGGCCGTGACGATCACCCCACGCACAGCGTTGGAGGCTTCACCACCAGCCACATCCGGGGCGGTCGCCGGCTGGGCTGCCACGGCCGTAGCCGACAGAACCGCCAGCAGGGCGGCGGTGGACAGTAAGATGGACTTCATCGGGTCTTCCCCTCGAATGGACGACAACGAGCCGTCGAGGAGGCGGACCACGGGGAGCCAGGCGCGCGCGCACGACCCCGCCGGGACCCGCGCCCTCGCGCGGCCCTGGACGGTTGTCGCCACCCGGGTAGACCCGTTCGCTCGGCGCACCCCGGCCGGACGAAGGACGACCGCGACAGGCAGGTCTCCTGGCTCGCGGGTCGACGCCCATTGCATGCCGCCTTCCCAGGTCCGAGGACCCAGTGGCGTAATGGCATGCGGACTCGCCGCTTACAGTTGCGGGGGCAGCCCAGGTCTTACACCTGAGTTCCCTTTTGATCCCCTCGCGGGGAACCTGTCACGGTTGTGCCCATAGGCGGGCTCGCCCCTCACGTCAACGCTGAGGCTTCATCGCGCTCAGCCGAACCGGGGCGATCAGGGGGCCTCGACGGGCAGGCGCAGGGCGTGACGCATCACCTGGAACAGATAGGGCTGATCCATGGAGCCGGTGACCAGATGGGCCGAGGGACCGTCGGCATAGGCGGGCACGTCTTCCCCGGCGTGCGCGGCGCTCGGCAGCCATACGCCAGACTGACGCACGTGATCGATCGCCGACACATCGACGCCCTCCAGCATTGGGCGACCCTCCCCATCGGTGGGGCCACCCGGGCCGGTGGCATAGGTGAGGATCGGCAAGGGTCTGCCGTCCGGTGCCAGACGGGGGGCACCGGTGGGGCCGGTGATCAGGCCCAGCACATCATCCCCACGGCCGCCGCCATTGATCGCCAGACCATGGCTGTGGTCGGCGGTGACGATGATCAGGGTGTCCGCCGAATCGGTCATCTCCCGCGCCGCGGCGACGGCCTTGGAAAACTCGATCCCCTCGGTCAGGGACGCGTTGATCAGGCCGCCATGATGGGCCTTGTCGATGTGGGCAGCCTCGACCAGCAGCACATAGCCCTTGGGCTCGGCCGACAGGCGAGTGATCGCCGCCCGGGTCATCTCCTCCAGGGTCGGCGTCTGCGGTGCGACCGTTGGGCGATTGACCTCATGGGGAATATGCACCTCGGCAAACAGGCCCAGGATATCCTGCCCCGACGCCACGGCGGCGTTCAGCCCCTCCCGATCAGTGACCACCACCGACGAAGGTCGCGCCGCCCAGGCTGCGGTCAGGTCCTGGCCATCCTTGCGGCGACCGCCGGCCGCCTCAGGGCGGAAATAGGACAGGCCCCCGCCCAGGGCGATGTCAGGGCGCAGATCGTCAGGCGCGGCCACCAGCTGGGCGGCAATGTCCCGGCAGCCGGCAGCCTTGGCGGCCTCGGACATGTCGGCGTCACTCTGCCAGTTGCGGTCGGGCACATGGGCGAAGAACGCGGCCGGCGAGGCGTCTGTGAGGGTTGAGGTCGCCACCACACCGACGGCCTTCCCCAGCTCGCGCTTGGCCCGCTGGGCCAATGTGGGCACATTTCGGCTGGGGTCGCAGACCCCACGGCGGGCTCCGCCATCCACCCCGATACCGCCATTGATGGTGCGATAGCCGGTGGTGATCGCCGAGGCCCCATTGGCCGAATCGGTCACCAGGGCATCGGTGGAATAGGTTCGAACCAGGCCGCCATAGGGCATGGTGTCAAAAGCCAGATTGTAAGAGGCCCCATCCACCCCGGCCCGCTGGCCAGCAAGGATCCGCGTGGCGGTGACCGTGGACGCCCCCATCCCGTCGCCAATGAACAGGATCACGTTCCGCGCCGGCGCGGTATTGGGGCTACGCGCCAGGGCGGCTTCCAGGGCCGCTTGCGGGCTCGCCATCACTGGACCGGACATCAGGGCAAGCGCACCGACCAAGGTCGCGCCGAACGCCCCCGCGATCCGGGAAGACGGGGTAAGGATCATGGGACCTCGCAGGAACACCCAGGGCAACCCTGGTGCGCCGCCGTTATGACTGGGGTTTGTGACGGGGCAACGAAGCGGCCAAGCCGAACCGTTTCCCCTCTCCGCGATGGTACCACCTCTCGGGCTCGAACCGAGGACCTCCAGAGCCACAATCTGGCGCTCTAACCAACTGAGCTAAGGCGGCGCGTCGCGAGGGATAGGGTTCTAGTGGGGCGGGCCTTCAGGATCAAGGGCCAAGGGCGCTGCATCCCACGCAAACCTGAGCCAAAGAAAAGGCCCCGGAGACCTGGGTCTCCGGGGCCTGCTTCCCGTGTCTTTCGTTCGCCCTACTGGGGCAGACGGAAGGAAATCGGGATCCGGACCGTGCCACCTTCGACGGGAGCACCGTCGGCGGTGCGCGGACGCATCCGGAACAGTCTGGTCATCCGCATCGCGGCGCTACCGAAGTCCTGGTCCGCCGGGCTCTCTTCCACGACGGAACAGTTTTCCAGCGTACCACGGGCGGTCACCGAGCAGCTCAGCACCACCCGACCTTCTGCTCCCATCCGCTGAGCGCGGTCGGGATAGTAGCGGGCCACGTCCTCACCGCTGGGAATACGCGCCCAGTCGGGGTTGGTGATGACCGACGGACGCGGCGGAGTCGGCGGCGGCGGAGCCGGCGGCTTCGGCTGTTCAATCCGCTCCTGCACCGGCGGAACCGGAAGCGGGGGGATCGTCGACATGGCACCGACCGGCGGAGTCACCGGCGGCCGAGGCTGTAGCTTCGGCGGCGGCGGCGGCGGCGCATCGCTCGGCGGCGGCGGAGGCGGAGGCGGAGGCGGCGGCGGCGCTGGCTTGATCAGCGACACCTCCGTCACGTCTTCCGAGTACTCCACGTACACCGGTTCGAACTTGGCTTTGTAGAGGTAGAAGCCAAGCACCACGTGAACCGCGAACGAGATACCAATGGCGACGATAATGCCATTGTTCCGCTTCGGTTTCGGGACGTCGAAGGGATTGTGATGAATGTGAGTCGTGTCACTGGTTTCAGACATGTCTCACCTCCCTCAATCTTCTTCGCCGATGAGCGCCACGCTGTAGAACCCATTGTCCTGGAGCATATTCATCACGCCCATGAAGTCACCATACATGGTGTCCTTATCGGCGCGGATGAAGATCCGCTCCCGTTCTGGATTCCGCCGCTGACCAATATTCGCCCGAAGATCGTCACCCAAGGCCGCCAGGTCGGTAGGAAAGTCACCGACATAGATGGACCCGTCTGACTGGATCGAAATGTAGACCGGTTTAGGCGGGTTAGCGGATGGCTCGGCGACCGCTGGCGGAAGAGCAACCTGGACCGTCACACTGGCCAGCGGTGCCGCCACCATGAAGATGATCAGGAGAACCAACATGACGTCCACGAAGGGCGTCACATTGATTTCGCTGTTCTGCTTCGTTTCGTACCTGCCACCCCCAGACCCTGAGAGTTTAGCGGCCATTGGGTTTAGGCCCCCTTGTCGAGCTGCCGGGAGATCGCGTTCAGAAGTTCAGCGACATACCCTTCCGACCGCGCGCCGAAAGCCGAGATGCGGGTCTGGAAGTAGTTGTAGAAGATAACCGACGGAATGGCGGCGGCGAGACCCAGGCCAGTGGCCAGGAGGGCTTCGGCGATGCCGGGCGCGACGACGGCCAGGTTGGTCGTGTTGGTGTTCGCAATGCCGATGAACGAGTACATGATCCCGTACACGGTACCGAACAGGCCGATGAACGGCGCGTTGGAGCCGAGCGAGGCCAGGAACTGCATGCCGCCCGACAGACGCTTGGCCAGAGAGGCCTGAACGCCGGTCACAGCAGCCGTGGCGCGGGCGATGGTGCTGTCGCGATGTTCACCCGAGACGCTCAGGCCCGCCTGACGGGAGACCTCAACTTCTTGGACGGCGGCGGCAGCCATATCGGCCAGCGGGTTGCCTTCGAAATCGTCCGACATGGAAATGCGGCCGATGTCATTGATGTTCTTGGCGCCGCGGAAGGCTTCCAGGAACTGGTTGGTTTGACGCTCCAGCTTCCCAAACTCGAGGAGCTTGGTGATCAGCAGGGTCCAGGAGAGGATCGACGCCAGAACAAGACCAATCAGAACGGCCTTACCGACCGGCTGAGCGTACATGAACATGGCCATAATGGTCAGTTCGCCGTGACCACCAGCTTCGGGGGCAGCTTCTTCCGCAGGAGCCGCAGGCGCGGGCTCGGCGGGGGTCGCTTCGGCAGCCGGTTCAGCCGAAGCCGTAGCATCGGCCGGAGCGGCGGCGGCGGCGGGATCCGCTGGGGCGGCATCCTGCGCGAACGCCGGGGCGCTCATCATCAACGCAGCCGCGCCAATGAGAGCGATGAGGGGGGTGTTCCGTTTTTTGTCGAGCATCTGTCGCCAGTTCCTAATGGTCTAGCACGTTTGGACCGAGGGTCGTCGCGCGAGAGCGTTTCCTACCCTAGTTGAATAAGCTTGGCTCCGAACCTGCTTTCGCTGTCCGAAGCCCAAACCGCTATCGCTGCTCCCGACCCGTAACCCCCAACATCCACACTTATGTGAAGCTGGGCGTTGCGATTGGGCAAGGCGAGACCGCAAACCGAGATTGGACTGCGGACCCTCACCGCAAAGTTAGACGTGCGGCGAGGGACCTTTGGCAACCCCCAAACGGAGCGTCAAGTGCCACTGGCTACAGCTAAACACCGATAAGATAATCAGAAATTCCGGTATTGCTGCGCCGCACAATATGAATTCTATGCAATAATTGGGAAAACTCGCCGGCAGCGTGAAAGATATTGCTGCAACGCAACAACGCGTAACGAACAGCGGTTGCCCAAGATGACGGAAATCTGTCGGGAATCGGGAGGCGAGCGCTCAGCTTTTGCACAGCCCCAAGGCGATAGGCCGGCAAATGAGCGTCAGAGGCGTTGAAGTCAATATGGCGGCACGCCGAGTCGCGGCGTCCCACCTGCCCTGTCACCTGAAAGTCGCGGTTGCAGCCCCGTGGCCAGCCCCCCCACCCTGGGGCTATGGCCGGCTTAATCCTTGTTGGCCCCCGCAGCGCGCAAGCCTGCCAGAGCCCGCCCGTTTCGCCTCCGCAAAGCCCGGGCTGCGTCCATAGGCGTCAGGACTCCGGACCCTGTGCCTGCCGCGATGATGAGGGGAAGAAATGGTGCCTGGGGGCGGATTCGAACCACCGACACGCGGATTTTCAATCCGCTGCTCTACCAACTGAGCTACCCAGGCACTGGTCCCGCCGCGCGGGAGCCGCGTCTATAAAAGAGCCGTCCAGGGAAGTCCAGGGCGGCGAGCGGGGATAAATTCAGAGCTCATCCTCACCGTCGGACACCTCTTCCTGCTCCACGGCCGGGACAGCATAGGCGCCGGTGAACCAGCGCTGCAGATCAACGTCGGCGCAGCGTTTGGAGCAGAAGGGACGATACTCGGCTGAAACAGGCTTGCGGCAGATCGGGCAGCCGCCGGCACCACGGGTCGGGCTCATCGACCATGCACCTCGATCTTGTCCCACGCCAGGGTCGGGTCTGCCTTGACCTCGAAGCGAGATCCGATCTTGGCCGCCAGAAGGGCAAGGCAGGGCTTGGCCGCCTCGGCAACAGCCGGGGCGCAGCTGCCGCTCAACCGCCCACCAGGGGCCGCCAAGGCCTCCGCTTCCAGGCGACGGACCAGTCGCTGCGCCAATGTACCGGCCGAGACCCGCCCGGAAGCGTCGGTTAGGCTCTCCGTCACGGGCCGCCCCCGTCGCGGGACGGTCAGCTCGATGGTGCCAAAGCGACTGATCGGACCGATGGAGACCCCTGGATTATCCGGGTTGAAGGCCGCCCGGGCAGCGGCCATCAAGGCTGCGCCGTCATGCCCGCGACCGGCCATGTCAAATACCACGAGCCCCCCGAGCCCTTTCAGCCTCAGCACTCGGGCAGCGACCGACAGGGCAGCCAGGTTGGCCTGCCGCGTCACCCGCTTGGCCTCATTACCTTTGCGCTCACCCACATCGACATCAATGGCCGTCAAGGCGCGGGTGGGCTCAATGGCGATGGTTCCCCCCCCAGGCAATGGGTGGATCACCTCCAGCGCCTCGGCCTCAGCTTCATCGGCCAGCTGGCGGGCGATTCGACCGGTGATGGCCTCCCCCTCCCCCGCCAGATGCAGCAGCTGGTCATAGAGGGCCGGCGGTGGAGCCAGAAGGGCTGGCGCGCCTTGAGCAGGTCCGATCAGCCTGACCGAGGCGAGCTTGCCGAGCCGGGGCTCGGTCCGGATCTCAACCTCCACCGCCTCTCCCTGCCGGGGGCGCAACTCGGGCTTGAAGGAGAGCGTCGCCTCAGCCCCCTCTCCCAGGTCCAGAAACGCCATGGCCAGAGCCGGCTCCACATGCCGCACCCGGGCCCGGAGCCGGGCCCCCAGGGCCAGGCGGGACGAATCGTCATCTCGCTGGATCAGCAGACGCTCAGGGCGTCCGTCCAGCAGAACGCCGCCTCGGGTCTCCCCAAGGCCCTCATCGATGAAAAATGTACGCCGGCTCATGCTGCGGGATAGCCCAGGCCTCGCAGCAGACAAAGGCTTTCATAGAGCGGCAGGCCGACCACGGCGGGATAAGACCCCTGCAGGCCAAGGACAAAGCCCCCAGCCAGCCCCTGAATGGCGTAGCCCCCGGCCTTCCCCAGCCCCTCGCCGCTGGCCAGATAAGCGTCCAGCTCATCCGCGGCGAGACGCTTAAAGGTCACTCGGGTCTCCACCAGCCGCTCGGCCGACCGCCCCCCAGGCCCGACGACCGCGACAGCGGTATAGACCCGATGGCTGCGCCCCGAGAGCAGGGCCAAGCAATCGCGGACCTCATCTCGGCTTTCAGCCTTGGGAAGAATCCGGCGCCCGGCAGCCACCACCGTATCGGCGGCCAGAACAAAGGCCGTCGGGTAGATCTGGGCGACGGCCACAGCCTTGGCCCCGGCCAACCGCAGGGCGCAACGGCGTGGCGTCTCGCCCCTCAGCGGGGTCTCATCGATCTCAGGGGCGCTGACCTCATGGGGAATCAGCCCGATCTGCGCCAGCAGCTCCAAACGTCGCGGACTGGCTGAGGCGAGGACGAGCTGGGCGGGAGGCGTGCCTGGGGAGAGCTTCACCCGCTAGCGGACGCGGAACGTGATGCGGCCCTTGGACAGGTCATAGGGCGTCATCTCGATCAGCACCTTGTCGCCCACGGCCACCCGGATACGATTCTTGCGCATCTTTCCGGCGGTGTGGGCGATAATCTCGTGGTCGTTCTCGAGCTTCACGCGAAACATGGCGTTGGGTAGCACTTCGCTTACCACGCCGGGAAACTCCAACAGCTCTTCCTTGGCCATGCAGGCTCCATGGGGCGCTCACCTGATGCGGCCAGCCGGCACTGGAATCGGCCTGACGGACAGCAGCCAAGTATAACTCAGCTTGGCCGGCCCGGTAGAGGCCTCTCTTTCAGCCCCTTCCGAACCGTTCCACCAGTCGCCGCGCCAAAGTGTCACGGACATCGCGGTAGGCGGCCAGCCGGTTTTCCCGGGCCCCATCAGCCAGGGTTGGATCATGGGTGGGCCAGTACTCGATCTCGGCCGCCCGGTGGCGTGTCAGCTCGACAGCCCGATGCTGGGCCTCTGGGGTCAGTGAGATGATCAGATCGAAGGAATCATCATGCAACTCGTCAAAGGTCTTGGGCTGGTGACCCTCCAGGTCCAGGCCAAGTTCGGCCATGACCGCGCAGACAAAGGGATCGGCCCCCTCAACCCCAGCCTCGCGCTCGGCCTTGAGACCGCAGGAGTCGACAAAGACCCTGTCCCCCAGCAACCGCCTGGCCAGGCCCTCGGCCATGGGGGAGCGCACGCGATTGAAGTTGCAGGCAAACAGGATGGCGCCTGGCAGGCGCGGCGAAGAGCCTGACGCCATCTCCGCTTCAGCTCTTGTAATGCAGGGCGCAGATCAGGGTGAATAGCCTGCGCGCGGTGTCCAGATCCGTTTCGATCTTGCCGGCCAATCGGGCCCGCAACAGCTCCGAGCCCTCATTGTGCAGCCCACGGCGGCCCATATCCAAGGCTTCGATCTGAGCCGGCGTCGCGTTGCGGATCGCCTGATAGTAGCTCTCGCAGATCATGAAGTAGTCTTTGATCAGCATCCGGAACGGCGAGAGCGAGAGAATGTGCCGCTTCTCATAGCCCGGGCCGGTGACATCCAGGACCAGTCGATTTTCCATCAGGCCCATGTGCAGGTCATAGGGGCCCTGCTCAGCCCCGTCAGGCACAAAGCGATTGGCTTCCAGCAGATCGAAGATGGCGATCTGCCGTTCCTGCTCCTGGTCGCGCGAAATCGCGCCCAGGGATTGCTGGTCGATCTCAACGCTCTGCAGCCGATGGTTCTTCTGGTCGTCGTCAGTCATGACGCCCTGGGGAAGGTCTTGGGCGCCAGCTTTAGTGCAATCTGCCCCCCGGCGTCATCCCGCTTCGATGCCCATCAGTCCTATGGGAAACGAAAAGTGCCCCCGCCGCGGGGAGCGACGGGGGCAAGAGGCGCTGGGGAGGCGACGCAATCAGCGCCGATAGGTGGCGTACTGGTAGCTCACAGGCTGAACATAGGCGCCATGGACATAGCCGACGCCGACACCGTTCTGGCCCACCAGGATCCAGTCGCTGCCCCGGACATAGGACAGGGCCTCAAACTGCTGGCCCGCCCGGATCTGGCCAACCCGGCTCCCCCGCGTGCTGGGGGACGCACGGAGGTTGACCGTTGAGCGGGCCACCATGGCCCCGCCGCCGCCGGCGAAGTGGGCCGGTGCCAGGTTCCGGTCGAGGCGGTAGCCGCCGTGCACGAAGGTCGCCGGCTGGTTGTGGACATAGCCCTGGCCCTGACCGTGGCGACGGTCCTGGTCGCTATGCTGCAAACGGCACCCGATGGCTGAGCCCGCTGCGGCACCGACCACCGCGCCGACGGCCGTCCCGGTGGTGCGGTCATTCTTGGCCAGGTTGGAGCCCGCCGCAGCCCCCACCAGGGCGCCGAGCAGAGCGCCGCCCTCCTGCTTGCCGCCGGGGGCGTTACAGCCCAGGACGCCGCCGAAATTCTGGGCCTGGGCGGCGGGCACCGCCGCGGCCAGGAACAGGGCGCTCATCATGGCGCCGGTGGTCAGTTTCGAAACCGTGGTCTTCCGCATGATGTGTCTCCGTCAGATCGCATTCGCCGGGCCCGGTGTGGCCCTGTGATTGCGACCCTAGGGGGCTCAGCCTGAACGGCCCCTGGAAGACGATCGACAGGTTTCGTTCAGCTTTCTCCCCGGCCCTGCCCCAGACGCAGGGCAGCCGATCTTGCATGGGCCGGCAGTCCCTCGGCCTCGGCCAGGGCCACCGTCGCTGGACCGAGGGCCTCAAAGGCCGCCGGGTCGCACTTCACGAACGAGGTCCGCTTGATGAAGTCATAGATCGACAAGCCCGATGAGAACCGCGCCGCGCGGCTCGTCGGCAGCACATGGTTGGAGCCGGCCACATAATCGCCAATCGCTTCTGGGGCGTGCCGGCCCAGGAACATGGCGCCGGCGTGGCGGACCTTGGCGGCCAGGGCGTCGGGATCGGCCACGGCGAACTCCACATGCTCAGGCGCCAGGGCGTCAACCAGTCTGGGGGCCTGATCCATGGGGGCAATGATGACCGCCCCGTGATCGCGCCAGGACGCCGCAGCCACCGCCTCGGTCTCCAGGGTGGCCAGTTGCACCTTGATCTCGGCCTCTACCCGGGCCGCGAACGCCGCATCATCGGTGATCAGGATGGATTGAGCGGCCGGATCATGTTCGGCCTGGGACAGGAGATCCGCAGCGATCCAGTCGGCACGGTTGAGACCATCGGCCACAACGACGATTTCTGAGGGGCCAGCCAGGGCGTCGATGCCCACCACCCCATAGACCCGGCGCTTGGCGGCGGTCACATAGGCGTTGCCGGGGCCGACGATCTTGTCCACCGGCCGGATCGGGCCGGCACCGAACGCCAGGGCACCGACGGCCTGAGCACCGCCGACCCGCCAGATCTCTGTCACCCCGGCGGCCTGGGCCGCGGCCAACACCGCCGGCTGCAGCTTTCCAGGTGGCGTGACCATGGCGATCCGCTCGACCCCTGCCACCTTGGCCGGAACAGCATTCATCAGCACGGTCGACGGGTAAGCGGCGCGACCGCCAGGCACATAGATGCCCACCGCCTCGATGGCGCCCCAGCGCCACCCCATCTCGACGCCCGCCGCGTCGGTGAACCGGGCATCCGCCGGTCGCTGCCGTTCGTGGTAGCTGCGGATCCGTTCCGCCGCAAAGGCGATCGCCTCACGCACCTCTGGCGGACAGGCCTCTGCGCCGGCGGCGATCTCCTCGGGGCTCACCCGCAAGCTGGCCTCATCAAGGCTGACGCCGTCGAACTGGGCACCAAAGCGAAGGACGGCGGCCAGGCCCTCCGCCCGCACGGCGGCCAGGACATCGCGGACACTGGCCTCAACATCTTCAGGGGTGTCGCGCCGCTCGCTCACCAGGGCGGCGAACCGGGCTTCAAAATCGAGATCGGTAAAATCAAATCGGCGCATGATGGCGCTATGTAGCGATGGCTTGCCGCCAGCGCCATGGTCCGACGGCCACACCGCTGCAGCCAGAGCGGCCGCGCCTCAAGTTTCGTGCCTGGGCGTCCGCGAGGTTGGCCAGGGTGCCGATACATCCGCCAGAACCGCGTCGACACACTCGACCTTCACCTTCAGATCCCCGCCGCCAGCGAAACTCAGGATCAGGCTGCCCCCTGGAGGCTCGGCGTCGGGCTCGAAGCGCACGGCCAGCAACTCCACCACCGCGTCGGGGGTATCCCGTCTCAGCCGCTTGGCCTCCACCGCCTCGACGGAGCCCACCTGCAACGCCGCCCTTACCCGCGAGCGCCCTCCCGCCTCCCAGCGATAGCGGTTCAGGGTCAGGGTCAAGCGTCGCGCCTTGGCTTCAAACCGGATATCGCCGATCTTGCCGACCGCGTCCTGCAAAGCCGCAGACAGGACCGTCAGGTCCTCGGCGCTCTCCGCGCGCAGCTTCAAAGGCTTCTTACGCTCAGGCATCGAACTCCACCTCGTCGGGCGTGGATTCCCCACGCAACCGCTGTATCTTGGCCCCGCAGGCCGAGAGCTTGGCCTCAAGGCGCTCAAACCCACGGTCCAGGTGATAAACGCGCCCGACCACCGTTTGGCCCCGCGCCGCCAGGCCCGCGATGACAAGACCGACTGAGGCCCTGAGGTCGGTGGCCATAACTTCAGCGCCGGTCAGGGTCGAAACCCCTCGCACGCGCGCCTCGCCGCCCTGAATGCTGATGTCGGCGCCCAGCCTGGCCAGCTCCGGGGCGTGCATGAAGCGGTTTTCGAAGATCGTTTCTCGAATGACCGACTCCCCCTTGGCCAGGGTCATCAGGGCCATAAACTGCGCCTGGAGATCGGTGGCGAACCCTGGATAGGGGTCCGTCTCCACCGCCACGGCCCTGAGCCGACCACTGTTCCGCTTGATCGTCACCCCATCATCGTGCCGGATCACTTCGACCCCGGCCTCCTCCATCTTGTCCAGCAGACAGCCGATGAAGTCATTGCGGGTGTGGGTCAGGCGAACTTCCCCGCCGGCCATGGCGGCGGCCAGGGCGAAGGTTCCGGTCTCGATCCGGTCGGGGACCACCGCATGGGTCGTTCCCCCCAGGCGGCTGACCCCGTGGATCCGGACGACATCAAGACCCGCCCCGACAATCCGGGCGCCCATCTTGTTGAGGCAGTCGGCCAGGTCGACGATCTCGGGTTCGCACGCCGCATTGCGCAGGATCGTCTCACCCTCCGCCAGAACCGCCGCCAGCATGGCGTGCTCCGTGGCGCCGACCGATACGAAGGGAAAGGTGATCTCCGCCCCACTTAGGCCCCGGGGTGCCTGGGCATAGACATAGCCTTCATGCAGATCGATCTGCGCGCCCAGCGCCCGCAGCGCGTCCAGATGCAGGTCCACCGGTCGTGCGCCAATGGTGCATCCCCCCGGCAGGGAAACCTTGGCCTGGCCGGTCCGCGCCAGCAGCGGGCCCAGCACATTGAACGAGGCGCGCATCTGCCGCACCAGATCATAGGGGGCGATGGCGCTGAGGATTTCCGGGGTGTGCAACAGGGTCTCAGCCCCGTGCGCCCCATCTTGCTCCTGAACCTCAGTGCCTAGCCGTCCGAGCAGCTGCCCCAGGAACCGAGTGTCCGCCAGCCGGGGCATATTGGTCAGGCGCAGAGGTTCTGAGGTCAGCAGGCTGGCGGCCATCAGCTTGATGGCCGAATTCTTGGCGCCGCTGATGGCGATCTCGCCCTCCAGACGCGCGCCGCCCTCGATGGCGATTCGGTCCAATCCCAGCCCCTTCATGCGCCGCTATTTCTGCGGTGCGGAAATCCCAGCCGCGCTTCTAGCCCGCGTCACGGCTGGCGCAAAGGCGCTGACTGCTCACGAACACTTGTCACCCTCATCGGCCACACCCTTTGCAGCGGCCCGGCCTGGCGCCTTGCGCCGGCGCAGATTGGCCCTCAGCGCCTGGGCGAGCTTGGCCTCACGGTCCTGGGCCAACCTTGAGTCTGAGGCGGCCTTGGGCGGAGGCTTGGGGGGATTGGGGGGCGTCATGCCCCCTGGTTGCGGCTGGATCCTGCCGGGGTCAAGTCGGAGAAATTCGGATTTGGGGCTTCACGGACGGCGCATGGTTGGCTATAGCCCCCGCCTCGCCTTTCGCCGCCGTAGCTCAGTGGTAGAGCGCATCCTTGGTAAGGCTGAGGTCGGCAGTTCAATCCTGCCCGGCGGCACCATCGGCCCCAAGCCCTCACCGGGTTTGGGGCCGACCTCATTTTGGGCCCCGTATTTCCTCTGACTGGCCACCCTGAACGGAGGCGCCCCTTACATGCCGGGCGGCCCGTCCCCACCTTGCGGCCCAGAGGCGATCCCTGATCCGGTGGTCGCCCCATGGGGAGGGGCAGCGCCACATGATCGACAATCCAGAGAACTTCCCCATCGACACCCGCAATGCGGCCCTGGCCCTCATCCGCCAGTACGGCCCTGATGCCCAGGTCATTGCCATGCTGCGGGCGGCGGAATTTGCGGCCATGGGGGATGTGGATGGCCTGGCCGCCTGGGACGACATCATCGCCTGTATCGAGGCCTACGATTCCCTCGGTCCGGTGGGCGGGGTCGTCCACTAGACCCGGTCGGGTCAGCGGGTCGGTGCCCCGGCGATCAGGGCCCCCTGCGCCTCATAGGTCTCAACCGCCAGCCGCCTGGCCGCGTCACAGGCCACGATCTGTGCGCCCCGGGTGACGTAGCCGATCTCCAGGTCCGCCAGGGTCGCGCGGTCAGGCAGGACGTAGAGGGCGCACGGTGCCCTCGCCTCAGCCGGCAGGCTCAGCTGCGGCGCAGCCGTCCAGCTCGGGGGCGGCTTGGCACAGCTGGTCATCAGCATGGCGCAGCCGAGCGAGGCGATCAGGGGCCAGACGTTCATGGCCATCCTCCGAATTCAGGGCCTGTGGGATAAATGCGGCCACCGCCACCTGAGCTTGATGACGCTGGGTCAGGGCTGCGGAAAGGCGCGCTCCGGCCGCCCGTTCACCCGCCACGGCAAGCTGGGCGGCGTCCTTGGCCCGGGTGAGATCGGCAATTTCCATCTGATGAGTCCGTGAGCCATCCCGTCGTCCCGCCACATAGAGCGACAGGGCTGAGGCGGCGAGCGCCCCGGCCGCCACCGCCGTCACGATCACCCGCATGGTCATGTCCGCAGTCCCCGCTGATACCCGGCTCCGGGTCGCCAGCTGAGCACCTCCCGCCGCCAGCGCCCCCCAAGGCCCAGATGAACCCATGCCCCCGCCTCCTCGATTAGCTGGTCAAATCTCAGATCCGAGGCGGCGATGGCCCGGCAAACCGCCAGGGGCGAGCCAAAGCGCGGGCAAATGAAGTCGGCGGCCTCACCGCGCATGTGTGCGCTGGTCGGCGACCCTCCGACCGCCCGATTCACCGCTGGTGAGCGATAGCCGCTGGTGATCACCATGGGCGCGTTCCCCAGCAGAGTGCGCACATCCTCAAGCACCAGCACGGTGGCTTTCAGCCGCTTGAGCACAGAGGCGGGCGGGCGATTGTCCAGGCCTCGCTGCTGTGTGGCGGTCATTTCCTCCAGGGAGAAGTGTGGCGAAAGCCATGTGGTCATGGCCGACCTCCAAAGTCTGAAAGCATGAATGCGGCCAGGGGTTCAGGGCATCTCGCGCCGCGCCGCGCCCACCAGCTTGGCCCAGTCGGTGACAGTCGCCCCAGCCATGTAGAGCGTGCCCAGGACCACATTGGCCCCAATCAGGGCCAGCCCCAGCCACTTCAGGGCGCCTGGATCATCCAGCCGTAGGATGATCGCCGCCACGGCGATCGAATTGGCCCCGCAGGCGCCATAGGTGAAAATACGTCTGTAGAGCCAGCGGGCCTCCACAGGGGGCCGAAGCTCACTCATGGGGGATGGGCAGGCTTGAGGCCGAGGCCGGCCAGGAAGGCCAAAAGACCCGTGGCCAGCCAAGGCATGCTGCGCGCCAGCCAGGTCCAGAAATCGGCGGCGCCGGCCACCCGGTCCCGCTGGCTCTCCAGGTGATCAATCCGCCCAAGCGCGCCCTTCAGCTCCCCCCGCAGACCCTCCACAAGCTTGCCGGCCTCCAGGGCCTCCAGCCTTGCCAGCCGCTCGCGGACATCATCCATCTTCGCCGCCAGGCCCTCCAGCCGGGCAGTCTGGGCCGCCACATTTTCCCCGATCTGCCGCAGGGCCAGAACCTGGGCCTCAGCCCTCCCCTGCGCCCCGGTCAAGGCGCTGTCGGCCGGGCTCATGATCTCTGCTTCCAGAGCCCCTGTCCCACCGACGCCAGGCCGGAGGCCTGGGTGAGGGCATCCAGGAAACTCGGGGTCTGGGTCGTCGCCCCCTGGGTGCTGGAGTTGCCCTCCGTGGTCGTGCCTCTGAACAGTTCCAGGGGCAGCTTGGACAGGATATCGGCCTGGTGGGTCAGGGCCGTATAGGGGGCCATACGGTGGGCCTGATCCACCCCGCGCACCTGGGCACCGATCGCGGCCTGGGCCGCCACATCCTCCCGGTCGCTGGCCGACCGCGCCTGGGCCAGCGACCCCAGAGCATTGGCCGCCTGCAGGCGCAGGGCGGCGGCCTGGGACGCCAGCTGGGCGGTCTGGGACGCGGCCTGCTGGCGTCGATCAGCGTCCTGATTGGCCAGACCTGCGCTGGTGTTGAACATCCCCGCCAGCAGGCCAGAGATCTGGGTGTTACGGGCCCGGGCCAGCTCACCTTCGGTGAAGGACCGGGTCAGGGCGCCGCCGGAGCCGCCAAATGCCCCCTGCCCGGCCAAGGCCAGGCTCTGGCTCGCCCGGGTCCGGCCGGCCTCGGCGTCAAAGTCCGCCATGGCCGCGTCCACTACCTGGCGCCGATAGGGATTCTGATAGGCCGCGATCCCGTCCAGCAGGCTCGCGGCCTGGACCACGGGTGCCGCCTCCGCGGCCACACCCCGGCTCCAGTCGGCGGCCTCGTCATAGGCAAACCCGTAGCGCCCAAGCCCTGCCGCCCCTTGCGCTGCCTGCTGCTCCGCCGCCGACAGGGGCGAGACCAGGCTGTAGGGATCGAACCGCCCCAGCTCACCCAGCCGGTCGCCCAATCCCTGCACCTGATCGCTCACCCACTGGGGATTGCTCGGCGTCACGGTCGCCCGCTCAGTGGTGCTGGACGAGGTGGTGGTCTTCTTCTTGCCCATCACAGGCTCCTTCTCAAAATCTCGCCATGTCGTTGGTAGCCGTGCGCCCGCAGTACCCGCGTCCAGCCCGGCCGCCCCTCGATGGTGATCGCCGTGCAGCCCAGGCCTCGAGCCCAGGCCTCGACCCCCGGGCGCAGGGCCAGGATCGTCTCCAGCTGCCCACCAGCCAGCCAGATGTGCAGGCTCCGGCCCTCGGCATTCTCAATGCATTGCGTGACCACCGCCCCGGCCTCACCGGCCCACAGCTGCGCGCGGCCTGCGATCAGGTCGGCGCGTAGCGCGGCCTCATCACCGTCCTGCGGCCGCAGGGCTGGCAGAAGCCAAGCCCGGCAGGCCGCCCAGACTGCCGCCCTCACCGGGTTCCGGCCGCCACCACGTCGAACACCGGCCGGCCGATCCGCCCGCCGGTCGGCGACCCCTGGCCGCTGAACCGCACCTTGAAGAAGCGCCCCGTGGCGCGCAGATCGACGCGGCTGGCGCCTGGTGCCAGGCCGAAGGGTCCATGACTCCGGCTTGGCCCCTGCGGCTTCAGGCGCGTATTCAGGCGCAGCGCCGCAGCGCCAGCCTGCAGTGCCATATCCGGCCAAAGCCCGCGAACCATCAGGGTCTGATCAGGGTCCAGCAGCTGATCGCCGCTCTCGATGAACCAGGAAAACCCGCTCCCATCGGCCGACTGTCCCCGTTCGTGCCAATAGGCCCGCCCCTCCGGCGTCACCCCGATCGGGTCTCCCTGAGGTCCGGCGTCCACAAAGGCGCTCCGGGCCATGATCCCCCGGGACCAGGCCCCGTCCTCCAGCCCGACGGTCAGGTATCGACTGTTTTCATCCCCATCCCGGGCGTCGGGATAGTCAAAGCGGACCTCATTGTAGAGGCCTATGGTCGCTGCCGTAATCTTGTCACCCTGGGCACCGGCCAGGTTCCGGGCCATCTCATCCCGGATCGGACAGGGGACGATCTCCACCGCCCCACCCAGGCTGTAACTGCGAAACTGCAGGTCCGGCGCCAGCCACAAGGCCCGCGACCCCGCCAACGCAAAGGCGTTGGGACCGATCAGCCCGCAATGCTCCCCCACCGGATCAAAGCGCCAGGGCTGGTTCAGCGCCCCCACAAAGCTCCCGACGAACAGCCGATCTGAGGTCCACACCAGCAGGAACTGACCCGCCGCACAGGCCCCCACGATCCGCCCGCCGCCGGCCAGCACATATTCCCGCGCCGTGGTCTCTGGGGCTGTGATCCAGCTGTTGGGATCACGGACACCGCTGTGCCGGATGCAAAGCGGATTGAAGTCACCGGAAACCTCCTCGTCACAGCCCAGGGCAAAGATCTGATCGGTGTGCGACACCAGGCACACGCTCACCCGGGCTGGCGCATCCCGAAGGGGGGCGGCGACGGTCTCCGCCGCGTTCGCCCATATATGGATTGTCCCGCCCCGCGGGTTGGCCACCAGCCTCTCCCCGAAGGCCGCAAGGCTCCAGGTCCGCGGGAAGAAGTCCGCCGCCGAGGGCGCAGAATAGTGTCCAGTGGAATAGCTGCCGGTGCCATAGCCCTGCCCGCCGCTTCCATCCACCGCCCCCGGTGCCAGGGCCGCCAGTGGAGCGATCACCACCCCGGCCCCACCCCCGACGGCGGCAGACGTGGCCGGCTCTGTGAAGACAAAGCTGAACTGGTCAGCATCGATCACGGCGATCGCAACATCGGCCAGATTGGGTGCAATGCCCCCCAGGGCCTCCGCCCCGCTGACCGCCACCCGCGCCCCTGTCTCCAGGCCGTGCCCGGCCATGGACACTGTCACCACTGGCGACCCGGCACTGACCGACAGGGCTGAGGCCCCGAGAGTCCGCCCTGGCCTGGCCAGGACCGGCGTGATGTCCGAAAGGCTCCCACCGACCCAGACCTGCAAGGCGTTATGGGTCCCGAAGGCCACGTTCAGGGTCGCGGCCTTGTCCGTCCAGGCAAACACCTTGCGGCACACCCCGGTCACGGCCTCAGGGCTCAGCGACTCCCAGCCGCCAATGACCTGCGGCTGCCCCCGCCAGAACCGCACATTGGACCCATCCGCCCAACGCCCGGCGGCTGAAAACGAGGTCTCGTCCCCAACAAGTCCAGGTAGTATATCCAGGGGAATCCTCATCACCCTTGCCCCGTTTAAATTGTGCCATGGACGCCAAGCGCTATTTCGTTCCCACACCCCACGGAGAGGTATCCCTCGTCTTCACCGAGAAGCCTCGTGAGCAGCGCCAATTGCATTGAACCGTGAGGGGGCTCTCCGGAGCGACAACGTCGACTAGCTAGCCAGGAGAACAAAAACCGCTCGGCCATTGCCGCCGACACCTGAAAACACTTCGGCTCCACCAGAGCCGCCGCCTGGCGAAAATCCCACCGCACTGTTGCCAGGCGCGGTGGCACTAGACCCCGCACCAGCGGTCAGGATCGCGGCCGAGACTTCGGTGAAGCCCGCTGCCCCGCCGCCGCCGCCCCGCCCGGCTTCTGGCGCGCCGCCGAGGGCGCCGGCCTCTCCGGCGGTCCCGGCAGCGCCCGCGCCCCCAGCCCCGCCAGCCCCGCCCTTGCGGTTGATGGCTCCGCCAAAGCCCAGGCCGCCTTCGCCGGGCGCGCCATCGGCGAGGCCGCCCTGGCCGCCGGTGGCTCCCATCTGGGTGCCTCGCAAAGTCACCGTGGTAGTCCCCCCGGACTGACCATTGGCCGACGCGCCAGCCCCGCCGGGGCCGATGCTGTAGCTGATCACCTCATTGCGGCGCAGCCGGAAGGTTCCGAACGCAGCCCCGCCGCCGCCCCCACCCCCTGCCGTTGTGCCGCCACCGCCCATGCCGCCCCCAGACCCGCCGCCGCCCCAGACATAGATCAGGGCGTGGCAGTTCTGCGGCACGCCGAAGGCGCCGGAACCGGCGTGAAACTCATGGATCGCCAGGAGGCGTCCGGGGCGGGCCGAACCCCGCCTCTGGGGTTGCTCCCCCCGGGGACCACTCCCCCCCATCACGGCAACGGATCATAGGCGCCGCCGGACACCCGGCAGACAACGCCATTGGCCACTGAACCACCGATGGCGAAGGACAGGCCCACCCCTGGCGGCAGGAACAGGGGGTCCTCTTCGCTGGCCTCGAACACCGCCCGCGGGCTCGCCGCCGTGGCCGAGGGCGACGTATTGGCCAGAGTCGCAGAGTCGATCAGCGTGTGGGTGGTTCCCACCCGCCCATAGAGCTGGCAGTGGATCACCGCCCCTGGCGCGGCCCGGCTGATGGCATAGGCCTTGGTGATCCGCATCCCCTGCACATTGTCCGCGGGGGGCACCACCTCGACGGCCTGGGTCGGGGCGTGGAAGGCGGTCTCCGCCGTTGTGGCCACCGCCGCATAGGCGATGGGCCGCTGCACGGCGATGAACTGATTGGTGGCGATAGCGCTCATAGGGGCTCCTCAGCCGAAAAAGGCCAGGGCCGCGGCGCGCCGGTCGGCGGCGGCGGCCTGCTGGGCCTGGTCTGCGATATAGTCGGGAAGGGCGGTGACCAGACGCCAGCCCGCGTCGGTGCCATCGGTGGCGACCACCTTGCCGGCATTGCCGGTCTGGCCCGGCAGAGCGCCTGAGTTGTAGCTCCAGGCCACGGCCTCCACATAGGCCTTGAGGCCCAGGCCGCCGACCCCCAGCAGGAAGACATCGCCGCCGTCGCACCCCACCAGGGTCACGTCCTGGCTGTCCACCACCGCAACGGCACCGGCCCCTGTGGTCAGGGTCACAGGGCCGCTCGCACTGTTGCGCACCAGATAGATCTTGCTGGCGGCCGGCAGAGTGACGGTGGCTGGGCCTGCGCCGGTAAAGTCCAGCATGGCGCGGCGGGCCTCATCATCGGCCAGGTTGGCGCTGGTCAGCACATGATCGCCGGCCAGTACGATCGCGCTGCGCCCGGCGATGGCCTGGTCCAGCCGGTCGATCACCGCGTTCAGCCGCGGCGCCCCCCAGGTGTTCAGGTTCTCCCCTGCGGCCTGCATTTCCAGGCGCAGGGACGGGGTATAGGTCGAAGGCATCAGAGGCTCGCTCCTGTGTCTTGTCGCAGCCAGACGGTTCCGTCGGAGACCGCCAGGACCGAGAGGTCCCGCAGGAACACCAGGCCGTGGGGCCAGGCCGCAGCGGGGGGCAGCTCGCCCACCGTGCAGGCGAAGACCGGCCCTGGTGCGCCAGGCGCTTTCAGGCTGCGAACCGCCTCCAACAGATGGGTCAGCAAAGGCCGTAAGCCCGGCGGCACATCGGGGACCAGGCTCAGCATGTCAGCGCGCCCTGAGCCGGCAGGTCGGTGACCAGCCTGGCCATCCCGTGCCGCCGGGCATCCCTGGCCCGCGCCTGGGCCAGGGCCATCTCAAACCGGACCCCGAAATGCCCGGCCATCTCCCCGTCCCGCAGGTAGGGGCAGGCTTCAGCCAGGGCAGCGAACAGGTAGAGATCGGGGTGCTCGGCCAGCACCGCATTGGTCGGCGATGTGGCGCTCAGGGCCAGCCGCCCCACCTGCTGCAGGACAAAGCTGATCTCCCCGTCACAGGGGCGGTCGAGCCCGATCGCGGTGCCCTCAAGGCTCCAATAGCTGGGTCGACCCGCCTGTTCGCGGCGCGCCAGCAGGCCCGCAGGCCGGTAGCGCATCGGGGTTCGAACGCCCCCGTCTTCCCGCCACAGCCCGAGCGCCTCGCGACAGTCGGCCGGCAGGTCCACAGTGCGGGCGCCAGGGGCCGCGATCAGCCCCACCTCCCCCTCCATCACCGCCAGCCGCAGCTCCCGGTTCAACCGCGCCTCGGCCAGGGTGATAAAGTCGCCTGCCCGTCCGGCCAGATCGCTCCGCTCCAGCCAGTCGGCCACGGCGGCCTTCAGGTCGTCATAGGTCGAAAGCGCCATGCGCCCTCCTCCCCTTGACCAGGGGGCGGCGACGGGTCAGCCCCGCGCCGCCCCGGTTAAGATCAAGCCTGAGGGGGCCTAGTTATTGGCCAGTCGGCAGGCCAGCTGCGGGCGCAGGGTCTGGTAGCCGTAGAGCACGTCCAGCCGGCAGGGGAACTTGTCGTTGTTGATGTCGTACTGCCGCACGATCCGCATGGAGATCCCGTCAAAGACCTCGCGGGCGGCGAAATCCACCCCCCGCGGCATCACCATGTCGGCGGTGGCGAAGGCGAACGCGCCCTTGTGATAGGCCATGGAAATCCCGTGGGCAGCCCCCCCGGTCCCGGCCACCTGGATCGGCGCATTGTCCCCGGGCGAACCCGACACATTTTGTCCTGCGCCGCTGGTGACGATCGCCGGGCTGATCTGCAGGCTGGCCACCCCCGACCCGTTGGACGTGGCGTCGGCCCGGACCACGAACTGCTGCTGCACGCCCGTGGACTGCTTGGTCTCCGGATGCACTCGGAAGACCCCGGTGATGGTGAACACATCCCCGGCCTTCAGCACCGGGGAGCTGTTGGTCCAGCCGTCAGTGGCGAGTGTCGCGCCGGTCTGACCGGCCCCGTTCACCAGGGGCGAACCGGCCTTGGTCCCCACCGTGTGCGAGGGCCAGAGCGTGTTCTCCATGAAATCAAACCCGGCGCTGCGCCCCATGAAGCCCTCGCGGTATTGCTTGGAGATACTGGCCTTGTCGTTGAACAGCCCCTTCAGGGCATCCACCAGGTCCACATTGTCCTGGGTGTTGAGATTGCAGGTCCGCCCGGCCAGGGGCGCCAGATTGTCCACCAGCAGCTTTCGGCCCTGCAGGATACGGGCGAAGCTCGCCGCCGCCCCCTGGTTGTTCACCTGGTTATGGACCGTCCGGTACATGCCCATGGCATCGGCCTCGATATGGGCTGCCAGCACGCTCATGGCCGGTTCGATGATCCGCTCGGAGAAGTCGTCCAGGGACAGGGTCAGGTCCACGGAGGTGAAGTTCAGATCCACCCCCTTCTGGGTCTGGACCTTCAGCTCGACGCTGGTCTCCTGGGTGTCCTGGGCATCCAGGGTCGCCCCGGTGCGCACCACATACTGGTTGGGCAGACGCACCTTCAGGGTGTCGCCCACCTTGGCCCCCTGGCGGGCGAAGCTGTCGTCATATTCCCGGGTGATGGAGCCCACGAAGTTCAGCTTCTGGTGCAGCACCCGCAGGGCTTCTCGGGTGACGGCGGTCGGGGAAAGCAGCGAATTGGGCATGGGGTCTCGTCTTCCTCAGACTGGAATGGGGGGCGGCGCAGCTGCGCCGGTCAGGATTTGGGAAGGTTCAGGCGCGCTCAGGCGCCGCGAAGGTCAGGCCAGGATGGAGAACGCTCAGCGACCGGCCATCGCCTGGGCATTGCGGCGGCGCATCCATTCGGCGGCGGCCATGTCGTCGCGCACCGCGCTGGCCGGGGCTGAGGTGCCGCCCACCTGCACCGCCGGCCGCACCTGGACCGCCGGCATCGGTGCCTGGGCAGCGGCCTTCTGGGCCGTGAGCGCCGCCTCCCCCTGCTGGGCCCGGTGCAGGATCATCCAGAGCCGCGGATCGGCCACCTCGCGCAGTTCCTCCAGGGTGACCCCAAAGGCCTGGGCGTATTCCACCAGCTTAGCCGCCACCTCCGGCGACCAGCCTTCGATCTGGCCGGCCAGCACCCGACCGGTTTCCTCCAGCTCGACCCGCGCCCGCTCGGCCGCCGCAGCCCGGGCCATCTCATCCTGTTGCGCCAGGGTCTGGGCATAGGCCTCCCGGGCCTGGGCGATGTCGTTGGCCTGGGCCCACAGGGCCTCCGCCAACGGCGGGTCCTGCGCCCCCAGCCCTTCCCAGTCGAGGTTCGCCAACTGGGTCAGCTGCTGATCCAGGGCCATCAGCACCGCCCGGTCCTCAGCATTTGCGCTGGCCAGCTCGGCCTCCAGGTCCATCATCTGCGCCCGTTGCGCCAGGGACCGGCGCTCGGCCGCCATGGCCTGGCTGGCCTGCTCATGGTCGATATTGGCCATCAGCTGCGCCTTCAGGGCCGAGGGCAGCCGAAAGATCTGCCCCCCATGTTCGATCTCCTCGAGCTCATCGGCGACGAGCAGACGCGGATCGGCGCCGCCCGAAAGGGTCGGGTCTTGCATCATGGTCTTGTCCTTGGATTGGCCCCGTCAGAACGGGATTGGGTCAGTCGCCGCCGGCTCAGCCGGCCGACGGGGCAAGGCCCGTCACCTTCATCCGCTGGGTCTCGGCCTCAAAGGCGGCGATCTCCAGCTTGCGGGTCTCCAGCGCCTGATCCTGCGTCATGGCCTCCAGCTTGGCCTGGGTCCCAGCCAGGGCCTGGGACAGCCGCGTGATCACCTCCCGCGCCTCGCCAATCTCCGGTGCCTCCCCGCGCAGCTCGCCCGGCAGCAGGCTCGACAGCCGCTCGGCAATCTCGTCGGCACCCGGCCAGTCCAGATTCCGCGCCAGCAGGTCTCCGATCACCGGGGCTGCCGCCGGATAGGCGCGGATCAGCTCGATCATCTGGGTCGCCGCCTCCTCCCGGCGGCTGGTGAAACTCGGTCCCGCCCGCACCGTCAGGTCATACTTGCCGACGCTCAGATCATAGATCCGCTGCACCTGCCGAAGCTGGCCGTCGGCACCGGCCTCCTGCACCGCCACCGGCTGGTTTACCTTGGCCAGCCGCGCCTCGCCGCTTGGTCCCAGCACCCGCACCACCCGGGGCGCGGAATAGACCTTGGGGATCAGGTCGATCAGGATGCGCCCGGCGTGCCGGATCCCCCGGCTCAGATTGTCGATGTAGTGGAAGGTGGACACATCCCCCTCCCGCTGGCGGGCCATGATCGCCCGGCCGCTGGTCTCGTTGGACCGCGCCCCCAGGCTCGCATCATGCAGCCCCATGATCGCCTTCATGTCATCGCTGGCGTTCAGCGCCTCCTGCAGCGCCCCGGCCGGCACGCCGGCAAAGGGCTGGCGCATGGGGGGCTCAGGCCCATCATATTCGAGGTAGGCGTGGGTCTGCACATTGGCGCTGGCCCACTTCTCGGCATCGGTCTCGAAGGCCCCCTTG
This sequence comes from Phenylobacterium sp., assembly GCF_022402485.1. GTDB lineage: Bacteria > Pseudomonadota > Alphaproteobacteria > Caulobacterales > Caulobacteraceae > Phenylobacterium. The sequence continues at coordinate 120,992 of NZ_JAKRSA010000018.1, read as the reverse complement.
CGGCCGATGAAGGGTGCCTTGGGCGCCAGGGCCACCAGTTCGGTGGTCGTGGTCCGCCAGTAGTTGAACATGCGCTGCGGGTCCTTGGCGTCCCGCACCAGGCTGCGCAGCCGCCGCCGCCCGTCGATCCGCAGTTCCTCCCCATAGACCGGCACGATGGGGATGAAGCGCCCGGCCCATTCCACGGTCTCCAGCACCTGCGCTCCGGTGACCACATGCTGCAGGACCCTGTGGCTGGCCACCTCCCGCGGCGCACCGACAACCTTGACGCCCAGCCCCTCGAACAGCGCCCGCTGCGCCTCATAGGCGGCCAGGTCGATCACCTGTCCGTCGCTCAAGGCCACGATCTTGCGCACCACCGCCTCGCGCCGCCAGAACTCGGCGACGCTCACCTGGTCCCCATCGCCCCAGGTCTCCCCGAGGCCGCCATAGGCCGCTCCGGACCAGTCGGCCGCCTCTGCGCCCTTCCAGCGCGCCTCGAAGGCCGCCCGGGGCAGGCTCTCCACCACGAAGGCTGTGTTCCAGTCCGAGGAGTCGGCGGCAGTCGAGTCCGGATCGCCATAGACGCTGAACGGATCAGCCACCCGCTCGATGACGATGTCCTGCTCGAAACTGTCGTCCCGGGCATAGCGAGTGTTGATGCGGAAATAGCCAAAGCCGCAGGTCACGGCGAAATCCAGCGCCGTGTCATAGGCCACCTCGGCGTCGCTGGACTGCTCGATGTGCCGGATCAGGCCATTGAAGATTTCGGCCGTCTGCGGGTCGGCACCGCTGTCCACCGGATGACAGACAATGGCCGGCTTGTTCAGCCGCCCGTCATTGACCACCTGGCGAATGAAGGCCGGCAGACGGTTGATGGTCAGGCAGGGCCGACCGTCCAGCTCCCGGTCCCGGCGCACCTTCTCCGGCCACTGTTCCCCCAGCCGTGCAAACCGCAGGTCGTCGCGGGCTTCGGCGCGGATCTCCGCCTCATGGGCGCAGGCGCGCTCAAACGCCGCCCGGGCGTCGCGCAGGATATCGTCATCGGTCATGCAAACGCCCTTTGGCGTCCCAAGCCGGGGACGCTGTGTCAGAGAAATCCAGGTTTCCTGAAGTGCGGCAGGGCCTTAGCCCGTCCCCCTCAGAGCATTCCGAGGCTACAGAATGGGCCGCGGCCTTATCCCATCCAGCCCCCCGCTCGGCCGCCGGTCCCCTGTCGCCCTGACCGGCGCACGGTCCCCCCGCGACGGTTCAGGGCAAACTCACCAAAGGCGTCAGCCCCATGGCTGGCGGCGTCATGCAGCGGTCCGCCATAGGCCCGGGTGGCCGCGTTCCAGCGCTTGCGATAGGCCCGAAGCCGGTCGAGCCCCAGCGCGCAGGCGTCGCCATCAAACCAGGTCATGGGGATCATCAGCCGCCCGGCATTGATCCGGTCTTCTGGCGCAGTCGCCTGCCCCACCTCGATGGGCGAAAGCCCCAGGCCCCCCAGGGTTTCGAACCGGGAGCGTCCATTCGCCCCCAGCTCGCGCACCATCACATCGTGCGGCAGGTGGTGGGTCCCATAGACGTAAGGTTTCGCCGCGATCGCCTCGCGGACAATGGCCTGCAGCCCCTCGCCGCTGGCCTCAAAATAGTCGATGGCCCGCACCTCGGGCCCCACCTGCTGGAAAAACCAGATCGCCGTATAGTCGTCGATGCCCAGGTCCCAGGCCGTATGCACCGCAAGCGCCGGATCATGCGGGACCCGCCCGATCCGCCCGGCACTCTGCGCCTGCCCCAGCAGCCCGGCATAGTAGGCGCCCGGCGCGGCGGCGTCGAAATCCACCAGATACTCCGAGGCAAACCGCGCCTCCCCTTCCTCCTTGGAGCCGGTTTCGGCCACCAGCTCGGCCCGCTCCCGGGCCAGCTGGGCTTGGGTGAACACCCCGGTTTCGGTGGCCGGCGAGCGTAAGGTGAACCAGGCCGGGTCCCGAGTCCGGGCCTCAAAGGCCCGCACTGCGTGATTGCGTCCCCGGGGCGTCCACAGAAACAGGGCCCAGCCGCCATTCTCCGCCAGGATCGGCCGGATGTAGGTCCAGGCGTCTGGCTTGGCGAGGGCCCATTCCGAGAACACCACCCCCACCGGCGGCGCCCCCACCAGGCTGTCATAATTGTCAGAGCCCAAGACCTGCCAGACAGACCCATTGGCCAGCCGGAGGCTCATGTCCCCATCGCGCACACTGGACCGGATTTCCGCCGGAAACGCCTCGTCGATCCGCCGACGTCCGGTGTGCGGGTTCACCGCTTCCCAGATCGCCTTTCGCGCCTGGGCAGCCTCCGGCAGCAGGTGCCAGTAGACGCCGGGCTTCTGAATGGCGCTAACGGCGGCCCAGTTCAGGGCCACATCGTCCTTGCCCCACCGCCGATGGGCGGCCACATCGGCCCGCAGGCCGCCATCTTCGAGATACCGCCACAGCCCCGCCTGATAGGGCCTCGGCCGCCAGCCGGCCGGAAGCTCGATCTCCATGCTATCGGCCCGGGGGATCAGCGGCGTCGTCAAAGCCGAGCCGGCGAATGGTCACCGTCAGCCGCCCTTCGGCCTCCGGAGCCTTGGCCTTGCCCTGCACCCGGTCGAGCACTTCGCGGATGGCGGCGATCCGGGCGGTGTCGCTGGTCTTGTCCCCCCGCATCAGGGCCTCCAGCGTCTCCACCGCCAGGGGGGCCAGGGCCTTGACCGCCCGCCCAGGATCCTTCGGTCGCCCCGCCATTGGCGCCGCCTCCGTCTCAACACGTCACAGGAACCGTCTGAGTCGTTCCGCCCCGCGCCGGCCGTGAGCCTCCCGAGAGGCGCGCCCGCAGGGCGCCTCGCCCTGGGACCAGATCAGCCGGCGCGGGGCTCCTGCGACGCTGAGGGCGACACCGCAAAACCCGCAAATCTCCAAGGCCTCGTCACCCCGGGGAGGGACAAGGGGACGAACGCCGTCCAGTCGCCGGCACCCGCGGACAGGCTCAGCCGCCGCGCACACACGTCATCTGTTGAAAATCTGCAGGGGCAGGACAGGCCCGCCGCGGTGTCCCCCGCGCCTCAGACGCAAGAACGACCCATAGCCAAACCCTACCACATTCCCGCGATTGCGCAAGAACAAAAGCAGAACATCGTCCCAGTGCGATCCGATAGGGACCGCCATAGACTTTCCCGTACTGGGCGATCACTTCTATCAATTATCCAAATGTCGCAACCTTGGCCTAGGATGATTCCAAACGCGTTTTGGCGAAGGAAGACGACTATGGACGACGGATCCAACACCAGCGACCCGCAGGGCTGCCCGATCAACAACCCCGGGGCCCTGCGCTCCCTGCTGGGCCGCACCAACCGCGATTGGTGGCCCAACCAGCTGTCGGTTGACATCCTCCACCAGCACGGCGCCAACGGCGATCCGATGGGGAGCGATTTCGACTACCCCAAGGCCTTCCAGGGCATCGACTATGCCGCGCTCAAGCGCGACCTCACCGCCCTGATGACCGACAGCCAGCCCTGGTGGCCGGCCGACTATGGTCACTATGGCCCGTTCTTCATCCGCATGGCCTGGCACAGTGCAGGCACCTACCGCACCGGCGACGGCCGTGGCGGTGCCGGCGCGGGTCAACAGCGCTTCGCCCCCCTCAACAGCTGGCCAGACAACGGCAACCTGGATAAGGCCCGCCGCCTCCTGTGGCCGATCAAGCAGAAGTACGGTGCTGCGATTTCCTGGGCTGACCTGATGATCCTGGCCGCCAATGTGGGTATCGAGTCCATGGGCGGGCCGGTGTTCGGCTTCGGCGGTGGCCGGGCCGATGTCTGGGAGCCGGAAAAGGACGTCTATTGGGGCACTGAGGAAAAGTGGGTCAGCCAAGGTGCCGAGACCCGCATTCAGCCCGACAAGAAAATGGATCTGGAAAACCCCCTGGCGGCCATCCAGATGGGTCTGATCTACGTCAATCCCGAAGGCCCCGGCGGCAATCCCGACCCCATCCAGTCGGGCCGCGACATTCGCGAGACCTTCGCCCGCATGGGCATGAATGACGAGGAAACCGTCGCGCTGACCGCCGGCGGCCACACCTTCGGCAAGGCCCACGGGGCCGGCGACGCCAGCAAGGTGGGTGCCGAGCCGGAAGGTGCCGACATCTCCCTGCAGGGCTTCGGCTGGATCAGCACCCATGCCAGCGGCAAGGGCGGTGACACCATCACCAGCGGGATCGAGGGCGCCTGGACCCCGACCCCCATCCAGTGGACCATGAACTACTTCCACATGCTGCTGAACTATGACTACGAGCTGGTGCGCAGCCCCGCCGGTGCCCAGCAGTGGCAGCCCGTCAACCAGAAGCCGGAAGACATGGCGCCGGCCGCCGATGATCCCTCCAAGCGCCTGCCGACCATGATGACCACCGCCGACTTGGCCATGAAGATGGACCCCGCCTACCGGGCCATCTCTGAGCGGTTTGCGGCCAATCCTGACCAGTTCGCCGACGCCTTTGCCCGGGCCTGGTTCAAGCTCTGCCATCGGGATATGGGCCCCAAGGCCCGTTACTACGGCCCAGAAGTGCCGAAGGAAGACCTGATCTGGCAGGACCCGATCCCGCCGGTCGACCACCCCCTGGTGGACGCCGCCGATATCGCCGCCCTCAAGGGTAAGCTGCTTGCCTCTGGCCTCACCGTGGCCGAACTGGTCCAGACCGCCTGGGCCTCGGCCTCCACCTATCGCGGCTCCGACCACCGGGGCGGTGCCAATGGTGCCCGCATCCGTCTGGCCCCGCAGAAGGACTGGGAGGTCAACCAGCCGGCCCAGCTGGCCCGGGTGCTGCAGGTCCTGGAAGGGATCAAGGCCAGCTTCGACGCCGGCGCCGCCGGCGGCAAGAAGATCTCCCTGGCCGACCTCATCGTCCTCGGCGGTGTGGCCGGGATCGAACAGGCCGCCAAGGCCGCGGGCCATCAGGTCAACGTGCCCTTCACCCCCGGCCGGACCGACGCCTCGGCTGAGCAGACCGATGCGGAGAGCTTCGATGTGCTCGAGCCCAAGGCCGATGGCTTCCGCAACTATCTGAAGGTCAAGTTCAGCGTCCCCACCGAGGAGATGCTGGTCGACCGCGCCCAGCTGCTGCGGCTGACGGGGCCGGAAATGGCCGTCCTGGTCGGCGGCCTGCGGGTCATCGGTGCCAATCACGGCGGGTCCATGGACGGGGTCTTCACCGATCGCCCCGGCCAGCTGACCAACGACTTCTTCGTCAACCTGCTCGACATGAGCACGGCGTGGACGGCGGTGGACGGCAGCGCCGATGAGCACTTCGTCGGAACCTGCCGCAAGACCGGCCAGAAGAAGTGGACCGCCACCCGCACCGACCTGGTGTTCGGCTCCAACTCCCAGCTGCGCGCCCTGTCGGAGGTCTACGCCTCCGCAGACGCTGGCCAGAAGTTCGTGACCGACTTCATCAACGCCTGGACCAAGGTGATGAACGCCGACCGCTTCGACCTCCAGAGGTAGACGCGTCCGTCTGACGTCCCCTAAGCACGACCCCCGCCACCGCCCCAGATCAGGAGCGGTGGCGGGACCTTTTTGGGCAACCGCGCCCCGCGCCACACGTTGAGGGTCTCCCGCAGTATACGGAGCCCCCCCAATGCAATTACCCAAAGGTGCCCTCGTGGCCGTCGTCGACGGCGAGAAGCTGGTCCTCTTCGAGAACGTCGGGGCCCAGGAGATTGACCTCAGGCCCAAGACCAATCCCGACATGCCCGAACGGGCCTCAGGGGCACCGGGCCGTCACTCCAGCGGGGCCAATCCCGACGATGACACCCAGGCCGAGGATGGCTTTGCCATGGGCGTGGCTGACGCGCTGAACCACATGGTTCTGACCCACAAGACCGAGGCCCTGCTGGTCATCGCCGCCCCCAAGACGCTCGGTCAGCTGCGCAAGGGCTGGCACAAGGAAACCGAGGCCCGCCTGGTCGGCGAGATCGCCAAGGACCTCACCGGCCACACCTCCGACCAGATCGCTGCGGCCATCGACAAGGCCTGACCTCAAGACGGCGGGCCCCCCTACGCCTCGCCGTCTCTGGCCGCCTCACCCCACTTGGCGCGACGAATAGGCCGCCATCAGCCGTTGGTAATCCGCCGGCTTCGGAAACCCTTCAAACTGCTCTGCGGCCAGCGGGCTCACCCAGGACAGCCGTGCAGCGGTCATGGCCTCCATAAAGGGCTCAAGTCCCTCAGGGTCATCAAACAACGGGGCGCGCACATTGACGAAAGCGTCCGCGCTGTCGGGCCGCGTGAACATCCAGCTCATGCAGTGGGGACAGAAATAGTGCCGCAGCGCCCCATGCAAGCCCCCGATCACCGGCTCCCCCGCCGTGACCTCGAAGTCGTTCCCGGCAAACAAAGCACTTAGCGAAAAGGCGCTGCCGGTCATCTGCTGACACCCCCGACAGTGACAGGCCATGGTCACCTTCGGCGCGTCGGAGACCCGAAACCGCACCTGCCCACACCGGCAACCGCCTTCTCTGGTCATCGTCGTATCCCCACCAGTCATGCGCCATGGACCAAGCAGCGCAATGCGACCCAGCAGGCCAACAGAAAGCCGCCGACCTATCCGCCGGACGGCCATTGCTGGGTGGCGTGCAGCACCCGCAGGATGACCACAGCGCGACCTACTTCCGCATAGATCACGATGTAGTTTGGCCGAACAATCATCTCGCGGGTCCCGGCGACTCTTCCCGGCCGATAGAGCTTAGGCCGCGTGGCCAGCCTGGAAACCTTGACCTCAATCTCGTCCTTCAACCGCTGCGCGGCGTCGGGATTGTCGTCGGAGATATAGTCCAGGATCGCGAACAAATCGCCGCGCGCCGCCGCGCGCCATTCAATCAACCGGACGGTCACGCCGCTTCCGGTCGATCCGCGCCTGGGCTTCGTCCATCACCTGCCGATGGGGCGCGGCGGGCGCTGTGTCCGCCAGGGCCTCTTGCACCTTGGCGCGGAACCAGGCGTCGTGGGCTTCCGGATCGGAGGTGAGCCCGGCCGGCAATCCCCCTTCCCTGGCGATGCGGGTCAACAGAATGCGTACGGCGTCGGAGACCGTAAGACCGACGCGGGCGAGCTTCTCCGTGGCGTCGGCCTTAAGCTGCTCGTCCACGCGCACATGGAGCATTGAGGTTTGCGCGGCCATCGCTGGTCCTCCTTATAGCGTCCTCACTTTGTATCTCAAATGAGAGACGATCAAGGCCATACATTTCTTTTCGCCCCCAAGGTGGCCGGCGCATAGCTACGCTCAAGCATCGTAGACTAGGCGGTGTAGTGCGATCCAGAGGAAGGCTGTCACCGCTCCATAAGAGCTGCCCACCGGAAAAAACTCCCAGGACGACGTGACGAAGGCCAGAAACGCGCCTCCGAGACCTAGCCCGACCGTTATCAGGACAAGATTGCGCTCAATCCTGCGAGCCGCCCATAGAGCGTCGTGCAGATAAGCCAGGACCGTTGACCCGCCGATCGTAAAGATCATGGTGAAAGGACTGAATGCGATCGGGGCACCCCAATCGCTCGGATTGCCCCCGAGAGCCAGACCCCATCCATAGGTACATATGACACTCGCCAGGATTGGTGCGCCCAGCCAGACTGTCAGGCCGCGAACATGCTCCATGCCCTAGCCATGCCCCTGACTTCGGCCCGCGGCGTAGTTGGAGGGGCTCAGTGGAGCCCGCCTCACGGCCGGGCGCCAAACCGGTTGGGTTCCGGCGCCCCTGGCAAAGCCAGCAGGATGATCAGGATGATCGTGCCCAGAACATAAAGTCCGTTGCTCAGACTTAGGGACAGGAAAAGCCACTCATTTGGCCAGATCCGATCAGTCCAAGAGAGCCAGAACATGACGGTGTAGTAGGCGAAGAATGGAAAGGGCAGCAGACCCCAGAGCGCCGTGCGCCCGGTGTCATGGAGCCTCCGCGTCACCGCTGCGGCCATAAGGGCCAGGTAGCTAACCCCCAATGCCCCCATGAAGACCAGCATGAATGTCCCAGCCGCTTCAAGCCGATCCCACTGTGGCTCGATTTCGTTTTCGACCGAGGTTTGCAGTTCAGCCATGATTGGAACGGCGATAGCGGCGACACCCAGCATCTGAATGACGAAATGAAGCGCCACGACCACGGCGGCATAGGGCCAGAACCTCGCCCGCCGATCGCGTCCCTCGAACTTGGCGACACTCTGGAAGCCTTGAATAATCGCGTTGGGCATTCCTGTGCCTCGGACAAGCTTCACCTTGGATGACACAACCCTGCCGATTGGGGCGCGCTTGTCATCACCCAGGCGAGATTGCCGTACCTTTTTGAGCCATCACCCCCGGTCCCCCGCCAGCACATCCAGCGCCACCGCCACCAGGGCCTCGATCCGGCCCACTTCGCGCTCGCTGGCCACGGCCTCGCGGGGCGTGAGCTCCCGGCCGCAGATCAGGTCGCAGGCGCTGATCAGGTCGGCCTGGTCCCAGAGTCTGGCCCGCAGGGCCGCCAGCCGGGCGGCCGCCTGGGCTGAGCCCTCGGCCGCCGTCAGCAGCACCTCTTCCCGCGCGCCCGGTCCGCTGGGACCGCCGCCGCCGGGGCGCACGTCCAGGGTCGAGCGGATGGCCCCTTCCCGCGCAGTCCGGCGATAGAGCGCGCCATAGCGCTCCCCGGCCGACTTCTGAACCGGGCTGATCCGCCCCTTCCGCGCTAGCCAATCCAGCCCGGTCTGCCGGCGATAGGGCCGCCCAGGGCTAGGCGGTCCCTCGAACACCGCGCCACGCGCTTCTGACAGGCCGATAGTCTCGGCCACGCCCTCAGCCACCGCCCCGGCCTCGGCCCGGTCACGGCTGCGGGTCTCCAGGTCCAGCAGCCGCGCCCGCGTCCGGGCGGCGGGATCAAACACCGCCCCCCTCAAGGCCGCCCCCGCGACACCACCGCGTCGGCCAACCGGTAGACCGCCTCGCTAGCGGCCCGCTCCCCTTCCAGGATCACCAGACCCGCCGCCGTATGGGCCAGCAGCTCCTTCAGGAACTGGACCCGGTCGCCGGGCGTGCGATGGCCCAGGGCCTGGGCCACCAGGGCGCCTGCATCCCGGGGCGGCTCCCCCAAGGCCGCACTCATGGCCGGCCCTTCGGCCAGGTGAGCGGCAGGCCCACATGCACCCCGTGCCGGCCGACCCGCGTCTCGGTCAGGGCCGGAAAGCCCCCCTGCGCCAGCACGGCAGTCACATGGCGCTCATGGTGCGCAAAGCGCGGCTGGGCCTCGCCGACCCCCCGCGCCACCTGGCCGCGAAAGGCCCGCTCCAGCCGGGTCAGGTCCCCAGCCTCCAGGTTCAAGAGCGCGCCAATCCGCGGCGGCGCAGCTCCGCCCCGGCGCAGGTTTGCATAGTCCCCCAGACTGGCCGGGCTTCGGGCGCTGGCCCGGATTGATGTCGGTTGCATGGCCAGACTGTATTTTTCATACATACAACCTGCAAGCGGAAACTGTATTCTATGTACAGTTATCCAGAGTTGCGCTAGACAGGTCCCATGAACGCCCGCTCCGACCGCCTCCGCCAGGCCCGCCTCGACGCCGGCCACGACTCCGCCGCCGCTGCGGCCGAGGCCTTTGGCTGGAACCGCAACACCTATGCCTCCAACGAGAACGGCAATGCGCCGTTCTCCTACCGCAAGGCCAAGGACTATGCCGCCGCCTTCGGGGTCAGCGCCGAGTGGCTCTATGACGCCGCCGGTCCTGTCCGGGCCAGCCCACAGGCCGGCTATGTCCCGATCCTCGGCCGGGTCGGGGCCAACCCTGAGGGCGTGGTTCTGTTCGCCACCGGCCAGGAGGCTGGCGATCTGGCACCTATTCCCCCCGGCGGCACGGACAAGGCTGCCGCCCTGCGGGTGGTGGGCCATTCCATGCGCGGCCTGGCCGACGATGGCGCCCTGATCTATTTCGAGGACCAGCGCACCCCGCCCACTCCCGACATGCTCGGCCATGTGGTGGTGGTGGAGATCGACACCGACGAGGTGCTGGTCAAGCGCCTGCTGCGGGGCTCCCGCTCAGGTCTGTTCGACCTGGAAAGCGTCGCGGGCCCCACCCGCCAGGACGCCCGCCTGCGCTGGGCCGCCCACATCACCGCCATCATCCCCCCCTTCCAGGCTCGGCGGATCATCCAGAGCGCGCTCTAAACACCGCTTCTGATTGCAGAATGCTGTATATATTATACACTTTTTGCATGCCCCAACCCGTCGCCGACCCGGAACTCTCCGCCGCCTACGCCGCCCTGGACCGCGCTGATGCGCAGGTCTGGCGCCACGGTCAGGACAACCGCCCCTGGGGCGTCGCCTGGTCTGGCCTGGGCCCTGAGCCCCCCCGCCGCCGCACCCCTGACCAGCTGCACGCCCTGGCCAGGGACCGCCTTACCTCTGCCCGGGCTTGGACCCAGTCACCGGAGGGTCAGCTGAAGACCGCCCTCATCGACCTCCAGACCGCGGCCCGCGCCCTGGACCACCAGGCCGAGGCCCTGCGCGAAGCCGCCTCCCGGGGCCTAGGCCCTCAGGACGCCCGCCGCCTCACCGGGCTGTCGCAGAATGCCCGCGCCGTCCTCGCCGCCCTGCGCAAGGTCCGTAGCCTCCTGGTCTGAGCCGGGTCTATGCTCCATCCAGGCGCCCGCCAGAGGCGCTGGCCGAGGAGCGCCCCATGGACCTGCCTGCCGCAGCACGCGTCCCTTTCGATATCGAGGCTCACGCCGCCCGCATGGCCAAGGACGGCTACACCGTCCTGCCGGGTCTCCTGGACGCCGACGGCCTCGCCGCTGTCCGCACGGCCCTGGCCCCCCACCTGGGCGGCCACCGGGGCCGCAACGCCTTTGAGGGCTTCGCCACCGAGCGGATCTATACCCTGGTGGCCCGAGGCCAGGTGTTCGAGGACCTGACCGAGCACCCGCACATCCTGGCCCTCCTCGACCGGTTCCTGCTGCCCGGCTATCTGCTCACCGCCAGCCAGGCCATCGCCATCCAGCCCGGCGAGGCCGCCCAGAGCGTCCACTATGACGACGGCTTCTATCGCCTAGCTCGACCACGGCCGGCCGCCAGCCTCAGCGTCATCATCGCCATCGACCCCTTCACCGCCGAAAACGGCGCCACCGATCTCCTACCCGGCAGCCACCTCTGGACCGAGGCCGAGGTCGAGGCCTTCCATAGGGACCCAAAGGGTGCCCGCCGTCTGATCCCGGCCGTCATGCCCGCCGGCTCGGCCATCGTCTTCCAGGGCCATATGCTGCACCGGGGTGGCGCCAACCGCTCAGATGCCCCGCGCCTGGCCCTCACAAACCAGTATTGCCAGCCCTGGGGCCGCACCCAGGAGAACTACTTCCTCAGCGTGCCCCGCGACCGGGTGAAGGCCATGACACCCCGCCTCCAGGCCCTGCTGGGCTATGACATCTGGCCCCCGTTCATGGGCCACGTCACCGCCTCCCATCCGCTAAAGACCCTGGAGGACGGCTGGATCGCGCCTGTCCTTCGCAGCCCAGAGGCTGGCTGACGTCCCGTAGACGAGCATAGCCAGGACAGCCGCCCTTGACCCCGGGCCTGAGAGGTCTATCAAGCCCGATAGATAGTTCGCTTACTTAACTAGATAGCCCCCATGCCCGCCGACCTCCCCGACGATCCCGCCGCCCTGGCCGAGGCGCTGCGTCCGGCCCTGCTGCGGGTCGCCCGGCGCCTGCGCCAGGAGGCGGCCAAGGCCGGCCTCTCTGCCCTCGATGTGCTGTTGTTGGTGGAGATCAAGCGCCAGCCCGGCATCGGCGTCTCTGATCTCGCCGAGGCCGAGCAGATGTCGCGCCCAGCCATGAGCACCCACATCAAGCGCCTGGAGGCCGCCGGCTGGATCAACCGCCTCAGCCACGCCTCCGACGGTCGCCGGTCTGGCTTCACCATCACCCCGGCCGGCCAGGCGGCCCTGGCCGAGACCCGCCGCCTCCGCAACGACTGGCTCGCCGCCCGCCTCAGCCGCCTTGAGCCGGCCGAGCGTCAGGCCCTGGCCGCTGCCACAGCCCCGCTCCTGGCCCTGGTGGAGGCCCAGTCATGAGCGAAGACATCGCCGACCCGACTCCAAAATCATCCACGCCAGCCCAGACCGCCGAGGAACGGGCCGCCGCGATCAGCCGCGGCTGGATTGTGCCCGCCGTCATCGGCTCGGCCCTGATGATGCAGACCCTCAACGCCACCGTGCTGTCCAACGCCCTGCCGGTGATGGCCCAGGACATGGGCGAGGATCCCCTGCGCCTGAACCTGGCCATCAGCATGTACCTGCTGGCCGCAGCCGTCTTCCTGCCCATCAGCGGCTGGGCCGCCGACATGTTTGGGGCCAAGCGGATCTTCCTCCTGGCCATGGTGCTCTATGCGGTCTCCTCGGCCCTCTGCGGCCTGGCCGACACCCTGCTGGAGCTGGTGGGGGGCCGTCTCCTGCAAGGCGCGGCAGGGGCCATGATGGCGCCCGTGGGCCGTCTCGTGCTCCTGCGCACCACCCCAAAGAACGAGCTCGTGGGCGCCATGTCGGTGCTGACCATGCCCGCCCTCCTCGGCCCCGTGCTTGGCCCCCCGGTGGGCGGATTCATCGTCACCTTCTGGGACTGGCCGTGGATCTTCTTCATGAACCTGCCCATCGCCGCCGCCGGCGTCCTGCTGGTGCTGCGCTTTGTCCCCATCGTTCCCCTGCAGGACCCCCAGCGCCTGGACTGGAAAGGCATGCTGCTTACCGGCATCGGTCTGGCCAGCGTGATCTTCGGCTTTGAAACCCTGGGCCGCGACGTGCTCCCGGGCGTGGCCGTGGCCGGCCTGTTTGCCGCAGGCGGGGCCATGCTGTGGACCTATGCCTGGCATGCCCGGCGCACCCCCTACGCCATCCTCGACCTGTCCCTGTTCCGGGTTCAGACCTTCCAGGCCTCGGTGGTCGGCGGGGCCTTCATGCGTATCGCCATGGGGGCCACCCCCTTCATGCTGGCCCTGCTGCTGCAGGTGGCCTTTGGCCTCACCGCCCTGGCCGCCGGCCTGCTGACCTTCATTGGCGCGGCCGGCGCCCTGGTCATGAAGACCACCGCCCCGCCGATCCTGCGCCGGTTCGGCTTCCGCAATGTGCTGGTGGTCAATGCCCTGATCACCGGCGTGTTCTTCCTGGCCTACGGCTTCTTTCAGATCGACACCCCGCACTGGCTGATCATGCTGGTGCTCCTGGCCGGGGGCTTCTTCCGCTCGCTGCAGTTCACCAGCCTCAATGGTCTGGCCTATGCCGATATCGGCCAGGACCGCATGAGCCGCGCCTCGACCATGTCAGCCATGGCCCAGCAGCTGGTGCAGTCGGTGGGCATCGGTCTGGCCGCCACCCTGATTCACCAGTTCACCCAGATGGCCGGGGCCACAGAAATGACCACTGAGGCCATCTCCCGCGCCTTCCTGGTGATCGGTGCCCTGACCTTCGTCTCCCTGGTGTTTTACCTCCGGCTGCCCAAGGACGCCGGCGATGAAATGAACCGACGCGGTCCCGCCAGCGGGGCGGCCAGCGGTGGCGCTTGACGCCGCCCCGCCCCTGCCGCCTATGAGTCCGCAGAAGGAGACCTCCATGAAGCAGACCCTCAGCCTCGCGCTCTTTACGGCCCTGGCGCTCGGCGCCTGCTCCCCGGCAGAGGCCCCGCCGACGCCGGCCGCCCCTGTGGAGCCGCCGCCCGCCGCTGCCGTGCAGCCGGGCCTCTCCTGGGCCCGCTCGGCCACCGGCGAAGGCGTCACCCTGACCCTGCTGGACGCCGCCGGAGCCCCCCTGTTGCGCCTGGGCTGCATCCGCAACCCCGCCACCATGACCCTGAGGGTTGAGGGGTTCACCCCCATCGCCAGCGAAGACCGCCTTACCGTCGGCCTGGATGACCAGCTGTTCGTATTCGTCGCCGATTTGAGCGCCACGGCCGGTCAGGGCGTCGTCGCCGAGGCCCCGATCGACACCAATTTCCTCGACCGCCTGCAGAGCGCCGGTGCCATCGGCGCCGTCTACGGTGCGCAGCAGCTGGGGCCCCACATGCCCCCGCCCGCCGACATGGCCGGAACCTTCGCCGCCGAGTGCCGCCGGGCGGTCGCGGTCTCCTGAGGTTCTAACGCTTCATCACCTGGGCCAGGGCCGTGCAGGTGGCTGAGCCGATGGGGCCCTGCTCGTCATAGAGGAAGCATTCCCCCACCGCGACGCCGTCGCTGGCGCCATGGTTGACCACTTCAAAGCCCACCCACTCGGTGGCCGGCAGCCGGTGCAGATAGACCGTCACGTCGCTGTTGATATAGGCGAGCCCCTTGTCCCCGGAATTGGCGAAGGGGCTAGCGAAATCCGCCGCCACCGCCACCCGGGTAAATGGCGTCAGCGGCTGACCCTCCACCAGGTCGCGGACCTCGCTCATCCAGGCCCGCTTGACGCCCGGCTTGCCAAAGTCGCCGGTGATCCGCCGCATGGCCCACATGCCCCCCAAGGCCATGCGCGGATCATTGACCGGCTCGATCTCGCCAGGCTTGGGGGCCTCCCAGTTGGGGGGCGTCCACACCGTGCCCTCAGGGTTGGCCGTGCGGCGCAGGAACTGACAGCTGGCCCGGCCCATGCTGACCCCGCCGCTGATGAACTCCGCGTCCACCACCTTGATGCGCTTGCCGGCCCGCACCACCTTGGTCGTCACCGCGATGGGGGAGAAGTCCGGCAGCCGGTACATGTCCACTGTCAGCCGTGCGGGGATGAAATCTGGCTCCCCATGCTCGGCCTCCAGCACATGGCCCAGCAGACCTACAATCACCCGCCCGTGCAGGGACTGAGGGTTCCAAGGGCCACGGCAGGCCGGCGTAGGCAGGTACTGGTCATCCTGCTGCTTGAAGAAAGGTTCGTTTGTCATCGGCGCGATCCATCCCGGATTCCGCGTCCGCCGCAAGCGCCTCAGCGCGGCGGATCGGAGGGTTCTGTCAGGCGACCAGCAAACGTGGCCCAGCCGGTCCCGACCCCGCTCTCGGGCAGGCTGTCGGCGATCCCGTCCATGGGCTCGGCGTCCAGTCCGCGCTTCTGCCGGTGCAGATGGGCCTTGGCGATCATATTGGCGGTGATCGGCGCGGTCAGGAACAGGAACAGGGTGATCAGCAGCTCATGGGCGGAGAACGTCCCTTGCATGGCCGGGAAATAGATCATTGAGGCGATCAGGCAGGAGCCCACCCCCAGGGTGGTCACCTTGGTCGGGCCGTGCAGCCGGGTCATCAGGGTCGGCATCCGCGCCAGGCCCCATGAGCCCACCAGGGCAAAGAAGCCGCCAACCACCAGGATGGCCGAGATCAGGATTTCAACGGGTCCGGCGTCCATCGTCATCCCTACTCTATGATATCGCCGCGCAACAGGAACTTGCAGTAGGCCACCGTGCCCACAAAGCCGACCATCGCTAGCAGCAGCGCCGCCTCAAAATACACCGCCGAGCCCTGCTGGATCTGCATCAGCACCATCAGGGCGATGGCGTTGATGGTCATGGTGTCCAGGGCCAGGATGCGGTCGGCCTGGGTCGGCCCCTTGGCCAGCCGCCAGAGATTGAGGGCCATGGCCAGGCCCACGCAGGAAATGGTGAACAGGACGGCGATCTCGATCATACGAAGATCCTCTTCAGCCGGGCCTCATAGCGGCGCTTGATCCGGGCCACCTCGGCCTCGGGGTCGGGGGTATCGAGGGCGTGTACCAGCAGCGCCCGCCCGCAGGCCGACACATCACAGGACACTGTGCCCGGGGTCATGCTGATCGTTCCGGCCAGCATGGTAATGGCTTCAGGGGAGCGGACATCCAGGGGCACCACCAGCCAGGCCGGACGCAGGTCCTTTGACCGGCGGAACAGCACGATGAGAGCGATCTGGAAGCTGGCCGTGACAATGTCCCACAGCACCAGGGCCAGATAGAACCAGGTCGCCGGGCCAAACCGCACCCGGGGCCGGTCGGGCCAGAAGGGGCTGGTGAGGATCGGCAGAATAATGCCGATGATGACGCCCAGGACGAACCCGCCCAGGGTTATCTGGTTGGCCAACAGCATCCAGACCACGATCAGGGTGACCGTCAGGGCCGGATGGGGCAGCAGCTTTTTGATCATTGCCCGCCCCTCACCCTGGCCCCATCACACCGGCAATATAGCTGGCGGGCGTGTAGATCTGGTCCGCTGTGGCCTCCAGATAGACGCTGATCTGACCGCCGGCCACCGTCAGGGCGACGAGCACCGACAGCAGCCCAACCACCACCATGGCCGCCGTGACCGGCGCGACAGGCGCTGCCGCCTTGATGACGCCAGGGGTTGCAGCGCTCTTCCAGAACAGGGTGCTCCCGGCCCGGGCAAAGCCCAGCAGGGCGATGACCGTGGTCCCCAGAATGAAGCCCCAGATCCACCAGCCCCCAGGCGCGCTGCGCACGGCGTCCAGGATCAGCAGCTTGCCCGGGAAGCCCGACAGGGGCGGCAGTCCGACGACGGCAATGGCGGTGAGGAAGAACAGCACCGAGAGGGGGCCGGCCTGGGTGAAGATCGGGCTGGGGGACAGGGCATCCCCGTAGTCCCCCCGCCGGCGTGCGATCTGGTCGGCCACCAGGAACAGCGCCGCGGCCGCAAAGGTCGAGTGGGGCAGATAATAGAGCGCGGCGGCTGTGGCCTCTGGCGTGAACACCGCAATGGTCGCCACCAGCGTACCCATGGAGCCGACCACGGAAAACGCCGCCAGATGGCGCAGGTTGCGGGCTCCGAGCACCCCGATGAACCCCACCAGCATGGTGGCCAGGGCGGCAGGCAGCAGATAGTCCGCCTGGGCCCAGGCCATGGGCCCGGCTCCGTCGCCAAACACCACTGTGGTAAAGCGCAGGATGCAGTAGGCACCCACCTTGGTCATGATGGCGAACAGGGCCGCCATGGCGATGGAGGTCGAGACATAGGTGCGCGGCAACCAGAAGTGCAGCGGGAAGACCGCCGCCTTCAGGGCGAACACCGCCGTCATCAACAGCCCGCCGGCCAGGATCAGCCCATGGTCGCCCACGGGCGCAGCGGCCACCCGCTGGGCCATGTGAGCCATGTTGAGCGTTCCCGTAGCCCCATAGAGCAGGCCCACGGCCACCAGGAACAGGGTCGAGCCCACCAGATTGATGACCACATACTGGACGCCGGCCTTCAGCCGCGCGCCGCCGCCCCCGTGCAGCATCAGACCGTAGGAGGCGATCAGCAGCACCTCGAAGAAGACGAACAGATTGAACAGGTCGCCCGTCAGGAAGGCGCCGTTCAGGCCCAGCAACTGAAACTGGAACAGCGGATGGAAATGCCAGCCTTTCCGGTCAAGGCCGGTCACCACGGCATAGATCATCACCGCCAGCGCCAGGATCGCGGTGATCAGCAGCATCAGGGCTGACAACCGGTCCAGCACCATGATGATGCCGAAGGGGGCCTGCCAATTGCCCAGGGCATAGGCCGCGGTGACCCCACTGTCGGCCTGCACCATCAGCAGGATGGCCAGCCCCAGCAGGCTCAGACAGGCGGCGATGGACACCACCCGCGACTCCATCAGCCGCTTGCGCAGGAACAGCAACAGGATCGGTGCCAGCAGGGCCGGCAACAGCACAGGGGCAATCACCCAGTGGCTCATGGGCGCGTCTCCCCGGAGCTCGCGCCAGAGATTGCCGCAGGGGTGTCGATGGTCGGTGCCTCGGCCGGGGGCGCCTCAGGGGTCGCCTTACCGTCCATCAGACCGTCCACATGGTCGGTGCCGACCTCGAGATAGGTCCGCAGGGCCAGGACCACCACCAGGGCGGTCATGCCAAAGGCGATGACGATGGCCGTCAGCACCAGGGCCTGGGGCAGCGGGTCGGTATAGGCGGCCACGTCCTTGCCCCAGATCGGCGGTTGATTGATCACCACCCGGCCTGAGGCGAACAGGAAGACATTGATGGCGTAGGACATGAAGGCCAGGCCCAGCACCACCGGAAAAGTCCTGGCCCGCAGCACCAGATAGATGCCCGCCGCCGACAGCACGCCGACCCCTGAGGCCACCAGAAACTCGATACTCATGCCCCCTCGCCTCCCGGTCCGGCGGGCGCGGGCGCCCGAGGTCGGCTGGGATCGACATCCATCGGCTCGTCACTGGCAGGCGTCTTCTCAGCCCGCTGGGCCACGCTCGACAGATGATGCAGGGCCAGCATCACCACCCCCACCACCGTGCAGGCCACGCCGATGTCAAAGGCCAGGGCGCTGGACAGGCCTACATCTCCGATCAGCGGGATGGGCACATACTCATAGGCACTGGTCAGGAACGGCACGCCGAACACCATGGCGGCAAGTCCGGTCACCGCCGCAGCCATCACCCCAAAGCCAATCAGCCCGTGGTGATCCACCGGCAGGCGCCGGTTGGCCCAGGCATAGCCTGACGCCATGTACTGCATCAGCAGCGCCACCGAGACCACGAGCCCGGCGATGAACCCGCCGCCGGGCTCATTATGGCCCCGCAGGAAGATGTAGAAGCCGACCACCAGGGCCAAGGGCAGCAGCAACCGGGTGGCCACCACCAGCATCATGGGATGGCGCTCTGGCGAACGGTTCTGATCTGGGGTCCACTTGGCCAGGCGTCGGCCCGAGGCGCCTCGGCCTGCCGTATCCAGCAGGGCAAAGATGGTCAGGGCCGCGATCCCCAGCACGATGATCTCGCCAAAGGTGTCAAAGCCCCGGAAGTCCACCAGGATCACATTGACCACATTGGTGCCGCCGCCGCCGGAATAGGAGTTGTTCCAGTGGAACTCTGAGATTGAAGCCGGCCCCTCCCGGCGCAGCAGCGCCCAGGTGGCCCCCGCCATCCCCAGGCCGCCCAAGGTGGCCAAAAGGCCATCACGCAGGCGACGGCCAGTGCCGCTCTCAACGGGCGAGGTCTTGGGCATCAGGTTGAGCGCCACCAGCAGCAGCAGGATGGTCACCACCTCCACCGAGATCTGGGTCAGGGCCAGGTCCGGGGCAGACAGAAAGACGAAGGTCAGGGAGACCACGAGGCCAATGACGCTGATGAAGATCAGCGACAGGTATCGATGCCGGTGGCCGAGCACCACGGCGGTGGTTCCCCCCACCAGCAGCACCCAGGCCACCACCGCGGCCCCTGGTGCCGGCAGGGTCGGACGACCGCCCTGGACATAGTCGGCACTCACAAAGCCGGCCAGGGCGATGATCACAGCCGTGGCCAGGATCACGAACATGTAGCGCTGCAGCGAACCATTATGCACCGCCTCGGTAAAGCGCTGGGCGGCCCGGGCCAGGGCAAGCGTGGTGGTGTCGAACATCCGCTTGGCGTCCGGCAGCCCTAGCGCCAACCACACCCGCTCCAGCTGGCGATGGCTGGCCAGCAGGATGCCCCCCCCGACCAGGGCAGCCAAGCTCATGACCAGGGGCAGGTTGAAGCCGTGCCAGAGCGACAGGTGCTTTTCGCTCGCAGCCCCCCCCGTCACCACGGCGGCGACGGCATTGACCAGGGGCCCGGCCACCAGGGCCGGTGCCAGACCAATGGCCACGGCCAGGATCACCAGCAGGGCCGGAGGCGCCCACATGCCGAACGGCGCATCATGGGGCTTGGCGGGATAGGACTCGCGCTTGGGCCCGAAATAGACCCCGACCACATAGCGGAAGGCGTAGGCCGCCGAGAACAGCACCCCGATCATCACCAGGGCCGGCACCAGCCAGTTCAGCCCAAACGCCGTGGTGTCGACGGCCTCCATCAGCATCATCTCCTTGGAGATGAAACCATTCATGGGCGGCACGCCGGCCATGGCCGCCGCGCTCAGCACCGCCAGGGTGGCGGCAATGGGCATGAGGGTGAACAGCCCGCCGAGCTTGCGGAGGTCCCGGGTCCCGGCCTCGTGGTCGACAATCCCGGCGTTCATGAACAGGGCGGCCTTGAAGGTCGCGTGATTGATGATGTGGAACACGCCGGCCACGGCAGCCGCAGGGGTGCCCAGGCCAAACAGGAAGGTCAGCATCCCCAGATGGCTGATGGTCGAATAGGCCAGCAACCCCTTCAGGTCGTCCTTGAACAGGGCCACCACGGCGGCGAACACCATGGTGAACAGCCCAACCCCGCCCACCAGGTAGAACCAGGCCTCCGTCCCCGACAGCGCCGGCCACAGCCGGGCCAGCAGGAAGATGCCGGCCTTCACCATGGTCGCCGAATGCAGATAGGCGCTCACCGGGGTGGGGGCGGCCATGGCGTGGGGCAGCCAGAAGTGGAACGGGAACTGGGCCGACTTGGCGAAACAGCCCACCAGGATCAGGATCAGGGCCGGCAGGTACAGGGGCGAGGCCTGGATCGCCTCCCCGCTCTGCAGGATCACGCTCAGGTCATAGGACCCGGCGATCTGGCCCAGGATCAGCAGGCCCGCGATCAGCGACAGCCCGCCAAGGCCTGTGACCGTCAACGCCATCCGCGCGCCTTGGCGGCCCTCAGGAAGGTGACGCCAGTAGCCGATCAGCAGGAACGAGGAGAGGCTGGTCAGCTCCCAGAAGATCAGCAGCAGCAGGATATTGTCCGACAGGACGATACCGACCATCGCCCCCTGAAACAGCAGCAGGAAGGCGAAAAACCGCCCCATGGGGTCGGCCTTGGCCAGGTAGAACCGGGCATAGATGATGACCAGGAGGCCGATGCCCAGGATCATCCCGGCAAACATCAGCCCGAGCGCGTCCAGGAAGAAGTTGAGGTTCAGACCAAGGCCAGGGAACCACTCCAGCCGGGCGGTGACCACCTGGCCGGCCATCACCTGCGGGGCCAGGCTCAGCAGCAGGGCCAGGGCGGTCGCCGTCACAAGCCCTGTGGCCAGGGCGCAGGCGTTGCGACCAAGTCGAATGGCGAGGGCCGGGGCCAGGGCGCCTAGAAACGGCAATAAGGCGATCCACGCCAGGGTCAATTCGGCCCTCGAGTCGATAACGTCAAACGGGTGCGGCCCCATCAATAGCGGCGGGGGATCGCAGCCCCAATGAATTTCCCGTTATTGCCAAGCTCGGGGCCCGAAGACCCCTTTGGGAGCTGACGAGACCTAGCGCTTGCGGAACTGCTGGGGCCGCTGGGCGCCGCCGCCCATGCGGGGGCCTTCAGTCTTGTGGCGATAGGTGATGCGCCCCTTGTCCAGGTCGTAGGGGGTCATCTCGACGGTCACCCGGTCACCCACCAGGGAGCGGATGCGGTTCCGCTTCATGCGGCCGGCGGTGTAGGCCAAGATGGTGTGCTCATTGTCCAGCTGAACCCGGAACCGGCCCTCGGGCAGCAGTTCGGTGATCACACCTTCAAACTCGATGAACTCTTCCTTGGACATGCCAATCGTCTCCTGCTGGCCGCCGACGCCCGGCGAACCGGCCATCTGGCCGGCGCTCCCCCTGGATGACGGAGCGGTGAGGTGTCCCCCGCCAGACGGCGGCAACCCGGTTCAGACGCGCCAAAGGCCCCGCTCTGCGCCAGAAAACCGGCGCATCGAGGAGGCTTGAGAGGCGGGCTTTGAGCGAACCGCGCTGAAACGGACTTAGGTCGAGCGTCGCGCGACGAAATGTCGAGGGGCCTAGGTAGGGGCTGAACCGCCAAATGTCCAGCCACAGGGCGGGAGCTGGCCCCATGGGGCGCTTTATCGGCTAAGGAGGCCCATGGATCAGACTTACGACGTGGTGGTGGCCGGCGCCGGCGCTGCTGGCATGATGTGCGCCGCCCAGGCCGCCCAGCGGGGCCGCAAGGTGCTGGTCATCGACCACGCCAAGGCCCCGGGCGAGAAAATCCGCATCTCCGGCGGCGGTCGCTGCAACTTCACCAACATCAACACCACCCCGAACAACTTCCTGTCGGAGAACCCGCGCTTCTGCATCTCGGCCCTGCGGCGCTACCGGCCCAGGGATTTCATCGCCCTGGTGGACCGTTACGGCATCGCCCACCACGAAAAGACCCTCGGCCAGCTGTTCTGCGACGGCTCGGCCCGCCAGATCATCGACATGCTGCTGGCCGAGATGGCCAAGGGCGGCGCGGAGCTGCGCCTTGCGACCTCCATCCAGACCATCGCCCGCACCGAGGCCGGCTTTGCCCTGCAGACCTCCGCCGGGCCGGTCGCCTGCACAAGCCTGGTGATCGCCACCGGCGGCAAATCGATCCCCAAGATGGGGGCCTCGGGCTTCGGCTATGATGTGGCCCGGCAGTTTGGCCTTAGGGTCACCGAAACCCGGCCGGCCCTGGTGCCGCTCACCTTCGATGTCTCGCTCCTGGAGCGCACCTCCCCCCTGGCCGGGGTCGCCGTGGACGCCACCGTCGGGGCGGGAAAGACCCGGTTTTCCGAGGCCCTGCTCTTCACCCATCGCGGCTTGAGCGGACCAGCCATTCTCCAGGCCTCGTCCTACTGGCGCGAGGGCCAGGAGATCGCCGTGGATCTCGCCCCAGGCCAGGATGTCTACGCCCATCTGCGCTCGGCCCGCACGGCCCGGGCCAAGGCCGCCCCGGCCACCATCCTGGCCGAGCTGTTGCCCAAGCGTCTGGCCCAGTTCCTCACCGAGACCCATGCGCCCAAGGGCAATATGGCCGACCAGTCCGACAAGGTGCTGCGCCCCCTGGCCGAGGCGGTGAACGCCTGGCGGGTCAAGCCGGTGGGCTCCGAAGGCTATCGCACCGCCGAGGTCACCCTGGGCGGGGTCGACACCACCCAACTGGACTCCCGCACCCTGGAGGCCCGCGACGTGCCGGGCCTCTATTTCATCGGCGAGGTGGTCGACGTCACCGGCTGGCTCGGCGGCTACAACTTCCAATGGGCCTGGGCCTCAGGCTGGAGCGCCGGCCAGAGTGTCTAGGGTGCGCGCTAGACCCTGACCTCCCGTCGCCGGGCGTCGGCCAGGTTCAGTGCCACGACACCTTTGCGGTCCGCGGGCGCGGACTGCACGAACCGAACCGGGAAGCCCGCGAGATTGGCCACGGCATCTTGCACCGGGGCCTCGAAGATCGCCCCGGCCAGGGCTGCGGCTCTCTGGGGATCCGCACAGGCCACCACCACCCCCGTCACCCGGGTCGGGGCGCAGACCGCCTCTGGGGCCAGAATGCCGACAATTTCGAACCGCGCGCCTAGTGGCCCCGGGTCCAGTTCGATGACCCTTTGGCCGGCGACCATCCAGTCGCGGAAAACCCGCAGTCCCGCCTGACGGGCGCGGGCGGCGATCCGGTCGGGGTCTTGGGCCACAAGTCCCACCCGTCCGCCCTGCCCCGCCAATGCATGGCTGGCGGGGTCGGAATCCTCAAACTCCACATCCACCCCCGCAAGGCCGAAGCTGGCGGCGCGGTGGCCGGGGGACAGGTGCCGGGTGGGCACCGGCCTTGGACGGGCGCCCAGTTGCGCGCCCACTTGAGCGACGGCCTCCGGCGAGGCCACCCCGATCCGGGCGACCCAGGGTCCAGCGGCGCTGGGCTTAGCCAGAGCCCCTGAGCCGGTGGACGTGGCAACCGCCAGGGCACCCACGCCCAGAATGAGGGTCCGGCGGGAATGATCATGCGTCATGTGGGAGCCCCGTCAGACCAGCTTGAAATCGACATTGGCGATGCGGGCCATGTCCCCCACCCGGCTCCGGTCACGGGCCTTGAGGTAAATGGCGTTCAGGCCCCGCAGCCGGGTCTCGGTGGGCGCCACAAAGTCGATGCGCCGGTCATCTACACAGATGATCGCCTGGCCCTCCTGGCGGGCGATGAACACCGCTGCGGCCGTCGCCGCCATCTCAGCTGGACGTTCGACCGCCACCTCGGCCCCGACGATCTCCTCGGCCAGGGGCGAGTCGCTGTAGGGGCCATTGAGCGGGTCGCCCCACCAGTTCTCCTCGGGGGTATACTTGTAGAATTCGAACCGCGTGCCGAAGTCCTTGTGGTCGAACTGCATCAGCCTCTGGCCGCGGAAATCCATGTCCATGGCGAACTTCAACCCCGCCGCCCCGGCCCGGGCGCGCAAGGCGTCGGCGTCATAGGTCTGCATGACCACCATGAAGCCCCCATCCTGACCGCCACGGCTGTCGAAGAAATTGTGCAGCAGGTGGGGCTTGCGCAGGGGCTGGACCACCTCGATCAGCGTCGTGCCGACCCGCATCATGGCCGTGGAGAATCCAAAGGCCTCGGTCGGGCTGGGCCCGTCCCGCTTGGGCGTCGGCTTCAGCCCCAGGAAGTCATAGAGCTGTTGGCAGACGAAGTCCTGGTCCGGCGTCGCCAGCACATAGTGCCGGACACGGCAGGGTCTGGTGGCCTGATCTTCTTGCATTGAGCGCCCCTGATCTGCGCCGCTTCGCACGGCGTCTCATCGCCCCGCACCAAGGGTGAGGGCTATCGCTTGCATAATCAGACCAACAACCTTGGGCCGTCAAGAACCCCCCACACGACCTCGGGTAATCAGGTCTCTGCTCCCAAACCCCACCTTCGCCACCGGCTCCCACGGCCCGCCCAGATAGCGCCAGACCAGCAGGCCCTCGGCGGTGATGTCGAAGGGCTCGAACTCTTGCTGGAGACGCGCACAGAGTTCCCGCGCGGCCTCAGGATCGGCCTTGTTCTGGATGGTGATGTGCGGGCGGAAGGCTGCCCGGTCCTGCGGCGTCAGAAAGGGGGCGAAGTGGGCGGCGAGCTCCGCGCGCAGGGCGTCAAGGTCTGCGGAGGCTATGCGATAGGCCACCCCGCGCCCCATGAACCAGGGGCCGCGCACGGCCAGGGTCAGGGGGGCCCGGGCGGCGCAGGCCGCCTTCACCGTCTCGGCGATGAACGCCTCCTGGTCGCCCGGCAGGGCATGGAACAGGGTCAGATGGGCTGGAACCACATTTCGATGGGCCGGGAAATGGGCCTCGCGCAGGTCTTGGAACCAGTCGAACGCCCCCTGATCCAGGGCCGCAGTGATGATCAGGGGTGCCGATGGGGGCATAGGGGGTCCAGACTCGCCCCCCAGGACGCAGGGGGTAGAGGCTCATATTGTGCGCCCATCGCCCCCTGCCTAGTTCCACCTCGATCCCGCCCTAGAAGGCCAGGTCGACCCCCACGATGGCGGCACGCGGCTCGTTCACCAAGATCCCGCGGGAGCGGTCGATGATGAAGGTCTTGTCGGCCAGATTGCGGACCGCCAGGGTCAGCTTCACCTGGGTGTTGGGGACCTTGTAGGCCGCCGCCAGATTGAACTGCCAGGCGTCGTCGATCAGGCCCCGCTGTCCATTGGCGATGGGGGTGACCGAGTTCACATCGTCAGTGAACATCTCGCCCGTATAGACCCCTTCAAGCTCAGCCTGGATCACGCCGGTGTCGAAGCCCACCGCCGCTCGGCTCATCCATTCGGGCGCGTAGGGCAACCGGTTGCCGGTCACCGAGACCGCACCCAGGCCCGCGATGGATGAGAACCGGCGACCCCGGTACTCCGCCGTCTCCACCCAGGTGAAGGCGACATCAGCATACCAGTCCACCGAGGTGGCGAAGGCGGCCTTGGAGGAGAAGCTCGCCGCGCCTTCCAGACCCAGGTGGCGGGTCTCGCCGGCGCTGGTCGCCGTGGCCCCCACGCCCCCGGCCACGGAGGCCGGCACGATCTGGTTGTCGAAATCCAGGCGGAAGATCGCCAGTTCGCCTTCCAGGCCCGCCATGGGCGAACCCCGCAAGCCCGCTTCCCAGTTCAGGCTGCGCTCGGGATCAAGCTCCACCGAACCGCCGGCATTGGTGATGATGTCCTCGACCCGGGGGGGCGAAAAGCCCCGGTGCACACCGGCAAACAACGTCAGCCGCTGGTCCTTGCTCCAGGACACCCCGAGACCCGGGATCCACTCACTGAGTTCGGTCGAACCGCTGCGGCCCGCCAGCTTGTCTGACCGGTTGAAGGTCATGGTCTCGAAGCGGACCCCCGGGGCGATGGCGAGATCACCGATCTGGAAGGTGTTCTTGATGAAGGCCGAGGCCGCCCGGGCTTCGCGGACATTGTGCTCGCGCACCCCTGCGCCCGAGCCTACCCCCGGCGCCCGGGAGTTGGGACGGTCGCCATTGAACTGGAACCGCTCCTGGTTTTCGGCGTGCAGGCGGGCCCCGGCCAGAAGCTCGCCGCCGGACCAGTTGAGGGTCAGCCGCTGCTCAAGGCCATACATGTAGTACTGCCGCAGCCGGCCTTCATTGCCGCAGGTGGTGTTCAGATTGGCCATGCCGCCGCAGGCCGGGTCGGCGGAGTCCGAGGGACGCTGGCCGGAATTGGAGGATTGGCGCCACCAGTCGCGGTCAAAGGTGCTGGCATAAAGCACCGTGTTCAGCTGCAGGTCGTCCGAGACCGTCCAGCCATGGGCCAGGCTCGCCCCATAGCGCTCGATGACGAACGAATCGTTGGTGAAGGGATAGCCGCGGGGGTTGGCCCGGTACTCGGCCTCCGTCAGCCCCGAATAGCCGACATTGCTGTCTTCCAGATAGGCCGTGGCCTTGAAGGTCAGGGCCTGCCGTTCCGACAGGGTGGCGACGGCCTTGATGAAGACGTCGCTATAGGAGAGCTCCTGGTTCTCCCGCACCCCGGAATTGGCACCGGTGGCGAACCCGCCCAGCAGCCCCAGGCTGCCGAAGGTGTCGCCGCCCTGCAGCACCAGTTCGCGGGTCTCGTTACCCCCGGCCCGCAGCACCAACCGGCCTGAGGCGTCGGCGGGGGGCGCTGCGGTGGTGTAGTTGATCACTCCGCCCACCGTGTGCGGGCCATAGACGATCTGACCGGCACCCTTCAGGACCTCCACCGCCGAGAACCGCTCCAGAGGCGGATGGTAGTAGGATGCGTTGTCCCCATAGGGCGAATAGGTCAGCGGGACCCCATCCTCCAGCAGCAGCACCTCGGTGGACCGGGTGGGGTTCAGACCCCGGACGCCGATATTGGGTCGAAGGCCCAGCCCCTCCTCGGTCCGGACATACAGGCCCGGCACCCGACGCAGCACGTCATTGATGTCCCTGGGCTGGGAGCGCTCATACTCCACCGCCTCGATCCGGGTGGCCGCGCCGGGGAACTCGCCGGGGCCCTCCGGCCCAATGACGATCAGCTCGGAAACTGGCGCAGCCTCCTCCTCAGCCAGGGCCACACAGGGCGACAGAAGCGGCAGAAGGGCGGCTGTGGCCAAAAGAGACTTGCGCAAGACATACCCCGAAGTTTGCGATCAATTCGCGTTAGCGATCGCCCTTATGGCCGCTCCCAGTTGCGAGTCAATATCTTTCGCAAGAATGCGCCTTGGGATGCCTGAGGCCCCGGGTGTCCGGCGGACCGTGCCGGGCACCGCCTGTTGATTTCCGAACAAAATTGAATAATGCCAGATACTTATCGCTATGGGCGTCCTGCGCCGCTCGCCTGCAGGGTGCGGCAGAGCCCCGACATCAAGGCGGCCACGCCAAAGCGCAGCCATAAATCCTCGTATTTTCTAGGGCTTAGTTTGCCTGCGAACAGTTGACGCATAAGGCGACCGGGTCTTTGTTCCACCCCACGCGACGCGCCGGATCATTTTAAGAGCGCGCTCGGGAGGATAGTAAATTGGCCCAGAATTCATCGGGCGACAGCGAACGGCTGCCGTTCAAAACCAAGCTCGCTTTTGGCGTGGGCAGTGGCGCAGAATCCATCGCCCTCTTCTCCGTCGGCTCCTACGCCATGCTCTATTACAACCAGGTGCTCGGGCTTGAGGCCCACCTGGCGGGGCTGGCCATCTCCGTCAGCCTGTTCCTGGACGGGATTTCCGACCCCCTGGTGGGCTCGATCTCCGACCGCACCAAGTCCCGCTGGGGCCGGCGTCACATCTATATGTTCTTCGCCCCGATCCCGATCGTCCTGTCCCTCTGGGCGGTGTTCAACCCGCCGGACAGCCTGGGGACCTGGGCCCTGTTCTCCTGGTTTGCGGTGACCGTGGTCATGCTGCGCCAGTCCATGACCTTCTATCACACCCCCCACATGGCCTTGGGCAGCGAGCTCAGCCGCGACTACACCGAACGCTCCAAGGTGATGGCCTATAACAGCTTCTTCACCTGGGCCGGCGCGGCCGCCACCACCTGGATTGCCCTGTCCTACTTCTTCAAGGCGACCCCGGAATATCCCCGTGGCCTGCTCAATCCTGAGCCTTACGGGGCGTTCTCGGTGATCATGGGGGGCATTGCCCTGGCCCTGCTGGCGGCCTCGGCCTGGTTCACCCGCGACCGGATTCCGCTCCTGCCCAAGCCCGCGGAAAACCTGCCGAAATACAGCCCGCTCGAGTTCTTCAAGGACATGGGCAAGGCCTTCGCCAACATCAACTATGTCTGGCTGCTGATCGCCTACTTCTTCCTCAGCATGATGATCGGCCTGCGGGGCGGCCTGCACCTCTATACCAACACCTACTATTGGGGCCTGGGCTCAGAGCAGATCCGCTTCTTCGTGATCGGCTCGTTTGCCGGCTATCTGTCGGCTTTCCTGTTCGCTGCCACCCTGCACGGCCGGTTCGACAAGAAGGCCACCATCATCGTCTCGGCCATTGTCTATGCCCTGGCGCCGACCATCCCGATCCTGATGGGCTTTGCCGGCACGCTGACCCCGCAGACGCCCAACCTGCTGGCCATCCTCATTGCATTCTCGGTGTTGAGCTATGGGGCGGCCAGCGTGCTCTCCATCAGCATCATGTCGGCCCTGGCCGACATCGCCGACGAGAACGAGCTGAAGTTCGGCCTGCGTCAGGAAGGGGTGCTCTATTCCACCCGCTCCCTGTTCGCCAAGGTCGACCAGGCCATCGGCGCGGCCCTGGCGGGCTTCGTCCTGACCTTCATCTCCTTCCCGGTCCGGGCCCAGATCGGCGAGGTGCCAGCCGATGTCATCTGGAACCTGGCCCTCTGGGACGGGATCCTGGCCGGCATCCCTGGCTTGATCGCGGTGGTCTTCTACGCCCGCTACAAGATCACCCGGGCGAGCTATGAGGAAACCAAGGCCGCCCTGGCCGCACGGCGCGCCGAAGGCCTGGCCCCCCAGGCCGTGGCCGTCTCTGCCGCCATTGACGTGCCAGAACCCATGGTTCCGCCCACCGCGCCCCGGCCCGCCCAATAGACACCCGCAAAAAGGGCCCCCGCATCACTGCGGGGGCCCTCGCTTTTTGGATCAGACCCGCTGTTTAGGCGGCGGGCATGATCACCGTGTCGATGACGTGGATCACGCCGTTGGACTGGTCAAGGTCGGTGGCGCTCACCATGGCGGTGCCGCCTTGGGCGTCGGTCAGTTGCACGCCGCCATTGACCACAGAGGCCTTCAGCTCGCCGCCCTGCACGGTGGTCAGGGTCGCCGTGCCGCCGCCAGCTTCGATGGCGGCCAGAACGTCTGCGGCCATCAGCTTGCCGGCCACCACATGATAGGTCAGGACCGAGGTCAGCTGAGCCTTGGCCTCAGGCAGCAGCAGGGCATCAACCGTGCCGGCCGGCAGCTTTTCAAAGGCCGCATTGGTGGGGGCGAAGACCGTGAACGGGCCCGGACCAGAAAGGGTTTCCACCAGCTCGGCGGCGACGACAGCAGCCACCAGGGTGGTGTGGTCGGGCGAGGCCTGAGCGCCAGCAACGATGTTGGTGGTGGGTGCCGCAGCTTCGGCAGCGACGGGTTCGGCTTCAGGGGCCGCAGCGGTGTCTTCAGCCTGCGAGCAGGCCGACAGGGTCAGCGCCAGGACGAGCGCGGAAGCGCCGGCGAGCATACGGAATTTCGGTTCAGTCATGGACAGTCCCTCGGATGGGCGCCTGCGGCGATACGCGTGGCGTCTTGGAAGGGGTACGAGTCCGGCCCCCATCCCGGATGCGCGAGGGACAAGACTTTCTCCCGCGTTCCGCGCACAACGCGTTCAAGACCACCGGCGTTCCCTTACGTGTCGGTATGACGGCAGCTTCAGCCGCCAAGTCCCCAGTTTGGCGACGTGCAGCGCCGCCGAACCGGGTTTCCCTTTCATGGAACGCGATCTAGGGTTCGGCCCCTTCTCAGTCTCATTACTGGCCCGCACCCATGCCACAGATCCTCGTGGAGGACCTGGCCAAGACCTATCGCGTCGCCGAACGCGATCCCGGCCTGCTGGGCGCGGTCAAGGGTCTGGTCCATCGCCGCCACCGCACGGTCGAGGCCCTGCGCAACGTCTCCTTTTCCCTGGAGGCGGGAGAACTGCTGGGGTTCATCGGTCCCAACGGAGCCGGCAAGTCAACCACCATCAAGATCCTCTCCGGGATTCTGCGGCCAGACAGCGGCACAGTGCTGGTGAATGGCCGCGTTCCCTTCACCGACCGCATCGCCCATGTCTCCAGGATCGGCGTGGTGTTCGGCCAGCGGACCCAGCTGTGGTGGGACCTGCCGGTCATCGAAGGCTTCGACCTGTTGGCCGACATCTACCGGGTGGACTCCGCCCGCTACCGGGCCAACCGAGACGAGCTGGTCGATCTGCTCCGCCTGGCGCCTGTCCTGGACCAGCCGGTGCGCCAGCTGTCGCTGGGCCAACGGATGCGCGCCGAGATCGCCGCGGCCCTGCTGCACGAACCCGACATCCTGTTCCTGGATGAGCCGACCATCGGCCTGGACGCCCCCTCCAAGCTTGCCGTCCGCGAGGTGGTCGCCCGCCTGAACCGCGAGCGCGGCGTCACCGTCCTGCTCACCACCCACGACATGCACGACATCGAGGCCCTGGCCCAGCGGGTGATCGTCATCGGCCATGGTCAGGTCCTGGCCGACAGCCCGTTTGAGACCCTGCGGGCCAATGTCCTGGCCGAGCGGCGCCTGATTGTCGACTTCGCCCATGAGGCACCGGACGTCACCCTGCCCGGGGTCGAGATCCGCAGCCGCAGGGGCCAGACCCTGGAACTGGCCTTCGATCCCGCGCGGACGCCGACGCCCACCGTGATCGCCGCCATCGCCGCGGCCCACGAGGTGGTCGACATCCATGTGGGAGAGCCGGCCATCGAAGAGGTTATCGCCCGCTTCTATGCCTTGCACGGCGCAGGCGAGGCCTGAGCCCCATGGACGCTGCCCGCCCCTATCTGGCCGCCTTCTCCAGCCGCTTCCTGTTGATGCTGCAGTATCGGGCCGCCGCCATCGCCGGCTTCGCCACCCAGTGCTGGTGGGGGGGCATCAAGGTGATGATCTATGCTGCCTTCTTCGCCGCAGCCCCGGCGGCGGCGGCGGCCTCGCCCATGACCCTGGCTCAGGTGATCACCTACACCTGGCTTGCCCAGGCCCTCTTGGCCCTGACCCCCTGGAACGCCGACCCAGAGGTGGCCCTGGCCGTGCGCACAGGCGCGGTGGCCTATGACCGCCTGCGGCCGGTGGATACCTACAGTCTCTGGTATGTCCGTGGCGGTGCCTGGATGGCCTCCCGGGCCCTGCCCCGCGCAGCCCTGATGCTGCTGGGGGCGGGGCTTGTCCTGCCCTTGATCGGCCTGTCGGACTGGGCTTGGAAGCCGCCGCCGAGCTTTGCGGCGGCCGCGGCCTTCGCCATCTCCCTGCCCCTGGCCCTGGCCCTGGCCACCGCTTTTCTGATGATCGTGAACATCATCGTCGCCGCCACCCTCACCGACCGGGGGATCAATGTGCTGTTCAACAGCCTGATCATTGTCTTCTCCGGCAACCTGCTGCCGCTGGCCCTCTATCCCGACTGGGCGCAGACCGCGCTGCTGATACAGCCCTTCGCCGGCATGATGGACATTCCGCTTCGCCTCTATGTGGGCCAGCTGCAAGGGTCAGAGGCCCTGCTAGGCCTGGGCCTGCAGGTCTTTTGGACCGTGGCCCTCATCCTCCTCGGTCGCGTCGCCATGGCCCGCGTCATGCGCCGGCTGGACGTACAGGGGGGTTAGGCCAGATGAATAGCGCGGCCCTCCTCCTTCGCTATTTCAGCGCCTCCCTGCGCAGCCAGCTACAGTATCCCGGCTCGGCCATCATGCTGGGGATCGGCGCCTTCTTGACCACCATCATCGACATGCTGGCCGCCTGGGCACTCTTTGACCGCTTCGGTCAGGTGCAGGGCTGGGGGCTTGGGCACATCGCCGTCTTCTATGGGGTGGTCTCAACCAGTTTCGCCCTCACCGACTTCTTCACCAGGGGCTTCGATGTCTTTGGCGGGGAGTTCGTCAAGACCGGCGCCTTTGACCGCGTCCTGCTGCGGCCACGCTCTCCGGCCCTGCAATTGATCGGCTATGAGTTCCGCCTCAGCCGCTTTGGTCGCCTGGCCCAGGCCCTGCTGGTTCTGTTTGTCGGCGCCGCTGTGGTCGGCGTGACCTGGTCCCCGGACAAGATCCTGCTGCTGGCCTGGACCATCACCGGCGGCGTGGCCCTGTTCACCGGCCTCCTGGTCCTGCAGGCCAGCTTCGCCTTCTGGACCACCGAAAGCCTGGAGGTGTTCAACGTCCTGACCTATGGCGGCATCCAGGCGGCCCAATTTCCCTTGAGCCTCTATGCCGGCTGGTTCCGGAACTTTCTGATCTTCGTCGTGCCCCTGGGGTGCGTGGCCTATTACCCCGTCCTGGCCATCCTCGATCAGCCCGACCCCTTAGGCGCCCCGGACTGGTGGCTGCCCACAGCGCCGGCCATGGGCTTCGTCTTTTTGGCCGCATCCTTCCTCGCCTGGCGCGCCGGCATCAGGCGCTACACCTCGACCGGGAGCTGAGTCAGCAGCCCCTCCCCTTCGTCATTCCCGGCCCTGAACCGGGAATCCCTCGCGACGCTGGCGCCCGCCACCGCGAGGGATGCCCGCCACATGGGCGGGCATGACGAAAAGGAATTCTGCAGACCTATTCCGCCGCCATCAGCACCTTGCCGGCGGTGAACGAGGTCTTCTCCGCAAGGCTGGCCTTGGCCGCCTCGTACTCCGCCGCCAGCTTGGCCACGAGGTCCCCCGCGCCGAGAATTTCCTCCACAGCGCCAATGCCCTGACCGCAGCCCCAGATGTCCTTCCAGGCCCGGGCCTTGGTGTTGCCGCCTGAGCCGAAGTTCATCTTCGAGGGGTCAGCCTCAGGCAGATTGTCCGGGTCGAGACCCGCAGCGACGATGGAGGGCCGCAGGTAATTGCCATGCACCCCGCTGAACAGGTTGGAATAGACGATGTCCTCGCCGGAGCTTTGGACGATCATCTCCTTGTAGCCCTGCACCGCATTGGCCTCCTTGGTGGCGATGAAGGCCGAGCCGATATAGGCGAGGTCGGCCCCCATGGCCTGGGCGCCCAATATGGCCCCCCCATTGGCGATGGACCCAGACAGAGCGATCGGCCCGTCGAACCACTTCCGCAGCTCCTGGATCAGGGCGAAGGGCGACAGGGCGCCGGCGTGACCGCCTGCCCCAGCCGCCACGGGGATCAGGCCATCAGCGCCCTTCTCCACCGCCTTGCGGGCGAAGCGGTCATTGATGATGTCGTGCATGACAATGCCGCCATAGGCATGCACGGCCTGGTTCACATCCTCCCGCGCGCCCAGGGAGGTGATGATGATCGGCACCTTGTACTTGGCCGCCATCTCCACATCGTGCTCCAGCCGGTCATTGGTCTTGTGCACGATCTGGTTCACCGCAAACGGTGCCGAGGGCAGGTCCGGGTTCTTGGCGTCCCAGTCCGCCAGCTCCTCGGTGATCTGGGCCAGCCACTCGTCCAGCTGGCTGGCCGGGCGGGCGTTCAGGGCCGGGAAGGAGCCGACAATCCCGGCCTTGCACTGCGCGATCACCAGATCCGGGTTCGAGATGATGAACAGGGGCGAGGCGATGACCGGCAGACGCAGGCGGTCACGGAGAATCGGCGGCAGGGCCATGGGCGGTGTCCTTCACGGGTGTTTTTACGATGTAAGCGCAAACCGGTTCCCCGGGCAAGAATACAGCAGCGGCAAGGCTCACAAGGCGCACGCAGGTTTGACCCAGCGGCAGGGCGCCGTTGCGGCGCCCTTGACGCTCCCCGCGCCCCCGGCTCATCACAGGAACAATGGTCCAGATCGCTCCCCCTGCCGTGGAATTTCCGCCGGCCAGCGCCGAAGACTGGCGCGCCCTCGTGCTCAAAACCCTGGGCGACAAGCCCCCGGAGAGCCTCACCACCACCACGGCCGATGGCCTGACTATCGCCCCCCTCTATGGGGCAGACGCGGGGCCACAGGTACCGACCCGGCCCTATGACCCGGATCGTCCTTGGGATCTGCGCGGTGCCACAGCCCATCCCGATCCTCTCCGCGCCCGGGCCGACATCCTGGCCGATCTGGAGGGTGGCGCGGCCTCGGTGCTGCTCAGCCTCGACCCCACCGGCAAGGCCGGGACCGCCGTGGGCTCGGCCGACGACCTGGCCAGGGCGCTGGACGGGGTGATCCTCGAACTTGCCCCAGTCGCCCTGGACGCCGGCCTTCTGGGCGTGGCCGCCGCCGACTGGCTCAGCAGCCTGGCCAAGGCCTCGCCCGGCGCCCTGTTGCAGTTTCACCTGGACCCCTTGAGCGTGTTCGCCCGGGAGGGCGCAAGCCCTGGCCCCATCGAGGCGCACATTTTCGCCGCCGCCGGGGCGGCCGCCCGCCATGCAACGACCTATCCCAAGGCGCAGCTTTTCCTGGCGTCCGGCCAGGTGATCCATGAGGCCGGTGGGGCTGCGGCCTGCGAAGTGGCCTTCGCCGCGGCCAGTGCGCTGGCCTATGCCCGGGCCATGGTCCGGGCTGGCATGGGGATGAATGAGGCGTTTGCCCGCATCACCCTGGGCCTTTCTGCCGAGGCCGACTATTTCCTGACCATCGCCAAGCTGCGCGCCGCCCGACGGGTGTGGGCCAGGCTCACCGGCGCCTGCGGTCTAGACGTTCCAGCCCGGATCGAGGTCAGGTCCTCCCGCCGGATGCTCACCCGCCGCGATCCCTGGACCAATATGCTGCGGCTCACCGCCGCTGGCTTTGGTGCCGCAGTGGGGGGGGCCGACGCGGTGGTCCTGGGAACCTTTACCGATGCCCTGGGACGGCCCTCGGCCCTGGCCAGGCGCCAGAGCCGCAACACCCAACTGGTGCTGATGGAAGAGGCCCATATCGGCCGCGTCGCCGATCCCGCTGCCGGGTCTGGCTATGTTGAGGCGCTGACCGACCAGATCGCCCGCGCCGCCTGGTCAGCCTTCCAGGTCACCGAGGGCCTGGGGGGGCTGGTGTCAGCCCTGACCAGCGGTCATGTGGCCGCCGAGGTGGAAACCACCGTCCAGGCCCGCCATGAAGCCGGTGAGCCCGCCATCGTCGGGGTCACCGCCTTCCCCCCGACCACCGAATCCACCGTCGAGATCGACTCTGCCCTGCCTCGCCCGGTCACAGCCCCCTCGCCCCGGCTGCCCGGCCCCGATGGCCGCTGCCCGCCGCTTGCGCCTATTCGCATCGCCCAGCCCTATGAGCCCGAGGCCGCCCAATGAGCGCCTTCCCCGACTTCACCGAGATCGCCTTCGACGCCGAGCCCAGCTCAGCGGCAGGCCCCGCACCCACCCACGAGCCCTGGGCCACACCGGAAGGCATTGCGGTGGCAACCGCCTACGGGCCTGCCGACATCGCAGGCTTGAGCGGCCTGGACGGCTATCCCGGCCTCGCGCCCTTCCTGCGCGGGCCTTATCCGACCATGTACGCCACCAATCCGTGGACCATCCGTCAGTATGCAGGCTTCTCCACGGCCGAGGACTCCAACGCCTTCTATCGCCGCAACCTGGCGGCTGGTCAGAAGGGCCTGTCAGTCGCCTTCGATCTCGCCACCCATCGAGGCTATGATTCCGACCATCCCCGGGTGGCCGGCGATGTGGGCATGGCCGGCGTGGCCATCGATTCCATCCTCGACATGCGCACCCTGTTCGACGGGATTCCCCTCGATGAGATGAGCGTGTCCATGACCATGAACGGCGCGGTCCTGCCGATCCTGGCGCTCTATATCGTCGCGGCCGAGGAACAGGGGGTCCCCGCCGCCAAGCTGTCGGGCACCATCCAGAACGACATCCTCAAGGAGTTCCTGGTCCGGAACACCTACATCTATCCGCCCGCCCCTTCGATGCGGATCATTTCCGACATCTTTTCATATACTTCCACCGAGATGCCGAGGTTCAACTCGATCTCGATCTCCGGCTATCACATCCAGGAAGCCGGGGCGACGCTGGACCTGGAGCTGGCCTATACCCTGGCCGACGGCATCGAATATGTCCGCGCCGGCGTGGCCGCAGGTATGAGCGTCGACAAGTTTGCCCCCCGCCTCTCCTTCTTCTGGAATGCGGGCATGAACGCCTTCATGGAGATCGCCAAGCAGCGGGCTGGTCGCCTGCTCTGGGCTGAGCTCATGCAGGCCGAGTTTGCGCCCAAGGACGCCCGATCCCTGTCCCTGCGGGCTCACACCCAGACCAGCGGCTGGAGCCTGGCGGCCCAGGATGTCTACAACAACGTCGCCCGCACCTGCGTCGAGGCCATGGCGGCCACCGGCGGCCAGACCCAGAGCCTGCACACCAATTCCCTGGACGAGGCTTTGGCCCTGCCGACGGATTTCTCCGCCCGCATCGCGCGCAACACCCAGCTGTTCCTGCAGCTGGAAAGCGGCCAGACCCGGGTCATCGATCCCTGGGGCGGGTCCTATTACATTGAACGCCTCACCGCCGACCTCGCCGCCCGCGCCCGGGCGCACATTGCCGAGGTCGAGGCCTTGGGCGGCATGGCCAAGGCCATCGAGGACGGCCTGCCCAAGCGCCGCATCGAAGAGGCCAGCGCCCGCACCCAGGCGCGCATCGATTCCGGGCGACAGACGGTGGTGGGGGTCAACCGCTACCGCTCTGCCGACCCCGATGAGATCCCGGTGCTCAAGGTCGACAATTCCGCCGTCCGCCAAAGTCAGCTGGAGAAGCTGGCCCGCCTGAAGGCTGAGCGTGACCCCGCTGCGGTGGAACGCGCCCTTGAGGCCCTCACCGCCGGCGCCGCCGGGACCGGCAACCTCCTGGCGCTTTCCGTGGAGGCCGCCCGGGCCAAGGCCACCGTGGGCGAGATCAGCTACGCCCTGGAAAAGGTCTTCGACCGGCACAAGGCCAAGGCCGACGCGGTCAAGGGGGTCTATCTGCGCGAGGCCGGGGAGACGCCAGCAGCCCTGAAGGCCAAGGCCATGGTCGGCGCCTTTGCGTCCGCCGACGGCCGCAAGCCCCGGGTGCTGATCGCCAAGATGGGCCAGGACGGCCATGACCGGGGCCAGAAAGTCATCGCCTCAGGCTTCGCCGACCTGGGCTTTGAGGTGGAGATCGGCGACCTGTTCCAGACCCCGGCCGAGGCTGCGGCCCTGGCGGTGGAGCGAAAAGTCCATGTGGTGGGGGCCAGCTCGCTGGCCGCCGGCCACCTGACCCTGGTGCCGGAGCTCAAGGCCGAGCTCGCCCGCCTGGGCCGCCCAGATATCCTGGTGGTGGTGGGCGGCGTCATCCCGCCGGAGGACTTCGCCGCCCTGACCGACATGGGTGTCGCCGCCATCTTCCCGCCCGGCACGGTGGTGCCTGAGTGCGCCGTCGAGGTGCTCGACCGGCTCAATGAGCAGTTGGGCTACGCCCAGCTGGACGCGCCCCGGGGCTAATCCGCCATTCGGCTCAGGATCTGGAGGCCAAATGTGGCGTCATAGACCATCCAGGCCTGAGTCACGAGGATGGCCCAGGCGACGCTGAACAGGGATCCGACCAGGAAGTACTCCGCGTTCAGCTTCTCATCGAGGTCCTTGAATCGGGCCACAGTCTTCAGCGCCACCACGACCACCAGGATCTCCCAGGCACCGAAGACAAGACCGCTGGCAATCAACAGCCGCTCTAAATGGCCGATCAGTCTCCCCACCCGCGGGGTGTTGGCCCGTGGCTTTGCCTCGTCGCCCTCAATCAAGGTCATGGCCTGGCTGAGCCCGCTCCAGTCCAGTACCACCTTGCAGGCAAGGTTGCCGACAATCGTCAGCAGGAACAGGGCAAGCCCCACCGAGCCAGCGAAGTGGATCCAGGCGTTCATCGGGTCAAACCATAAATCTCGTCTAGGGTCTCAACCGCCGTCTCCAGGGCCCGCCACTGTCGACCATAGAACTCAAACCGGGCGGCTCGCCTGATCTTGTAAAGCGTCTGAAGCGAGATGTTCAGGCGCTGCGCCAGTCCCGTCGCGGACTCCCAACGTGAGGCGAGCGCCACTTCTCGCTGTCGCGCTGTCCAGCCTTGCTCGATCTCACTCAAGCTTGCCCCGACCGCCTCCATCAATGTCTCGAGGGCCGGCTGCCCTGGCAGGTGGAAGCGGTAGGCGTTGGCGTCTCGCTTGTCGGTCAGGCGCGCGCGGCTGGCGGCAAGTCCGGGCCCCATCATGTTCCAGGCCCGCTCAGAATTTACCGGCGTCTCCAGGCGCAACACGCCCAGGACAAAGCGACAGGCCACGCCCTGGATCAGCAGTCGCGCCTGCACATCACGCAGGATGGCCAGGCCATCCTCAAAGGTCTGCGTCAGCCCCTGGAATTCGTCCCCGAGGGTGATGGTCAGCGGGGAGGTCATTGTCGTCCCCGCGTCGAGATTTGCGGCGTCGATCGCCCGGTTGAAGGCCGCATGCAGGTCAGCCACTGAGCCCGCGTCCTGGCTGGACACCAGGTCGCCCATGATGGCCACGTGAGTTGGACGTTGCAGGTTGAGCGACGGGCGGGCCGCAGATGGCGCAAGGTCGGTCATGGGCCGCAATGACACCCTCGAGTTTAGCCCCTCATGAGGCGAAAATCATCTAATAACCCAAATATGGGTCAATTGATAATATTATCCCTTAAACGGGATAGTATTTCAGGGCCGCGCAGGGTCAGATCTTTGGCCCCCGCCGCCCGCCACCCTTGGCTTTGCGCTTGCGGTCCCAGCTGTCGGGCAGGGCCGAGGGACCATGGCGGGCCTCGATGTCCTTCTGCAGGGCCTTGGCCGCCATCAG
This sequence comes from Phenylobacterium sp., assembly GCF_022402485.1. GTDB lineage: Bacteria > Pseudomonadota > Alphaproteobacteria > Caulobacterales > Caulobacteraceae > Phenylobacterium. The sequence continues at coordinate 82,130 of NZ_JAKRSA010000018.1, read as the reverse complement.
GTGGCCGGGGAAAAGGGTGTCCACCGCCCAGCCGGCCACGGGTACGGTGGAACTGGCGGAGTCGACCACAAGATAGGCCGCCATCCGGGCCAGGGTGGGAACCGATGCCCCCCCTCGAAATCCCGCTGCAATCAGCAGCGCCCCTGCCCCAAGACTGTAGACCGTACCGGCCACGGGCACCCAGGCCAGAACGCCATCCAGGCCGAGGCCGATAGGGCCTACCCCCACCAGCCGGTCCGACAGCCGCTTGATCCGCTCGGCCGCGCGCCAGGCCTGATGGGCCTTGTCCTGGGTCACCGCCATAGGCAAGCTCCCCGGGCGCTGGCCCTAGCCGAGGAACACCACCCGGCGGCGTTCCTTGCCGTCGCGGATGCGCGACAGGATGTCTCGGTACTCCGGGGTGTTGACCACATCCTTGCGAGCGCCCTCAAAATAGATGGTCTCTTCCATGTGCTTCAGGATGAGATCGGCTGCCCATTTGTGGCCTGAAAACAGCATGTCCGCCAGCTTGCCGAGCCCCCCTGGCACTGGTGCGATCCCGATGGCCAGATCGGCCAACAGCACCATGGTCGCCTCCAGCAGCACCATGGGTGAACACCGGGCCCGGATGCCGTCAATCAGCAGCACTGAACCGGCGCCCGCGCTGTAGAGCCCGCCAGCCCAGGGGATCCAGGTCAGCAGTCCGTCCAGGCCCACCCCGACCGGGCCGATCTTGATGACATTGTCAGACAACCGCTTGGTGCGCTCAATGCTGGCGCGGATATTGTGCAGCTCGATGTGCGATCGGGCGAAGATCATGGACAGGCTCCGGCGGGGACGGGGCAATGTGGACCAAGCAGGCTAAACCTTGAAGACATTCGGCGGCTTTTCCCGTGAAGCTATGCAGATCGCCTTGCCAGGCTCGCCCAGGGCGCGATTCCGCATCGCAACCGACACAATTTGATCCTATGGATTCACCATGGCGCGCGAACCCGACATCCTCATCGTCACCACCGACTTCATTGAAGGCCGGCCCGTCAAGCAACACCTGGGCATGGTGTCCGCCCAGGCGATCCTGGGTGCCAATGTGGTCCTCGACCTGATGGCTGCCCTGCGGGACTTCTTTGGCGGACGTTCCAAGAGCTATGAGCGGGTTCTGGCCCGCGCCCGGGCCGACGCCCTGGAGGCCCTGGCCGAGGAGGCCCGGAAGGTCGGGGCCAACGCCGTCGTCGGCGTCGACCTGGACTATCACGCCATCGGCCAGAACGGCTCCATGATGATGGTCGCCGTCAACGGCTCGGCCGTGGTGCTCTAAAGAACGGCCTTCAGGTTTCTGACACCGACGGCAAGGGCAGGACGATCTGCTGTGCGCTGGCCTCAGCGATCAGTCGTCCACCAGCCTGAGTGAAGCTGGCCCGGACGGCAATCATCTGCCGGGTCGCCGCAATGACCCTGGCCTCGATCTCCAGGGGCGCATTTCGGCCAACCCGCAGGAAACTCACCTGCAGCTGCGTGGTCCGATAGAGCCGATCATCGGGGATCACCGTCATGGTGGCGAAGGCCAGCACCTGATCGGCCAGGGCCGCGATATAGCCACCGAACAGGGAGCCATCGGCCGTGGCAAGACTCGGATGGGGGGTCCAGGTTTTACGCACCCAGCCGTCCCCCCAACTGTCCAGCCGCCCCAGGTGCAATTGTTCGACGATGGCCGGCAGCGCCCCCGTCCCCGCGCCGATCGCGTCCAGTCGCTCCGTGGCCCAAGTCATCTGAATTCCTTTCAACCTTGCTGGCCTCAAGGCTAACCAGGGGCGGGCTTACCCCCTACTCACCTTCCCAGCTTTCGGTCGATCCCAGATGAGCGAGGTCTAAGTGTCTGACGGCGAGCGAAAAATTCCCCGCCAGAAGCGAGCGGCGGAGACCGTCGAGATCATTCTGGAAGCCGCCGCTCAGCTCCTGGAGCGCTCAGGTCTGGACGGCTTCACGACCAATGCCGTGGCGGAACGGGCTGGGATCAGTATCGGCACGCTCTATCGCTACTTCCCCAATAAGCGGGTCCTGATGCACGCCCTGGCCGAGCGCGAAAGCGACCTGCATGGGGCGGAAATGCAGCGGCTGCTTCGAGAAGGCGGCGCGGGCCTGGCGCCCGACCGCGCCCTGGTCCGGGCCTTTGTCGGTGCCTTCCAGGGCCGCGCCCGCGCCCGTCGGATCGCCATGGGGATCTGGTTCGAGACGACCCCCGCTGAGGCCCTGGCCAGCCGGTTTGACGCCGTCACCCAGACCCTGAACCAGACCCAGGGGACCCTAGAGCCGATCAGCGCCTTCGTACTGACCCGTGCCATGCACGGCGCCCTGCGCTCTGCGGTCCTCGAAGGGGTCGACTTCCTCCACGACAGGGCCTTCGAAGACGAGCTGGTCAGCCTGTCCCGGGCCTATCTGGCGCAGGTTCGCAGCAGAGCCGCGGCTCAGGTAAGCCCCTGAACCGCGCCGGCGCCTACATCATGTCGCCGGCAGCGGCGTCCTTTACAGGGCGAAGGGACCCGCTTATGTATCGTGAATGTAGATACGAAAGGCGCGCCATGCGTGTTCAGGTCAAGAAGTGGGGCAATAGCGCCTCGGTTCGCATACCGGCGTCGGTCATGGCGGCCGCGTCCCTGCGGATCGATCAGGCCGTCGATGTGCGTGAGGAAGGTGGCCGGGTGATCATCGAGCCGGTGCCCGCGCCCAACTATGACTTGGACGATCTGTTGGGGAAGATGACCCCTGACACTTTTCCCGAGGACGTCGACTTCGGCGGGCCCGTTGGGGATGAGGCGTGGTGAACCCCTATGTTCCCGATCGCGGGGATATAGTCTGGCTCCAATTCGACCCGCAGGCTGGACATGAGCAGGCCGGTCATCGTCCGGCGCTCGTGCTGTCCCCGGCCCGCTACAATCAGGCCAGGGGCATGATGATCTGCTGCCCCCTCACCTCACGGATCAAGGGCTATCCCTTCGAGGTGGTGGTCAGCGAGTCACCGCCGAGCGCGGTCCTCGCTGACCAGATCAAAAGCCTCGACTGGCGGGCGCGAAAGGCCACCCACAAGGCAAAGGCCTCGCCGGGTGTTCTGGCTGATGTCCAAGCCAAGATCGGCGCATTGATCGGCCAATGACCGATCACGGGGGGTGGCGAAGGCGCGCCCCCGCCCTGTCCCTACATCATGTCGCCGGCAGCGGCGTCCAGCAGCAGGAAGACCCGGCCGGCGTCAGAGGCCAGCAGGGTGGCGACCATGAAGCCCTCCTGATCCCGGGCCACGGCCTCGTCCAGCATGCCCCGATACCGGCGCAGATAGTCCCCAGCCTCGGCCTTTAGGGCGTCGTCGGTGAACAGTCGGCGGGTCAGACGCCGGGTCGCTGCCGGGGCCAGGCGACGGACCACCTGCCGGGCGCCCTCAAGGTCCCCGGTCTGCACCACCGCACCGATCTCCTCAATCCGCCCGCGAGGCAAAAGCGCCGAGGGATCTATGCCCAGGTCCACGATATCGGACAGAAGCTGCGCCTCTCGACGCTCATCCAGAGGGCGCGGCGGCGGCTCATCGATGGCCGCCAGAAGGTCCTTCCAGGTCAGGCCATCCCCGCCGTCCTCGGGGGTTTCGGTGGCCTGGGGCGGACCACCGGCCGTCTCGAACAGGCTGGAGAACTCCTCGTCGGTGGCCGTCGGCGTCAACCGCAGGCGGGGGCGAAGGCCCGCCTCTTCCGCCGCGCCACGACGCCCGTCCCGGGCCGGCCAAGGGGTCGTCGGGCGCAGCTCCAGGGGCTCCTCGTCCTCTGCCGCCGGCGGAGGACGCACCTGTGCGGCCCTGGGAGGCTCGGCCCTCGGCTCAGCCCGCGGTGCCGCAGCCGGGGTCGCCGGCAGGGGCCGGGGCCGGTCCTCTCGGGCCAAGGGTCTGCGCTCGCGCACCGGCGGCGTCGCGCCAAAGCCCGCGCCCAGGCCTGGCCCAAAACCACCGCTGGCGGTGGTGGCCACAGACCCCATGAGCCGGACCGCTTCGCTGAGCATCTCATAGTTGCGGCTGACCCGTTCCTGGAAGGCCGCGTCGATGGCCTGGGTTTCGTCGGCTGTTCGCCGGGCCTGGGCCATCAGGTCATCCAGGCTCTCGCCCACGGCAGTGCGCACATCATCGGCCTGCCGTCGCGCGGCCGCAGGCAGGTCAGCCGCCCGGGCGTCCAGGTCGGCCAGCAAGTGCTGAAGTTCATGCAGGGTCGCGCGGGCGGCGGCAGCGCTGGCCTCGAGCTTCCGGACGGTCTGTGCCCCGGCTTCTTCCACAAGGCCCGCGGATTGTTCGATCAGGGTGCGCGCCTCCTCCAGACGGCCCTCGAACACCTGATCGGCCTTCTGGCCGGCGGCAAACGCCGCCTCCGACAGCTGGTCCACCTGCTGACGGGCCGCCTCGGCGTGACGGGCGGCCGCCAGCCGGGTCTGCTCGGCGGCCTGGGTCAGGGCGTCGATGGCCGACTGGGTTTCCACCTGCAGCTGGGTCCGCTCCCCTGCGGCGGTATCGGCCAGCAGGCCCCAGGACTGCCGGAGGCTCTCGACGAAGGCATCGCGCTCGCCCTGGGCAGCGTCAGCCATATCGCCAAACTGCTCAGTGGCCTGGGCCACCAGCTCCCGGAGCATCTGGGCCCCCTTGATCGCCCGGTCGCCGACCTCCACGGCCGAGAGCCTGGCCTCGGAGAGATACTCTGCCAACTTGGCGGTATGGGTCTCGGCCTCGGCGGCGAAAGATTCCTGGTCAGCCCGCAGGCCATGGGCGATCCCCACCAGGGCGGCGCGCTGCTCAGAAAGCCCCGTTTCGGCGGCGCTCACCTGGTCGGCGACGCCGGCCCCGGCGCTTTCCAGCCGGGCAATGTGGCGGGTCAGGTCTTCTCCGACCGTCCGGGCAATATCGCTGGTTTCTCCGGCCGCGGCGGCCAGGTCAGCGGCGCGCGCAGCCAGGGACGCTTCAGCCTCTCGCAATTGGGTTTCGGCCAGGTCAGAGGCCTCGGCGACCATCCGCGCCTGGCTGGAGATGGCGTCCACCACAGCCGTGGACTGGGCGTCCAGAACGCTGGCCAGGGCGGTCATCTCGACCCGCTCATGGGCAAGGCTGCGGGTCAGGGTCTCGGCCGTACGCGCCGAAGCCGCAGCGGCGTTGACCAGCTGTTCCGTCTCAGCCGCCAGGGCCGAGCGCAGGGCCGCCAGTGTTTCGCGGGCGTCGTGCGCAGCCTCGCCTGCGCGGATGATCTCCTCGCGGACATGGGCCACCACCTCCCCTGCGCGGCCAGCGGCCACCAGGGCCGGGGAGATGAGTTCATCAGCCAGCCGCTGCGTGCGGCGGGTCTCGGCCGCCAGCTTCTGGCCCTGGCGAAGGGCGTAGGCTGCCACCCAGACGAGCACCGCAGGCGCCACAGCCAAGAGCGCAAAAACCCCCATGGCGAAGACATCGTCCTGGAAGGGCACAACCTCACCGCGATAGCCCCAGGCATAGGCGATCGGTGCCAGGGCGCAGAGGACCGACAGGGCTGCTGCACCAGCATAGATTGGCCATCCCCCGGCCTTGTCGCCCTCGGGGGTGGAGGGGTTTGCCGTCGGAGCCAGGGCTGCGCGGGATGTCGGGGCCGGCGGGGTCGCAGCCCGCGCCAGATCGCCAATGGGAGCCGGATCAGCCAGGCCATAGGCCGCGTCCTGAGCCTGGTCCGACGATCGGCTGCGTTTGGTGGCCGTCCCGCCTTGTTCGGTCTCGCTGGACAAATCCTCCGACCCCTCGGGCATGGTCTCAAGATCAGCGGCGGCTGTGGCCGCCACAACGGGGGCGTCGGTCAGGTCAAGGTCGTGATCGGGCCCCGCCTCAGGCACCTGCATCTCCTGGCGGGAGGCGGCCTCCTCGTCGGTGAGACTACGGAAATCCAACGGCTGGCGCCGGTTTTTGATCTTCATCTGCGGCCCGTTACAAGCGGCCAACACGCCCGGAACGCGACGTTACGTCGTCTGGCGGACGCCCTGATCTGAAAGGATTATCGTTGAACGTTGCGCAGGCAAAGCGCCATGCGGCGGATTTGCGCGCTGGTGGGAATTTTTCCCACTCAATGAGCGTAGATCAATCGTGCTGGGGGCCAACGGGGGCCGCCGTGCAACTCGACCCGAGCCTCATGCCAGAGCAGGCCTTGACCAGGACTGCGCCATTGTCACTGCGCGCCACCCGGCGCTCTGACGAGGCTGCGGGCTCCGGGATCTGCGGCGTGAGAGTCACACCCAGATGCGCATAGGCCAGGGCCGAGGCGTGGATCACCACGGCCAGGACGATTTCAGCCCAGGATAGCATCGGTTCTCTCCCGTCACCGACACGAGTGCACCTTGGCCTTATCGATTAGTCCCCGCCCTGCGGCAAGACGGCGCCACATGAAACTTCGTTCATGTGGCACCAGACACCCTCTAAAGTTGATCTCCAGTCACTAATAGCGACGGCAGACCAGATCCCTCAGGACGTTGGTGGGGCCAGTATAGCGCCCGTCCCCATCCACAGCCTGCTGGGCTCGCTGGCTGGAGTCGTAATAGGCCGATGACCCGAGGCCCTGCGACCGACAGAATGCATTGGCGGCACTGGAACCCGCGGCGATGTCGAGGCCGTCATAGGTCGGATAAGGGAAAAACACCGACCGGACCCCCTCGGCGGGCCGGAACTGGCTAGGGCCGCTCCAACCCCCGCCGCCACTCCAGCTGCTACCGCTACCGCCTGGACGCCAGCCATCCCCTGCCGGCGGACGGAAGCCACCACCGCTGCCGCCACCACCGCCGGCATAGGCCTGCAGCGACGTGATCGCCTCCCCCATGCCAAGCGTGTTCATATTGGGCACATCACCGCTGACATCCTGACAGCGACCGCGGAAGTCGGAATCCTGACAGATCCGCCAGCGACCCTGGAACCGGGCGCTCATGGTCTTGTCATTCCAGTCCCGGGGCAGGTTCGTGGCCGTGCCGTAGATCGTGGTCTGGCGACCCTGGAAATTGGGTTGATCAAACAGGATGGCGGACGGCTGACGCCCGCCGCCAAAGGATTGGGCCGCCGCAGGGCCGACGGTCGCGGTGGCCATGGCCAGAACCGCGGTCAGGATTGCACGCTTCATCACTCATAACTCCGCTGTCGTCCCTCAGGGATCAATCTAGACGGCGCGGTCGGGTTCTCAAAGTCTGGTCGCCTGTGGCGCTTTCAGACCCTCGCCAGGGGCTTCGCCCCCTCGTGGGCCAGCAGCCAGCGCTTGCGCTCCAGGCCGCCGCCATATCCGGTCAGAGTCCCATTGGCACCGATCACCCGGTGACAGGGAACCACCAGCGCCACCGGATTGGCGCCATTGGCCAGTCCCACCGCCCGCACGGCGCGGGGCGCGCCGATATGCGCCGCCAGCTGGCCATAGGACCAGGTTTCTCCCGGCGCGATATCCTGCAGAGCCCGCCACACCGTCTGTTGAAAGGCGGTGCCGCCGGTGGCCCAGGGCAGGGTCGAAAGGGCATTGATCTCGCCCGCGAAATAGGCGGCGAACCGGTCAGCAAAGACCGTGGGCGCGGACGTTTCCTGGCAGCGCGCCGGGTCCGCCGCAGGACCATAATGGCGCTGCAACAGGCGCTGCATTCGCTCCAGATGGGTCGTCCAGTCGAAGGCCCGCAGCTGGCCCTCCCCGTCGAACACGATCCTGGCCTCCCCCAAGGGGCTCGGCAGGGACGACATGTAAAGCTGGTCAGGCGGGAAGTTTGTCATGGGTCGCCTTCGACTGCGGGGGTGAAGAGAGCGGCAGGGCCGAACAGGGCGGCGCCAGACCTTCTGACGCCCAGAGATGCTGGGCACCATAGGCCCGCCAGGGACGCCAGGCCTCGGCCCGGGCCAGCAGCTGAGCTGGGGTTGGACGGGTTCCCGTCGGGCCAGCCAGGGCGCGCATCAGGCCAATGTCGCCGGGGGGAAAGGCGTCAGGCTCCCGCATCTGGCGCAGGGCGATGTATTGGGCCGTCCAGTCGCCGATCCCCGGCAAGGCCTTGAGCCGGGACACCGCTGCCGCCAGAGACCCCTGAGGCGCAAAGAGCTGCGGATCGGCCGCTGCTGCCGCCGCCAGACCCACCAGGGCCCTGGCCCGGGCACCCGGCATGGGCAGGCTGGCCGGGTCGATCTGCGCCAGGGCGGCAGGGGTCGGGAAGAACCGGCTGAGGCCCTCCCCCGCCAGCTCAGGGGGAAGGGGGGCCCCATGCTCGGCCGTCAGCCGCCCGGCCAGGGCACGGGCCCCGGCCACGGTGATCTGCTGACCCAGCACGGCGCGCACCGCCAGCTCAAACCCGTCCCAGGCGCCGGGGACCCGAAGCCCAGGCCGCTGGGCCACCAGGGGGGCCAGATCAGGGTCCTTGGCCAGGTGGGCGTTCACCAGCGCCGGATCAGCCCCCAGGTCGAACACCCTGCGCACCCGCGCGATGAGCTGCGGCAGCACCTGCAGCCGCGCAAAGCGGGCGGTAACCTCCAAGGTCCCCAAAGCGCCGGGCCTGACCGAGATCAGCCCCGGAACGCCCTCGATGATCAGCGCCCGCCGATAGGTTCCAGCCTCCACAGCCTCCACCCCCGGAATGGCCCGCAGCGCCAGAAAGTCGAGGATGGCTGGCCAGTCATAGGGCGGCCGATAGGAAAGCTGAAGGACGATACCCCCACCGTCACCGGCGCTAACCTCTGGGCGCCGACCGCGCCTGAGGTCGCCCGGCGGACGTCCATAGAGCTGGTGAAAGGTTTCATTGAAGCGCCGGATGCTGCCAAAGCCGGCGGCCAGGGCCACCTCGCCCATGGGCAGGGCCGTGTCACAGATCAGCTGCTTGGCCAGCAGCACCCGCCGGGTCTGAGCCACCGCCACCGGCGAGGCCCCCAGATGCTGGCGAAACAGCCGACGCAACTGGCGGCCGCCAACCCCCACCCGGTCGGCGAGGGCCTCCACATCGCCAGCGTCCAGCGCGCCGTCCTCGATCAGCGACAGGGCGCGGGCCACCGTATTGGAACTGCCCCGCCAGGCCCCCAGGTCCGGCGAGGTTTCCGGCCGACAGCGCAGGCAGGGCCGAAAGCCTGCGCTCTGGGCTGCCGCCGCCGATGGATAGAAGGTGACATTGCGCCGAAGCGGCGTGCGCGCCGGACAGATGGGCCGGCAATAGACCCCCGTGGTCCGCACGGCGACGAAGATCTTTCCGTCCAGGCGGGCGTCGCGCATCGACAGGGCGCGGTAGCAGGCGTCGTCATCCAGATCCATGGCCGCAAGGATCGTCCCGACCGCCCGTCCTGTCTCGCGGTTTTCGGACACCGCGTTTGATCAGCGCCAGGGCCATCGCCTGGCGAACACCCGTCGACTACAGTTCAGGCCAATAAGCCGGCCTCAGTCAGCCTATAGAACTTCTTTAAGCAGTTCTGAGCGTTTTCCCGATCGGCGGTTAGAGGGCCTGTTGCCTCTTGGAGCGCTGTCGCTTAACTGCAGCTAATCGTAGCACTCATCTGCAAGTTCAGGTGGCGCGCTCAAGATCGACAAAATTTATAGGCTTGGACCCAGAATTCCTGATGCAAGGCTCTAACGTCATGGACGTCCGCCCCCCCCGGGCCGGCCTCGACGCCGACACCCTGACCCACCTTCAGCGGCTGGAGGCCGAGAGCATCCACATCATGCGCGAGGTGGTGGCGGAGGCCGAGCGCCCGGTCATGCTCTATTCCGTGGGCAAGGACTCCGCAGTGATGCTGCACCTGGCGGCCAAGGCCTTCTACCCCTCCAAGCCGCCCTTCCCGCTGCTGCATGTGGACACCACCTGGAAGTTCCGGGCGATGTACGAGATGCGCGCGAAGATGGCGCAGACCCTGGGTTTTGATCTGATCGTCCACCGCAATCCCGAGGCCCTGGCCCGGGGCATCAACCCCTTCGACCACGGCTCGGCCCTGCACACCGACATGTGGAAGACCGAGGGCCTCAAGCAGGCCCTCGACGCCCATGGCTTCGATGCAGCCTTCGGCGGGGCCCGCCGGGACGAGGAAAAATCCCGCGCCAAGGAGCGGGTCTTTTCCTTCCGCTCGGCCCAGCACCGCTGGGACCCCAAGAACCAGCGCCCGGAGCTCTGGAACCTCTACAATGCCCGCAAGGCCCAGGGCGAGAGCATGCGGGTGTTCCCGATCTCCAACTGGACCGAGCTGGACATCTGGCAATACATCCACCTGGAGAGCATCCCCATCGTGCCGCTTTACTACGCGGCTGAGCGCCCGGTGGTGGAACGCGACGGTGCCTTGATCATGGTCGATGACGACCGCATGCCCCTGCGTCCGGGCGAAACCCCGGTGATGAAGTCGGTGCGGTTCCGCACGCTCGGCTGCTACCCGCTCACCGGCGCTGTGGAGAGCACGGCGGCCACCCTTCCCGAAATCATCCAGGAAATGCTGCTGACCACCACGTCCGAGCGCCAGGGCCGCGTGATCGATCACGACCAAGCCGCCTCGATGGAGAAGAAGAAGCAAGAGGGCTATTTCTGATGTCGCACCAGTCCGCCCTCATCGCCGAGGACATTGAGGCCTATCTCAAGGCCCACGAACACAAGAGCCTGCTGCGGTTCCTGACCTGCGGGTCGGTGGACGACGGCAAGTCGACCCTGATCGGCCGGCTGCTCTATGACTCCAAGATGATCTTCGAAGACCAGATGGCGGCCCTGGAGGCCGACTCCAAGAAGGTCGGGACCCAAGGGGGCGATATCGACTTCGCCCTGCTGGTGGACGGCCTGGCCGCTGAGCGCGAACAGGGCATCACCATCGATGTGGCCTACCGCTTCTTCTCCACCGAGACCCGCAAGTTCATCGTCGCCGACACCCCTGGCCATGAGCAGTACACCCGCAACATGGTCACCGGCGCCTCGACGGCGGACGCGGCCATCATCCTGATCGATGCGCGCAAGGGCGTGCTGACCCAGACTCGGCGCCACTCCTACCTCGTCTCCCTGCTGGGCATCCGCCATGTGGTCCTGGCCATCAACAAGATGGACCTGGTGGGTTGGAGCCAGGAGGTGTTCGACACCATCCTGGCCGAGTATCACGACTTCGCCGCCCAGATCGGGATCAAGGGTTTTACCGCCATCCCCATGTCGGCCCTCAAGGGCGACAACATCACTGAGGTCAGCGACAAGGCGCCCTGGTACACAGGCCCTGCCCTGCTGCCGCATCTGGAGTCCCTCGAGGTCGAGGACGACCTGCGGGAAAAGCCTTTCCGCATGCCAATCCAGTGGGTGAACCGCCCGGACCTGGACTTCCGAGGCTTCTCCGGCCTGATCGCCACCGGCGCCATCCAGCCCGGCGACCGGGTCAAGGCCCTGCCCTCTGGCCGCGAAAGCACCGTGTCTCGCATCGTCACCATGGCCGGCGACCTGCCCCGCGCCGTGGCGGGCCAGTCGGTGACCCTCACCCTGACCGACGAGATCGATGTCAGCCGCGGCGACGTACTCTCCATCGCCAGCCAGCCGCCGGAGGTGGCCGACCAGTTCGAGAGCACCATCGTCTGGATGGATGATGAGGCCATGTTGCCCGGCCGCCCCTATCTGATGAAGATCGGGACCCGCATTGTCGGTGCCAGCATCACCGAGCCCAAGTACAAGGTGAATGTGAACACCCTCGAACACCTGGCCGCCAAGCGGCTGGAGCTGAACGAGATCGGCGTCTGCAACCTGTCCCTCGACGCCCCCATCGCCTTTGACGCCTATCAGGACAACCACACCCTGGGGGGCTTCATCCTCATCGACCGGATCTCCAACCGGACGGTGGGGGCTGGCATGCTGCACTTCGCGCTCCGCCGCAGCCAGAACATCCACTGGCAGGCCCTGGACGTGTCCAAGGCCAGCCGTGCCGCCCAGAAGGGCCAGAAGGGCAGGATTGTCTGGCTCACCGGCCTCTCCGGCGCCGGCAAGTCGACCATCGCCAACCTGGTCGAAAAGCGCATGCAGGCCGATGGCCGCCACACCTACCTGCTGGACGGCGACAATGTCCGCCACGGCCTGAACAAGGACCTGGGCTTTACCGAGGAAGACCGGGTGGAGAACATCCGCCGGGTGGCTGAGGTGGCCAAGCTGATGGTCGATGCCGGCCTGATCGTGCTGGTCTCCTTCATCTCGCCCTTCCGGGCCGAGCGCCGGATGGCCCGCGAACTGATGGAGGACGGCGAGTTCGTCGAGGTCTATGTGGCCACCCCCCTGGCCGTGGCCGAGCAGCGCGACGTGAAAGGCCTCTACGCCAAGGCCCGGGCTGGCCAGCTGAAGAACTTCACCGGCATCGACTCCCCCTATGAGGAGCCGGAGCACGCCGAAATCACCGTCGACACCACCACCCTCTCGCCCGAACAGGCCGCCGAGGAAATCGTCACCTGGCTGGCCAAGAACTAGGACAAGACCGACGCGTCGACATCGAAGGGGCCGGACGCTGCAAAGCGCCCGGTCCTTTTTTGTTTCAGGCCACGATCAAGGCTCGCGGACCGGGGGCGTGTTCAGACCCTCGGTGGCCTTGGCCATCTTCAGCTCGAAGGTGACAAAGGCTTCGCAGTCGGCGGCGGCGGCCAGATGCAGGGCGTCGGCGAAGTCCATCCCACCGTCTGCCCATTTCAGCGCGGCAGCCACCCGTTCGGGCTCCTGGAGGGTGACATTTGGCAAGCCGGCGAAAGCCCGCAGAGCGGCCAGAACATCGGCCTTCGCCAGACCGTAGGCGCCGCGCAGCACCAATTCGCTCTCAAGAATGATGGTCGTCGGCGCAAGGACCTGGTGGCGTTCGATCAGCTCCCGCGCCCGGGCCGACTGGTCAGGATGATCGCCAACGAGCAGACGCACGACGACATTGGTGTCAATCGCCAGCACGTCGGGCGGCCTCCGCAAGCAAGGCCTCATCCATCTCCTCGAGCGAGACCCCTACGCCGGGCCGTTTCAAGACGGCAAAGACGTCATCCAGGTTGGTCGACTCAAACAGCGGTGCCCGCTTGAGCAGCAATCCGTCCTCCGTCTCCTCGACCTGCAGGCAGACCCCCGGCGTCCAGTTGCGGCGATCTCGCAGGGCCTTCGGCAGTATGACCTGCCCCTTGGTGGACAGCACGGTGGTCAACGGTTTCGCCATCAAACGACCCTTGGTAAGACGGAGGTAAGATAGGCTCGCCGCCGCGCATGGGCAAGCCGTTCCGCCCGCCGTCGACACCCGGAAAATTCAGCCCAACACCTAAACCCTCCAATCCTCCGTATCGTGGTCGGGGTGCTGGTAGGAGACGATGCTCGCCAGGTGGGCGGCCGCCCGGGGCTCGTCCGCTGCGTGGACCGGCAGGCTCGCCAGGTCATCGAAACAGGGCAGTTGCGCCGGCGAGCCGAGTTGCTCCTTCAGACGCACCGCGGCGGGTCGGTCGAGGGCGCCGATGGCCAGGCTGACGTGCCGCTCGCCAAACTCGAAGGTCAGCGGCGTCCCACAGTCACCACAAAAGCCCCGGCGCACCTTGTTGGAGCTCTGAAAGCGTTTGGGCTGCCCCCGCGTCCAGATCAGGGCGTCGAAGGGCGCCTCGATGTAAGGCCCGAACAGCCCGCCCGTCGCCTTCTGACACATGCGGCAATGGCAGATGGAGGCCTCGCCGAGCTCACCCTCGAGGCAGAACCGCACGGCCCCGCACTGGCATCCACCGGTCACGCTCATCAGGCTGCCTCCGTCCTTGCGGGTTTGGGATCTTGATTGTGGCGCAAGGGCCTTGAGCGTCAACGCCGTGTCAGCAGAGCCAGGCGAAAGCCCGCCTCGCTTGCGCCCAGATCGCGACGGATAGGGGAGGCTCGTGCGTGACATCTCCATGGGCCGCCTCCCCGCCGCCCAGGTCAGCATCAGGATTTAAGCGTTTTGCGTCTGCCGCCTCCTCGTCGTTTCGCACGCCTGCGCCTGAGCCTGCTCGCCGGCGTGGCCCTGGCCAGTCTCTCCACCGCAGCCCTGGCCCAGGCAACCGATGACTTTGCCGATGTGGAGGTCGAGGAACTGGTGGTCAGCGGGTCACGGCCCGCAGGCTCGGTGATCGGGGACATCACCCCGGAACTGACCCTCTCGCCCCAGGAAATCCGCGCCTATGGGGCGGCCAGCGTCAGCGAACTTCTGGAGGCGCTATCCCCCCAGATCGGTAGCGGCCAGGGGAGCGGGCGTCCCGTCGTCCTGATCAATGGCGGCCGGGTTTCAGGGTTTGCCGAGATCCGCGACCTGCCCACCGAGGCCATCGTGCGGGTCGAGATCCTGCCCGAGGAGCTGGCCCTGAAGTACGGCTATCCGGCGACGCAGAAGGTGGTGAACATGGTGCTGCGGCCGAGGTTCCGCGCCACCCTGGTGGAGAGCACGGTCAGGACGCCGACCCAGGCCGGCGGCGGCGAAACACTCGGCGCGCACGGCGCCCGGCTCGACATCCTCCAGGGCCGTCGCCTGACGGTGGACGGCAAGGCCAACTGGACCGGCGGCATCGAGGAGAGCGATCGGAACATCACCGGAGGCGAAGGCGCCTTCCGCTCCCTCCAGGCTAGGTCCGACGATGTCAGCCTGAACGCCGCCTATGCCCGCCCCCTGGACAACGGCGTCGCCGTCTCGGTGAACAGCCTGTTCGAAGCCAGCGACAGCCAGGCCCGCCAGGGCTTGTCGCCTTTCGGGCCTGAGGCGCAGCTGCGCAACACCGAACGCCAGACCGCGCGCCTGGCGGCCTCAGCCACCGGCGCCCTGGCCGGCTGGCAATGGTCCACCACCGGCGAGCTTGAACGCGCCGGGGTCGACACCGACACCGACCGGGCCTCCGGCGGACAGGCCTTCCAGGACACCGCCCGCACGGTGACCACGTCGGCCCAGGCCGACCTGGTGCTGAACCGGTCCTTCGGTGAGCTGCCAGCCGGCCAGATCAGCACCGCACTGACGGCCCGGGCCTCGGCCACGGAGCTTGAGAGCGAGGCCACCCGCCTAGGGACCTTCCAGGCCAATTATCTGTCGCGGACCTTAGGTGAGCTGCGCGGCAATTTCGACATTCCCCTCACCCGGGACGGCGAAGGCCTCGGCGAGCGCCTCGGTCGGCTGTCGGCCAACTTCAATGTCGGCATGGAGCAGGTCTCCGACTTCGGCACCCTGGAGACCTATGGCTACGGGCTGAACTGGCGTCCCACCTCGGACCTGCGGGTCCTGGGGTCCTTCAGCCGCAGCGGCCAGGCGCCGACCATGGGCCAGCTGGGCAATCCGGTCACCGTCACAACTGGCGTGCGGGTCTTTGACCTGGCGCGCGGGGAAACCGCCGAGGTCGCCCGGATCACCGGTGGTCAGGCCGACCTGGCCGCAGCCACCCGTGACGTCTTCAAGCTGGGCGTCAGCTACCAGCCCTTCGATGAGATCAATCTGCGGCTCCAGGCCAACTACGTCGCCAGCCGCACCCATGACGCCGTGGTCGCCTTTCCTTCGGCCTCCACTCAGGTCGAGGCGGCCTTTCCCGGTCGCTTCACGCGCAACGCCGCAGGCACCCTGGTGGCACTGGACGCCCGGCCCGTGAACTTTGCCCTGCAGGCCCGGGACGAGGTCCGCTGGGGCCTCACCTATTCCCGCCCCGTGGGTACAGTCCCGACCGAAGCCCAACGCGCCGAGATGCGCCGCCGCGCCGAGGCGGCAGGCCTTGCGGGTGCCCCTCCAGGATCAGGCGCGCCGGCCGTCATGCCGGGCGGCCCCCTGCCCATGAACCTTGGCGGCGGGCGGGGGCGACCTGGCGGCGGGCTCGGCGGGTTTGGCGGCGGACCGCGCAGTGGCGTGTTCCAGGTCGGCCTCTATCACACCCTGGCCTTCCGCGATGAGGTGCAGATCGCCCCTGGCCTGCCCGGGCTCGACCTGCTGGACGGCGCGGCCCTGGGTTCAGGCGGCGGGTCGTCGCGCCATCAGGTGCAGCTGCAGACCAACTATTCCAGGTCCGGCCTCGGGATATCCATGGGCGCAAAGTGGCAGAGCGCCACCCGCATCGATGGTGGCGGCGGGACGGAGGGGGACCTGAAGTTCTCCGACTTCGCCACGGTTGACCTGCGTCTGTTCGCCGACCCCGGCCGCCAGCGGTGGGCGCGGGCCTATCCCTGGCTGCGGGGCGCCCGGGCCACCCTGTCCATCGACAACCTGTTTGACAGCCGCCAGCAGGTGCGCGCCGGCGATGGCGCAACACCTGTCACCTACCAGCCCGACCTCCTCGACCCGGTCGGCCGCACGGTCCGGCTGACCCTGCGCAAGCTGATCTTCTGAAGACCAGGCGGCCAGTGCGAGGCCGGCCGCCTGTGCCCCTAGAACTCCAGGACGATCTTGCCGAAGTGCTCGCCGCCGGCCATGGCAGCGAAGGCCGACTTCGCCTCGGTCCAGGGGAAGACCTTGTCCACCACCGGGCGGATCTGGTGCAGGTCGATGGCCTTGCACATGGCCTCGAACATGTCCCGCGAGCCCACGAACACCCCTTGCATCTTGGCCGCATTGCCAATCAGCACCGCCGGATTGATGCCCGCGCCACCCTGGGCCACCACCCCGATGATGGCGATGTGGCCGCCGATGCGGATGGCCTTCAGGCTCTGATCAATGGTGCCCTGGCCGCCCACCTCCATGATGAAGTCCGCGCCGACCCCGCCGGTGGCCGCCCGCACGGGCTTGGACCATTCGGGAACCTCGCGGTAGTTCACCAGGTGATCGGCGCCCAGCGCCTTGGCCCGGGCCAGCTTCTCGTCCGAGGACGAGGTGATCAGGGTCCGCAGGCCCGCGGCCTTGGCGAACTGCAGACCAAAGATCGACACCCCGCCGGTGCCTTGCAGCACCACCGTGTCGCCAGGCGCCAGGTCGGCGTCCTCGAACAGCGCCCGCCAGGCGGTCAGGCCTGCACAGGCCAGGGTGGCCACCTCATGGTCGGTGAGGAAGTCGGGAACCTTGGAGACGCCCTCCTGGCTGAACACCGCCAGTTCGCGGCCTGCCCCAGGAATGGGAGAGCCCAGGGCCGTCATGGCCTTTTCCACCGTGGGCGGCCCCGACAGCCAGCCCTGGAAGAACAGGGTCGAGACCCGGTCGCCGACCTTGACCCGGGTGACGCCGGCCCCCACCGCCTCGATCACCCCGCAACCGTCGGAGAACGGGGTCACTGAGCCACCGGTGGCCGATCCCCGGCCATAGATGCCGTTGATCATCAGGAAGTCGCGGTAGTTCAGCGATACGGCCTTCATCCGCACCAGCACTTCACCTGGACCAGGGACCGGATCGGGGGCCTCGATGATGGTCAGGTTGTCCAGGCCCCAGGGCTCGGCGGCTTGCAGTGCGCGCATGGTGTTTCCTCTTTTGTGTTTTCGTCAGTTTCATCGGGCGCCCCAGGGGCATTCAAGGGCGCTTGGGTTATATAGGCGCCATGACCCCGCGCCTGCTCCTTGGCGGCTTCGGCAGTTTTCCCGCCGCCCCGCTCAATCCCTCCGCCGCCGTGATCGCCACCCTGGCCCGGGAGGGCTGGTCCCCGCCTGGCGCCCACATCGATTATCTGACCCTCCCCGTCCAATGGCAGGGCTCGGCCGAGACGGTCCTGCGCGAGGTTCAGGCCCGCCCGGTGGACGGCATTCTGGTGGTCGGCGTGGCGGTGGAGGCCGAGGCCTTCCGCGTTGAGACCCTGGGCCGCAACTGCGCCAGCCCTGAGCGCCCCGATCAGGCGGGGCGGGTGTGGGGTTCGGCCTTGGTGGCAAGCGGGGGTGAAGAGGTAATCGCCGCCACCGCCCCCTGTCAGGCCATGGCCCTGGCGCTGGAGGCAGAGGGCCTTCCGGTCACCCTGTCGGAAGACGCCGGCGACTATCTCTGCAACTTCACCCTCTACCGACTGCTCCACACCCGCGCGGCGGCCCGGGTCGGCTTCCTGCATGTGCCCCAGGCCCGGGAGTGTGCGGACGCTGCGGCCTTCGATCTGGCCCAGATCCGCCAGGCGGTCTGCGCCGCAGCCACCGCCTTCTGCGTCGAGCTCAGCCGTCCAGCCGCTTGACCCCATAGAGCCGCAGGGCGCCGGCCAGCCCCAGGGCCGACATGGCGGCCATGGCGAAATAGCCGTAGGCACCCACCGAGTCATACAGCGCCCCAGAGACGATGGTCGCCAGACCAATCAAGAGCCCACCGGAAAATACCGAGTTCATGATCTGGGCTGAGGACGCATTGGCCGGCGTCGACAGCCGCTCCACCAGTTGCAGGGACGCCATGAAGGTGGCCGCAAAGCTCAGGGCGTGCAGGGCCTGAATCGGAAACAGCGCCCAGAGCGGCGGCGACATGGCCAACGCCCCCCAGCGCACCACGGCCGCCGCCGCGCCGATGACCAGCAGCCGGCGCGGCCCGATGGCCCGACGCCAGGGCTCCATGAACCACATAAAGGCGATCTCGATGGCCACCCCGAACCCCCAAAGGACGCCGGTCAGGCTCTCGGCGATGCCCTGCGCCTTCCAGACCAGGGCTGAAAAACCGTAATAAAAGGCATGCGCCGACTGGATCAGTCCCACCGAGACCACAGCCAGCATGAAGCCACCGTCCTTCAACAGGGCACCCAGGCCAGCCAGGCTGTCGGACAGGGTGGCCCTTCCGCCCCCCTCCCGCACAGGATCAGGCGGCAGCAGGAACCGCGCGCCCACCGCCGTCAGCAGGGCCGCCACGATGATCCAGATCAGCACCAGATCGCCGGGCCCCTGCACCAGCAGCACCCCCATCCCCACATTGGCGATAATGAAGGCTGCTGAGCCGATCCCCCGGGGCCAGCCATAGTTGAAGCCGTCCCGCCTGGCCCTCGCCAGGACGATCACATCGGTGAGCGGAGAGATGGTGGAGATCGCCGAGGCGGCCACAAACCAGACGGCGAACCACCACCAGAACCCGAACGGGGCGGCCATCAGCACATAGGCCACCGTGGCCAGGGCCCCCATGAGGATCAGGGGCGTGCGGCGCAGGGCGAAACTGTCGGCCCAGACCCCCATCGCCGGTGCGGTGATCATCCGCGCCATCATCGGCGCCGAGAGGATCAGGCCGATCTCCGCGCCAGAGAGGCCCTGCTGGGCAAACCAGATGGGGATGTAGGGGGCGCTCGCCCCGGTGCCCACGAAGATGGCCGAGTAGAACAGGCCCAGACGCAGGGGCAGCGAGGGCATGGAGAAGCCTGTGGGCGGTTGGCGAAACCAAGGTTTAGTCCGAGTCTGGGCTCTCGGGTAGCAGGCCCGCCGCAGGAGTGGCCAAGCGGGCCGGGCCGGCCTATCTCAGCGCCTTGACCCGCCATGCCGCCCCTTTGGTGGATGGGGTTTGTCAGGCAGGAGGCTCCATGGCCGTCGCACCCCTCTGGCTCGGACTGGCCGCCTTGGGCGGGCTAGCCTCGGTGGCGATCGGGGCCTTTGGTGCCCACGGGATCACCGACCCTCAGGCCAAGGCCTGGATGGATACCGGTGCCACCTATCTGATGGTTCACAGCCTGGCTGTGTTTGCTGCAGCTTTCGTGGCCGACAAGGGTGGCAGACTGGCACGGCTTTGCCCGATGTTCTTCCTGGGCGGTGGGGTGATCTTCTGCGGCACCCTGCTGGCCATGGCCCTGGGTGCCCCGCGCATCCTGGGTGCCGTTACCCCCATAGGCGGCCTGATGTTCCTGGTCGGCTGGCTGCTGCTGGCCATCGCCGCCTTCCGCCTGCGCCCCGTCGCCTAGGGTACCACAGGCCTGGGCAGGGCCAGGGTCCGCAGGGCCAGGGCTGACCCCGCCAACGCCAGGGCCATGGCCACGCCCATGGGCCCTGGGGTGCCATCATAGGCCAGCCCCGTCAGGCTCGCCGCCACAGCGCCCACCCCGAAGGAGGCCCCGCCCATTAGGGCCGAAACCGAGCCCGAACGGGTGGCGTCAACGCTGAGCGCCCCGGCCATGGTGTTGCCCTGGATGAAGCCATAGGTCGACAGGATCAAAAACAGCAGGGGCAGCACGGTCCAGCGCTCGCCAATCCCACTGACCGCCGCCAGCGCCAGCATCAGGCCAAAGCCCACGGCGATCAGGCTGGCCCGGGCCAGCACCTGGTCTGGCCCCATGTACCGAAGCAGATAGCGATTGGCCTGGCTGGCCCCGATCACCCCTGCGGCGTTGAGCCCGAACACCCAGCCAAAGTTAGACGGCGAGATGCCATAGACCTCGATCAGCAGCACCGGCGAGGCGGCGATATAGGTGAACAGGGTCGCGCCGTTCAGGGCCCCGGCCAGGGCATAGCCCACCAGTCTGCGCTGCCTCAGCAAGGCACCAAAGGCCGCAAAGGGGTTCTCACCCCGGGCCTGGATCGCGGTGGCCGCCGACCGGCTCTCCTCCAGGCGGAACAGGGCGAAGGCGCCGACCACGAAGGCAAACGCCAGGAGCACCCAGAAGATGGCGCGCCACCCGGCCACCTGCAAAATCAGCCCCCCGACCAGAGGGGCCACGATGGGGGCGATGCCCATGACCAGCATCAGCAGGGAGAGCATCCGCGCGGTCTCGGTGTGGTCGAAATGGTCGCGGACGATCGCCCGGGCCACCACCCCGCCCGCACAGCCCCCCAGGGCCTGGACGAAGCGGGCGGCGATCAGCATCTCAGGGGTCGTCGACAGGGCGCAGACCGCCGTTGCGGCCAGATAGACGGCGATCCCGAACAGAATCGGGCCCCGCCGGCCAAACCGGTCCGAGGCCGGGCCATAGATGAACTGGCCGATGGCCATACCGGCAAAGAATGCCGCCACCGTGGTCTGGGTCTGGGCTGCGCTCGCCCCCAGGGCCTCGCCGATCGCCGGCAGGCTTGGCAGGTACATGTCGATAGACATGGGCGCAAACGCCGTCAGGGCGCCGAGCAGGATCACAAGGCCCCAGGGGACCGGAGCGGCGGCGGCGGGTCTGCTCATGCCTCTATCTAACCTGCCATGGCGGCGAGGAAACCCCGCACGCTTGCCTCCCATGGTCATTTCCTACCAATACCGACAGCTGACCTGACAGGAGCCCCCATGGCCCACCTCCCCGAAGCCCTCACCGCCATGATGCCGCCCATGCAGACCGCCCTGGTGAACGGGATCGAGATGGCCTTCTATGAGGCGGGCCCAAAGGACGGCCCGGCCATCGTGCTCTGTCACGGCTTTCCCGAGACCGCCTTTTCCTGGCGCCATCAGATCCCGGTCCTGGCCGCCGCCGGCTACCGGGTCATCGCCCCCGACCAGCGGGGCTATGGCCTCACCCCCGGCCCGGCTGAGATAAGCGCCTATGACATGGAGCATCTCACCGGGGACCTCGTGGCCCTGCTGGACCACCTTGGGATCGAGAAGGCGGTGTTCGTCGGTCACGACTGGGGCGGGTTCGTTGTCTGGCAGATGCCGCTGATGCACCGGGCCCGCTGCGCCGGGATCATCGGGCTCAACACCCCCTATCAGCCTCGCTACCGGGCCGAGCCCATCAGCCTGTTCCGCGAGGTCTATGGGCCGGACATGTATATCGTTTGGTTCCAGGCCCCGGGAGAGGCCGACCAGGCCCTGGGGGCCGATGTGGCCAAGACCATGCGCTTTTTCCTGCGCAAGCCCGCCGCCCTGCGCGACTCCAGCGAGCGGAAAACCGGTGGGTCGAGCTTTGCCTTCGCCGCAGGCCTCGCAGCCTATGATCCCGCCACCGACCAGAGCCAGTTCCTCAGCCAGGACGAGATGGCGGTCTACGTGGCCCTGTTCGAGGCCAGCGGCTTCACCGGGCCGATCAACTGGTATCGCAACTTCACCCGGAACTGGGAGCGGGGCGCTGACCTGCCCACCCGCATCGATGACCTGCCCTGCCTGATGATCATGGCCGAGAAGGACGCCGTACTGCCCCCGTCCATGGCCGACAGGATGGGCGAGCATATTTCTGACCTGGAGAAGGTGATGGTGACCGAGTCTGGCCACTGGACGCAGCAGGAACAGCCAGAGGCCGTAAACCGTTACATCCTCGACTGGATGCGGCGGCGTTTCCCAGGGTAAATACCCCCATGGATCGCCCCTCGCCTTTCGCCACCGTCTCCTCGCCCGCCCACCGCCGGGGCCTGTTCCCCGAGAACGAGCCCTTTGCCCACGGTTGGCTGCCCACCGAGAGCGAGCATCAGGTCTATTACGAAGAGTGCGGAAACCCCGACGGGAAGCCCTGCGTCATCCTGCACGGGGGGCCTGGCGGGGCGATCAATCCGACCATGCGGCGGTTCTTTGATCCGGCGAAGTGGCGGATGGCCCTGTTCGATCAGCGGGGCTGTGGCCGCTCCCACCCCAATGCGCGGCTCGAGCACAACACTACCTGGACCCTGATCGCCGACATCGAGCGGCTGCGGGTCAAGTTGGGCGTCGAGAAATGGACCGTGTTCGGCGGGTCCTGGGGGTCAACCCTGGCGCTGGCCTACGCCATCACCCACCCCGACCGGGTCGAGGGCCTGGTGTTGCGCGGGGTGTTCCTGCTGACCGAGCGGGAGTTGACCTGGTTCTACCAGAACGGGGCCTCCATGCTGTTCCCAGACGCCTGGGAAAGCTTCCTGGCCCCGATCCCGGAAGACGAACGGCACGACCTGATGGGCGCCTATCACAAGCGGCTGACCCATGCCGACCGCCGAGTCCAGGCCGAGGCCGCCACCGCCTGGAGCCAGTGGGAAGGCGACACCATCTCCATTCGCGGCCCGGAGGCTAGGCCCTCCAAGTTCAACGAGGTGGACTTCGCCATCGCCTTTGCGCGGATCGAGTGCCACTACTTCGTCAATCGCGGCTTCTTCCCCGAAGACGGCTGGATCCTGAAAAACATCGACAAGATCCGCGGCATTCCGGGCTGGATCGTCCAGGGCCGGTTTGATGTAGTTACCCCCATGGACGCCGCCTGGCGGCTCACCCGGGCCTGGCCTGAGGCCCGGCTCGACATGGTCTGGGATGCGGGCCATGCGTCCACCGAGCCTGGGGTGGTGGACGCCCTGGTCCGGGCGACCGATCAGGCCTTGGCGGGCTAAGGGATCGGGCTAAGGCGTTCCACGGTCATAGGTCGGGTGGCTCTTTTCCTCGATGATCTGAGAGCCGGTGGCCAGGTTGATCTGGCGTTTCAGATCGGCCCGATGGTCATTCAGCTTGTAGACCAGACGGGCCAGCTCCACGAAGTCGGGGCCAAATTCCTGCCGGGCCTCGCAGGCCCGCTTGCTGTCCTCGATGTCCCACAGCCGGTCATTGACCTGCCGCAGGTCCGCCGTCAGGGCGTCGATCTCGGAAGCCTCGCCCAGGGCCTCGGCGCGGACGGCCTCCAGGGCGGCCAACTCCCGGCCCACATTGGCCAGCTTGGCGGGATCGGACATCCGCCGCTGCTTGACCTCCAGGATGGTGATCTTGTCGATGAGTTCACCCGCCGAGACCGGAATGCTGATCATCATGCGACGGTCCCTTGGGTCTTGGCCAGAAGCGACAGGGCCGCGGCCTGAACGGTTGCCAGGTCCAGGCTGGCCATGTGCGGCTCTGGTCGGTTGAGATGGGGATCAATGGCCTTGAAGGCGGCAAAAGCACCTGCACGCACCACCACACAATGGTCACCCCACGGGGCATAGAGGCGGTCATCGGTGGGGCCAAACAGCCCCAGGGTCGGGGCCTGAGCTGCCGCCGCCAGGTGCATCATGCCGGAGTCATTGCCAACAAACAGCCGCGCCCGGCCGAGCATCGCATAGGTGGTGAGCAGGTCGGGCTCTCCCATGGCCCAGATCACCCGCTCTGGCGGCAGGCCAGCCGCCACCATCTGGGCGGCAGGGATGTCCTCTTTTCCCCCCAGCAGCAAGAGCCGCGCCTTGGGAAGGGGCCCCTCAGGGCCAAGCAGCCCAGCCGCCAGGGCGGCGAAACGCTCCGCGGGCCAGGTCTTGCCGATCCAGTTGGCGGACGGTGCCATGGCCAGGATTTCTCCGGGCCCGCCCAGCCACTGGTCAGCCTGCGCCCGGGTTTCCTTGGCAACGAAGAAGCTCGGCGGCGGCGGGGTCACCTCAAGGCCCAGCACCTGGGCATAGGCCATGACCCGGTGCAGGTCACGCCCCTGCCCGGTCAGGATGTGGCGCGCACGGGCTCTGAGACCGTAGGCGGTCAGCGAGCCGCGCAGGTCGATGACATGGTCCCAACGGGTCTGTCGGGTCTGGCGCCAGAGGGTGAGCCAATGCCCCCCATTGGGCTGCTTGACCATGGGCAGCAGGGCCGCGAGCCCCGGCGTGTCAGCAAACAGGCCGATGGGTAAGCCCCCCCCCGCGATGGTGAACTGCGCGCCAGGGTGAGTCTTCGCCATATGACCGATCAGGCCCGAGCTCAGGACCACGTCGCCAATCCGGGTGGCCGTGATGAACAGAATCTGGGCCGGACGGGCGGTCATGACCCGCGCCCTTGCCTGCCGGCGTGGCGCTGGTCAAGCCAGCATCAGACGAAGGCGCCCTTGCCGCTGGTGACCTCGCTATAGCGGTGGACCCGCACCGACTGCACCAGTCCCCAGCCGATCATCACCGTCAGCATCACCGTACCGCCATAGGAGAGCAGCGGCATAGGCACCCCCACCACCGGCGCCAGGCCCATGACCATGGCCCCATTGATCAGCACATAGAGGGTGAAGGTCGCCGTGACGCCCGCTGCGGCCAGTCGCCCAAAGTGGCTGTGGGCCAGGGAAGCCGTACGCAGGGCCATGAAGATCACTGCCGCAAACAGGGCCAGAACCAAAGCACAGCCCAGGAAGCCGAACTCCTCGGCCAGGGTGGCGAAGATGAAGTCGGTATGTTTTTCGGGCAGGAAATTGAGCTGGCTCTGTGAGCCCAGCCCATACCCCTTGCCGAAGAAGCCCCCGGAGCCCAGGGCGATCTTGGACTGCAGGATGTGGTAGCCGGAGCCCGAGGGATCGTTCTCAGGATTGAGGAAGGTCATGACCCGTTTGCGCTGATACTCGTGCATCACGAAGATCACCATGATCGGCACAGCCGCCGCGAAGGAGATCACGGCCGCGCCGATGATCTTCCACGACAGCCCCGCCAGGACCACCACGGCCGCACCGGTCATGGCGATCAGCATGGCGGTGCCAAGGTCTGGCTGGTGCGCGACCAGGAGCACGGGGGCGGCGATCATGGCCGCCGGGATCAGCAGCCACCAGGACAGTCGGGCGTCATCGGCGGAAATGCCGTGATAGAACCGTGCCAGGGCCAGGACGATGCCCACCTTCATGACCTCAGAGGGCTGGAAGCTCATGAAGCCAATGTCGAGCCAGCGGGTTGCCCCCATCCGGGTGTCGCCCACCAGCTCTACCGCCACCAGCAGCGCCAGGCCAATGCCATAGATGGGATAGGCCAGGGCAAACCAGACCCGCACATCAAACATGGCCAGGGCGATCATCAGGGCAAAGCAAATGCCGAACCGGAATAGATGAGGACCGGCCCACGGTTCCCAGGAGCTGCCAGCCACCGAGAACATCATCAGCGAGCCGACGCCGGCCAACAGACAGAGCGCGATGCAGAAGGTCCAGTCGATCTGGGTGAATTTCACCACCAGGCGATCGCGTTCACCAGGCCGGCGCAGGGCGCTCATGGTCATACGGGGTCACCGGTTTCAGGCGGTGGAGCGATCACCGATCCATCCGGTGCCATCCCCGTGGGGGGTAGGTCACTGACATCGGGCATGGGCAAGGGCTGGGTGATCCGGGCGCGGATCTCCGGGTCCTTGAGCAGGGCCACCCGCATGACCTCCCGCGCCCGGGGGGCGGCTGCCGTGGCACCGCCAAGGCCCCCGTGCTGGATGATCACGGAGATCGCATAGCGCGGCTGATCAATCGGGGCGAAGGCCACATAGAGGTTGTGATCCTTCAGGCCCCAGCGGACGCTGCGGCTGTCACGGTCGGCCACCCCGTCATAGCTGCGCACCTGGGCCGTGCCGGTCTTGCCGGCCATCAACACATCGCCGAGGCCAAGCTGGCTCTGGCGGAAGGCCGTGCCCCGGGCGTCGTTGGCCACCGCAATCATGCCGGCCCGGACATAGTCCAGATGCTCCTGCGAGAAGGGCAGGCTCGGCACCTCGTCGCCGGGGGGCATCTCCACCCCGCCCACCGACTTGATCAGCCGGGGATTAAGCTGTTTTCGACCATTGGCCAGCCGGGCGGTCATCACCGCCAGCTGCAGGCCATTGGCGGTGATATAACCCTGACCGATGCCGTAGCTGACCGAATCCCCCGGATGCCAGGTGGGGTCGCGCTTGACCCGGGTCCGCTTCCATTCAGTCGAGCCGACCACCCCGGTGCGCTGGCCAGGAATGCCAATATCGAAGGCCTGACCAAAGCCCAGGGCCTTGGCCGCCCGGGCAATATGGTCGGGCCCCATCCGCAGGGCCACCTGGTAGAAATACACATCGCAGGAGTTCTTGATGGCCTCATGCATGTTCTGCGAGCCATGACCGCTATGGCGCCAGCAACGCCAGGTCCGCCCGCCGAAACGCCAGCCGCCGGAGCAGAAGACCCGCTCCTCTGGATCAATGCCTGCGCCCAGGGCAGCCAGGGCGGTGGTCATTTTGAAGGTCGAGCCCGGCGGATAGGTGCCGCTCATGGCCTTGTCCAGCAGCGGACGACGCTCATAGTCCGCCAGGGCCCGGTACTCGGCCACCGAGAGGCCACGGACAAAGCGATTGGCGTCGAAGCTCGGCGCCGACACCATGCACAGCAGGTCACCCGACCGGCAGTCCATGACCACGATCGCGCCGCTCTCGTCGTCCATCACCTCCAGGGCGCGCTTCTGGATATCCACATCCAGGGTCAGCTCGACCGTCTTGCCAGAGACGGCCTGAATATCGCCGCCGGGATCGTTTCGGACCTCCCGCCCACGGGCGTCCACCTCAACCTTTCGGGCACCCGTGCGCCCCCGCAGATCCAGGTCGAAGGCCTTCTCCACCCCCTGACGACCGATCCGGAAACCCGGATGCAGCAGGATCGCCTCGGAATTGGGGCCCGTCTCGGTGAGGTCCTCTCGGTTCACCTTGGCCACATAGCCAATCACATGGGCAAACGCGCCACCGTGGGGATAGACCCGCACCTCCCCCATGTCGGCCGTGACATTGGGCATTTCCGGGGCGCGGATATTGATCGCCGAGAACTGCTCCCAGGTCATGTCCTCCATGACCGAGACCGGGACACGGTTGGGAGTCCGCTCAAACTCCTTGAGCAACCGCGCCTGGCGGGCCTCATCCAGGGGCACGAAGTGGGCCAGGGTCTTCAGGGTCGGAGCAGGCTCATGCTCGCCATCCTTGACCACCAGCAGACGGAAGTTGGGGCGGTTGGTGGCCAGAACCTGGCCATTGCGGTCAACGATCAATCCGCGAGGTGGCGGCACCAGCCGGAAATTGAACTGGTTGGAGGCCGAGAGCTTTTCATAGCGCTGGGCTTCCAGCAGCTGCAGGTGCGCCAACCGCCCACCCAGGGCCAGCAGGCCCGCTCCGGCGAACCCACCCAGCAGGAAGCTCCGGCGATGGAAGGCTCCCTGCCGTTCATTGACCTCGGTAAAGAAGATGGACGGTTCGCTCATCCCCGCGACCTTAACGGAACCGGACATCGGCGTCATCGAACCTGTCGATCAACCGATGGGCAAAAGGATAGAGCAGGATTGTTGCAAGAAATTGCCAGAACATCGCCAGCAAGTTCGGGGTCGAGCGGACATCCAGTTGGGTGACCAGAAAGCCCACGGTCTGAGCCATGGCGCAGGCGGCGGCAAACCACATCCACATCATCGAGCGGCTCTGGCCCACCATCATGTTCCGGGCCGCCAGCACCACCCCATAGGCTGTCAGCAACGACAGGGCCCAAAGGCCCATGGGTCCCCCCCAGAAGATGTCCAAGAACAGTCCCATGATCAGCACCCCGAAGGGGGCTGCGATCGAGGGGCGGATCATGGCCCAGGCAAAGGCGGGGGCCATGCAAAAGATCGGCTCAGGCAGGCCCCAGCCAAAGAAACGCACCGGCAGACTGAACAACAGGGTGGCGACCATGCACTGCAGGATCGGCGCGCCGAGCCAGCGCCACGGATCAAGCCGGGTGGCCATCAGGCTCAAAACACCGGCTCCTCAATCGCCGGAGGCGCGGGGTCTGGGGCCGGGGACTGTACCGGGTCGGATTGAGCCGGCGCTGGGCGTGGCGGTGCCTTCGCCGCCGGTGCCTTGGGGGTTGGAGTTCGGGCCGGGGGCCGTGTCGCTGGTGCCCTGACGTCCGCAGGCGGCGTCGTTGCTGCCGCCGGCGGCGGCGGCGGCGCGCTCACCCCGACGCTGGGCAGATCGCCACTGACCGGGGGTTCGCCTGGGGTATTCAGCTCATCCTGGTCCACCAGCTGCGAGAAATCCTCAAACAGCAGGATGCGCACAAAGTCGATGGCCCCGGCCTCCGAGGCCAGCACCACCCGCCAGGCGCCGTCGATGCCCTTGACGGCCACCCCCACGGGCAGGCCTCTGGGCATGAGCCCCCCGTCGCCGGAGGTGACGATGCGGTCGCCGGCCTTCACCGGATCATGGCCGCGCAGATATTCCAGCTTGGGGTTGGGTCCGCCGTCGCCGGCCAGAATGGCGCGGGCATTGGTTCGGTCGACCATCACCGGGGTCCGCGAGGCGATGTCGGTGAGCATCAGGATGCGGCTGGCACCCCGGGTCACGCCGACCACCCGGCCCACCAGGCCGTATTCGGTCATCACCGGATTGCCCACCTGGACCTGGCGCTCGCGGCCGGCATTGGCCAGGCGGGTATTGGCGAAGGGGCCGCGGGAATCGCTCACCACCCGGGCTGAGACCATCGGGATCGGCGGATCGGTCCTCAGGCCCAGCAGGTCCACATAGCGTGCATTGATGTCCTGAAGCCGCGTCACCTCCTGGCGAAGGTCGGCTACCTCCTCCAGCTCGGCGCGCAGTCGCCGATTCTCCGACACGGCGAAGAAATACTGGCTGATCCCCTGGGACAGAGCCCCCATCCAGTGGACCGGAGCCGAGACCACCCCGGAGACCGGCGCTGACACTGCGTCACTGACCTCGCGGGTCACCCCATAGGCCTCGGTGCGCAGGGTTTCCCGCCGGTCGCCCAGCAGCAGGGTGACCGCGACGATCACAGCCACGATCAGGGCGACCGCGGCCGTCCAGACCAGCGGCACCCGAATTTCACCCAGAGGATTGTCCCGGAAGGACACCTAAGATCGTCTCCCCGCCAGACGCAGCCGAGTCACGGCCCTACCCTCGTCGGTTAAGCAAGTCCTAGGCCAAGGTGGATTCCAGGACGCCCTTCATCCACTTGGGATGTTCGAGCACCTTGCCACAGCCCAGCGCCACGCAGGACAGGGGATCATCGGCCACCGTCACCGGCAGGCCGGTATGGTCGCGGATCTCGGCGTCCAGGCCCCGGAGCAGGGCACCGCCGCCGGTGAGCATGATGCCCTTGTCGGCGATGTCGGAGGCCAGTTCCGGCGGCGTGGCCTCCAGGGCCATCTTCACCGCATCAACGATCTGCCCGACGGGCTCAGACAGGGCGTCCGACGCCTGCTTTTCGCTGATACGCACTTCCCGCGGCACGCCCTGCATCAGGTCGCGGCCCTTGACCTCGATGGACAGGCCCTCACCGTCGGCCGGGGCACGGGCGGTGCCGATCTCCTTCTTGATCCGCTCCGCCGTGGTCTCGCCGATCAGCAGGTTATGGTTGCGGCGCATATAGGAGATGATCGCCTCGTCCATCTTGTCGCCGCCAACCCGGACCGAGCGGGAATAGACGATGCCCGACAGGGACAGAACCGCCACCTCGGTGGTGCCGCCGCCAATGTCGACGACCATGGAGCCGGTGGGCTCATGGATCGGCAGGCCGGCGCCGATGGCTGCGGCCATAGGCTCGTCGATCAGACCGACGCGGCGGCCGCCGGCGTTCAGGCAGGAATCGTTGATAGCGCGGCGCTCAACGGCGGTGGCACCTGACGGCACGCAGACGATGACCTTGGGATTCACGAAGCCCTTGCGGTTGTGAACCTTGCGGATGAAGTACTTGATCATCTCCTCGGCGACTTCAAAGTCGGCGATGACCCCGTCGCGCATGGGACGGATGGCTTCCATATGGCCCGGCGTCCGGCCCAGCATCTGCTTGGCCTCTATGCCCACCGCGTGCACCACCTTGCGCCCGCCGATGTTCCGAAGCGCCACCACAGACGGTTCATTCAGCACGATCCCCTTGCCCTTCATGTAGATGAGGGTGTTGGCGGTGCCGAGGTCGATGGCGATATCGTTGGAGATGGCGCCGAAGAGGGACGAGATCATGCAGGGCCCTGGTGGATTGGGGGCTTAATGTGCGTCTTGGACGAAAACCGACTCCGTACGCGCGCGCGTGGCGAACGGTCGGAACAAGTTGTCGCGATAAGGACTTGTGGTTCGTGTGCCCCGCCGCTTTGTCGATTTCAAGGCTTATTCACTTAACGCCCGGAGACCAGCGTTCAGCAGCGCCAGACAGGGTTGATAATTCAACCGGCAGGGGATCGGCGCATGGGTCGTCCCGCTTGGCGCTTGGGCCGGCCTGCCTGGGGTGTCCTCCGTCGCCTCAGCCCTAAAGCCCCTCCGAGGACGGATCGACGCACCCTTGATTCTCTCGTCCGGTCTGCGGCCTGCGCCGACCTGTCAGGCTGAGATTTCCGTCAGCCCAGGGCGGTCATCACCACACCGGCCGCGGTGGCGGCGCCGGCCAGGATCTGGCGCAGGCTCATCTGTTCCTGAAAGAGCCGCCGACCGGCCGCCGCAGCGATGGGGGCCTCGATGACCCCTACGGCCCGGACCATGCCAGCCGGCGCCAGGGCCAGGGCCGAGAACCAGCAGGCCGAGGCCGCTGCTCCGAAAAAACCGGCCCCGAGGGAGGGCTTCCAGGCCTTCGCCACCGCCCTCAGCGCCTGAGGTCTGACCACGGCGAGCCACGTCACCAGGCAAAGGCTCTGCAGAGTCTGGGCGACGCACAGGGCCGCCGTGGCCGCATAGATCGGATAGTCGGGTTTAAGGGCCAGGCCCGCCTGGCGATACCCGTTGAGGGCGACAGCGAAGGCCGCCCCTGAGGCCAGGCCCATGACAGCCCCTGTCAAAGCCCCGGCGCTCGCCCCCCGACCTGGCCAGGACAGGGCTGCCAGCCCCGCCGTGGTCAGTGCCACCCCGGCCCAGGCCTGCAGCCCCAGACGATCGTCAAACAGCACAAGCCCCATGACCGCCGCCAGCGGCAGGGAGGCCTGCTGCATGAAGGTCGCCACCCCAAAGCCCGACCGGCGCATGGCCCCCAAGAGCGCCGCCGTGGCCAGCACCTGGCCCAGGGCACCGGCGCTGACAGTAATCCAGAAGCGGAGCGTGAAGCTGGGCTCAGCCAGCGGGGTCAGGCTGGCGACCACCGCGAAGATGACCAGGGCGAACGGCAAGCCAAACAGGAAGCGCACAAGCGTGGCACCCCACGGCCCAGCCTCGGCCATCAGGCCCCGCTGCAGAGCGTTGCGCGCCACCTGCAAGGGTGCCGCCGCCACCGTCAGAGCGATCCAGAGCATCGGACGTCAGGGGCGCCGGACCAAGCCGGCCAGCCCCCTAGAACCCGCTGGCGATAGCGTCAGGGGCGGTCTTTTCCTTACGCGCGAAAAGGTTGTTCAGGGCGTTCACATAGGCCTTGGCCGAGGCCGTCAAAGTGTCGGTGTCGGCGGCCTGACCGGTGGCGATCCGGCCATCCTCCTCCAGACGGACCGAGACCTGGGCCTGGGCATCGGTGCCCTCGGTCACCGCATGGACCTGGAACAGGCGCAGGATGGCGGTGTGCGGCACCACCTTGTGAATGGCGTTGAACACCGCGTCGACCGGACCATCGCCAGTGGCCGACGCCGAGCGTTCGGCACCTTCCACAGACACGGTCAACTGGGCTTCCTGCGGGCCTTCTGTGCCGGCGATCACCCGCAGGTGCTTGACCTGAATACGGTCGGCACCCGAGGCCAGGGCGTCGTCCACCAGGGCGATGATGTCGTCGTCAAAGACGTGCTTCTTCTTGTCGGCCAGGTCCTTGAACCGCTGGAACGCCTCGTTCAAGGCGTTCTGGCCCAGCTCGTAGCCCAGGGCCTTCAGCTTCTCGCGGAAGGCGTGGCGGCCCGAATGCTTGCCCATGACCAGGTTGGAGCCGCCCTGCCCGACGCTTTCCGGCGTCATGATCTCGTAGGTGCCGCGGTCCTTCAGCATCCCGTCCTGGTGGATGCCGCTCTCGTGGGCAAAGGCGTTCTTGCCGACGATGGCCTTGTTGAACTGTACCGGGAAGCCGGTGATGGCCGACACATAGCGGCTGGCCCGGGTGATGTGCTGGGTCTCAGCGCCGGTGAAGTAGGGCAGCCGGTCGCCGCGCACCTTCAGGGCCATGACCACCTCTTCCAGGGCCGCATTGCCGGCCCGCTCGCCGATGCCGTTGACCGCGACTTCGACCTGCCGGGCGCCGCCCTGGACGCCGGCCAGGCTGTTGGCCACGGCCAGGCCCAGATCGTTGTGGCAGTGGGTGGACAGGATCACGGTGTCGATCCCGGGCACATTCTCCACCAGGTCGCGGAAGATCGCCTCGTATTCTGACGGATAGGAATAGCCGACAGTGTCGGGGATATTCACCGTCTTGGCGCCCGCCTTGATGGCCGCCTCCACGCAGCGGCGCAGGAAGTCCTGCTCGGTGCGGGTGGCGTCCTGGGCCGACCATTCCACGTCGTCGCACAGGTTGCGGGCGTGGGTCACCGACCGGGTGATGGCTTCCAGGATATCCTCCTGGCTCATCTTCAGAATGTGGTCCCGGTGCGAAGGGCTGGTGGACAGGAAGGTGTGGATGCGGCCGCGCTTGGCTGGCCGGATCGCCTCGGCGCAGCGCTCGATGTCGATGGCCGCTGCCCTCGCCAGGCCACAGACCGTGCTCTCGGTGACGATCTCGGAAATCTGGCGCACCGCCTCGAAGTCGCCATTGGAGGCGATGGGGAAGCCGGCCTCGATGACGTCGACCCGCATCTCCTCGAGGATCTTGGCCAGTTCCAGCTTCTCCTCCAGGGACATGGAGGCGCCGGGAGACTGCTCCCCGTCACGCATGGTGGTGTCGAAAATGATTACGCGGTCACGGTCGGACGCGGTGTTGGCAGCTTGGGAAGTCATGTCAGGATCTCTTCGCGGGAGCGCATTCTAGAAAGGTCGGGCGGCGGGGTCATCCCCTGAGCGCCCGGCCCCGCAAAGTTTCGCGCAGGCCTACAGGGGCGCCCAGGGGCGGCTAAGCCCCAGGGGAAGGCCAAGAAGCAGGCTGCGGATTCTCGTAGTCATGGGTGTTTTCTAGCCAGTCCGGCGTCCCCGCGCAACAGGATTGCGTCAAACCCTCGGCAAAACTGCTTTTCAAGCAATAAGCTTGCGCAGGCCTCAGGGAAGCGGCCCGCCCCCGGCCGCCTCAGCTTCCCGGGACTTCAGCCACTTTCTGGCGAACCAGCCGATCAGAATCCAGCCGATGACGATGGCCACCAGCATGGCGATATGGCCAGGCCCTCCGCCGCGCATGGCCTGGGCGATGGAATTGCCGGCAAAGGCCGTGACCCCGATCTTGGGAATGATGCCGAGCGCCGTGCCCGCCGCGAAGTGGCGGAGGCGCATGGGCGTGACGCCGGCGGCCATATTCACCACGATGAACGGGGCCGACGGCACTAGGCGCACGATCAGGCTGGCCCAGAACCCGTTGCGGCCCACCAGCCGCATGAACTGGCGCACCCCTTCCCCGGCAAAGGCATCCAGGGTGCGGGCCCCGGCCAGACGCCCCAGATAGAACCCCACCAGGGCCGAGACCATGGTCCCGATCCAGCTGTAGGCAAAGCCCGTCCAACCGCCAAAGGCTACCACCGCGGCGGCGATCAGCACGAACTGCGGCACCCCCACAAAAGCCAAGATGGCGAACGCCGCCACAGCACTCGGCAGAGCCCAGGGACTGTGGGCGGCCATGCCCAGCCACTGCTCGACGGTCGCCTCGCCATTGAACCCCAGGACCTGAGCGCCGAACAGGAAGACCAGCCCCACCCCGCCAAACAGCACAAAGGACACCGCCACGCCCCGCCAGGCGCGGGCGTCCATATTGGTCACAAAGCTGATCAGGCGGCCCATGGCGCATGGCCTCGCCGATCCGCAGGCGTGGGTCAAGCTGCGCGACCGCCCTGGCCTCGTTCGGATCATGTCGGCCCGTCCTGTGGCTCCGGTGCAAAAACGCGGGCCAATCTGTCACTCTCCAGGCCACGCGGGTTTGCGGCGCAGGGGCCTTCCAGTTAAACCCCGCACTCCGTCCCCACCCGCTCCAAAGGGAGTCTGCGCCCATGTCGCTGCAATCGTCCACGCTCGCCCGCGTCAAGCCGTCCGCCACCATGGCGACCGACCAGAAGGCGCGTGAACTGAAAGCCCAGGGCCGCGACATCATCAGCCTAGGCGCCGGGGAGCCCGACTTCGATACGCCGCAGAATATCAAGGACGCGGCCATCAAGGCCATTCAGGACGGCAAGACCAAGTACACCACCGTCGATGGCGTGCCTGAGCTGAAGGAGGCCATTGTCGCCAAGTTCGCCCGGGAAAACGGCCTGACCTACAAGGCCAGCCAGGTGAACGTCTCCCCCGGCGGCAAGCCGGTGATCTTCAACGCCATGATGGCCACCCTCAACCCCGGCGACGAGGTTGTGGTCCCGACCCCCTACTGGGTCAGCTATCCCGACATGGTGCTGCTGGCCGGCGGCACGCCGGTGTTTGCCCCGACCACGGCGGAGACCGGCTTCAAGCTGCGGCCTGAAGACCTGGACAGGGCGATCACGGCCAAGACCCGCTGGGTGCTGCTGAACTCGCCCTCCAACCCGTCGGGCGCGGCCTATACCCGTGACGAGCTCAAGGCCCTGGCGGAGGTGCTGATGCGCCATCCCCAGGTGTGGATCCTCACCGACGACATGTACGAGCACCTGCTGTTCGACGACATGGAGTTCACCACCATCGCCCAGGTGGAGCCGGCCCTCTATGAGCGCACGCTCACCATGAACGGGGTCTCCAAGGCCTATGCCATGACCGGCTGGCGCATCGGCTATGCGGCGGGCCCTGAGCCGCTGATCAAGCTGATGGCCAAGGTCATGAGCCAGTCCACCTCCAACCCCTGCTCGATCTCGCAATGGGCGGCGGTGGAGGCCCTTAGCGGCCCGCAGGATTTCATCAAGCCCAACGCCAGGCTGTTCCAGGGCCGCCGGGACCTGGTGGTCTCGATGCTGAACCAGGCCACCGGCCTGAAGTGCCCAACGCCGGAAGGCGCCTTCTATGTCTATCCGTCCTGCGAAGGGCTGATCGGCAAGACCGCGCCGAGCGGAAATGTCATCGCCTGCGACAAGGACTTCGCCAACGAGCTGCTGGACAGCGAAGGCGTGGCGGTGGTGTTCGGCGAGGCCTTTGGCCTGTCGCCCTTCTTCCGCATCTCCTACGCCACCAGCAATGCGGTGCTGGAAGACGCCTGCAGCCGCATTCAGCGGTTCTGCGCGGCGGTGAAATAGGCCGCAGGTCCCTCAGCTGGCAGGATTTCCCATGGGCGAGATCGTCAATCTGAACAAGGCGCGCAAGGCGAGGCTCAAGGCCGCCGCCAGCACCCAGGCCAAGGTCAACCGGGTCAGCCACGGTCGCCCAAAGGGCCAGACCCTGACCGAACAGCTGGAGGCCGAACGCCAGCGTCGTAAGCTCGACCAGGCCCGGCTGGACGACGACTAGACCGCCGCTGTCGGCTCAGGCCTTGGCCTCGTTCCGCGCCTCGAGCGGAATGCTGTCATAGATCGTCGGCGGGGTGATGTTCAGCCGCCGGCGCGCGGCGTCCAGGGGCTCGGCCAGTAGCCGCTCATAGTCCTCCCCCAGCAGCCAGGCGGCCGCCTTGCCCCGCTGATAGCCCTGCCAGATGGCTCGGGCGTAGGGGTGCCGGGCCTTGCGGCCGCGCAGGGCACCGCCCACCGCGATCAGAGCCCAGCCGAGACCCCGGGTCTGGGCATAGGAGAACGCCACCAGACAGGCCTCTCCCAGACCGTCCCGATGATAGCCGCTGAGCACGTGCCAGATGTCGTGCACATCGCGGGTGCGGCGACCAAACCAGGCGTAGGGGTGGGCCACGGTCACAACCTTCGCGCCCTCCTGGCTGATCTGCGCCAGACCCTGCGCCGTCAGTTGTTCACTGCGGATAAAGTCCCGATAGGCATGACCCACCGAGCCCAAAGGCAAGCTGTCGAGCCAGGCGTCGTCCATCAGCCGGGGTTCCAGCTCCACCCGCTCATAGGCGATGCGCCCCCCCTGCGGGGTTTCCAGCAGGCGGTGATAGCCCCAGGCCGAGGATTTGCCGTTCAAGGCGCGCATGATCTCGAAGACCTGGAAGGTGTCTTCCTTGTCCGCCAGCAGCCGGCGCAGGGCCTTGAGGGCGGCCCCCCATTGCAGGCGCGGCTTGGGCAAACGTTGCGGCGCAGGCGCCTTGGACATCGGCGGCGCGTAGCTGTCAGTGGCCAGGCTCATGGTCGTCTCCGGTCAAGGATCGCAAAGATGACGCAGGCGTCAGCTCTGATCAATGCCACCCAAGCCTTGCCGTGACGTTTCAGCTGCGCAAAGAACCCCCATGGCACGTCTGAAAAAGAGATCGGTCCTGCTGGCCGGACACGCCACCTCGGTGGCCCTGGAGCCGGCCTTCTGGACGGCCCTGGAACAGGTGGCCGCTGATCGTGGGCTGAGCCTTGCAGCCCTGGTCACCGAGATTGACCTGGCCCGGGACGACCAGGGCCTGGCCTCAGCCTGCCGCCTGGCCGTCCTGGCCCATTTTCAGGCCAAGTCCCCCGCCTGAGCCTTACTTGCCCCGCAGGATCACCCGGCCGTGGCGTTCGGTGGTCACCTGCCCGTCAACGATGGCCGCCTTGCCGTTCACGAACACGAAGTCCATGCCCTCGGAATAGGCATGGGGCTTAGGGTAGGTGGCCACGTCCCGGACCGTCTCAGGATTGAAAACCAGGACGTCGGCAAAGGCACCGGGCTTGAGCACGCCGCGATCGGCGATGGCGAACACCTGGGCCGGAAGACCGCTGGAGGAGTGGATCGCCTGGGCCATGCTCACCACCTGGCGCTCGATCACATAGCGCCGCAGCTTGCGGGGATAGGCCCCATAGGCCCGAGGATGTTCCGCCCCTTCGCCGAAGGTCACCAGGGCGCCGTCCGATGACGTCATCATCCAGGGCTGCTGCATCAGCAGCTCCACGTCCTTTTCGTTCATGTTGAACGACACGATCCCTGCCCCGCCCTGGATCAGGATATCGATGGCGGTGTCGAGGGGATCCTGCAGCTTGCGCCGCGCGATATCATCCAGACGCATACCCTCCAGGCTCGGATCGGCGCTGTGGCTGGAGATCATCACGGCGTTTGCCCCGGCCCGGCGGGCGAGGTTCTCCACCATGCCCTCTCGGATCAAGGCCCGCTGTTCGGGGTTCTGCAGACGCTTGGCCAGGGCCTCGCGGCCGCCCTCCTGCGCCCAGCCCGGCACCAGGGCTGCCGACAGGCCTGTGCTTGACGCGGCATAGGGATACTGGTCGGCCCAGATCGACAACCCTTCGGCGCGGGCGGCGTCGATCATCTTCACCGCATCGTCCGAAAGCCCCCAGACCATCGGACCCAGCATCTTCATATGACT
The DNA here is from genome assembly GCF_022402485.1 of Phenylobacterium sp. Lineage (GTDB taxonomy): Bacteria > Pseudomonadota > Alphaproteobacteria > Caulobacterales > Caulobacteraceae > Phenylobacterium. The sequence goes on along the minus strand of NZ_JAKRSA010000018.1, from coordinate 44,415 downwards.
GACCACGCCGGTGATCCCGGTCTGGCGGGAAACCTCGATCAGTTCAGCCACCGAGGCCAGGACGCCAATGTCATAGCTGGACTCATCGCGGATGTGGCTGGTGTGGAAGGCGTTCGGAAACTCCGCAGCCACCTTCGCCAGGGCGACGATCTCGGCGGTGTCGGCATACTTGCCCGGGACATAGAACGGGCCACTGGACATCCCCAGGGCACCAAACGTCATGGCCTGACGCACCAGCCCCTGCATCTCCGCCAGTTCGGTGGCGGTGGGCTTGCGGTTCTCCAGGCCCATCACCGCCTGACGCACGCCGTTATGGCCGATCATCGGAATGACATTGACGCCAGGACGGTTGGCCTCAATGGCCGCGACCTGAGGGCGCAGGTCGGCAGGCCCCCCGCCGTCCGGATTGATCATCGCCGTGGTGATCCCCTGCGTCAGCACGGAGATTGCCGGTGCCAGCTCCGGCGTCTCGATCCCGGGCGCGGCATGGGAATGGGTGTCGATGAACCCTGGCGAGACATATTTTCCTGCCGCGTCGACCACCATCGCAGCCGTAGCGCTCTCAGGGATCTCGCCGACCACGACGATACGGTCGCCCTGGATCGCCACGTCAGCCGCACGACCCTCCGCACCCGTGCCGTCAAACACCAATCCGCCACGGATAAGCACGTCATAGTCCGCAGCCAGGGCGTGACCGGAGCCCCCCGACATCAGCCCAAAAGCGAGGCCGGCCGCGAGCAACCGGCGGCGGAAGGTTCTGGGTGATGTCGGCATCTGGGTTCCTCGTCCGATCAGGGCCGCCTCGCCCCCGGCAAAGGGGCAGGCCACTATATTGACATTAGGCGCGCACGAATCTTTTCGCCCTTCCCCTACTCAGGCAGAGGACTTTCCTGTCAGGCTAACAGCCTTTCAGCCTGTCGACTCTAGTGTCAACAAAGCCAGCCCTTCCGAATATTGCGCCAACAATAGCCCAGAGACATGGGCCCGATCGGTGCGCCTGGTAAACGCATGCAGCCCCCGTTTTTCCCGGGTTGACCGTTCCATCTGGCAAGATCATTTGCCCCTCTGGGCATCCAGAGACGCGCGAAGCCCCGTCGCTGCGTTCAAAATCAAGGCCCCGCAATCCAAGGCCCGATAAGGCCTGACGGGCTGCAGTCCCAAACCGTCGCCGCCCTACCCATGACTGAGGGTTATGGGCGCCACAATATTCCGAAGGGGCCTCGGCGTTGACACTCGCGCGAGGGGCCGACAACCTCATATCGAATACGAGTGCAGATTATCGCTATTCCGGCTCTCCACAATAAATCGGGTTGCGAAAATAACAATCTGCTTATCGTCAATTCCGAGGGGGCTAGTCATGTCAAGAAATGTTCAAATGCGCACAGCGCAGACTTCGGGCTGGAAAAACGCCCAAAAATTGGGCCTTGCCAGTGGGGCGTCCGTCATCGCCCTGGCTATCGCCGCAGCGACGGGCGGTCAGGCCCAGGCCCAGACGGCTCAGGTGAGCGTCGAAGAGGTGGTGGTCACCGGCACCCGGGTGGTGCGTGACGGCTACCAGGCCCCGACCCCCCTCACCGTGATCAGCGAAACCGAAATTCTCGCCGCGGCCCCCTCAAACGTCGCCGACTTCGTCAACGACATTCCCTCCATCGTCGGCAGCGCCACCCCGCAGACCTCCAACGCCTCGATCAGCGCTGGCACCGCTGGGGTCAACGCCCTGAACCTGCGCGGCCTGGGTGCCACGCGCACCCTGGTGCTGTTGAACGGGCAACGTTCAGTGGGCTCGACCATCACTGGAGCGGTGGACGTCAACACCTTCCCCCAGGGCCTGATCAGCGGCGTGCAGATCGTCACTGGCGGTGCCTCAGCGGCCTATGGCTCTGACGCCGTCAGCGGCGTGGTGAACTTCATCCTCAACACCGACTACCAAGGCTTCAAGGGCTCCATCGAGGCGGGTCAGACCACCTATGGCGACGACGATGAGTACCGTATCAACCTGACCTTTGGCACGGAATTCGCCGGGGGACGCGGTCATCTGCTTCTGAACGCCGAGGTCGCCGACCGCGAGGGCATCTATGGCGTGCCGCGCGATTGGAACAACGACGGCTGGTACATCATCACCAACCCGGCCTATGTCCCCGGCAATGGTCAGCCTGAGCGCCTGGTGGCCAGCAGCGTGGGCCTGTCCAATGCGAGCCCTGGCGGCATCATCGTCGACACGCCGTTGCGCGGAACCACCTTTGGGGTTGGTGGCACCGTCGGCCAACTGGCCTTCGGGGTGACCCGTGACCCGTGGATGATCGGTGGCGACTGGCGCTCAGTGCAGGTCAACAACCTGCAGTCCCTCAATGCTGACGACCGCCGCAAAGGCTTCTTCGGCCGGGTCAGCTACGATCTGACCGACAATGTCGAGGTCTTTGGTCAGGTGTCCTACAACACCCATGCCTCCCTCGGCTGGACCGGCGTCCAGTTCAACCAGGGCAATGTCACGATCCGCTCGGACAACGCCTTCCTGCCTGCCAGCATCCGACAGCAACTGGCCGCTCTGAATATCCCCAGCTTCCGGTTCGGAACCTCTAATCTCGGCCTGCCGATCCGCAAAACCGACAATGAGCGCAGCGTCACCCGATACGTGGTCGGCGCCGAGGGCGACTTCACCGCTTTTGACCGCGAATGGCGTTGGGATGCCTATTATCAGCGCGGCGAGACCGAGACCCTCGAGATTGCCCGAGACATCACCAACAATGCCCGTCTGGCCCTGGCCCAAGATGCCGTGTTCGCCCCCAATGGCCAAATCGTCTGTCGCTCCACACTGACCAACCCCACCAATGGCTGCATTCCGTTCAATCGGATGGGTATCGGCGTCAACTCTCAGGCGGCCCTCGACTACATCCTGGGCAATCCCCAACGCGAGCAGTTCTTCACCCAGCAGGTGGCGGCCGCCAACATTTCCGGCGACCCCTTCTCCACCTGGGCCGGCCCGGTCTCCATGGCCGCCGGCATCGAGCACCGCAAGGAAGAGGTCTCCGGCTTCGTACCGACGGAGTTCCAGTCAGGCTGGTTTGTGGGCAACTACCGGCCGACCTTCGGCTCATACACGGTGACTGAAGCCTATGTGGAAGCGGTCGTTCCCCTGGCCGAGGGCTTGGACCTGAATGCTGCGGTGCGTGGCACGGACTACAGCACCTCGGGCTATGTCACGACCTGGAAGGTGGGTGCCGTCTATTCGCCCATCCCTGACCTGCGCTTCCGGGTCACCCGCTCGCGGGACATCCGGGCACCGAACCTGAATGAATTGTTTGCCGCCGGCACCAGCCGCACCAACACCCTGCTGGATCCGTTCAACAACAATCAGGCCACTCAGTTCCTGGAGGTGACCACCGGCAACCTGGCGCTCACGCCTGAACTCGCCGACACCTGGGGTCTGGGCGTGGTGGTGCAGCCCAGCTTCCTGCCTGGCTTCGCCGCCGCTATCGATTACTTCCAGATCGAGATTGACAGTTCCATTGGCTCCGTGACCGCCAGCACCATCGTCGACCGCTGCTTCCAAGGCAATCAGGCGTTCTGCGCAGCCATTACGCGGTCCGGCAATCAGATCAGCCGAGTGTCAGTCAGCCCCTTCAACTTCGCGGTCCAGAAGTCTCGTGGGGTGGATCTGGAAGCGACCTACCGCTTCGACCTCGGCCCCGGTGCCATGGCTTTGCGGGCGGTGGGTACCTACTACCTGGAGAACTTCGAGGACAACGGCATCGACGTGCCCACCGATAATGCCGGCTCGATCGCCCTGCCGGAGTTTATCTATCGGGCGTCGGCAACCTACACGGCCGATCCCTGGACCATCCAGGTCACCGGCCGCGGCGTCAGCGAAAGCACCTATGACAATGCCTTTGTCGAGTGCACCACCGCTTGCCCCGCCTCGACCATCGCCAACCGGACGATCAACAACAACAAGATCGACGGTGCCTTCTATGTCGACCTGGCCATGACCTATGACCTGAAGCTGCTTCAGAAGACCGAGGCCTTCGTCAACGTCACCAACCTGTTCAACCGCGATCCCGAGATCGTGGCCTACGGGCCGGCCGGCACCGCCTATGGCAACCCGTCCACTGCCCAGGGGGTCTTCGACATCCTTGGCCGCGTGTTCCGGGTGGGCGTGCGCTTCGAGTACTGACCCCGTCGGCGCGAGGCCCGGTCGATTGACCCCGGGCCTCGCGCCAGACGCCTACGCGATCCAACTGGACGACTGGCCCCTGGCCAAACAGGTCCCAAAGCCGAGGCGTCGCGCCCTCGCCCCAGATCACGGAGAGCCCCATGATACCTGACCGCCGCAGCGCCAGCCCGCCCAACCCTATCCGCCGCCGACTCCTGGCGGCTGGATTTGCCCTCAGCCTGATGTCGGGGGTGTCGGCGACCGCTTTGGCCCAGGACTATGACGTCCTCATCCGTGGCGGCCTGGTGTTTGACGGCACGGGCGCGGAGGGCAAGGCCGCCGACGTGGCGATCAAGGGTGAGCGGATCGTCGAGGTGGGCACGATCCCGGCGACGGCCACCGCCACGACTGTGGTGGACGCCACGGGCAAGTATGTCTCTCCGGGGTTCATTGATCCCCACTCCCACGCCGCCCCGGCCATCGAGACGCAAGAACTGGCTGCGGCCATCCCAGTCCTTTACCAGGGCATCACCACGGTGATGATCAACCCTGATGGCGGCGGGCCGGGCGACCTCGCACCACAGATCGCCGACATTGAAACCCAGACCCCGGGCGTCAACGTCGTGCCGATGATCGGCCACAACGGCGTGCGCCGCGACATTATGGGACTGGAAAATCGCAAGCCCACCGCCGCCGAGCTGGCGGGCATGGAGGCCCTGGTCAAGAAGGCCATGGACCTGGGGGCCTTCGGCTTCTCCAGCGGCCCCTTCTACATCCCCGGCAAGTATTCCGAGACCTCCGAACTGGTGGCCCTGGCCAAGGTTGCCAATGCCTATCCGGGGGCCTTCCACATCAGCCATATCCGCGACGAGTCCAGCTATGATGTGGGGGTGCTGGGGGCTGTCGAGGAACTGATTGAGGTCTCCCGTCAGACCGGCATCCCCGGGATTGTCACCCACATGAAGATGCTCGGCCCCAGCGTCTGGGGTCAGTCGGAACAGGCGGTGGCGATGATCAACGCTGCCCGGGCTGAGGGCCTCTCCATCTGGGGCGATCAGTATCCCTACGCCGCTTCCGGCTCGTCCCTGCAGGCCTCCCTGGTGCCAGGCTGGGCGCAGGAAGGCGGCCAGGACGCCATCGCCAAGCGTCTGCAAAATCCAGAGCAGCGCGCCCTGATCCGTCAGGAGATGGTGGCCAATCTGGAGCGGCGGGCCGGCGCCAACGCCATCATGATCCGCAATTTCCGTGCTGATCCTTCGCTGAACGGCATGCGGCTGGACGAGATCGCCCGGCGGAACCTGCAAGATCCCCTCGATACGGCGATCGACATGCTGATCAAGGGGGGCTCCAGCATCGTCTCGTTCAACATGAACGAGAAGGACGTGGAACTGCTGATGAAGCAGCCGTGGATGATGACCTCTTCGGACGGGGCCCTGGTGGCCTTTGGCGAGGGCGGCGAGCACCCCCGGGCCTACGGCGCCTATCCCCGCAAGTTCCGGCGCTATGTGATCGAACGGGAAGTGCTCAGCATGGCCCAGGCGATCCATGCTTCCACCGGACTGCCGGCCCAGGTGTTCGGCATTACCGATCGTGGGGTCATCGCACCGGGCGCTTTTGCCGATGTGCTGGTCTTCAACCCTGAGACCATCCGCGACGTGGCCACCTATCAGGAGCCCCACGCCTATTCGGAGGGGATGGAGTACATCTTCGTCAACGGCCAGACCGCGCTCAGCCAGGGCAAGGTGACCGAACAGCGTCACGGCAGAGTGCTTCGTCGCGGCCAGTAGCGACCGTTGAGGGTCTGGCTTGGTCTGGCGCGTCCGGCATGGGGCGCGCCAGACGGCGACGTGTGAATTTGAGTGGATGACCCAGATGAGCCTTACCGACACCGCCCCATCGCTGACCTCGTCTGGACCAGCCTGGGCCGAGCGCCTGTCCGGCGAAATCGGCAAGGCGGTCCTGGGTCAGGCCAGCGTGGTGGAGCGGCTGCAGATTGCCCTGCTGGTAGGCGGTCACGTGCTGCTGGAGGGGATGCCGGGCCTCGCCAAGACCCTGCTGGTCAAGTCGCTCGGTCAGGCCATGGGGCTGGACTTCGAGCGCATCCAGTTCACCCCAGACCTGCTGCCCAGCGACGTGGTGGGGACCCTGGTCTATTCCCCCCATGACGGCAGCTTCACCCCCCATCTGGGGCCGGTTTTCGCCAATATCGTGCTGGCTGACGAGATCAATCGCTCACCCGCCAAGGTCCAGAGCGCTCTGCTGGAGGCCATGCAGGAGCGGCAGGTGACCATTGGCGGCACCCGCCATCCCCTGCCCAATCCGTTCCTGGTCCTGGCCACCCAGAACCCGGTGGAACATGAGGGCACCTATCCCCTGCCTGAGGCTCAGACCGACCGCTTCCTGTTCAAGCTCCTCCTGGATTATCCCTCCAGCGACGACGAGCTGGAAATGCTCCGGCGATGGGGCTCAGCGACCCGCTCCCCTGTGGTCGAGGCCGCCTCCAACGGGCCTGAGCTCCTGGCTCTGCGCGAAGCTGTGGATGGGGTGTTCGTGGCCCCCGAAATTCAAGCCTATCTGCTGGCCCTGGTGCGCCACACCCGTAGCCTGGCCGCTGCCCCCAGTGGCGGCCCAAGGCCGCTGGCGTTTGGCGCATCGCCGCGCGCGACCCTGGCCCTCTACCAGGCCAGCCGCGCCCTGGCCTTCCTGCGGGGCCTTGAGCATGTGACCCCGAGCCTGGTTCAGGAGGTGGCCCCCGATGTCCTGCGCCATCGGATCGGCCTGACCTATGAGGCGGAGGCCGGAGGACTGAGCGCGGACACCATCGTCAGCCAGACCCTGGCCGCCGTCGCCGTGCCGGGCTGAGCCCCCGCCGATGAACGCCCCCTCGCCGGTGATCGACCCGCGAGCCCAGAGCGCCCTGCGCCGGCTTGAGTGGCAATTGCGCCGCCGTTCGGTCCAGACCCTGCTGGGCGGCGCGCACCGCTCGGTCTTCCGGGGCCGAGGCATGGAATTCGACCAGGTGGTTCGCTACGCCTATGGCGACGACATCCGTGATGTGGACTGGAACGTCACCGCCCGCCTGGGCGACCTCTATCGCAAGGTCTTTGTCGAGGAACGGGAACTGACCATCTGGGCGGTGGTCAGCGATGACCCTGCCCTGCAGTTCGGCTCAGGCGTTGCGAGCAAGCGCGAGATCCTGCTGCAGCTGGCCGCTCTGACCCTGATGCTGGCGGTGGTGAACCGGGAACGGGCTGGACTGCTGCACCAGCTGCCGGACGGGGAAACCCGGCACAACCCCACACGCCGGCGAGCCCGCCTGCTGTCTTCCCTCGCCGCCCTGTTCGCCGCCGATCCGCCGGATCCGGCCCCGCGTCAGCCGTTTCGCCCCTCGCCGCTGCTGACCAGTCCTGTGCCTCAAGGGGCGTTGGTGGTGTGGTTTGGAGAGATTCCCCCTGGACCACCCCCGCCGGAATGGGCGGCCTTCCGCCGTCGACATCCGGTGGTCGGCGTGCGGGTCGAAGACCCCTGGGAGCGGGCACCGCCGCCATCTGCGAGCTTCACTGCTTTTGATCCCGCCGCAGGGGCTTTGACCTGGGTTGAGAACACCCCGGCCAGCCGCGAGGCCCATGCGGAATGGCGCGCCGCGCGAGAGGAGACCTGGCGGGCCTGGTGGCCCGATCCCCTGGACCGACTTGTGGTGGACACTGCCGAGGATCCCTTGGCCGCCCTGGTGGGCTTCCTGCGCGCCCGGCGCTCGGGTTCGGCCCGAGGGGCCCCATGAGCACCTTCCAGTTCGCCAGCCCGTGGGCCCTGGCGCTCTTGCTGCTGATCCCCGCCGTCGCCGGTTGGCGACGATGGCGCGGGCGCGCGCCAGTGTGGCTCGCCCCCTATGTGACAGCCTGGAACCCGGCCCGCACCTTGCCAGTGACCCCTTGGCGCATGGTCTGCCTCTATGGCGTGATGGCCCTCCTCGCTGTCGCCCTGGCCAAGCCGGAGCGCACCGACCAGCAGCAGGAGGTGGTCTCCCGGGGCTATGACCTGATGCTGGCCATCGACCTGTCGAGCTCCATGCTGGCTGAGGACTATGTGGGCCCCGACGGGCCCATCAACCGTCTGGAGGCCATCCGGCCTGCGCTCCAGGCCTTCGTCACCGAGCGCCCCAATGACAGGATCGGCGTCGTTCTGTTCGCGGCCCAGGCCTATACCCTGGCCCCCCTGACCACCGACCATGCCTGGCTGGCCGAGCAGCTGGCCGGGGTGCAGATCGGGCTGCTGGAGGACGGCACCGCCATCGGCGATGGCCTGGGGATCGCCCTGGCTGGGCTGGAGCGTCCCCGGGAGGCCGAGGACCAGGCCGTCGGCCGCTTCGTGATCCTGCTCACCGATGGGGCCAACACCAGCGGCAGCCTCACCCCGCCGCAGTCCACCGCCCTGGCCCGTCACCGGGGCGTGCCGGTCTACACCATCGGCGCCGGACGCAACGGCATGGTTCCCTTTCCGATCTTCGATGATCAGGGTCGACGGGTCGGAACCCGTCAGTTCCCCTCGGCCCTGGATGTCGAGGCCTTGCAGCGCATGGCCCGGGATACCGACGGCCGGTTCGTCCAGGCCGGCGACACCGCCGCCCTGAACAGCGCTTTCGCCGCCATCGACGCCGCCCAGAAGACCGCCTTCCAGGTCAAGACCCGTCGGGTGACCACCCCCCTGTTCCCGTGGCCGCTGGGCGGTGCCCTCCTGCTGCTGCTGGCGGCCGCACCGGCCTGGGGGATCGCGCTTCGGCGGATTTCGGAGCGGCCGGTTGCAGGGGCGCGGCCATGACCCTGTTATGGCCTCAGGCCCTCTGGCTCTGCGCCCTGATCCCGCTGCTGATCGGGGTGGAAGGGCTGCTGCGGCGGCAGGCGCGCGGCGCGGTCTCTGATGCCGACGGGCCAGGCGGAAAAATCCGGCGCGGCGCGGTCATCGGGGGCTGGGTTCGGTTCGACCCCCGGGCTGGACGCCCCATGGCCAGGCCCTGGCGGTTTTGGCTCGCCGCCCTGCTCATGGTGCTGGCCCTGGCCCGACCGCAGTGGGGTCAGGTGCCCGTGGCCCCCGACGACAGCGCGCCGGGCGAGGTGATCATCGCCCTGGACCTGTCGCGCAGCATGCTGGCCAGTGATGTGTCCCCCTCGCGGCTCATCCGGGCCCGGGCCCTGGCCCTGACCCTGGCCGATGAGCTGCCCGAGCGCCGGATCGGCCTGATCGGCTTTGCCGGCGAGGCCCACCTGCTCGCCCCCGTCAGTGAAGATCAGGCCATCCTGCGGACCTATCTGCCCGACATCGCGCCCGAGCACATGCCAAGCCCCGGCAGCAATTTCAGCGCCCTGCTGACCCTGGCCCTGAACAGCTTCAGTGACACCCCCCAGGGGCGGGTGCTGGTGATCCTGACCGACGGCGAGGCCGAGCCCGGCCCGTGGGCCGAGCCGCTGGCGGCCCTGCGCGCCCAGGGGATCAAGGTCATTGCCCTCGGTCTCGGCACCGAGGCCGGCGCCTCACCCGTAGGGCCCGGCGGTCAGCCGCTGCAGGGCCCCAACGGTGCCGTGGTGGTGTCCAGACTGTCGCCAGCGGTGCTGAGCACCCTCGCCGACGGCGGGGCACCGGGGGGGCAGAGCCTCGATCTCGCCCGGGCAGGAGAGCTCACTGCCCTGGTGCGAGCGGCCAGCGCCACGGCCCCGGAGTCGGCGGGCCAGACCCAGGGACGCCAGGTCGGCGGCGCAGACCAGTTCGCCTGGTTCGCTGCCGCAGCCTTGATCCTGCTGTTGTGGAGCGCAGCCGTCGAGGTCCCGGCCCATCCGCGCCTCCGGCCGGCCAAGGGAACCCTGCTGGCCCAGGCGGTCCTGGCCGCCGTCGCAGCGCTCATCCTGACCCCCGCGGGGGCGTCCTTCGCCCAGGGCCCCCTGATGACGGAGACCGACCTGCAGGGGGAGGAAGACCCCCTGCTAAAGATGCGCACCCTGGCAAAGGAGATGGTCGCCCGCCGGCGACTGACCGCCGCCGACTATCAGCGGGTCACCGAGGTCGCCATCCGCTACGGGGAAATCCATCGGGGTCATGGCCATCCCCTTGAGGAGGGCGTCATGCGCGACGGGCTCGCCGCCATCGCCCTGGGCGCGCGCCTGGACCCCGACCAGATGGACTGGGCGGCCGCCGAGGCCCGGCTGACGTGGCTGCTCACCCCGCCGCCCCCTGTGCCGCTGGAAGACCCTGGCCCCGCAGATCCTGCCAATGAGCCCATGGAGGCCACCGGCCAGCAACCTGTGGCCGGAGAGGACGCTGCCCCGGGCGAGGGCGAACCCCCGGCCGAGGAGGACGCCGAAGATCCCACGGCCGGCGAACAGGGCCTGCAAAATGTCGGCGGCTCCAAGGCCGACACCTATGACCCCACCGAGTGGGGCAATCCGGCGCTGGTCCAGCCCCTGGACACCCTGCGCCGGCTGCGGGCGGCCGACTCCCCCGGCGCGCTGTTCCTGCGCCGCCAGACCGCCCAGACCCCGCCGCGGCCGGCCGGAACTCAGACATGGTGAGCCCGGTTCGCCTGGTCCTGGCCAGCCTGTCGGCGGCCCTCTGCCTCGCCCAGCCCAGCCTGGCTCAGGACGTCACCGGCAGCTTCGAGGCGCCCGCCAAGCCTCTCTGGGCGGGTGAGGTCTTCGACCTGACCCTGGCCTGGAGCGTCAACTGGAACACCTTCGGCAATCTGGAGGGCGAGCTGGAATGGGCTTCAGAACCCCTGGCGGCAGAGCCCTGGGGGGCCCCGGCCCTGCGTGCGCCCCCCGCGCCGGGCGCGTCCCGGGCCGTGATCGAGTTCAAGACGAGGGCCATGGCCCTGACCCCTGGCTTCACGCCCCTTTCCCCCGCCAGGCAGGTCATGCGCCTGCAGACCGGCGTCATCGACATGGAAGAGTACCAGCGCGCCATCACCGAAACCCGGGAGGTGGTCAGCGACCCGGGCCTGTTCCGAATCCGTCCCCTGCCCCCTGCGCCCGAGGGCTTTACGGGCGTGGTCGGCCAGTTTGCGGTCGACTCCCGGATCGAGGCCAAGGAGGTGCGCGTGGGCGAAACCCTGACCTGGCGGGTGACCCTGTCGGGGACGGGCAACTGGCCGGCCATCACCGGACTGCCCGCCCGCCAAGTGTCCCGGGACTTCCAGGTCATTGGCGAGCCTGAACAGGTCGAAGGCGAAGACGCCACCCTGTTCGAGCGCTCCGTCAGCGAGGCGGTGACCCTGATCCCTCAGCGGGCCGGGCGCTATGTCCTCAGCGCATTTGAAGTGGTGACTTTTGATCCACGGTCGGGCCGTTACGTCCAGTTGACCGCCCCGCCGATCACCCTGGAGGTCCTGCCCGGCCCGCAGGGTGACCTCCTGCCCGCAGAAGGCGAAGCTGGACTGGCCCCGGAGGATGCGGACACCTTGCCCCCCATGATGGTCGGGCGCAGTCGGGCCCTGGCCCCGCCCGCCGATGTCCTCTGGCGTCTGGCCCTGCTGGGGGTGCCCCTCAGCCTGGGCGGGCTGTGGATGGCCCTGGCCCTTTGGCGGGCCTATCTCGCCGACCCCTATCGTCTGGCACGGCGCGCCCATCGCCAGATGGAGCTCATCCTCACACGGCTGCTACAGGACCCCGATCCCGCCCAGTCCCGCAGCCTGATCCGGGATTGGCAACACAACGCGGCCCTGCGCCTGCGCCTGGGCCTCGCCGCCCCGGTGCCCGACGCCTTCACCGACCCCCGCTGGGGCCAGCTCTGGGCCGAGGCCGACCACACCCTCTATGGCCGCCAGGGAGAACATCCGGCCGACTGGGCCGACCGCGCCCGCCAGCTGCTGACGGAGATCGGCCCCCCGCCGCCCTTCAAGCCCCGCACGGCCCTGCAGAGATCGCACCTGGTGCCGGTGGCCGCAGCCCTGGTGAGCCTGATCCTTGTGCTGCCGCACGGCCAGGCCAGCGCCCAGGAGATGACCGCAAAGGCCCTGCGCGAGGCGGTCGCGGACGCCCCCCAGGACTGGCGTGCCCGCCACAACCTGGCCGTCGCCCTGGCCGCCCAGGATCGCTGGGAGGAGGCCGCCGGTCATGCGGCCATCGCCTGGGTCCAGCATCCCTCTGATCCCCAGCTGCGCCGCCTGTGGCTGATGACCAGCGCCAAGGCTGGCTACAGCCTGGAGCCTCGCGCCAGCGTGCCCCGCCCCCGGGACTGGCGCGGACACGCCATCGCCTTGGCCTCACCCGCGGTGTGGAGATGGTCGGCGATCGGGTTTGCCTGGCTGGCGGCCCTGGGCCTGGCGGGCGCACTTTATGCCCGCTACCGGCCTAGGCCCTATGTGACGCAGGTCGGTCTGTCCTTGGCAGGTCTGGCAATGGCAGGCGGCCTGATCAGCGCCCTTGCGCTGAACGCCTATGGCCCGCTTGCAAGCCACCGGGCGGTGGTGATCTGGGGCGCAGGTGCCCTGCGCGATCTTCCCGTCGACACCCCGGTCGAAGCCGCGGCCATCCAGCTGGCCGGCGGCAGCGTCGGTCGGGTGGAGCAGGCCTATCTCGGCTGGCGACGGGTGCGGCTGGGAGATGGCCGCACCGGTTGGACGCGGGAAGAAAACCTGCTCTGGGTTTGGAAAAGCCCCTATTCCACAGGCTTGGCGCGATAGGCGACCTCGTCCAGCTCGCCTTCCCACTTGGCCACCGTGACGGCCACCACAAGGTCGCTGGTGGCGTTGGGCACCGTGCGGGTCATGTCGAGAATGCGGTCGAAGGGCAGAATAAAGCCCACCACCAGGGCCGTCTGTTCAGCGCTCAGGCCGATCACCTGCAGCACGGCGGCCAGCATGAACAGCGAGGCCGAGGGCACCGGTGCCGTCCCCACGGCCACGATGATGCAAACAAGCCCGACCATCAGGTACTGGGCCAGGGTCAACTCAACGCCAAAGGCCTGGGCCGAGAACATCGCCAGCAGCGCCACATAGAGGGCGGTGCCATCCATGCTCAGGGTGGTCCCCAGGGGTAACGTGGTGGACGCCACCGTGTGGCTGACCCCCAGGTTCTTCTCCGCCACCCGCATGGCGACCGGCAGGACAGCGGCGCTGGACGAGGTGGAAAAGGCCACGATGACCGCATCGGCGATGTCACGGAAGAACGGGATGACCGGCAGACCCGCCACCAGCCGGATGACGCTCCCGTGCACCACCAGGGTCTGGAACAGACAGCCCAGGACCAGGGCGCAGGCCAGCAGGAAGACGTGGACAAAGGTGCTGGGCCCCGAGGTGCCCATGACCCAGGCCACCAGGGCGAAGACGCCGAAGGGGGCCAGCTCCATGATCACCCTGACCAGGACCAGCATGATGTCTGAGCCGATCTGGAACAGCCGTGCGACCGGCGCGGCCGGCTCGCCGATGATCAGAATGCCCAGACCGATGAGGATGGCGAAGAAGATGATGGCCGGGATGTCGCCCTGACTCAGGGCGGCGAAGGGGTTGAGTGGGACAATGCTCATGAGATAGGTGCCGAGCGTCGGCGCTTCTCCGAGCACCTGCGGCGTCGTCCCGACGAAATCCATGCCCGCCCCGGGCTGGAAGAGCGTTCCAAGGCCCAGGCCCACCGACACCGCCACCGCCGTCAGGGCGAGATACATCAACAGCGTGCGGGCACCGATGGAGCCGAGGCGCTTCACATCTCCCATGCCGGCGATACCGGAGACGATGGAGAAGAAGACCAGGGGCGTGACGATCATGCGGATAAGCCGCACAAAGAGGTCACCGATCCACTTGACTGCCATGGCCTGCTCGCCGACGGCCAGGCCAAAGGCCACCCCCAGGATTAGACCCAGCAGGATCCGCTTCCACAGGGTGACCTCCAGCCAATAGCGCCGGATGAAGCCCCTGGCCCCGCCCTGACGCGAAGGCATGAGGGGCGGCGCGGGATCTGGCGCGAGCTCGGTCATCAGCTTTATCTCCAGGGCATAGGATCAAGCCAATCTCGGTCGCCGTCGCCGGAGCCGGTCAGACCTGTGGCGAGCTCGGCACGCCCCAAAGTCCTTTGGGCGGCATAAGGACGGCACCACGCTGGACCGCGCCGCCGGGATAGTCATTCGCCAGCCAGATCGGGCCGTCGAGGTCTACGAAGTCCGCATGCCGGGCCACATGAAAGGCCGGCGCGATCGACATGGAGGACGACACCATGCAGCCGACCATGACGCCGAAACCCAGGGTTCTGGCCTGGGTCAGAAGATCCAGAGCCTCGGTAAGACCGCCGCTCTTGTCGAGCTTGATGTTCACCACCTGATAGCGGTCCTTCAGACCTGCCAGATCTTCCGCCACATGACAGGACTCATCGGCGCAGATCGGGGCGCAGCTCTGGAACCCGGCCAGATCATTGTCCTCGCCGGCTGGCAAGGGCTGTTCGATCAGCGCCACCTTAAGATCGGCGAGCACCGGCTGCAGAGCCGCCAGGATCTCGATGGTCCAGCTCTCGTTGGGATCGACGATCAGGGCCGCGTCAGGGGCCGCAGCGCGCACCGCAGCCAGACAGGCGGCGGGTTCGTTCCGATCTACCTTGACCTTGATCAGGGTGGTGCCGGTCATCCGTGCGGTCGCCTCACCCATGGCCTGGGGTGTGTCCAGGCTGACGGTCAGCGCGCTCACCAAGGGATCAAGCGGCGGCTGACCAAGGGTTTCGGCGACCGCACGGCCGGCCAGGCGGGCTTCGAGGTCCCACAGGGCGCAGTCGATGGCGTTACGGGCCGCACCAGGGCCCAGCTGGGCGGCGAGGTCTTGGCGGGTCATGCCCTGGGCGAGCGCCCCAGCCAGGGCATTCACCTGGGCCAGGACGGTCTCAAGAGTCTCGCCGTAGCGAGCATAGGGCACCCCCTCCCCTCGCCCGGTATGGCCGTCCTGAACCAGGGTGACCGCAACCACGTCAGCGGCGGTCTTCACACCCCGGGAAATGCGGAAAGGTGTGCTCAGCGGCCAATGTTCTGGACGGACTGAGAGGGTGCGAAGCATTCAACTAACCTGTCGACAATCTGGTCCACGCCCATGGAGACGGGATCCTGGCAAGGAAGGTTGAAACGCGCCGCGGTTTCATCGCAAAGCCGGCGCGCTTCATCGGGGGCTAGACCTGAGGTGTTGAAGGCGATTCCCACCGGAGTCACACCAGGATTGGTGAGGACGGCGGCGGTGAGATTGGCCTCCAGGCAGGCCTTGAGGTCCGGCAGATCACGCCCAGGCACGCCACGCATATGCGGACGCCCCGGTTCATGGCACAGCACGATGGCGTCGGGCTGCGCCCCGTGCAGCAGGCCAAGTGACACACCGGCATAGGACGGGTGGAACAGCGAGCCCTGGCCCTCGATCAGATCCCAACCTCCGTCGTGACGGGCCGGGCTGATCTCCTCGATGCCGCCAGAGATGAAGTCGGCGATCACCGCATCGATGGGCACCCCCGACTGGGCAATGAAAATGCCGGTCTGGCCCGTGGCGCGAAAGTCCGCCAGCAGCCCGCGACCGCGCATTTCGCGCTCAATGGCCAGGGTCGTGTACATCTTGCCCACCGAACAGTCGGTGCCGACCGTCAGCAGTCGGTGACCCGCCCGGGGGCGACCATTGCCCACAGCCATCTTCTTCGGCGGCTCGCGCACGTCAAACAGCGACAGGCCTTTGCGGGCGGCGGCGGCGACGATCTCTGGATGCTCGGTGAGGCGTTCGTGGAGCCCGGAGGCCACATGCAGGCCAGCCTCCAGGGCCTTGACCACATCGGCGACAATGCGCGGACCCAGAACCCCACCGGCGTTGGCCACGCCAACGATCAGGGTCTTGGCACCCTGGGCGACGGCCTCATCAAAGCTCAGATGGGGGATATTGAGGGTGACCGTGCAGTCAGGCCCCCTGTGCTCGCCGAGAGTCCATTCCGGACGCCAATAGGCGACCCCGCGGGAGGTCTTCACAGACAGCTCGTTCTGGGAGTCGCCAAGATAGAGCAGGTAGGGCGGGGGGATCATCATCTCTCACTTCGAGCCGGGGCGATACTGACCCCTGATCATCGCCAAACCGCAGCGCGCGCGAAGCTCGAAAGAAAGAGGTCAGTTATAGCCCTGGGTTATGCGCCTGCTGCTGGTCTTGGATGTCAGCCTTCAAAGCATTGACAAACGCCCGGGACATCTTCGAGAGCGGGCGATCTTCCAGATAGATGCAATAGACGCCGAAATTGGCAGGCTGGATCAAAGGCCTGAAGTCCAGATCAGGCCCACGGTGCTCTCGGGCCGTGAACTCATCGACAATGGCCACGCCCGCCCCGTGCCGCACCAGGGCGGCCGCGACATAATAGGTCTGGACTACGATGCCTTCGGCACGGCTCAGACTGCCTTGCACCACCTCGCTGGCATAGAGCGCACCCACGGGCCCGCTGCCGGCCAAGCTAATCAGCTCATGGCCACTGAAGCTGTCGATGGCCAGCCGCAGCGGGGCGTCTGGCATATAGTCCCGCCGATAGAGCAGCACGAGTTCGCCGGTGCCGATACGGGTGTGGGCCAGCCGGGGATGGCGCGGCGCGTCATAGGCCACGGCCAGGTCAGCTTTTCGCTCATAGAGCGCCCGCAGGACATCCTCATCATGCAGGGTCTGCAGGGTGAAGGTGACGCCGGGATGTTTCTGTCGAAACTGGGCGACTGTCCTTGGGGCGACGCCCAGGCCAAGGGAGGGCAGTACCGCCAGGCCGATGTGGGCTGTGCCCCCCTTCAGCAGGTTGCGGGTGGTCTCCTTGAGGGACTCGATCCGGGAATAGATCTCATCCACATCCCGGAACAGGGCGTGCGCCTCGTCTGTGGGGGTCAGGCGGCCCTTGACCAGGCGGAATAGGGGAAAGCCCAGCCGGCCCTCAGCATGCTTGAGCACCTTGCTGACCGAGGGCTGAGACACATAGAGCGCCCGGGCGGCCGCGCTGATCGAACCCGCCCGATAGACGGCATGGAACACCTCGATGTGCCGAAGGTTCATGGAAGGTAGATTGGCGCCAGTGGGGTCCATGGCCCTTAAGACCATATGCCGCCCGGCCCCGGCAAGCGCCGCGCCCCACCGCCGGCCATGGTCTTTCGCCTCACACCAGCATGTGGGCGCCGGGATCTCCGATCACGCCCTTGACGGGACATCATTTCGTTATATCTGGAAATTATGAAACACAGCAGGACGCCTGCGGCCCCATCCGTCACGGCCAGCACCCTAAACCAGTCCTGCTTTTGTATTGGCCTGGATACCGCGCGCCTGGCCAAGGCGATGGTCCTGGCCAGTGGCGACGACCGCTTCTTCGCAGAGCAAGTGGAGACGAGGCCTCACCTGTTCTCCAGCGTCGCCGTCTTTCTGTCAGGGGCCGATCGCGCCGGCATGCTGGCCATCGTCCAGGCCATCGAGGCTGTCACCGCCCTGCCGGGTTACCGGGCCACAGTCGCCGCCCGCGATCCCGTTGCAGCTGCGGGGGACCTTGGCCCGGCCGGTGTCTTCATGGGATATGACTTTCATCTGGTCGATGGCGAGCCTCCCCGGCTGATCGAGATCAATACCAATGCCGGCGGTGCCTTTCTGAACGCCTTCAGCGCTCGGGCCCAGGCCGCCTGCTGCGAGGCGGTGGAGCCGCTGATGAGGGGATCCTATCTCGCCGGCTTCGATGCGGCCGTGATCGCGATGTTCGAGGCTGAGCATCGCCTGCAGAGGTCAGATCCGGCGGCGCGCCTGCATCGCATCGCCATCGTCGATGATCGGCCGCAGGACCAGTATCTCTATCCGGAGTTCATCCTGGCCCGCAGCCTTCTCGAAGCCCACGGCTATGACGTGGTGATCTGTGATCCGGCTGAACTGACCTTTGAGGATGATCGCCTGCGCCATGGAGGCTTGGCCATCGACCTTGTCTATAACCGCCTGGTGGATTTCACCCTGGCGGCACCGCAGAGCGCGTCCTTGAAGGCCGCCTGGGCGCAGGGGTCGGTGGTGGTGACCCCCAACCCCTTTCATCACGCCCTGATGGCCGACAAGCGCAACCTGGTCCTGCTCAGCGACCCCCACGCCCTGGCCGCCTGTGGGGCCAGTCCCGGGATGATCGCGGCGCTGGCGGTCCTGCCCCGCACTGAACCCGTCACATCTGCCAATGCCGAGGGGCTATGGGCTGGCCGCAAGTCGTTGTTCTTCAAGCCCGTCAGCGGCTATGGCGGCAAGGCCGTTTATCGCGGCGACAAGCTGACCCGCTCGGTATGGAATGACATTCTGGCGGCCGACTATGTCGCCCAGGCCCTGGCTCCGCCCGGCGAACGCCAGGTGATGATCGATGGCTTGCCCCAGGCCCGCAAGATGGACGTGCGCCTGTTCACCTATGGGGGCGAACCGCTGCTGGCGGCTGCCCGGCTCTATCAGGGCCAGACCACCAACTTCCGGACCCCCGGCGGCGGCTTCGCGCCCGTCTACTTCATTTAGACCAGGTCGACGGGCTGCCGGACCCCACAGCAGGTTCGGGGCCCAGGCTATCATCACATAGGGGATATTTGCGATCCCCCCTCCGCCCAACCTTCGGCCCGGCGGGGAGGACCTATGGTGCCTCAAGCTGGGCAACAGGCCCACGGGGAAGGCTCACAGATGACCGACACCACGCCAGACGCCACGATCGCGCCGCCGGTCAAGGCCTCCTTCAGCTCGGGCTATATGCGCTACGCCCTGGCCCTGCTGATGGTCATCTACACCCTCAACATCCTCGATCGTCAGATCCTGACCATCCTGGCTGAGCCGATCAAGCAGGACCTGGGCCTGGCTGACTGGCAGCTGGGGGCCATTACCGGTCTGGCCTTTGCGGTCTTCTACACCGGCATGGGTCTGCCCATTGCGCGGCTGGCCGACCGTGGGGACCGGGTCTGGCTGATCAGCGCCTCCCTGGCCATCTGGAGCGCATTCACCATGGTCTGCGGCCTGGCCAAGAGCTTTCCGCACCTGTTGATCGCCCGGCTCGGGGTTGGCTTTGGTGAAGCCGGCTGTTCGCCCGCCGCCCATTCGCTGATCAGCGAAATGACACCCCGGCCCAAACTTGCGTCTGCCCTGGCCTTCTATTCCCTGGGCATTCCCCTGGGCTCACTCATTGGCCTGACCATGGGCGGGCTGGTGGCCGATGCTTTTGGCTGGCGCGTGGCGTTCTTCATTGCTGGCGCGCCAGGACTGCTGGTCGCGGTTCTGGCCGTGATGACCCTCAAGGAGCCCCGCCGGCTGCTGCGCCGCGATGAGCGGACGGAGTCCACCATCCCGCTCGCCGTGGCGATGCGAGAGCTGCGCACCAAGCGGTCCTTCTGGTGGATCTCCCTGGGCACGGCCTTTGGCTCCCTGGTGTTCTACAGCCAGAGCGCCTTCTACGGCTCCCTGTTCATGCGGGCCCATGGGGAAGAGATCGCTGCGCTTGGTCAGTCCATGGGCCTGGGCCCGGCTGGCTTCCTGGGTCTGGCGCTCGGGCTGCTGCTGGGCCTCAGCTCCGGTCTTGGCACCTATATGGGCGGGCAGATCGCCGACCGCGCGGCCAAGATCGGCATCAAGGGCTATACCCTGGTGCCCATGATCGTCCTGCTGGCCTCAAGCCCGTTCTATATGGGTCTGAACCTGGCGCCAGGCGCAATCCTGGCGCTGGCCTGCGTGGTGCCGGCCAGCTTCGCCTTCGCCCTGGCCTATGGGCCGATCTTTGCCTCGGTGCAGTCCCTGGTCAGCCCGGGGGTCCGCGCCACCGCATCTGCAGTGCATCTGTTCGTCACCACCGTCATCGGCCTGGGCCTTGGCCCCCTGGTCGTGGGTCTGCTGAGCGACGTCTTTGCCGTCGCCCATGGCCCCGCCGCAGGCCTGCAATACGCCATGGCGTGCAGCACCCTTGGCCTGTTCATCGCCGGTGGCTGCTTCTACCTCGCCGGCCGCTCCATCGGGCAGGACGAGTACAAGGGAGCATGATGCCCACAGGTCCCGACGCCCAAGGCCTCGCGGACCGGGTCGCCATCCGGGCCTGCCTTGCTCGCTATCACCGGGCAGTGGACCGGGCCGATGAGGCCCTGCTGCGCTCGGTCTACTGGCCCGACGCCACCGAGCGTCATGCCAGCTTCGATGGCACCGCAGACGCCTTTGTCGAATGGGGGTTGAAGCTGCGCGACAGCTTCGAGGCCTGCGCCCACCAGATCAGCAATGTCATGATCGACCTGCGGGGGGACCAGGCGGTGACAGAGGCCCTGTTCACCTCCCTGCAGCGACGGCGCGATCCTGAGGCGGGGCTGGTGGTGGACCATCTGTGCGGCCGCTATCTCGACCTGTTCGAGGCCCGCAATGGTGAGTGGCGGATCGCCCGGCGACTGGTGGTCTATGACTGGTTCGAGCGGAGGGTGCCGACCCCTGGCCGGAGCCCGCTCCTGAACGGTGGACGGTTCCCAGACGACCCGCTCTATGCCCACCTGACCCGTCAAGGCCCCTGAAACGGGGGGGGTATTTCGAGCTGTTATGTGCGCATTTCGGCGTCGAAAGGGCCCTATTGAGCCAATTCCGACGCCCGCTTTTCGGCCGGCTTCGCCAGGCTCTGGAACTGGAAGGCGTCGTAGGTTTCCGCCGCCAGGCGACAGGCCTCGGCATAGCGCAGATACCCGCCGGTATACATGCTGAGGCCCCGGGGCTTCCCGGCGATGTTGCCGCCGGTGTACCAGGTGTTGGCCTTGCTCACGAGGGTCAGCTGGGCCAGGGCCTGAATGGTCTCCAGCCAGGCCTCCTGAGCCGCGGGGCTGGGCTCCATGGCCGTCAGCTGGTGGCGGCGCATGTGTTCGATCGCCTCGACGATCCAGTCCACATTCTGCTGGTCGAGCAGGATCAGATTGGCCAGGGCGGCGGGTCCATTAGGACCTGCGACGGTGAAGAAGTTGGGGAAGCCCGCGACCATCAGGCCCAGGTGCGAAACCGGACCGTCCTGCCAGACATCGCGCAACCTCAGCCCCTCGCGGCCGGTGACCTCCAGGTTCAGAAGAGCGCCGGTCAGCCCGTCATAGCCGGTGGCGAAGATCAGCACGTCCAGTTCCACCTCCCCGGCCGCCGTCTTGATCCCCGCTGGCGACAGGCGATCAATGGGATCGCTCAGGCAGTCGTGCAGCCGCACATGGGGGGCGTTGAAGGCCTCGTAATAGCCGGTGTCCAGGCACGGCCGGCGGGCGAAGATCGGGTAGCCGCGGGGCTTGAGCTTCTCGGCGGTCTCGGGGTCCTTGACCACCTCGCTGATCTTGCCGCGCACAAACTCAGCTACCTGTTCATTGGCCTCAGCATTGGTCAGCAGATCGGCGAAGGTACCGAGGAAGGCCAGCCCACCCTGCTTCCAGGCGTCTTCCATCAAGGCCAGACGCTGGGCCGGGGCCACGCTGAAGAACGGCCGCGTGGACTGGGGACGCACCCCACCAATGGCGCTGTTGCGCGCGCCCTGGCGCATGCCGGCATAGTTGCGCTTGATCTCGGCGGCGTAGTCCGGATCGATGGGCACATTGCGCATGGGCATGGTGAAGCTGGGGGTGCGCTGGAAGACCACCAGTTCGGCGGCGGTCTTGGCGACCTCTGGGACGATCTGGATGCCAGTGGAGCCGGTGCCCACCAGACCGACCCGCTTGCCGGCGAAGCTGACCTCCTCTTGGGGCCACTTGGCGGCCAGATAGATCTCGCCCTGGAAATCCGCGGCACCTTCAAAGGGCACACCCTTGGGGATGGACAGGGGGCCGGTGGCCATCACGCAGTAGGTCGTCTCCAGAACCTGACCCTGGTCCAGTTCCAGGCGCCAGAGATTGCGCGCTTTAATGAAGTCGGCGCGGACCACCCGGGTATTGAAGGCATAGAGATCGCGCAGGGCCAGACGGTCGGCCACAAAGTTGGCATAGGCCAGGATTTCCGGCTGGGCGGCGAACTGTTCTGTCCAGGTCCAGGCCTGCTCGATCTCCGGCGAGAAGGAATAGGAATAGTCCAGGCTCATGAGGTCGCAGCGGGCGCCCGGATAGCGGTTCCAGTACCAGACCCCGCCCACATCGCCGCCAGCCTCAACCCCCAGGACGGAGAGTCCCATCTCCCGGAAGCGGTGAACGGCGTACATCCCGCCAAATCCGGCGCCGACCACGATCACGTCGTAGCGCTTTTGATCAAGGATGCTGGAAGGGGTGGCCGTGGTCATCGGGGGTCTCCGCGAAGTGGTTCCCAGGCAGTTTCCGGGGTGGGTCCCCAGGGGTCCAAGCCAGCAGGCCGGCCAGACCAAACATCACGCATGTGAGGAACCGGGCCAGGCGACCGGCGCCTGGCCCTGCCCCTCTCCAGGGTCAGACCACCGCCAGAGCGTTGGCGGATCGGTAGTCGGCCTTGCCGCTCTCGTGCCGGGGCACCTCGTCGACGAAGATGAACGTCTTGGGATGCTTGTAGCTGGAGAGCGACTGGGACAGGCCCCGCCGGACCTCGGCCTCGTTGAAGGCGGCATCGGCCTTGACGATGGCCACGACGATCTTGCCCCACTTCTCGTCAGGCCGACCCACCACCAGGGCGTCGATGACTCCGGGCTGCAGCTTCAGCGCCTCTTCGACCTCCTCAGGGAAGACCTTCTCGCCGCCGGTGTTGATGGAGAGGTTGCCCCGCCCGATGAGCATGAACTGATTGGGCGGCAGCCAGCGGGCGAAGTCCCCGGGCACGGCGTAACGGACGCCATCAATCACCCGATAGGTGGCCGCCGTCTTGTCGGGATCCCCATAATAGCCCAGGGCCATGGGACCGCTGCGCGCCAGGAAGCCCTCCACCGGCTGGTCCTTGGGCAAAACGGTTCCGCTGTCGGCGTCGATCAGGACAGTGCTGGGGGCGGCGTCAAAGATACCGGTCTCGGGCACATGACCGGCCTTGGCCACCGAGTAGCCCAGGCCAGAGGCTTCCGAGGCGCCCAGGATGTCCACGAGGCTCAGTTGGGGCAGCTGGCGCACCAGGCCTTCCTTGACCTCCTTGGTCCAGGTCAGGCCGGCGGAACTGATCGCCTTCATGGTCGACAGATCATAGCCGCCGGGATTGTCCTCCAGGGCTTTCAGCATCGGCTTGGCAAACACGTCGCCGACAATGGCCACCCGGGTGGCACCATGGCGCTCGGCAGCCCGCCAGAGCTCATCGGCATCGAAACGATCCTGGGTGAGGATGATGGCCGTGCCGCCATTGAGAAGATCGCCCATGGCCGCATTGCTGCCGGAGCCATGCATCAGCGGACAGGCCGGAATGATCCGGCTGGGCGCAGGATTGGCGCGCACCATCTCGGCGTGCTCCTCCATGGAGGTCGGCACCTTGAGGATCAGCGGGGATTCCAGCTGAACCCGGCGGGCCTGGCCCAGGGGCCAGTGCACCCCCTTGGGCTTGCCCGTGGTGCCCCCCGTGTAGAGCAGGTAGCCGTCCTGCCAGGAGCGCTTGATCGTCAGAGGGGCACCCTCACCGGCCGTGGCCATGGCCTCATAGCTCAACACCCCGTCACCCGCCGGAGCGGACTTGCGGTCAGACTCGATACGCACCCAGGTCGCCACCGAGGGCAGCAACGCGCGCAGGGCCGGCAGCAGCGGCTCATAGGAGTCCTGGTAGAAAAGGCCGGTGGCCCCGCAATCCTTGAGGACGTAGGCGATCTCCTCGGCGGTGTAGCGGTAGTTCAGATTGACCGTCAGCAGCCGCGCCTTCACCCCGGCCACCAGGAATTCCATATAGGCCGGGTGGTTGCGGCAGAGGATCGCAATGCGATCGTCTGGCTTGAAGTCCAGGTCGACCAGCTTGGCGGCGACATTATTGGTGCGCCGGTCGAAGTCCGCCCAGGTGACGATGTCATCGCCCCAGATCAGGGCGGGACGGTCCGGCGGCACAACCCGTGCGACGGCGTCCAGGATGTCTCCGTAATTCCAGTCCATATCAGGCTCCGAGGATCGTCAGTCCGTTCTACCGGACCCCTCGGGCGCCCCCGGCCCACCACCTCCGCAGCAACGAGAAATCACGTGGGTGATAGGCGCAGCGTCATCACGCACATGATTTTGCCGGGGCCCCGTCTGGGGCAGGGCCACGGCCAGGGCGGGGGCGCCAAGGTGGCGCGTCCGCAACGAAAGGAATGCCTGTGGCCGCGACCCTCTTTGATCCCGTCACCGTCGCTGGCCTGGCGCTGCGCAACCGGACCGTGATGTCGCCCATGACCCGGCGCTTCTCGCCAGGGGGCATCCCCACAGCCGAAGTCGCGGCCTATTATGTCCGCCGGGCAGAGGCCGGGGTCGGCGCCATCATCACCGAGGGCGTGGCCATCGACCATCCGGTGGCGGTGGACCATGCCGATATCCCGATCTTCTACGGGGACGCCTTGCCCGTCTGGCGGGACATCGCCGCCCAGGTAAAGGCCGCCGGGGCCGCGTTTATTCCGCAACTCTGGCATGTGGGCGGCCATCGCAGCCTGACGGAGACTCCGCCTTCGCCGGATCTGCCCTCGGTCTCGCCGTCCGGAATTTACCAGCCCGGTGCCCCGTTCGGTGAGCCGGCCACCGAGCGCCAGATCGCCGACATCATCGCCGCCTATGCCCGCTCAGCCCGGGCCGCCCTGGAGATCGGCGCTGACGGGATCGAGATCCACGGCGCCCACGGTTATCTGATCGACCAGTTCCTTTGGGCACCGACCAATGCCCGGACCGACCGGTATGGGGGCGACTTCCAGCGCAGGCTGACCTTCGCCACCGAGGTGGTGCGGGCCTGTCGGAGGGCCACCACCGCGAGCTTCCCGATCCTGTTCCGGTTCTCTCAGTTCAAGCAGGTGGACTACAGCGCCCGGCTGTTTGCCACGCCGGAGGATCTGGCCGCGTTCCTGGAGCCGCTGGTGGATGCCGGGGTTGATATCTTTGACTGCTCTCAGCGGCGGTTCTGGGATGCGGAGTTCGGGGGCTCTGACCTGAACCTGGCCGGCTGGACCCGAAAGCTCGGCGGACGCCCGGTGATGACCGTGGGCTCTGTGGGTCTGGGCTCGGACGTGGTCGCCTCCCTGCGGGAGGGTCAGGACATTTCCGAAGCCAGCGCCCTGGACCGGCTGGAAACCCTGCTGGCCCGGGGAGACTTTGATCTGGTGGGCATCGGCCGGGCGCTGCTGGCTGATCCGCAATGGGTGGCCAAGGTGCAGAACGGCCAGAATGACCAGCTGGTGGGCTTTTCCCGGGCAGCCCTGCAGACCCTTTCATAAGCCACATCACAACTGTGATTAGCGTGCCCTGAGCCAGGGGAGAGTCCGCAGGGATGGGGATTCCCGCTCTTGTGGGACGACCACAGAAGAGGACCGGGACTTGCCCGAACTCGCCCCCGAACTCGCTCCAGAACTCGCATTTGTCACCGGTGCGGCCCAGGGCATCGGCCGCGCCATCGTCGAGCGGCTGGCCGCTGACGGGTTCTATGTGCTGGCCGTCGACGCCGACGCCGCCACCCTGGCGCAGACCGCGCAGGCCTGGCGCGCGGCGGGACTGCCGGTGGACGCAAAAGTGCTCGACTGCCGGGACCGGACAGCCATCCGCGCCGTGCTCGACGGCGTCGATGCCCTGGACGTGCTGGTCAACAATGCCGGCGTCAGCGGGGTCCTAGATCCCATTCCTGAGGTGGACCGCGCCGAGTGCGCCCGGGTGATGGAGATCAATCTGCTGGGCGCCTTCAAGGTTGCCCAGGAGGCGGTGCGTAAGATGACGGCCGGCGGCCGGGTCGTGAACCTGGCCTCGCGGGGCTATCTGGGGGGAGCTGGCGCGGCGCACTATGTCGCCTCAAAGGCCGGGGTGGTGGCCATGACCCGGGCCATGGCGGTGGAGCTTCGCTGGCGGGGCATCCGGGTCAATGCGGTCGCGCCGGGGCTGGTGGGCACCCGGATGATCGAAGACTTCGGCGACATGCTCGGAGCGCTGAAGCGCCTGGAGCCCACCGGAGATGCGGCCAGCCCAACAGACATTGCCGCGCTGGTCGCCGCCCTGGTGGGGCCAGACACCGCCTTTCTGAATGGCCAGGTGCTGCTCGCCGACGGGGGCAAGGCCCTGGGAGTTCCCCCCCTATGACCCCGGATCAGCCGCAGATCATCGTGGCCGGCGAAGGCCCCGTAGCCTTGGCGATCCTGCAGGCCCTGGCGGCCTCTGGCCAGGTTAGCGCCCAGATCAGCCTTGCTGATCCTGAGGCCGTGGCGCAGGTCGCCCAGTCGCCCCTGGCGGGCCTGGTGGTGGTGGCCCCCCCGCCGCAGGCGAGGGCAGATTTCCTGCAGATTGATGACGCCGATCTGGAAGCTGGCCTTGGGCCATTCCTCGACCTGTTCGATGCCCTGGGGGTCCTGTCGCCCGCGGTAATCGACGGCGGGGCGGTGGTCTATGTGGGCCATCGCGGACACCTGGGGACCTGGGGCGGCACCCATGAGGCGGCCTTCTCCGGGGCAGTCGCCGGCCTGATGCGCGCCCTGGCCCTGGAGACCATGGGGCGAGGCCTGCGGGCCAATGTGGTGGCCACAGACCTTGCCGATGACCAGAGCCGCATCCCGCCTGAAATCCATCTGGCTCAGGTGGCCGACCTGACCCTGTTCCTGCTTTCGCCCGCTGCGGGTGCTGTCAGCGGTGAGCTTTTCCTGGCCAACCGGGGGGCCAGCCTGCGGCCGCGCGAAGCCCGCAACCGGACGCCAAAGGAGGTGGCCCAATGAGCCCCACCGCGACCATCATCGGCCACAGCCGATGCAAGCTGGGGGAGTCCCCCCTTTGGGACCCCCAGGCCAAGCTCCTCTATTGGGTCGATTCCGTCGCCCCTTGTGTCTGGCGCTATGACCCCGCCACGGGAGACCAGCGGGCCATCCCGATGCCTGACCGGGTGGGCAGCATTGTCCTGGGTCAGCCGGGCGAGCTATTGGCGGGGCTGGCCGACGGCGTCTACCGGCTGAACCTCGCCACCGGCACCTGCCAGGTGATCGTCAGGCCCGTCGAACTGGTGGACGGAGAGCGGCTGAACGACGGCAAGACCGACCGCCGGGGCCGCTACATCACCGGGTCCCTGGTGATGGGCCACGATAACCCGATTGGAAAGCTGTTCAGCTTCAGCGGCGGCGAGACCTATCAGGTTCTGCCCACCGACCCTGTGGCGATCTCCAACAGCATCTGCTTCAGCCCGGCCGGCGATGTGCTCTATTTCGCCGACAGCCTGCGCAACCTGGTCTGGTCCTATGAATATGACCAAGAGACCGGTGCCTTGGGCACCCGCCGCGACCTGATCGACACCAGCGGCCTGGGAAGTGCCCCAGACGGGGCCACGGTCGACGCCGAGGGCTTCCTATGGGTCGCCCTGGTCCAGGCACAGAAGATCGCCCGCTTTGCCCCCGACGGACAGCTGGACCAGATTCTGGACTCCCCCGTCCCCTTTCCCTCCTGCCCGGCCTTCGGCGGCGAGGACCTCAAGACGCTCTTTGTGACCTCCATCTCCGACAGCGGCGGACGGCTCGTAAGCGCCGACGACGGGGCCGGACGCCTCATGGCCTATTCCGGCCTTGGGGTAGGCGGGATTGCTGAAACCCGCTGCCATCTTTGACCCCCTGGACATCATGAACCTAGATCTGACCCCCGAGCAGCAGGCGTTCCGCGACGAGGTTCGCGCCTTCTTCGTGGAAAACACCCCACAGTCATTCAAGGCCCGGGTGCGGGCCGGCATGCGCCTGGAGCCGGCCGAGTTTGTGACCTGGCAGAAGCTGCTCCATGCGCGGGGCTGGGGGGCCCCATCCTGGCCGAAGATGTATGGCGGCACCGGCTGGGATCCGACCCAGCTCTATATCTTCGAGACCGAGGCCTCCAAGGCCGATGCCCCGGTGCAGTTCCACCAGGGGCTGGAGCTGATCGGCCCGATCATCTTCACCTTCGGCAGCGAGGCTCAGAAGGCCAAGTACCTGCCGGCCATCATCACCGGGGACGACTGGTGGTGTCAGGGCTATTCCGAGCCCGGCGCTGGCTCGGACCTCGCCTCCCTGTCGACCCGGGCCGTCCGCGACGGGGATCACTATGTCATTTCCGGCCAGAAGGCCTGGACCAGCTACGCCCATGTGGCCAACCGGATGTTCCTGCTGGCGCGCACCGATCCGGACGCCCGCAAACAGGCGGGAATCTCCCTGTTTCTGGTGGACATGGACACCCCGGGCATCACCGTCCGCCCGGTGGTGACCATGGACGAGATCCACCACACCAACGAGGTCTTCCTCGACGCGGTCCGCCTGCCGGTGACAGCCCTGCTGGGGGAAGAGGGCAAGGGCTGGGGCTATGGCAAGGTCCTGCTGGACCGCGAGCGCGGGGTCACAGCGGCCACCACCACCCGGCTGGCCCAACAGCTGCGCGGTGCGAGGGCTGCGGCGGCCACCGCCAGGGTCGGCGAAGGCTGCCTGCTGGACGATCCCCGCATCGCCGACCGGCTGGCCCAGCTGGAGCTTGAGGTCATGGCCCTGGAAGGCATGGTCATGCGCACCATGGCTGAAGCCGCCTCGGGTCAGGATTCAGGCCCCCGCGCCTCGATGATCAAGGTCCGCTGGTCTGAGCTTTTGCAGGAGGTCACCGAGTTCTGGACCGAGTTGCAGGGCTATGACGCCATGCATTTCGGCGCGGTGAACAACGCCCCCCTGCCGGGTCCGGACCCCTGGGCGGCCAAGGGCATGCTCTATTCACGGGTCACCAGCATCTACGGCGGCTCCAACGAGATTCAACGCAACATCATCGCCCGGCGCGCCCTGGGACTCTGAGGCCAAACATGGACTTCAATCTCACCGTTGAGCAGCAGATGCTGCAGGACAGCGCCCGTCGCTATGGGGCCGAACACCACGTCTTCACCGCCTGGCGCGCCAGAATCGCCCGGGGGGAGGCCTTCGAGCGAAAGAGCTGGGCCAATATGGCCGAGCTCGGCTGGCTGGCGCTCAATGTGCCGGAGGATCTGGGCGGACTGGACGCCACCCCGGTGGAGACCATGGTGATCTGCGAGGCCCTGGGCCGTCATCTGATGCTGGAGCCCTTTGTCTCCAGCTGTGTCATCGCCCCGCAGCTGCTGCGAGAGGCTGGTCCTCGGGCGTCAGAGCTCCTGGCAGCGATCGGGGCCGGCGAGGCCATGGTCTCGGTGGCCGACGCCGAGCCGGACGGCCGCTTCAACCTCAACCATGTGGCCACCCGGGCCGAGGCCACCCCTGGCGGCTTCCGTCTGGACGGCGTCAAGAGCCATGTCCTCGACGGGGGCGTGGCCGACGGGTTCGTCATCCCGGCCCGCACCTCGGGCGCCGTGGGAGACGCCGATGGGGTGAGCCTGTTCCTGGCCTCGGCCGACACGCCCGGTCTGGTGGTGGAGCCCAGCCGCGCCATGGACAACCGGGTCAATGCCCGCCTGCGGCTGGAGGGCGTCACCCTGGGGCAGGACGCCCTGCTGGGCGAGATCGGCCAGGGGTCAGCGAGACTGGCCCAGGCCATTGATGCGGGCGTCGTGGCCCGGTTGGCCGAGGCCCTGGGGGCCATGGAGGCGGCCTATGACATGACGCTGTCCTACCTGCGCACCCGCTCGCAGTTTGGCCAGCCGATCGGTGCCTTCCAGGCGCTGCAGCACCGTATCGTCGACATGGCCATCGCCTGCGAGGAAGCCCGCTCGATGACCTATCTGGCCACCCTGTCCCTATCGGGGGCGGAGCCCGCACGCAGCCGGACCATCGCTGCGGCCAAGGCCCGGGTCAGCCAGACCAGCCTGTTCGTCGGCCGCCAGGCCATCCAGTTGCACGGGGGGGTGGGCTTTACCGAGGAACTGGCCATCGGCCACTACCTGAAACGCCTGATCATGATCGACATGGCCTTTGGCAATGCCGACCACCACCGCACGCGCCTGGCCGAGCTGAGCCGCCAGGCGGCCTGAGCGCAAGCGTGAGGGGCAGGCGGGGCCACGACCTGGGCCCCGCCTGACGCCCTGCTGCGGCTTTCCCTATGAGAGGGAATTGGCCAGACCGCCGTCGACGGTGAGCAATTGGCCGGTGACGAAATCGCTGTCATCACAGGCCAGGTAGCGCACGGCCTTGGCGATATCCTCTGTGGAGCCGAGGCGGCCCAGGGGGGTCTGCAGAATGCGGTCCTGGATGCGCTCGGCCGAGACCACCCGGCGGACGCCCTCGGTGTCGACCGTAGAAGGTGCCACCGCATTGACGCGGATCTTGTGGGGCCCAAGCTCGGCGGCGGCGGCGCGGGTGATGCCGGTGACGCCTGCCTTGACCCCGCAATAGACCAGGCCATTGGGCATGCCGAGCAGGGCGCTGACCGAGGCAATGTTGACGATGGAGCCACCGCCGCCAGCCTTCATGTGCTCGGCGGCGGCCTGGATGCCCCAGATCACCCCTGAGAAGCCCACGGAGACCATGCGGTCCACAGTCTCCGGTTTGATGTCCGGCACGGCCTCATAGAGGTTCCACATGGCGTTGTTGACCAGCACGTCCAGGCGCCCGAAGGCCTGCACGGCTTCATCCACCGCGCCTTTGAAGGCGTCGCGGTCAGAGACATCGCAGCCGAGGCCGATGGCGCGACCGCCCGCCGCGGTGATCTCGTCGGCAGCGGCCTGGGCCCAATGGGCCTTGAGGTCGATCAGCGCCACCGCGCAGCCCTCGGACGCCAGGAGATCGGCCGCAGCCTTGCCAAGCCCCCGGGAGGCCCCCGTGATGACGGCTGAGCGCCCTTGCAGTCGACCGACCATGATTGTCTCCCCCTTGCGAATGCTGATGGCGGTGATCGTACCGAGGCTGGTCAGCGGGCGCCGATTGGGCATGGTCGCCCCGCCAACATCACCGATGTGATGGTCCGTGGGGCCTCCGGCATACCGCCCAAAGAAAAGCGCGGCGATCAGGGATCGCCGCGCGAAGTGGGAAGACCAAGGGAGGTCGGTCAGAAGGCTTGCTGGATCGCCACCCCGATGATGCGGGGCTCGGTGAACACCGCGTTGGGCATCAAGGCCAGGGCCTCGTCCACGGGGAACACATCGGTGATCGAGCGGTCGTTGAAGACGTTGCGGACAAAGGCCTCGAACTCCAGGCCGCGGTCTTCGCTCACCACACGCAAGGAGATGTTGGCGTTTTCCCAGCCGCGCAGTTCATCCAGAGGCGTGTTGAACACCCGCGAATGAGAGTCGCCCTGGCGGAAGTAGTCCCCGCGCGCAGTGGCTTCCCAGCCGCCGGGCAGCGCCATGGTGTACTGAGCGCCGAGGGAGACAGTCCAGGGCGGCGAGCCCGGGAGTTCGTTGCCCGCCAGCTGGGCTGGAATGCCATCGGTGGGGGTGACCCCGAACGAGGTGGCGAAGGCCCCCGAGCAGACGCCCAGCATGGCCGCGGCATTGCCTGAGACCCCGGCCACCGTGGGGGCACCTGGCCCCTGCTGGATGACGTTGACCAGATTGGCCAGGGCCGTGGTCGGCACGGTGCAGCCGGCCGCCCCGGAGGTCTTCACGAAGGTGAGATTGGGGTTCCGGCTTGTCCGGTTGAAGGGATCGATGGACTCGCCGTTGAGGATCTTGGTCTCAAGCAGACCCAGGGAGCCATTCAGGCGGAGGTTATCGATGGGCTCCCACATCACCTCGAACTCGGCCCCGAAGATCTCGGCGTCGATGTTCTCCGTCACGGAGATGCGGTTCACGAACTTCGAGACCTGATAGCCCTTGTAATCATAGTAGAACGCCGCCGCGTTGAAGGTCATTCGACCATCCAGCAGGGTGTTCTTGGTGCCGACTTCCCAGGCGTTGACGAACTCCGGGTCGTAGGTGGCCCGCAGGGTGGCGACCTGGCCGATATTGTTCGGACCACCGCCCTTATAGCCGCGGGAATAGAAGGCATAGAGCAGGGTGTCGTTGGTGAAGCCCAGCTGCGGCTTCCAGTCGAAGCCCACGCGCCCGGTCATCTCCTTGAATTCCGCCGTGATCGACGGCGGCGTCCCCCGGGGGAAGCCGCTGCCGGGCGTCAGGAACCGGACGGGATAGTTGTCGAGGGTCTTTTTGTCCTCGGTGTAGCGCAGACCCCCGGTCAGCTTCAGGTCGGGGCTGAGCTCATAATAGACCTCACCGAACACCGCATTGGAGTCCAGGTGGTAGGGCTGATGGCTCAGATAGTTGCCCCGCCCGTCGAGGTTCAGCTCCCGCGAGGGATTGATGTAGACGCAGCTGCTGTTCAGGGCGCAGGGCGCGCCGCCGTTGGCGGCCAGGGCCGCATAGGTGAAGGCGTTGGAGAAGATGTAGAAGTTCTGCACCACGTCATAACGCAGGGCCAGGGCACCGAGGCTGAAGTTCAGCGGCCCTTCGAAGCTCGACTGAAGCCGGAATTCCTGGCTCCACTGGCGCGAGGGGGTCTGGATTTCGTCGGCGATGATCAGACGGTTGGTGGAACCCAGCTGCGGGTCATTGATCACCCCGCCCGGCGCCAGCGGCGTGCTGTTGAACGGAATGGCGGCGCTGAAACGGTTTTCTTCCTGACCGGCATAGAGCCGGCCTTCGGAATAGGCGGTCAGCGAGCTGAACTGCAGATTGTCGTTCAGCTGCCAGTCGGCGTTGAGGGTGAAGACATCCTCCCGCGCCCGATAGGTCGGGTCGACGGCGGAGTCGATAACGCTGAGATCCCGAGGCTGCACATTGCCGTACAGATCGCCGGTGGTCAGGCCACGGGCGAAGGCGATGATGCCATAGAGCGAGGCCAGGGAGTTGGGGGTGCCATAGGCCGCGTCGGTATAGACCGAAGCATCAGCGCAGCCCTGGCTCAGGAAGCCGCGGACCACGGCGTTTGTGACGGCGGTGGCACCAACCCGGCTGGGGCCATTGTCACGGGTGCAGAGGGCCTTGCCGGTCCGCAGGCGGCTGTCTTCTTCCTCGAAGTGCTGCCAGGCCAGGTTCACATCCAGAGTCGAGGTCGGCTGCCAGCGCAGGCTGGCGCGGATGGAATAGAGATCACGGTCGTCAACCATGCGGTTGGTGCCGAGGTTCTTGACGAAGCCATCGCGGTTGAGGGTGGTGCCTGCCAGGCGCAGACCCAGCTGCTCGGTCAGGGGGATATTGACCATGCCGACCAGCTTGCGACCGTCAAAGTTGGTCACCTCGGCCCGAAGCATGCCCTCGAATTCGCCGGTAGGACGGGCGCTGATGACATTGACCACACCGCCCGTGGCATTGCGTCCGTAAAGGGTGCCCTGCGGACCGCGCAACACTTCGACCCGTTCCACGTCGAAGAACTCGGCTTCGAACAGCCGGTTGGCGGTGAGCGGTGCGCCATTGAAGTGCACGCCAGTGGAGCTGTCGCCGGTCACCGAGGTCTGCTTGGTGCCGATCCCGCGGATCTGGAAGTTGTAGCCGCTGTAATAGCTCTTGGCGAAGGTGACGTTGGGCACGGCCAGTTGCAGGCTCGGACCACCGACGATCCCCTGGGCCTGCAGGGTGTCCTGCGAGAAGGCCGAGACCGAGATCGGGACATCCTGCAGGCGTTCTTCACGCCGCTGGGCGGTGACCACCAGTTCCTCGAGGAAGGCGGGCTCAGGACTCGCCGCAGCCGTCTGGGCCACAGCAGGCACGGCGAGGAGCAACGTTAGAGTAGAGGCGCTGGCGGCGAGAGCGACCCGGCGCAGCTTAGGCGCGGTGTACATGATGTTTCCCCCTCAGAGGCTTCTTAGCGGCGACTGTTTTGCGGTTCAGGCGAGCGCCCAGATTGACGTCCGCACTCCTCAACTCGCCGATCTGCACTCCACCTCCCACTCAAGCTCACGCTCGACCTCGAATATCTCAATTGGAATAAACCCCGCCCGTGGGACGCAAGGCAGGTCCTCCCTCCATCGACAGACAAAGGTTGGGCCAAGGCAGGGACGTGGAGCCTTCCTGCGGGCGGCAAGGACGGGCATTTTCAGCTCTGGAAGCTGCCAGCCCAGTGGACCGGCGCTCTCGACAGGGGTCTGTAATCAGCCTTAGGTCAGGTTGTCGTAGAGAGTCCGCCAGCCCTGTGACAGGAACTGCGATGCGCCGAGACCCAATCAAATCGTCTGCCCGGACCCTTGAAGTCCTGGAACTGTTTCAAGAACAGCGCCGGCCGCTACGGCTGACCTATATCTTTGAGAAGCTCGGCTATCCGCAGTCCAGCACCACGACCCTGCTCAAGAGCATGGTGGTGCTGGGCTACCTCAACTATGACCGCGCCAGCCGAACCTATTTTCCGACCCCCCGTGTGGCCGCCCTGGGGGACTGGGTCAATCACCACCTGTTTGGTGCCGGGGACATCGACCGCCTGCTCAACACCATCTTTGAGCAGACCAATGAGACGGTGGTCATCTCCTCGCAGAATGACATCTTCATCCAGCACCTGCGGATCCTGCAGCCGAGTCATCCGCACAAGATTGCCATCACCGAAGGCACGATGCGGGTGCTTCCCCACTCCCCAGCTGGACTGGTTCTGATGAGCCAGATGCCGCCCAAGGCGGTGGATAAGCTGTGCCGCCATATCAACGCCTACCTGGGCGGCGCGAGCGACCGGATTGATATCCCCCAGCTTCAGACCCAGCTCGATTGGATCCGGCGTGAAGGCTACAGCCTGCTGGCGGCCTTCCCCTTCCCCAATGCCGCCGCCATAGCCATGCCCCTCCCCACCACCCCTCGGGGGGTGCAGCTCACCTTGGGCGTGGGCGGCCTCAACAGCCGCATCGCCCGCAAAAAGACCGAGATCCTGGAAATGATGCGGGCCGGGGTGGCGGCGTACGAGCGTGGCCTGCAGGCCTTGAACACCGAGACCTGGTCAGAGGCCGAAGACCATCATTGAGACCCTCCGACGTGGGGTCAGACAGGGTCAGGACTCGCCGTCGTCCTTCGAGAGATGATCCCGGTAGGTTTCCCGTAAGGCGCTCTTGAGCAGCTTGCCCGTGGCCGTATGCGGCAGAGCAGGCACGACGATCACATCATCAGGCACCTGCCACCTGGCCACGCGTGCGGCCAGGAACGCCAGAATGTCGTCCCGCTGCGGGGTCGCCGCCGGTGCCGCCACCACCAGCAGGATCGGTCGCTCCTGCCACTTGGGGTGGGGAACCCCGATCACGGCCGCCTCGCGCACATCGGGGTGCGCAATGGCGGCGTTCTCCAGATCGACGGAAGAAATCCACTCCCCGCCGGACTTGATGATGTCCTTGGAGCGGTCGGTCAGTTGCAGATAGCCATTGGGATGGATCTTGGCCACGTCGCCGGTGGGAAACCAGCCGTCGGCGTCGCAGGCCGGTGCAGGTGCCTTGAAGTAGCGCTGGACCACCCAAGGCCCCCGCACCTGCAGGTCGCCGGCGGCGATCCCGTCATGGGCCAGCACGGTGCCCTCCCCGTCGACGATCCGCAGATCGACTCCATAGATGGCGCGCCCCTGTAGCATCTGGATATCGTAACGACTCTGGGCATCCAGTTGGGCGTGTTCGGGCAAGGGCGTTCCAATGGTGGCCAGCGGACTGGTCTCGGTCATGCCCCAGGCGTGGATCACATAGACGCCGAGCATGTAGTCGAACCGCTCAATCAGGCTACGCGGCGCCGCCGAGCCGCCGACGAGCACCCGCTCCAGAGCCAGCCCAGATAGATCAAGCCGTTCCCTGTGGGCGGCGATGAAGTCCAGAAAGCCCAGCCAGACCGTCGGCACGCCGAGGCTGAAGGTGCATCTTTCTGCCCGCATCAGGTTGAAGATGCTCTCGCCGTCCAGAGCCGCGCCAGGCAGAATCAACCGTGCCCCACACATGGCCGCTGCAAACGGAATGCCCCAGGCGTTGACATGAAAGAGCGGCGTGACCAGGAGGACGCCATCGCGGGTCGACAGCGCCATGCCGTCCGCCGACAGGACCGTGAAGGCATGCAGGACCAGGGAGCGATGGCTGTAAAGAACGCCCTTGGGATCGCCTGTGGTGCCTGAGGTGTAGCAGAGGATGGCCCCGGCCGACTCAGCGACCTCGGTCCAGGGACTGGCGACGTCCTCGGATCCGATGAGGTCCTCATAATTGGTCAGGTTGGGCAGATTGAACGCCGGTGTTCCCGCTGCGTCGGCCAGGCAGACATAGCCTCGAACCCCGGTCAGCTCGAGTGCCAGCGCCTCCAGCAAGGGGCCGAACGCCGGATCGAAGAAGACGTAGGTGTTCTCGGCATGGCTGACGATGAACTTGATCTGCTCTGGAAACAGCTTGGGGTTGACGGTGTTGAGCACTGCACCCGCCCCTGTGACCCCATAATAAAGCTCGATATGGCGACTGGTGTTCATGGCCAGACTGGCCACGCAATCTCCTGTTTTCACCTCCAGCCGACGCAGGGCACCCGCCAACTGGCGCGCCCGTCCATTCACGTCCCGGTAGTTTGTCCGGAGGGTTGCCTCAGCGGACTTTGAGACGATCTCCCGGTCCCCATGGAAACGTGCGGCGTGATCGAGGAGGGAGGACAGCGTCAGAGGCGCGTCCTGCATAAGGCCCTGCATGGTGGTGGTACTCGCTGATTGAAGCGAACCGACCTTAGGGCGGGGGGGCGGGAGGTGCCCAACGGCCGCCCCACGGCGCGGCTTTTTCACGTACGCGATACTCAAGCGAGGGTGAATGCAGGGTCTTTCATCAATTTGTACCCGTGCGAGTATGGGGTGCGCACAGTTTGTGAGAACAACCGGAGAGCCGCCCCCGCGCGGCCTGCATCAAGCAAACCGGTGGGGAGGAAGCCAATGAGTGAGTTCAGCGCTCGCGCTGATACTGTCCCATCTGTGATCGGTCGCCTGCGACCGCGCGCGTCCCTGAACGCCCCGGTCGTGGATCTCAGGCTCGATTGCCCCGCGCCAAGCCGCTGGGACGCCGAGCATCGGGACGCTTTCATCAACGCCATTCAAGAGCGGGCTGCAGATCCGACGGTGCGCGCCATCGTCCTGAAGGGCCGCCGGTTGTTTTCTGACCCGGCGGGCGTCCCGCCCCTGTTGTCCCCGAAAGATCTGGCGGAGGTTTACGCCGCTGTCGCCGAGGCAGGCGTGCCGGTGATCGCCGTGATCAGCGGACCCTGCACCGGCTCGGGCCTCGATCTGGCCCTGGCCTGCGCCGCCCGCTTCGCCGCGCCGGCGGCCACTTTTGGCGACCTGGCGGCAGGCTGCGGGCGCCTGCCGAGCTATCATTCCCTGATGCGGCTGACCGCCCTTGTGGACCTGGAACAGGCCGCAGAGCTCTGCGTGTTTGACGCCACCTGGGACGCCGAACAGGCCAAGGCCTTTGGTCTCATTGACGCCCTGAGCCCACGGAACATCCCGGCCATGATCGACAAGGTCGGCGAGGCCGCGCGCCTGCGGCGGGCCCGGTCTGTGGAGCCTGAGGTCATCGCCGCCCAGCTCTATGGACTCCGGGTGCGTCTGCGCCGCGAAGCCCCTCAACGGGATGCCCCGCTGATCCGCCTGCGGGCGCTGGAATGCGCCATGCAAATGCCTCCCCGCCGCGCGGTGGTGGAGCTGGAACAGCTGCAGGCGACCTATGGACAGTCCCTGGAGGCCAAGGCTCTGGTCTACGCCGCCCGAGGTGAGGTTCTGCTCCGACGCCGATCGCCGGGGTTGGAGGTGGCCAGCGAGCTGCTCTGGCCGCT
This sequence comes from Phenylobacterium sp., assembly GCF_022402485.1. Classification (GTDB taxonomy): domain Bacteria; phylum Pseudomonadota; class Alphaproteobacteria; order Caulobacterales; family Caulobacteraceae; genus Phenylobacterium. The sequence goes on along the minus strand of NZ_JAKRSA010000018.1, from coordinate 6,631 downwards.
GATGCGGGAAGCCATCCACCTGCTGGACGAGGGCGCGACTCCAGCCCAGCTGGACCGGGTGTTCCTCCGCTTTGGCTTCCGCGAAGGGCCCTTCACCGCCTCTGATCGCCGGGGACTGGGCGTCGTATTCAGCCGTCATGGTGCCCTGGCCACGAGCGAGGATTGGTGCAGCTACTCACCGACCCTGGACCTCCTGGCTGACGCTGGTCGGACCGGAGGGGTGGGCACGCCGGGCTGGTTCCGTTGTGGTCCAGACGGGCGCAAGGGCTTTGAGCCGGAGGTCGAGGATCTCTTGCAGGCCTCAGCGACCTTCCAGCGGTTGCAGCGTCGTCAGTTGTCCGATGATCTGGTCACCGAACGCTGCCTCTATGCCGCCATGAACGGCGCAGCTCATCTTTTGGAAGCCCGCCCCGATCTTAGCCCCGAAGTGCTGGACGCCATCTGGCTACGGGACTTGGGGTTCCCCCGTTGGCGGGGCGGCCCCCTGTTCATGGCCCGCACCGACGGGGGACATGCTGTCGCCACCTTGAATGCCTGGGCCAGACAACGCATCACGGCGGGGGCCCCGTCCGACCTCCTGCGCCGCTTGGCCGTTCAGCAGACCCAGAGCGGCTGATCAGACGATTTTGCCGTGGCGTCAGGCCCGCTGATGGGGCGCACCCTAGGCCGCGCCCTGTCCCAGATGATCGAGGATCAACCCGGTCCATTGGCGCTCAAGCTCGGGCGGGCCATCGTGCGCCATGTCCTCCAGGATCACCAGCCGGGCACCAGGAATGGCCTCCGCCGTCTCCTCGGCAAAGGCGCGGGGAATCACCTGGTCGAGGGCCCCGTGGATCACAAGTGTTGGCGCTGAGCAGGCGCTTAGCGCCGGCCTGAGGTCAGGCATAGCCAATCCAACCGCATAATGTCGGGCCACGCCACCAGGGTGGATGCCGCGGAGAAACGCCTCGGTGGCCTCCAGTGCGACCCGCTAAGTGTCCAGATAGGCCGGGCTGCCGGTCAGGGTTGCGGCGCGCACCTGGCGAGCCACATAGGCAGCTTCGTCGGCGATGACCTCGCCCTCCAGGGCTTGCATCCGTTCCCGGGTGACCGCGCTGGCGATGCTGCGGCTGAAGGCCATGATCAGTGAGAGGGACAGCACCCGCGCGCCTTCGGAGAGGGCCAGGGCCTGGGCGACGCTGGTCCCCAGGGAGCGGCCGATGATGTGAAACTGGTCGACCCCTTCAGCCCGAAGCACCGCCAGAGCGTCGGCCGCCAGGTCCGCAAGGCCATAGACCAGGGGCGGCGGCTCGCCGGCCGTCACCGCATCATAGACCGCGGTCAGGTGCGAAGGGCCGGCAAAGCCCGTCGAGCGACCGGTGTCCCGGGAGTCGAAACGGATCAGACGGTAACCGGCCTGGACCAAGGGACCGCAGAAGGTCTCCCCAAAGTCGATGGACTGGCGACCAGCTCCGCTGATCAGCAGGATCAACGGGTCGCCCCGGCGTCCCACCGTCGTGTAGTAAAGCTCGACCTCCCCGTGCCGGGCGTGGGGCATCGCCCCTATCGCCCTTTGAACACGGGCGGACGCTTTTCGATAAAGGCCTGAACGGCCTCCTTGGCGTCCTCGCTCCTGGACAGCTTGATCGTATTGCCCTGCTCGTAGCGGTAGCCGTCGCGGAGGCTGAGATTGTCGATGACCGTCAGGCTGTCCTTGGCGGCGGCAATGGCCATGGGGCTCTTGCTGGCGATCTCACGGGCGATGTTGCGGGCATAGTCGAGGAACTCCTCGTGGGGCAGAGCGGCCTCGATAGCACCGCGACGATAGAGCTCCTCGGCGGTAGCGCGATAGCCGGTCAGAACCATCCGCCGGGCCAGGGAATAGGGAATGAAACGCAGGGTGTGCTTGGCCCCGCCGGCCAGCCCCACATCGATCTCCGGCAGGCCGAAGACCGCCCGCTCGGAGGCGACAATGATGTCGGCGCTGGCGGCAATGCCCAGGCCAGCCCCCAGGGCCGCGCCATTGATGGCCGCGACGATCGGCTTGCTGCACTCGATCATCGACCAGCTCATCTCGCGCGCCATGCGCTGGCGGGCAAAGGTGGTTCCAGCCGGCGCGTCGGGGCCAGGACGGTTCTTCAGATCGGCCCCGGCACAGAACACCTTACCCGCGCCAGTCAGCAGGACGGCACGCACATCGGTGCGCTCATTGAAGGAATCAAACAGGCTGGTGATTTCCAGCATCATCTCGACGCTAGCCGAATTCACCGGCGGGCTGTCGAGGGTGACCGTTGCCACGAAGTCCTCGACCTCAACCTTCAAACTCGACATCACCAAGCTCCCTGACCAGCGGACATCCGTCCCATTGCCGTCGAAGTAGCCTGTGCGACGCAGGGCCTGCGCGCCCGGCCCGAGCCAGCCGGCGGAATCACATAGGAGATATTTCCGGAGAACGTCCCTGGGCCTCCTGGCCCGGCCCATGGCGGCCTAGCCTGATGAGACTGGGCAGGCCCTTGGGCGCCTCGCCCGTCTCGCGCGAGCCCCTCATGTCCCAGCTGCAGACCTCTGAACCCCGGGCCGTCATGGTGACCGGCGCGGCCGATGGTATCGGCTGGGCCACGGCGCAGCACCTTGCCGCAGCTGGGCATCGGGTGCTGCTGACCGACCGAAATGCCGAGCTGCTGGCCGAGCGGCACAGGAGCCTTGGCCCCGACCACGGTGCCCTGCGCACCGATGTCTCCCAGGAAGCTGACCTGCGGGCGGCGGTGGCCCAGGCGGTGGCACAGTTCGGCGGCCTGGACATTCTGATCAACAATGCCGGGATCACTGACGCCGAAGCCCGGCCCACCCTGGACCAGCCGATCGAGGCCGTCCGGGCGCTGATGGCGGTCAATGTCCGCGGCGTTTTCCTGGCGTCCCGTGAGGCCTTTCGGGTGATGCAGGCGCAAGGGTCGGGGACGATCGTCAACCTGGCCTCAGGGGCCGGGCTGGTGGCCCTGCCCCTGCGCACCGCCTATGGGGCGAGCAAGGCTGCGGTCCTGTCCCTGACCCGCACCCTGGCCTGTGAGTGGGCCCGTCACGGGGTACGGGTGAACGCCGTCTCGCCCGGCTATACCCGCACCGACATGGTCCAGCGCCAGATCGATCTCGGCCGCCTGGATCCGACCCATATTGAGGCGCGGATTCCGTGGGGGCGGCTTGGGGAAGCCGAGGAGATCGCTGCGGCGATCGCCTTCATGGCCCTGGACGAGGGCTATATCACCGGGGCGAACCTGGTGGTGGACGGGGGCTATGCGGTCTATGGCGGCCTGGGGCCAGCCTCCCGCCATCCTGCCCCGGCCGCGCCAGCCCCAACCGCGCCAGCCTCGACCGGGGCCAGGGTGATCGCGGTCACCGGCGGGGGTCGGGGTATTGGCAGGGCCGTCGTGGATCAGCTGCGCCAAGGGGGCGATCATCTGCTGGTCCTGGACCGCGATCCCGAAGCCGTGCGCGACCTGGGCAAAGTGCTGGGGGCCGATCACCTGGTGGCTGAGGTGGATGTCACCGATCCGCCGGCGGTGGACCGGGCGTTTGCTGCGGCGCTCGCCCGCTGGGGCCGGCTGGATGTGCTGGTCAACAATGCGGGCTCGGCCGATGTCTTCAAGCCGACCCTGGAGCAGGACGCCGAGGCCTTCGACCAGGTGTTCGAGGCCAACTTCCTGAGCGCCCTGATCGTCGCCCAGGCCGCAGCTCGGGTCATGGCACCCGGCGGCGCCATCGTGAATCTGGGCTCCATCGCGGGCCTCGCCGGACAACCCCGGCGCAACGCCTATGGCGCGGCCAAGGCTGCGCTGATGATGATGACGCGGAACCTTGCCTGTGAGTGGGCGTCGGCGGGCCTGCGGGTCAACACCGTCGCCCCGGGTTATATCGAGACCCCCGCCGTGCTCGCCCTGCGAGACGCCGGACGGGCATCGTTCGAGGCGGTCATCCGTCGGACCCCCATGGGACGGCTGGGAACCCCTGAGGAGGTGGCTCGCGCGATCCTGTTTCTGGCCTCACCTGAGGCCAGCTATGTCACAGGGGCGACCTTGAGCATCGATGGGGGCTGGAGCGCCTTTGGCGACGCCGGCGACGCCAGCTGACCTGGGCCTGAAGACCAATTGCCAAGAGGAACCACAGCCATGAATGACACCCCTTCGCTCCAGGAACTCTGGGACCGCGAGATGATCCGCGAATGCCTCTATCGCTATTGCCGGGGGATCGACCGCATGGATGAGGCGGCCCTGCGGTCGGTGGCCTGGCCCGAGGGCCGAGACCGGCATGGCGCCTTCGAAGGTACGGCGTCGGAGTTCGTGGACTGGGCGCTGAAGGTGCTGCCTGGCATCGAACGCAGTGTCCATCAGGTGCACAATATCATGATCGCCTTCCAGGCCGGCGGGGCGGCGGTGGAGTCGTCCTTCACCGCCCTGCATCGGCAACCCAATGCGCAGGGTGAGCTGGTCGCCCTGCACATGTGCGGCCGCTATCTGGACTGGTTCGAGAAGCGCAATGGGGAATGGCGGATCGCCGATCGCACCGTGATCTATGACTGGGTGGAGGAGAATGCGCCGACCCCAGGGCCCCATCCGGAACGCTTCGGTGCCCGGCAGCCGGTGGGCGGCCGCTATCCCGACGACCTCATCTATGCGCACCTGAAACGCTAGCGGACTTGCCCACCTGGCGGGCTCCGTCAGGTGGGGTTTGCGGCCCCTAGCCTGCGACGGGCGTTCGGGCGGGCTCGAAGCTGCAGCCGGCATAGCCGGACGCCGCCTCCGTGGCGCAGATCTCCGCATAGCGATTGAGACCGCCGGCATAGACATTGAAGCCCCGGGGTTTGCCCGGGATGTTGGTGCCGGTGTACCAGGTGTCGGCCTGCACATAGAGGGTGCGCTCAGCCAGGTCCCTGACGGTCTGAACCCAGCCGTCCTCTGCCGCAGGCGTCGCCTCGATGGTCTCCAGCCCCTGGGCCTGCATATGGGCGATGCAGTCCATCATCCAGTCTACATTCAGCTCATCCAGCCGGATGTAATTGGCCAGGATCGAGGGGCCGTTGGGGCCGCCGATCACGAACAGGTTCGGGAATCCGGCCATCAGCAGGGCGAGATAGGACTTGGGCCCCTCGGCCCACTTGTCGCTGAGCCGCAGCCCTTCGCGGCCGCGGATATCGATGGCCAGCATCGGCCCGGTCAGGGCGTCATAGCCGGTGGCCAGGATGATCACGTCCAGGTCAATGTGCCGCTCGCGGGTCTGAATGCCCGTCTCGGTGATGGCCGTGATGGGGTCGGCCAGACAGTCCACCAGGCTGACATTTGGCCGGTTAAAGGCCTCATAGTACTGGGTGTCCAGGCAAGGGCGCCGGGTGAAGATCGGATAGCCCCGGGGCTTCAGCGCCTCTGCGGTGGCCGGGTCACGCACCACCTGGCTGATCTTGTCCCGGACAAAGTCCGCCACCACGTCATTGGCCGCCTGATTGACCAGCAGGTCGGAAAACAGACCCAGGAAGGCCAGGGCACCGTGGCGCCAGGCGTCCTCCATCAGGGCGGTCCGCTCCTCCACACTGACGCTGAACAGGGGACGGGTGGAGACCGGCCGGACGCCGCCAGCGAAGGTGGTCCGCGCCGCAGCCCGCAGGCCCGGCATGTGGGCCTTGAGCTGGGCGACAAAGTCCGGGCTGAGCGCGGTGTTGCGCATGGGCAGGGTGAAACTGGGCGTGCGCTGGAACACATGCAGTTCGGCAGCTTCGGCTGCGACCACGGGGGTGATCTGAATCCCCGTCGAGCCTGTCCCGACCAGTCCGACCCGCTTGCCCGCCAGCACGACAGGACCGTGGGGCCACTTCGAGGAACGGTAGAGCTCGCCCTTGAACTGCGACGCGCCTGGGATATCCACGGGCTTGGGGAGGGAGAGCGGCCCGGTGGCCATCACCAGGTAGCGCGCCGTATAGCGCTGCCCGCAGGCGGTCTCCAGCGACCAGATCCTGTGGGCGTCATCATAGGCGATGGCACAGACCTGGGCCTCGAACCTGTAGGACCGCCGCAGATCCAGCTGATCGGCCACAAAATTGGCATAGGCCAGGATCTCCGAACCGGTGGCAAAGGTTTCGGTCCAAGTCCAGGCCTGTTCAAGATCTGCTGAGAAGGCGTAGCTGTAATCCAGGCTGATCACGTCACAGCGGGCGCCGGGATAGCGGTTCCAGTACCAGGTGCCGCCGACATCGCCCCCGGCCTCCAGTCCGGTCACGCTGAACCCGGCCTGCCGCAGTCGGTGGACGGCGTACATGCCGCCAAACCCCGCCCCGATGACGATGGCGTCGGAGGCCTGGACGGGACCGGGGGAACGCGGGACGACGGACATGGGGCACTCAACGGTATGATCAGACGTGGGGCGGGTCCTTGACCCTGAGCGCCCTGCCCCACGCCCTCAACCGATCCGGCAAGACCCCCTCAAACATCACATAGGTGAAGCCCAGTTGCGCCGAGCGCCCTGCCCAGGCTGATGCTTAACTGGCGGGCGGGGACCTGCGTATCAGACGCAGCAAAGCCGCCGGACGTGGCGCGTACGGCGGCTTTTTGGATGTTTGGGTGCGGGGACAGGATTTGAACCTGTGACCTTCAGGTTATGAGCCTGACGA
>NZ_JAKRSA010000017.1 GCF_022402485.1 Phenylobacterium sp. | reverse complement strand
CAAGACCAAGGGCCGCCGGGGGAAACCCCGGCGGCCTTTGCCATTTCGAAACCTCGACGTGGTTCCCTAGGCCAGAAGCGCTCTCCCTGTCGGCTGTTCAGCCTGGAGAGGCCGAGCTGAAGGAGCGCGCCGGCATGGGGCCTGGACTGAACGTCGAGACGCGGACGGTGGCCGAGCTGAGCGAGGCTGAGCGGACCCTGTGGGCGCAGTTCCGGGCCGCTAACCCTGCGCTCTACAGCCCCTATTTCGACCTGCGGTACATTGAGGCTGCGGCCCAATGGGCGCCGGGCGCGGCGGTCGCCGTGGTCCGTCTCAACGGGCAAACGGCAGCCTTTCTTCCCTTCCAGCGACGGGGCGGGCTGCTGCAGCCGCTCGGTGCGCCGATGACCGATTATCATGGTCTGATCGCCCGCCCAGACACCGGGATTGACCTGCGCGAAGTGATCGGCGCCCTTGGTGCCCGACGCTACCGGTTCAGCGGTCTCATGGGATTGCCCCCTGAGCGGGCCACCCAGGCCGAGGCGCGTCCAGCCATGCTCGCGGACCTGCGTCAGGGCTATGAGGGGTATCTCGCCGACCGAAAGGCCGCCGGCCATTGGAACTATGTGAAGGACAAGCAGCGCTGCATGCGCCAGCTGGTCAAGGCCCATGGCCCGGCCAAGTTCCGCTGGTCAAAGGATCCCGATGATCTGGCCCGGCTGATCGATGGGAAGCGTGACCAGATGCGCCGCACGGGTCAGCATGATGTCTTCGCCACATCCTGGACCCGGGGCTTGTTGATGAGCCTGGCCGAGATCGACAGTCAGGACTTTGGTCTGCGGGTCGCCGTACTCGAGGCCGGCGGGCGGCAGATCGCGGCCGAGGTTGGCCTGTTGTCGGGTGACACCTATCACTTCTGGTTCCCGATCTATGATCGCGACTTCGCGCGATTTTCCCCAGGGGCCCTGCTGTCCTATGAGACCCTGAGCGTTCTGGCGGAGGAGGGGGTCAGTTTCGCCGACTTCGGACCCGGTGCCGAAAGCTACAAGCGCGTGTTCGCCGATCCGGGTCCTGACGTCCTGGAAGGCGACATTCACATCGATCCCTTCATCACAGGGCTGCGCGAGTTGGTGCGCCATGCCCGCGAGGCGCATCCCCAGGTCCATGGGCGCCTGGCGTCGGCCTATCTGCGCCTGGATCGGCGGCTTGATCGCATCACGGCCTGCGAGCCGGGCCTGGAAGGGCAACTGACGGCTATGGGGCGATCGCTTGGTGCCCTTGGGCGGCGACATCGCCGCCTGAGCATCGGCCTGGGCGCTGGCCTGTCGCTGGCCAGCGCGGGCCTGCTGATCTCGGAATAGGAAGACGCCGATGAAACTGGAAGCTGTCTCGGGCCCTGTGGAGCCCAACCTTGTCCCGGCCTGGACCACTGATCAGTGCGCCCAGTTCCGCAAGGCGCCCATGACCTTCGCCCACCGGCTGGCGGAGACAGGGTTGTTCGAGGACGAGGCCCTGGCGGCGCTCCTGGACCGCTATCCCGATGAGCTCTTCGATATCAACATCTACGACTTTGATGACGAGGGTCAGGCTCGCCTGCGCACCGGGGTTCGCGGTCGGCTCCCCGGTGATCAGGTCCTTGAGGGCATCAAGGGGGGGCGGGTTTGGGTGAACCTGCGCCGGATCGAGGCCAACCATGAGGCGCTGCGTCCGTTCATCCAGGCGGCGTTCGGTGAGATCAAGGCCAGGCTGCCGGACTTCAACCCGGTCCAGCTCAATGGGCAGCTGATCCTTTCGGCACCCCAGGCCAAGGTGCCTTTCCATGCCGATCCCCCCGGTGTGTGTCTGTTCCACATGCGGGGCCGCAAGCGGATCTGGATCTATCCCGCTGATGAGGAACACATGCCCCAGACTGGCATGGAAGACATTCTGCTCAAGCAGCAGACCGAGGAGTTGCCCTATCGCCGGGACATGGACCGCGTGGCGGAGGTCTTTGATCTGTCACCGGGCATAGCCATCACCTGGCCGCTGCACGCCCCGCACCGGATCGAGAACCAGGAGGGCTTCAACGTCTCCCTGTCGGTAGATTTCCAGACCTGGGGCTCGCGGATTCTCAACGGGGCGCATTACGCCAACGGCATCCTTCGCCGCAAAGGGCTGCCCGTCGCCGCCATGTCGGCCACACCCATGGCCGCCCGCGTCGGTCTCTGGGCGGCGTCTCTGGCGATGAAGCGGATCAGCCTGGTGGAGGACAAGATCGTCAACCTCGACCGCAGCTTTGAGCTGGATGGGGTCAAGACCTGACCAGGGTGGGCTCTCAGTCGTCCCGATTTGACTTTGAGGCCGCCGGGGCCTGATCACCCTTAGCGGGGGCACCCGTGTCTGGGTCGGTTCGGGTCTTGTCGCTGTGGGTTGTCTCTTCCGCCCCAACCGGCACATAGGCTGAGGTTGGCGGTGAGCCAGAACGCTGTGCAGCGTCACGGTTCCGGTCATGGTCCGGCGAACCGTCCGCAGGCACCTTGCTGTTTTGATCTCTGGTGTCTTTGGGCGATTGATCGCGCATCGGGAAGCTCCTGGGGCGGGCTGAAGGTCTCCAACAGAACGCCGCCAAAGCCGCTTTGATCCAACTTGCCCGTGCGGGCGCCCCCTGCTAAACGAGCCGGCTCCGGTGATGAACCGCGCGCGCCGGCGGCTTTCCGCTTTCCGGCGCGATGTTTATTGTTCGGAGCCACGACCGGGCGTCTGTAAAGACGGCGGGTTGGGGCGTGTAGGAGTGTAGCTCAGCTGGTAGAGCATCGGTCTCCAAAACCGAGGGCCGGGGGTTCGAGTCCCTCCACTCCTGCCATCATCTACGACTATGAAGCCATGAACCGCGCGGGCGGGGGTCGATCACCAGCCGCCGCCCTCAAGTAGAAAGTCGCTATCCTCGATGGCCAGGAAACCGGGCGCCACCCCGCAAGCGATGAGGAACCGCGCCGCCAAGACGGCGGCGGCCATGTCCTCGGGCTCGCCGCTCGCCGACTCTGCGCCGAAGAAGAAGACCTCACCGGGTCAGTTCATGCGGGAGGTCCGCGCCGAAGGGCGCAAGATCACCTGGACCACCCGCAAGGAGACCTGGATCACGTCGGTCATGGTCGGGATCATGGTCGTTCTGGCGGCGATCTTCTTCTTTGGCGTCGACTTCATCATCGGCTGGCTGATGGGCTTGATCCTCCAGTTCGCCAACGCGGGATAACCGAGAATGAACGCTGAAACCGCGGGCGCCGTCGCGCCGACCAACCACAAGTGGTATATTGTCCACGCCTATTCCAACTTCGAGAAGAAGGTGAAGGAGTCGATCCTCGAGCAGGCTCGCAACCAGGGTCTTGAGGACCAGTTCTCCGAGGTGCTGGTGCCCACTGAGGATGTGGTTGAGATCCGCCGTGGCCGGAAGATCAACACCGAGCGTAAGTTCTTCCCAGGCTATGTGCTGGTGAAGATGAACCTCACCGATGAGGCCTATCACCTCATCAAGAACACCCCGAAGGTGACGGGCTTCCTGGGATCGGGTGCCAAGCCGCTGCCGGTCTCCGAAAAAGAAGTGGCCCGCATCATCGGTGCCATCGAAGAAGGTGTGGAGCGGCCCAAGCCGACCATCAGCTTCGAGATCGGCGAACAGGTTCGTGTCACCGACGGCCCCTTCGCCAGCTTCAACGGCTCGGTGGAACAGGTCGACGAGGAACGCACCCGCCTGCGCGTCACCGTCTCCATCTTCGGCCGCGCCACGCCGGTGGAACTCGAATACAGCCAGGTCGAAAAAACCAGCTGATCGGGCTTTCTAGCGTTCAATCCCTTTGCGAACCGACGCGAGGCGAAATTGAACCACGAAGGACACAAATAGCACAAAGGCCTCGATGCGCGCATCGAGGCTGTCGGCCGTGAGGTGATCGACTCAGGCTTGAAGGTCCATCGCGTCTTGGGCCCTGGGCTACTGGAGTCAGCTTATGAGACATGCCTTGCGTTTGAGCTTACGAGTCGTGGAGTACGGTTAGCTAGGCAGCTTCCTTTGCCTATGGTCTACGAGGGCCAGCAACTGGATGCGGGCTACCGGTTGGACCTGCTGGTCGAGGATTGCGTCATCGTCGAAGTTAAGGCCGTCGAGGCGCTTTCGCGCCTCCATGAGGCACAGATCATCACCTATCTCCGACTGTCGGGGCATCGGCTAGGCTACCTAATGAATTTCAATGTGCCCCTGTTTAGGCAAGGCGTGCGCCGCTTCGTACTCTGAGCCTTCGTGCTCTTTGTGTCCTTCGTGGTGAATAGGGCTCGCCGCTACGCCGCTTGCCGACCTTGCGCCTCGCTGATAGAAGCGCGGGCTTCGCCGGGCGGCCCTTGGGTCGTGCGGCTCAAATCCGTGGGAGGGGGCTGGCCAGCCATAACCCCGCACCACGGCTCAACAGGCCGGACGTCCGGCCAAAGAGGAGAAGATGGCCAAGAAAATTCTGGGCTATATCAAGTTGCAGGTGGCCGCTGGCTCCGCAACGCCGTCGCCGCCCATCGGGCCGGCGCTCGGCCAGCGCGGCGTCAACATCATGGGCTTCTGCAAGGAGTTCAACGCCCGTACCGAGAAGGAAGTGAAGGGCACGCCCCTGCCGACGGTGATCACCGTCTACCAGGACAAGAGCTTCACCTTCGTCACCAAGACCCCGCCGGCGACCCACTACATCAAGCAGGCCGTGGGCATTAAGTCCGGCGCCAAGCTCACCGGCCGCGAGACCGTGGGCAGCATCACTCGCAGCCAGCTGCGCGAGATCGCCGAAGCCAAGATGAAGGACCTCAACGCCAACGACGTCGAGTCCGCCGCCCGCATCATCGAGGGCTCTGCCCGTTCGATGGGCCTTGAGATCGTGGAGGCTTAAGGACCATGCCTAAGCAAGCAAAGCGCATCCAGGCCTGGACCGGCGATCGTCTGGCCAGCCATGCCGTCCAGGACGCCATTCGCCTGGTCAAGGAAAACGCCAAGGCCAAGTTCGACGAGTCCATCGAGATCTCTGTCAATCTGGGCGTTGATCCCCGTCACGCCGACCAGCAGGTCCGCGGTGTGGTGAACCTGCCCTCCGGCACCGGCCGTGATGTCCGCGTCTGCGTCATCGCCAAGGACGCCAAGGCCGATGAAGCCACCGCCGCTGGGGCCGACATCGTCGGCGCCGAAGAGCTGGTGGAGCGCATTCAGGGCGGCTTCATGGAGTTCGACCGCGTGATCGCCACCCCGGACATGATGGCCCTGGTGGGCCGTCTGGGTAAGGTGCTGGGCCCCCGTGGCCTGATGCCGAACCCCCGCGTCGGTACCGTGACCCCCAACGTGGCTCAGGCCGTGAAGGACGCCAAGGGCGGTGCCATCGAGTTCCGCACCGAAAAGACCGGCATCATCCATGCGGGCATCGGCAAGGCCAGCTTCTCCGATGAAGCCATCCTGGCCAACGTCAAGGCTCTGGTGGACGCCCTGAACAAGGCTAAGCCCTCAGGCGCCAAGGGCACCTATGTGAAGAAGATCAGCCTGTCTTCGACCATGGGCCCTGGCTTCCGGGTCGAGACCGGCTCCGTCGGCGTGTAAGTCGTCTGGCCTTGGCCAGACAGAGACGAGGGGGAGTTGCGGCGACGCAGCTCCCCTTTTTCGTGGGCGTTGCACACCGGCCTAGGGTGCTGTAAGAGCCGCCCCTCTATGAATTCGCCGCTCCGCAAGGAGGGGCGGGGACTGGAAGCGCCCAAGCGGGGGCTTCCGATCCTGTCCAAGAACTGCGGGGTCCGGGGGTCGCCTGGACCATAAGCGTGGAAGAGCCCTTCCACACTCGCGGGGAGACGGGAAGATGACGCCGATTTAGCCCATTTCCGCATGGCGGTTTGGGGCGCGACGGCTGCGGCTTCTCTCACAGGACAGGCTTGATGGTTCCGAGGCGGGGTCTTCCCTGCCGCGTGGCCGTCGAACGGCGTCTGGAATGGTCCAGGCGTCGCACCTGAGTAGGAGACCGCAATGGACCGCGCTCAAAAGCAGGAAGCGATCGAGACGCTCAAAAGCGTCTTTGCCGAATCCGGCGCCGTGGTCGTGACCCACAATCTGGGTCTGACCGTTGCGGAAATGACGACTCTCCGGGGCCGCCTGCGTGAGCAGGGTGCCCAGCTGAAGGTGGTGAAGAACACTCTGGTCCGTAAAGCGCTGAACGGTTCGGTGGGTGAGGCGGGCGATGCCCTCTTCGTCGGCCCCGTCGCCATCGCCTACGGCCCCGATCCGGTCTCCGCCGCCAAGGTCGCCACTCAGTTCGCCAAAGAGAACGACAAGCTCGTGATCATGGGCGGCCTGATGGGCACGCAGGTTCTGGACAAGACCGGGGTGAGCGCGCTTGCGACTCTGCCCTCGCTCGACCAGCTCCGCGGCAAGATCATTGGCCTCGTCCAGGCGCCCGCGACCAAGATCGCCGGCATCCTGCAGGCGCCGGCCGGTCAGCTGGCCCGCGTCATGGGCGCATACGCCGCCAAAGACGCCGCCTGATCGTCATTTTCCCGACATCCCCAATCTCTCAAGGATCAAAATCCCATGGCTAACCTCGAAAAGATCGTCGAAGACCTGTCGGCTCTGACCGTCCTGGAGGCCGCTGAGCTCTCCAAGATGCTGGAAGAAAAGTGGGGCGTTTCCGCCGCCGCTCCGGTGGCCGCTGCGGCTCCCGCCGCCGCTGGCGCCCCGGCTGAAGCCGTCGAAGAGCAGACCGAGTTCACTGTCGTCCTGACCGGCGGCGGCGACAAGAAGATCAACGTGATTAAGGAAGTTCGCGGCGTGCGTCCGGACCTCGGCCTGAAAGAAGCCAAGGACCTGGTGGAAGGCGCTCCCCAGAACATCAAGGAAAACATCTCCAAGCAGGAAGCTGAAGAGATCAAGAAGAAGCTCGAAGAAGCCGGCGCCTCCGTCCAGATCAAGTAATCTGGCGGCGCAAGCTGTGCGCTATTCAGCGGGCCCGGGGGGAAACCTCCGGGCCCGTTTCCATGTCAGGGGCTGACCTGGACCTGCGCTTTCCAACATTGCAGTGCCAGGGTAGATCGGCTCATGCCTGTCACGCTTGAGACCCCCAGCCTGGACCTGCTGCCCGCCTATGCCGACGCGCTTCGGCGGGGCTGGTCGTCTGACAATGTGCGGGGCAAGGCGGCGGCTGACGAAGAGCTCGAGCGCATCGCCGCCGATCCGGAGGCCTTCGTCCGGTCCCTGGACAATCCTGACGGTGGCGGCCCTCCCGTCATGCGGCTTGACGGCACCCTGGGCACCCGCCTGCCCAGCATCCGGCGCTGGATCTGGGACGATGGGTTCTGCGGCGCTATCGGTCTGCGCTGGGGACCGGGCGGCGGACCGCTGCCCGACTGGTTTCCCTATGGCCATATTGGATATGCCGTACCGTCCTGGCGGCGGGGCAGGGGCTATGCCACGGAGGGGCTGAGGCAATTGCTGCCAGAGGCCCGGGCTCGGGGTCTGGACCACGTGGAATTGACCACTGACGCCGACAATCCGGCGTCCCAGAAGGTGGTGATCAAGAACAGCGGCTATCTCGTGGCGCGCGAGCCGGGCGGAACGCTCCACGGTGGGGCGGAGCTTCTGCGCTGGCGGATTGATCTGTAGCTGAGGCGCCGCCCGACAAGGTTCCTCGGCCGCCCCAACTTTTCTGTGGATGGGGGCTTCCCAAGGGGTTGCAAACGTCTTAAGTGGCGGGCTCCGCGAAATTCCGATTCAGCTTTGACGCGAGTCTTCGCACGTTCCGTCTCCGAGGCATGGTCCGTCGCCCTCCGACCATGCGAGGGAGCGTCCCCGACGTAAAGGGGACATTTCCAGCGTCCGGCCCCCGGCGATCCGGGGGTTGAGGGTGGACGCAGGATGACACTTACGGCGCGCTGGCCTGACGCCCGCGCGCGCTCAAGGGAATAAAATGGCGCAATCCTTCACCGGCAAGAAGCGGATTCGGAAGTCTTTCGGCCGCATCCCCGAAGCTGTGCAGATGCCGAACCTGATCGAGGTTCAGCGCTCGTCCTACGAACAGTTCCTGCAGCGTGAAGTCCGCCCGGCCGACCGCCGGGACGAGGGGATCGAGGCAGTCTTCAAGTCCGTCTTCCCGATCAAGGATTTCAACGAGCGCGCCGTGCTCGAATATGTGTCCTACGAGTTCGAGGACCCCAAGTACGACGTCGAGGAATGCGTCCAGCGGGACATGACCTATGCCGCGCCGCTGAAGGTCAAGCTGCGCCTCATCGTGTTCGAAACCGATGAAGAGACCGGCGCCCGCTCGGTGAAGGATATCAAGGAGCAGGACGTCTATATGGGCGACATCCCGCTCATGACGGAGAAGGGCACCTTCATCGTCAACGGGACCCAGCGGGTCATCGTCTCCCAGATGCATCGCTCACCGGGCGTCTTCTTCGACCACGACAAGGGCAAGACCCATTCCTCGGGCAAGCTGCTGTTTGCCGCCCGGGTGATCCCCTATCGCGGTTCCTGGCTCGACTTCGAGTTCGACGCCAAGGACATCGTCTATGTCCGCATCGACCGTCGCCGCAAGCTGCCGGCCTCGACCTTCCTCATGGCGCTGGGCATGGACGGGGAGGAGATCCTCTCCACCTTCTATGAGACCGTGACCTTCGAGAAGCGCGAAGGCGGCTGGGCCACGGCCTACAAGCCCGACCGCTGGCGCGGGGTGAAGCCGGAGTTTCCGCTGGTCGACGCCGAGACCGGCGAAGAGGTGGCCCCTGCCGGCCAGAAGATCTCCGCCCGTAACGCCAAGAAGTTCGCTGACGCGGGTCTCAAGACCCTGCTGCTGGCGCCGGAGGCCCTGACCGGCCGCTACCTGGCCGCTGACATGGTCAACCACGAGACGGGCGAAATCTACGGCGAGGCCGGTGACGAGCTCGACGTGACCTTGCTGGGGGCCCTGGAAGAGCAGGGCTTTACCAGCTTCGACGTGCTG
Organism: Phenylobacterium sp.; assembly: GCF_022402485.1. GTDB lineage: Bacteria > Pseudomonadota > Alphaproteobacteria > Caulobacterales > Caulobacteraceae > Phenylobacterium. The sequence continues at coordinate 7,565 of NZ_JAKRSA010000017.1, read as the reverse complement.
GACATCGATGAGGTTACGGTGGGCGCCTACATGCGCAACACCGTCCGGATCGACAAGAACACCGCCCGTGAGGACGCCCTGTTCGACATCTACCGGGTCATGCGCCCGGGTGAGCCGCCGACGGTGGAAGCCGCCGAGGCCATGTACAACAGCCTGTTCTTCGATTCCGAGCGCTACGACCTGTCTTCGGTTGGCCGGGTGAAGATGAACATGCGTCTGGAGCTGGACTGCCCCGACGACGTGCGCGTGCTGCGTAAGGCCGACGTGCTGGCCGTGCTCAAGACCCTGGTGGGTCTGCGGGACGGTCGCGGCGAGATCGACGACATCGACAACCTCGGCAACCGCCGGGTCCGCTCGGTGGGCGAACTTCTCGAAAATCAGTACCGCGTTGGTCTGCTGCGCATGGAGCGCGCCATCAAGGAGCGCATGTCCAGCGTCGACATCGACACGGTCATGCCCCACGACCTGATCAATGCGAAGCCGGCGGCCGCGGCCGTGCGGGAGTTCTTCGGCTCCTCGCAGCTGTCGCAGTTCATGGACCAGACCAACCCGCTGTCGGAAATCACCCACAAGCGCCGTCTCTCGGCCCTTGGCCCCGGTGGTCTGACCCGGGAGCGCGCGGGCTTTGAAGTCCGCGACGTGCACCCGACCCATTATGGCCGGATCTGCCCCATTGAGACCCCGGAAGGCCCGAACATCGGCCTGATCAACTCGCTGGCCACCCACGCGGTGGTCAACAAGTACGGCTTCATCGAAAGCCCGTATCGCCGGGTCAAGGACGGCAAGATCACCGACGAGGTGGTCTACATGTCGGCCATGGAAGAGGCCAAGCACGTCATCGCCCAGGCCAACATCAAGCTGCTCGACGGCGAGATCGTCGATGACCTGGTGCCCGGCCGCGTGAACGGTGATCCGACCCTGCTGCCCAAGGACACCGTCGATCTGATGGACGTGTCGCCCAAGCAGGTCGTCTCCGTCGCCGCCTCGCTGATCCCGTTCCTTGAGAACGATGACGCCAACCGCGCCCTGATGGGCTCGAACATGCAGAAGCAGGCCGTGCCGCTGGTCCGTACCGACGCCCCTCTCGTGGGCACCGGGATGGAAAGCGTTGTGGCCGTGGACTCCGGTGCCGTGGTCGTGGCCCGTCGCTCAGGCGTGGTCGAGCAGATCGACGGCACCCGGATCGTCGTCCGGGCCACCGAAGAGACCGACCCCACCAAGCCGGGCGTCGACATCTATCGCCTGCAGAAGTTCCAGCGCTCCAACACCTCCACCTGCATCAACCAGCGTCCGCTGGTGCGGGTGGGCGACCGGATCGCCGCAGGCGATGTGGTGGCCGATGGCCCGTCCACTGAGCTTGGCGAACTGGCTCTGGGCCGCAACGTGCTCGTCGCGTTCATGCCCTGGAATGGCTACAACTTTGAGGACTCCATCCTCATCTCCGAGCGCATCGTGCGCGATGACGTCTTCACCTCGATCCACATCGAGGAGTTCGAGGTCATGGCCCGGGATACCAAGCTCGGTCCTGAGGAAATCACCCGCGACATTCCCAATGTCGGTGAGGAAGCCCTGCGCAACCTCGACGAGGCCGGCATTGTCGCCATCGGTGCTGAGATCCAGCCGGGCGATATCCTGGTCGGCAAGGTGACGCCCAAGGGCGAAAGCCCGATGACCCCGGAAGAAAAGCTCCTGCGGGCCATCTTCGGCGAGAAGGCTTCTGACGTCCGCGACACCTCGCTCCGTCTGCCGCCTGGCGTGTCGGGTACGGTGGTCGAAGTGCGGGTGTTCAACCGCCACGGCGTCGACAAGGACGAGCGCGCCATGGCCATTGAGCGGGCCGAAATCGACCGTCTGGGCAAGGACCGCGACGACGAGTTCGCCATCCTGAACCGCAACATGACCTCGCGTCTGCGCGAAATGCTGGTGGGTAAGGTCGCCGTCTCTGGGCCCAAGGGCCTGGGTCGCGGCGAGATCTCGGCTGAGAAGCTGGGCGAGATCGCGCCAGGTCTCTGGTGGCAGATTGCCCTTGAGGACGAGAAGGCCATGGGCGAGCTGGAGGCCATGCGCCGCCAGTTCGACGAGGCCCGCAAGCGCCTCGACCGTCGCTTTGAGGACAAGGTCGACAAGCTGCAGCGGGGCGACGAATTGCCCCCGGGCGTCATGAAGATGGTCAAGGTCTTTGTGGCGGTGAAGCGCAAGCTGCAGCCCGGCGACAAGATGGCCGGCCGTCACGGCAACAAGGGCGTCATTTCCAAGATCCTGCCGATCGAGGACATGCCGCATCTGGAAGACGGCATGAACGTCGACATCGTTCTGAACCCGCTGGGCGTGCCCTCGCGGATGAACGTGGGCCAGATCTTCGAAACCCATCTGGGTTGGGCTGCGGCCGGCCTTGGCCGTCAGATCGCCGACCTGCTGGAGGCCTGGCAGAATGGTGGACAGCGTCAGGCCCTGATCGACTGGCTGCGGGACATCTACGGTCCCGAGGAAGAGCTGCCCGAGAGCGATGAGGACCTCATCGAGCTTGCCCGCAACCTCTCCAAGGGCGTGCCCTTCGCCACCCCGGTCTTCGACGGCGCCCATATCGACGACATCGAGAACCTGCTGGAGAAGGCCGGTCTCAACCGCTCGGGCCAGGTGATGCTGTACGACGGTCAGACCGGCGACCAGTTCAAGCGCCCGGTTACGGTCGGCTACATCTACATGCTGAAGCTGCACCACCTGGTGGACGACAAGATCCACGCCCGCTCCATCGGCCCCTACAGCCTGGTCACCCAGCAGCCCCTGGGCGGCAAGGCCCAGTTCGGCGGCCAGCGGTTCGGGGAGATGGAGGTCTGGGCTCTGGAAGCCTACGGCGCGGCCTACACCCTGCAGGAAATGCTGACGGTGAAGTCCGACGACGTGGCCGGCCGGACCAAGGTCTACGAGTCCATCGTGCGCGGCGACGACACCTTCGAAGCCGGTATCCCCGAGAGCTTCAACGTGCTCGTCAAGGAAATGCGTTCGCTCGGCCTCAATGTGGAGTTGGAGAACAGCTGACCGCTGCCTTCAACCCCCGCCGCCCTCCTTGCGGGGGGAGGGGCCGTCAGCCCCTCCCTCACGCCTTCCAGAATGACTGACGAACTGGAAATCTGATGAACCAGGAAGTCCTGAATATCTTCAATCCGGTCCAGGCCGCTCCGAGCTTCGACCAGATCCGTATCGCCCTGGCCTCCCCCGAAAAGATCCGCTCGTGGTCCTTCGGCGAGATCAAGAAGCCCGAGACCATCAACTACCGGACCTTCAAGCCCGAGCGTGACGGTCTGTTCTGCGCCCGTATCTTTGGCCCGACCAAGGACTACGAATGCCTGTGCGGCAAGTACAAGCGCATGAAGTACAAGGGCATTATCTGCGAGAAGTGCGGCGTTGAGGTCACCTTGGCCCGGGTCCGCCGTGAGCGGATGGGCCATATCGAACTGGCCAGCCCGGTCGCCCACATCTGGTTCCTGAAGTCCCTGCCGAGCCGCATCTCGATGATGCTCGACATGGCCCTGAAGGACGTGGAGCGGGTGCTCTACTTCGAATACTACATCGTCACCGAGCCGGGCCTGACCCCGCTGAAGCAGCACCAGCTGCTGTCGGAAGACGACTACATGCGCTTCCAGGAGGAGTTCGGGGACGACAGCTTCACCGCCGAGATCGGTGCCGAAGCGGTCCAGGGCCTGCTGAAGGCCATCGATCTGCCCAAGGAAGCTGAGCGGCTCCGTGAGGACCTGCTCACCACCACCTCAGAAATGAAGCTCAAGAAGACGTCCAAACGTCTGAAGCTCATCGAGAGCTTCATCGAGAGCGGCAATAAGCCCGAGTGGATGGTGCTGTCGGTGGTGCCGGTGATCCCGCCGGAACTGCGCCCCCTGGTGCCCCTGGACGGTGGCCGCTTCGCCACCTCCGACCTCAACGACCTCTATCGCCGGGTCATCAACCGCAACAACCGCCTCAAGCGCCTGATCGAGCTGCGGGCCCCGGACATCATCATCCGCAACGAAAAGCGGATGCTGCAGGAGTCCGTCGACGCCCTGTTCGACAACGGCCGTCGTGGTCGGGTCATCACCGGCGCCAACAAGCGGCCCCTGAAGTCCCTGGCGGACATGCTGAAGGGCAAGCAGGGCCGGTTCCGTCAGAACCTGCTCGGCAAGCGCGTCGACTATTCCGGCCGTTCGGTCATCGTCGTCGGCCCTGAGCTGAAGCTGCATGAGTGCGGTCTTCCCAAGAAGATGGCGCTGGAGCTCTTCAAGCCGTTCATCTATGCGCGCCTGGACGCCAAGGGCCTTTCGGGCACCGTCAAGCAGTCCAAGCGCATGGTCGAGCGCGAGCAGCCGGCGGTCTGGGACATCCTCGACGAGGTGATCCGCGAACACCCGGTGCTCCTGAACCGCGCGCCCACCCTGCACCGCCTCGGCATCCAGGCCTTCGAGCCCAAGCTGATCGAGGGCAAGGCCATCCAGCTGCACCCGCTGGTCTGTACCGCCTTCAACGCCGACTTTGACGGCGACCAGATGGCTGTCCACGTGCCGCTTTCCCTGGAAGCCCAGTTGGAAGCCCGCGTGCTGATGATGAGCACGAACAACATCCTGTCGCCGGCCAATGGTCGCCCGATCATCGTGCCGTCGCAGGATATCGTGCTCGGTCTCTACTATCTGTCCCTCGTCAAGGATGGCGAGCCGGGCGAAGGCAAGGTGTTCGCTGACCTCGGCGAAATCGAAGCGGCGCTGAACGAAGGCGTCGTGACCCTGCACTCCAAGATCCGCTGCCGCTATACTGAGATGAACCCCGAGGGTGAAGTGGTCCGCCGGATCATTGAAACCTCGCCCGGGCGGATGAAGATCGCAGCCCTGTTCCCGCTCAACGCCGCGGTCAGCCACAAGCTGCTTGAGAAGAACCTGACCAAGAAAGAAATCGGCAATCTGATCGACACCGTCTACCGCCACTGCGGTCAGAAGGCGACGGTCATCTTCGCCGACCAGATCATGGGGCTGGGCTTCCGCGAGGCCGCCAAGGCCGGCATCTCCTTCGGCAAGGATGACATCGTCATTCCGCAGCGGAAGAAGCCGATCGTCGAGGAGACCCGCAGGCTGGTTGAGGAGTACGAGCAGCAGTACGCCGATGGTCTGATCACCAAGGGCGAGAAGTACAACAAGGTCGTTGACGCCTGGGCCAAGGCCACCGACCGGGTCGCCGACGAAATGATGCGCGAGATCTCCGAAGGGGTGAAGGGCGCGGACGGTCGTGAGTCTGAGATCAACTCGGTCTTTATGATGTCCAACTCCGGCGCCCGGGGCTCTCAGGCCCAGATGAAGCAGTTGGGCGGCATGCGCGGCCTGATGGCCAAGCCCTCTGGCGAGATCATCGAGACGCCGATCATCTCGAACTTCAAGGAAGGCCTGACCGTTCAGGAGTACTTCAACTCCACCCACGGGGCCCGTAAGGGTCTGGCCGACACCGCCCTGAAGACCGCCAACTCTGGCTATCTGACCCGCCGTCTGGTGGACGTGGCGCAGGACTGCATCATCACCGAGGAAGATTGCGGCACCACCCGGGGCATCACCCTGGGCGCCGTGGTCGAAGGCGGCGACGTGCTGGTCTCGCTCGGCCTGCGGATCCTGGGCCGCTCGTCGGCCGAGGACATCAAGGACCCCAATACGGGCGAAGTGGTCATCCCCGCCGACACCTATCTCGATGAGAAGATGATCGAGCTGGTGGACGCTGCGGGCGTGCAGTCGGTGAAGGTCCGCTCGGTCCTGACCTGCGAGACCAAGACCGGCATCTGCGCCACCTGCTATGGCCGCGACCTGGCCCGCGGTACCCCGGTGAACATCGGTGAAGCCGTCGGCGTCATCGCTGCCCAGTCCATCGGCGAGCCCGGCACCCAGCTGACCATGCGGACCTTCCACATCGGCGGTACCGCCCAGGTGGCCGAGCAGTCGTTCTTCGAAAGCGCCAATGAAGGCGTGGTGAAGGTCATCGGCGGCAATGTGGTCCAGGCCGGCGACGGCGAGTTCGTGGTCATGAACCGGAACCTGCAGATCATCGTGCAGGTCGATGGCAAGGACCGTGAATCCTACAAGCCGCCCTATGGGGCGCGCCTGAAGGTCAAGGACGGCAACAAGGTCAAGCGCGGTCAGCGCCTGGCCGAGTGGGACCCCTACACCACCCCGATCCTCACCGAAGTGGGCGGTCGCGTCCGCTTCGAGGACCTGGTGGAGAACGTCTCGGTCCGTGATGAGGCCGATGAGGCCACCGGCATTTCCAACCGTGTGGTGACCGACTGGCGCGCGTCCACTAAGGGCAGCGATCTGCGTCCCGCCGTGGGGGTCATCGACTCTGACGGTGCCTTCAAGCGCATCGCCAATGGTGGTGAGGCCCGTTACCTGCTGCCGGTGGGAGCCATTCTCTCCGTCGGCGACGGCGATGAGGCCAAGCCGGGCGAGGTCCTGGCCCGTATCCCCACCGAAGGCGCCAAGACCCGGGACATCACCGGCGGTCTGCCGCGGGTGGCCGAACTGTTCGAAGCCCGTCGGCCGAAGGACTGCGCGGTCATCGCCGAGATGGACGGCCGGGTCGAGTTCGGGCGCGACTACAAGAACAAGCGTCGGATCAAGATCACCCCGGAGGACGGCGGCGAGCCCGTCGAATTCCTGATCCCCAAGGGCAAGCATATTGCCGTCCACGATGGCGATACGATCCGCAAGGGCGAGTACATCATCGACGGTAACCCCGACCCGCATGACATCCTGCGGATTCAGGGGATCGAGGCCCTGGCCGAGTTCCTGGTGGACGAGATCCAGGAGGTCTATCGCCTCCAGGGCGTGCCCATCAACGACAAGCACATCGAGACCATCGTCCGCCAGATGCTGCAGAAGGTGGAGATCCTCGAGACCGGTGACACCGGCCTGCTCAAGGGCGACCACCTCGACAAGATCGAAGTGGACGAAGAGAGCGCCAAGGCCGAGGCTCGCGGCGGTCGTCCGGCGATTACCCAGCCGGTTCTGCTGGGGATCACCAAGGCTTCGCTGCAGACCCGCAGCTTCATCTCTGCGGCGTCGTTCCAGGAGACCACCCGCGTGCTCACCGAGGCTTCGGTCCAAGGCAAGCGCGACACCCTGGAAGGCCTCAAGGAGAACGTCATCGTCGGCCGGCTGATCCCTGCCGGCACCGGCTCCTACCTGCGCAACCTCCAGCGCATCGCCGCCAAGCGCGATGAGGCCCTGGCCGCCAGCCGCGAGACCACCATGGAGCCCCTGCCGGAGGTAATCGCCGCCGAGGCCCAGGCCGAGACGATCGAGGTCTAGGTCTCAGGGCCCGCCCAGGGCACCTTGCCAAGGCAGACAGACGGCCCGGGGGCAACCCCGGGCCGTTTTTCGTGTCGCCCGTACTCCTAGCCGGTGCGAAGGGACCCAAGGGGCACCCTGGATGATGTTCCCTTATGATCGACGCTCTGCGTAAATTGAACGCCGTAGGCCCTAGTCACAACGGAGCGGTCCCATGCGTGGACTTTGGATTATCGCAGGTGTCGCCCTGGCGCTGGG
>NZ_JAKRSA010000016.1 GCF_022402485.1 Phenylobacterium sp. | reverse complement strand
TCGGAGCCCGACATGTTCTGGTGCTTCACACAGGCGATGCCCTGGCGGATTTCCTGGCGCTGAACGCCGAGGACGTAACCCAGCATGCCCTGGGAACCGAAGTACTCCTTGGCCAGGTTGTCGGTGGACAGGGCCGCGGTGTGATAGGTCGGCAGGGTGATCAGGTGGTGGAAGATGCCAGCCCGCTTGGCGCCATCGGCCTGGAAGGTGCGGATCTTCTCATCAGCCTCGATGGCCAGCTCGGTGGTGTCGTAGTCGACGCTCATGAGCTTGTCGCGGTCATAGGCCGAGACGTCCTTACCGGCGGCCTTATAGGCGTCATAGACCTGCTGGCGGAAGTTCAGGGTCCAGTTGAACGACGGGCTGTTGTTATAGACCAGCTTGGCGTTCGGGATCACTTCGCGGACGCGGTCCATCATCGAAGCGATCTGCTCGACATGGGGCTTCTCGGTTTCGATCCAGAGGAGATCGGCGCCGTTCTGTAGCGAGGTGATGGAGTCCAGCACGCAACGGTCAGCGCCAGTACCCTCACGGAACTGGAACAGGTTGGACGGGAGGCGCTTGGGACGCAGCAGCTTGCCATTGCGGCTGATGATCACATCGCCGTTGCCAATCTGCGAGGCGTCAACCTCGTCGCAGTCCAGGAAGCTGTTGTACTGGTCGCCCAGGTCGCCCGGCTCATGGCTGACGGCGATCTGCTTGGTGAGGCCCGCACCCAGGGAGTCGGTGCGGGTGACGATGATGCCGTCCTCGACGCCCAGCTCCAGGAAGGCGTAGCGGCAGGCGCGGACCTTCTGGATGAAGTCCTCATGCGGAACCGTGACCTTGCCGTCCTGGTGGCCGCACTGCTTTTCGTCAGAGACCTGGTTTTCGATCTGCAGGGCGCAGGCACCGGCTTCGATCATCTTCTTGGCCAGCAGATAGGTCGCCTCGGCATTGCCGAAGCCCGCATCGATGTCGGCGATGATCGGAACCACATGGGTCTGATAGTTGTCGACGGCCTCAAGCAAGGCCTTTTCCTTGGCACTGTCGCCGGCGGCGCGGGCGGCGTCGATGTCGCGGAACATCATGCCCAGCTCTCGGGCATCAGCCTGGCGCAGGAAGGTGTAGAGCTCTTCGATCAGGGCCGGGACCGAGGTCTTCTCGTGCATCGACTGGTCGGGCAGCGGGCCGAAGTCCGAGCGCAGCGCAGCCACCATCCAGCCCGACAGATAGAGGTAGCGACGGTCGGTGTTGCCGAAGTGCTTCTTGATGGAGATCATCTTCTGCTGGCCGATGAAGCCATGCCAGCAGCCCAGCGACTGGGTGTACTTGGACGGATCGGCGTCATAGGCCGCCATGTCCTTGCGCATGATCGCTGCGGTGTAGCGGGCGATCTCCAGACCGTTCTGGAAACGGTTCTGCAGCCGCATGCGGGCCACGGACTCGGCGTTGATGCCGTCCCAGGTCCCGTTCTTGCTCTTGATGAGCTCGCTCATCTTTTTGGTATGATCTTGGTAGGCCATGACGCTTCTCCTCGAAATCCGCCGGGGATTTGAGGGGCTGCCTACAGGCGAGACCCCGCGCGGCGAAAGCCCCCGCGCGGTTGGGATGTCAAACTTTACAGAAATTGATTGTAATGTTGTAAGGTCCTCTACGAACCAAGGGCCAGGGCATGTCGAGCGAACGCCGTCTCTATGTGGGCGCCAATCTGCGGCGAATGCGCCGGGATCTGGGCCTGACTCAGGCCGATATGGCCGCCGATCTGGAGGTTTCAGCTTCCTACATCGCGCTCCTGGAACGCAATCACCGGCCCTTGAGCGCCGAGATGCTGCTGCGTCTGGCACAGACCTACCGGATCGATGTGGCGGCCCTGGCCGGGAATGCCGATTCCGACGATGCAGCCCGGCTTCAGGCTGTGCTCAAGGATCCGATGTTCGCCGACATCGACCTGCCGACCCTGGAGACCGCCGACGCCGCCACCAACTTCCCAGGCGTCACCGAGGCGCTGCTGAGGCTCTACACGGCCTATCGAGAAGAGCAGCTGGCCCTGGCCGATCGCAGCGCCGAGGCGCACGCCACCGGGGGCTCCCCGGCCATAGATGCCCCCGATCCGGTGGCGGAGTCCCGGCGGTTCCTCGCCGCCCGGCGCAACAACTTCCCCGGCCTGGATGACGCCGCTGAGCGTCTGGCCCAGGCCGCCGCCAGCCATGAGGGTCTGGCCGGGTACCTGAAGGCCCGCCACGGGCTGCGGGTCCGGCGGCTGCCCGCGAATGTGATGGTCGGGTCTGTGCGACGGCTGGACCAGCACCGCAAGGAGATCTTGCTCGACGACTCCCTCGACACGGCCAGTCAGACCTTCCAGCTCGCCCTGCAGCTGGCCTATCTGGAGATGCGCACTGAGGTCGCCGCCGTCCTGGCCGAGGGGAGTTTCGCCACCGAGAGCGGCGAGCGGCTGACGCGGCGGGCTTTGGCCAGCTATGCAGCCGCCGCCATTCTGATGCCCTATACCGCGTTTGCCCGGGCGGTGGAGGCCAGGCGCTACGATGTGGAGGCCCTGGCCCGGCAGTTCGCCGCCAGCTTCGAGCAGACGGCCCACCGGATGACCACCCTGCAAAAGCCCGGGCAGGAACGGGTGCCCTTCTTCTTCATCCGGGTCGATGAGGCAGGCAATGTGTCCAAGCGCCTGGATGGTGCCGGCTTTCCCTTTGCTCGCCACGGGGGTGGCTGCCCCCTCTGGTCTGTCCACCACGCCTTCCGCACCCCCCGGCAGATTGTCACCCAGTGGCTGGAGCTGCCCGACGGCCAGCGGTTCTTCTCCATTGCGCGCACAGTCAGCGCCGGTGGCGGAGCCTATGGTGCCCTGCGGGTGGAGCGAGCCATCGCGCTGGGCTGTGCCGCCGAGCATGCCGGGCGGCTGATCTACACCCAGGACCGTCCAGAGTTCGGAGCCAGTAACGCCACGCCGATCGGAGTCACCTGCCGGCTCTGCCACCGGACCGACTGCACCGCCCGTTCGGCCCCGCCCATCGGCCGCCAGATCCTGGTGGACGATATTCGCCGCACCAGCGCGCCGTTTGGATTCTCTGACAACTGACCCACAAAGGTGCAGCTTGCCCACGATGCCGCATCGACCGGAAAATTTTTCGCCACCCAGCCGGCACCGCCGCATGCTTCATCCTGTCTGACAGGCGCTGGTCGAGCGTGCACCGGCCCGCGCGTGCTGGACTTGCGCACAATTGGGGCTTCAAAGCCGCGCGCTTCCGTGCAGTAAAGCGGCCGAGCAAGGTCGCGTCGCCCCCCGGCGCGCACCAATGGACCGCCAAGTCGAGAGCCCGGTTAAGCCCATGGACATCAGCACCACCCTTTCGGTCGACGATCTTCTGCACGCCTTTGTCGAGGACGAACTGCTGCCGGGGACGGGCGTAGAACCGAAGGCGTTCTGGGCGGCGCTGGACAGCGTGCTGGCGGACTTCACGCCGCGCAACGCCGCACTGCTGCAGCATAGAGATGAGCTTCAAGTCCGTATCGACGCCTGGTGGCGCGAGCGCCGGGGCAAGGATGTCAGCGTCGCTGAGCAGACCGCCTTCCTGAGGGAGATCGGCTATCTGCAGCCCGCCCCGCCGGCGTTCACAATCGCCACCGCCAATGTGGATCCCGAGATCGCCCGCCTGGCTGGCCCGCAGCTCGTCGTGCCGGTGTCCAACGCCCGCTACGCGCTGAACGCCGCCAATGCCCGCTGGGGCAGCCTCTATGACGCCCTCTATGGCACCGACGCCCTGGAGCCGCCCACCGGCGGCAAGGGCTATGACCCCGAGCGCGGGGGCAAGGTCATCGCCTATGCCCGCCAGCTGCTGGACCAGGTGGCTCCGCTGTCGCGCGGCTCTCACGCTGATGCCACTAGCTACACCATCGCTGGCCAGGACCTGGTGGTGCGCCTGAAGGACGGGGCCGAGGCCCGCCTCGCCACGGTCGGCCAGCTGGCCGGCTGGCGGGGGTCGAAGGACGCGCCCGCCGGTGTGCTGCTGCGCCACAACGGCCTGCATCTTGAGATCCTCATCGATCGCTCAAGCAACATCGGCAAGGACGACGCCGCTGGAGTGGCCGATGTGCTGATGGAAGCTGCCCTGACCGCCATCCAGGACTGCGAGGACTCGGTTGCGGCCGTGGACGCCGAAGACAAGACCGGCGTCTATCGCAACTGGCTGGGCCTCATGCGGGGCGACTTGGAGGCGAGCTTCCCGAAGGGCGGCCGCACCGAGACCCGCCGGCTGGAAGCCGACCGGGTCTATACAGCCCCGGACGGGTCGGACCTGACCCTGCGCGGCCGTAGCCTGCTGCTGGTGCGCAATGTCGGGCACCACATGACCACCGATGCGGTGCGTTTCAACGGCCAGGACACCTATGAGACGGCCGTTGACGCTCTGGTCACTGTGGCTGCGGCCCTGCACGACCTGAAGGGCCAAAAGGCCAACAGCCCGGCCGGCTCCATCTATGTGGTGAAACCCAAGATGCACGGCCCAGACGAGGTAGCCCTGGCTGTCCGTCTGTTTGATCTGGTCGAGGACGCTCTGGGGATCCCCCGCAACACCGTCAAGATCGGCGTCATGGACGAGGAGCGTCGCACCAGCGCCAACCTCAAGGCCTGTATCCATGCCGCCCGGGACCGGATCGTCTTCATTAACACCGGCTTCCTCGACCGCACCGGCGACGAGATCCACACCGCCATGGAAGCTGGCCCTATGGTGCGCAAGGACGCCATGAAGGCCGAGCCCTGGCTGCCGGCCTATGAAAAGCGAAACGTGGAGATCGGCCTGGCCACCGGCTTCCCCGGCCGCGCCCAGATCGGCAAGGGCATGTGGGCGGCACCCGACATGATGAAGGACATGCTGGCCGCCAAGGTCGGCCACCCCAAGGCCGGTGCCAATACCGCCTGGGTCCCCTCGCCCACCGCCGCAGTGCTGCACGCCCTGCATTATCATCAGGTGGACGTGGCTTCGCTGCAGGCCGGGATGGACGCCACCGAGCCCACCGGGCTTGAGGATCTGCTGACCCTGCCCTTGGCCAAGTCCAACTGGAACGCCGCCGATGTGGCCCAGGAACTGGACAACAACGTCCAGGGTATTCTTGGTTATGTGGTCCGCTGGATCGACCAGGGGGTCGGCTGTTCCAAGGTGCCGGACATCCACGACGTGGGACTGATGGAGGACCGGGCCACCCTGCGCATCTCCAGCCAGCATATCGCCAACTGGCTGCATCATGGGGTCTGCACCGAGGCTCAGGTGCGCGAAACCTTCGCGCGCATGGCCAAGGTGGTGGACGGACAGAATGCCGATGACCCCGTCTACCAGCCCATGAGCGCCAATCTTGACGCCAGCATCGCCTACCAGGCCGCCCTGGAACTGGTGTTTGAAGGCCGCGCCCAGCCCAATGGCTACACCGAACATGTGCTGACCCGACGGCGGCGACAGCGGAAGGCGCAGACCGCAGGCTGAGCAGTCAGGCCAAGCGGCGCTGTAACCCAGTCCTCTCCTGATCCGAAGGCCATCAGATAGCCGCTCGATCAGGAGAACCACTGCGTGACCGTCATGGGACTGGACAATGCCCGCGCCTATTACGGCGAGGTGCTGACGAACTCGGCTGACTTGCGGACCGATGCCTGCCTCACCTCCGAGGCACCTCCGCTGGCCATTCGCCAAGCACTATCGCAGGTTCATGAGGAGGTTCGCGCTCGATACTATGGCTGCGGACTGGTGGCCCCCCAGGCCCTTGAGGGTGCCCGCATCCTCGATCTTGGCTGTGGCTCAGGCCAGGATGTCTATGTGTTGGCGCAACTGACGGGCCCGCAGGGCCATGTGGTCGGGGTCGATGCTACGCCCCAGCAACTTGAGGTCGCCCAGCGACACGCGGCTTGGCACCAGGAGCGGTTCGGCTACCCCGCCTCCAATGTCACGTTCCTTGAAGGGGACATTGCACAGCTTGAGGCGTTGGATCTGCAACCCGGCAGCTTCGACGTCATCGTCTCCAACTGCGTCATCAATCTGGTCGAAGACAAGGCCGCTGTCTTTGCAGCGGCCTGGCGGCTGCTCAAGCCTGGGGGCGAGCTCTATTTTTCTGACGTTTACGCCGACAGACGTGTTCCCGAGGCCCTACGCCGAGATCCTGTTCTGCATGGGGAGTGCTTGGCAGGGGCACTTTACTGGGGGGACTTCCTCAGCCTCGCCAAGGCCGCCGGGTTCGGTGATCCGCGCCTCGTGTCAGACCGGCCCCTGGGGCTAAGTGACTTGCGCGTGCAGGAGATGGTCGCCCCCATCGCGTTCTTCTCGGCTACCTACCGTCTGTTCAAGCTCGAGGCCTTGGAACCCGCCTGCGAGGACTATGGTCAAGCGGTCCGCTACCTCGGCACGGTCCCCGGCTCACCTGAGGTCTTCACCCTCGACAAGCATCACACCATTGAGACCGGCAAGGTGTTCCCGGTCTGTGGCAACACCTGGCGTATGCTGGCTGAGACACGGCTAGCCGACCACTTCGACTTCATCGGCGACCAGACGCGACACTATGGCGTGTTCAAGGGCTGCGGCCTTGAACTGCCTTTCAGTCCCCCAGGAGAGGCGGGTGGGACTGGGGGATGCTGTTAGTGATTGATGTGACCAGACGAAGTCTTTCGCCTCGATCCTAAGGCTCGATGTGGCGGGGGCTTGCAAGACAAGCCTTAGCCCGTGAGTTGATCATGGGTTCTGTTGCGATGTTCCACCGCCCCAGGCCCCGCGACAGCTTGCCACAGTCCTATTAGGCCAAACTTAAGGACGAGATGACACCGTCTACCCCGCTGAACGGAGCTCTGCATGTCCCCAGAAGACATCAACGAGATCACGACCGTCCTGCGCGAACGGCATCGCACCACACGGGCGCGCATCGTCGCGGCGACGGTCCTGGCGGCCCTGTTCGGCGCGTTTGTCGGCTGGCTGCTCATGGCAGCCTGGTGGGTGACGTTTGTCGCTCTGCAAGTGTTTGAAAAGAGCGCCTTCCCGCTGACGCGGCCCCTGACGCCAAGGTCAGCCCGAGGCCTTATGTGGCTCACGGCCCTGAACGCCGTCGTATTTGCCTCTATCGCCTTGGCCGGACCTTTGATGGATGGCCCCTGGGGTGCCACAGGCGGTGCCTGGATGCTCGCGGGTGCCACCTGCTATGTGGTCCTCACGAACATTGGCTCGCGGCACATGTTCAGGGCGGCCCTTGCGCCCTTTGGCCTGATGATGATCCTGCTGCTGGTCGAGTCCCGATGGGTGGGGGCACCATGGAGCAGCATTTTCATCATGGGTGCCGCCGGGATTATGGTGCTCGGGGTCGCCACCGCCCTATGGCGAACCGCGGCCGCCGCACGCCAGCGCGAAATCGAAGCCCGCGCAGAAAGCGAACGCCGGCGGCTCGAGGCTGAGAGCGCCGTGGCGGCCAAGTCCGCCTTTATCGCCGTCGTCAGTCACGAACTACGTACCCCCATCAGCGCCATTCTTGCGGCAGCCGAGGATATGCGTCGAAACACCCAGGGCAGCGACGCGGCCAAGGCGGCCATGATCTCTGAGGCCGGGGGCATGATGCGGACCCTCCTCAACGATCTACTGGACCAGGCCAAACTCGACGCGGGTCGAATGAGCGTCGAGAGCCTGCCCTTCGACCTCCGGCGCTTGCTAGCCCAACAGCTTCTATTCTGGCGCGCTGAAGCCCGACGCAAGGGGCTCCGTCTCAGGCTGGCTGGCGCCCAGGTCTGTCCGCAATGGGTCCAAGGTGACCCCACTCGCCTGCGGCAGATCCTGAACAATCTTCTGTCCAACGCGATCAAGTTCACCGAGCAGGGCAGCATTACCCTGACGATCGGGGCGATCGCCGGCCAGCCGTTGACCCTGTCAGTACGGGACACCGGACCAGGGCTTGACTCTGCAGCCTTGGAATCGCTGTTCACCCCCTTCCAGCAGACCCGCGTCGACGTCGCTCGGACTCACGGGGGCACGGGACTTGGGTTGGCGATCAGCCGAGATCTGGCCCGTCTGATGGGCGGCGATCTCGTGGCATCCTCTGAACCGGGACGGGGTGCCTGCTTCACCCTGACTGTGAGCCTGCCGGCCGCAACAGCGCCTGAACCCGACCTGGACCTTACGGCGGGAAGCGAGTTGCCTCCGTTACATGTTCTTGTGGTCGACGACCATGACATGAACCGCCGGGCCGTCAGTATCATGTTGCAGGACCTCGATGTTCGCCTCTCCGAGGCGTCATCTGGATTCCAAGCCCTCGGCATGCTGGAGGCCCAGCCGTTTGATCTGATCCTGATGGACTGTCACATGCCGGGCATGGATGGCTTCACAGTCACCCGTGAGCTTCGCCGCCGTTCGGGGCCCAACCAGCGCACCCCAGTCATTGCGGTTACCGGAGCGGGCGAGGCGTCGCAGATCGCCGCCTGCCTGGACGCGGGCATGAACGATCATGTTCTTAAGCCGCTCGACGCCGGCCAGCTGATTTCAGCCATGGAACGGGCACTGGACACAGCCCCCTCAGGCACCGACCTGGAAATCGCCGCCGCCTGAGTGAGCCTTATGCGCCGCGCCCAATGCGCGGCCTAGGGTTGGAAGTCTCTGACGAACCGCTCCAACAGACGCACGCTGTAGCCCACCGAGCCCGCCGGTCCGGTGTCGGTGGCCGCGCCATAGGCGACGCCGGCGATATCCAGGTGGGCCCACGGGGTCTCCGGATCAACAAACTCGCCGATGAAGTGCGCACCGGTTCCCGCACCTGCCCCCTCACCGCCAGTGTTCTTGATGTCGGCGATGGTGGAGCTGATGTCGGTAGCGTAGTTGGGATGCAAGGGCAGACGCCACAGGGGCTCACCCACCTGCTTTCCCGCGGCGATCAACTGGTCGGCCAGGGCGTCATGGCGGCTGAACAGGCCTGCATACTCATCCCCAAGAGCGGCGCGCACGGCCCCGGTCAGGGTGGCGACATCCACCACAGCGGCGGGCTTGAGATTGGCGTCCACCCAGGCCAGGGCGTCGGCCAGCACCAGTCGGCCCTCGGCGTCCGTCGAGATGATCTCGATGGTATTGCCGTTCATGGCGGTCAGGACATCGGCAGGGCGAATGGCGCGGCCATCGGGCATATTCTCGGCCAGGGCGGCGATCGCCACGACATTGACCGGGGCACGGGACTTGGCCAGGGCCATGAGCGCCCCGGTGACACTGGCCGCCCCGGACATGTCCATCTTCATGTTGCCCATATTGTTGCTGGGCTTGATCGAAATGCCGCCGGTATCGAAGGTGATGCCCTTGCCAGCCAGAACCACCGGCGCGTCCGGCGCACCGGCCCCGCGATAGCGCAGGATCAGCATGCGGGGCGGACGTTCTGAGCCTTTCCCGACCCCCAAGAGCGCCCCCATGCCCAGGCGCTCCATGGCCGGGACATCCA
Source organism: Phenylobacterium sp. (assembly GCF_022402485.1). Lineage (GTDB taxonomy): Bacteria > Pseudomonadota > Alphaproteobacteria > Caulobacterales > Caulobacteraceae > Phenylobacterium. The sequence goes on along the minus strand of NZ_JAKRSA010000016.1, from coordinate 7,370 downwards.
GCACTTCGATACTGACCCCTGGGGTTCCAGAAATCTCGGCCACCGCCCGGGCGACGAAGGTCTCAGGATAGATGACATTGGCCGGTTCGTTGGACACATCCCTGGCCCAGGCCATGGCCGCCACCAGGGCCGTCCCTCGGGGCCGGTACAGAGCCTCTGCCGCAGGCGCGGCCTCAAAGACCACGGTGATCGGGCCAGTGGCCGCCCGCTCGCGGGCCTTGGCCTGGTAGAAGTCCGAGCGATACTCCCCAAGACCAAGGCCAATGGCGAACTCCGACGCCGCTTCGGCTGATAGACCGCCCGCCAGCACCGTCAGCCCTCCAGTTTCATCGCGCAGGGCGCGACCGGCGACCGCGCCAGCCGCCTGCCAGGCCCGCGCCTCGGGCTTATCCCCCAATCCCACCACATGTATCGCATCCCAAGCCCCCACCCCGCGCAGGGTCAGGGTCTTGCCTTCGCCATAGGTGAACTTCGCCGAGGTCAGGGCGCGGGTAAGTGCCTCACCCTCCGCGGCGGCCAAGCTGGCAGCCCGAGTGGCCAGGTCCCCCTCGGCCGCCAGCGGCAGAACCAGCACACCGCCAGCGGCGGGCGGCTGAGTGACAAAGGTCACAGGTCGCTGGGTCGACGGAACGGCGGCGGCAGCGGCTCGCGCAGGCGTCTGGGCGCTTCGTCCCTGGGCCTCGGCGGCCACGGGCAGGCTGAGCGCCAGGGCCAGGGCGCCGGGGGCTGCGAAGGCGAACAGGCGACGGGAGGTCATGCAAGGCTCCGAAGATTGCGGGACGCGAGGGCGCGTTCCGTAAATGTGGACATCGATGTGGGCGGCCGAACCGCGCTCCAGATCTAAATCTAGAGGACGCAGGTCAGCCCTGCGCAACACGAAAGCTTGACCGGCAGCCAAAGGCCTTTCCGCCCCGCCCACAGGCCCTGACAGCGATCATCAGGGCGCAGGCGCCCCGCCACACCTTGTCCTGCCCCTACGGTTTCAGACCTGCGCTAATGAGAGGCGAGGATAGGGATCGGGCTGTCTGCGAGCATGGCCCGGCTGACCCCGCCCAGCAGCAGTTCCTGCAGCCGAGGACGGCCGTAGAGCCCCATCACCAAGAGGTCGACGCCCAGCTCGGCCACCTGCCGCTCAATTACCTCGACGGCCGATTCGTCCTGGCTGGGATCGATGATCAACTGGGCCCTGACCCCATGTTTGGCCAGCAGGCTCTGCAACAGCCCATCTGGCCCGTCCTCACCGTCCGGGGAGACCGTCAGGATGTGGACCTCCTCGGCCTGTTCCAGGACCGGCCAGGCGTCCTGCAGCGCGCGGGCGGCTTCGCGGCCCCCATTCCAGGCCACCAGCACCCGGCGACCAACGGGCGGGGCGTAGTCGTCATCGGGCGTGATCAGCACCGGCCCGCCGCTAGCCAGCGTCACCTGGGCAGCATTCAGGCCATGCTCGCTGAGACAGGCCTTGGCCTGGCGCGGGACAATGGTCAGGTCGCTGCGCCGGGTGAGCGCCAGAAAGGCCTGGGGGGCGTCGCCGCTGACCATCCGCCAGTCGTGTTCGACGCCCGCTTCAACACAGACGGCCTCGAACCCCCCTTGAGCCTCGGCGGCAATCTTGGCCACCGCCTCGTCATGACCGGTCAGGACCCGCTGGACCACATCAGCCGGCAGGGCCGTGAGGCTCTCGGCGGCCATGTACTGGCGGAGATATTCGCTGGTGAGGAACGCCCCGGTGAGATGGGCGCCCTGTCGCCGGGCCAGATCGGCTGCCACCCTGACCCGAGGGCCAGAGGCTCGCGTCTCATCTACAAGCGCAACGATCTGTCGAAAAGACATCAAAACTCTCCCTTAAATTGTATATTAGCCTGCTCAAACTCTTGGGTTCAGCGCTAGGCCAATTGCGAAGGGGCCGATGCAGGGTCGTTCAGGGCCGCGGTCAATCGGGCCAGCAGCGCCTCACGAGCCTCATCGTCCGGCGCTTCGGTCAAGGCGGCCCCCAATGCCATGTTCAGCGCCGCCCGCGCGTTGTGCCAGTCGGCCTTGACGGCCTGACCGGGGGCCAGGCGGGGCGGACGGGCGGGGGTAGACGCCAATCGTCCATCCACCGCGGGACCCGTGATCTCATAACTGGCGTCCAGATCGGGAACATGGATGCTCGTCCCCAAGAAGCCCGCCGCGGTCAGGCGATCCCTTAATCCCGCCAAAGCCTGGGACTCGCCATGACAGAGGAAGACCCCGCCCGCCACAGGCGTGCGCGCCTTTGCCCACGCCACAAGGCCGCCGGCGTCTGCGTGCCCGGAATAGATATCAAGGGCTCGAATCCTGGCGCGCACCAGCACCTCGTCACCCTGGATGCTGACCCGGCTTGCGCCGTCTTCGAGCAGCCGCCCGAGGGTGCCTGCAGCCTGATAGCCCGACAACAGCACCGACGCTTCCCGACGCCATAGGAGCCGTTTGAGATGCTTTCGGACCCGGCCAGCATCGCACATTCCACTGCCCGCCAGGATGATGTGCCAACCGCGCAGGCGATCAATGCCATCGCTCTCAGCCGGCTTATGCAGGAAATTCAACCGCCCCCCCGCCCGCAGGCGATCAAAGGGATTTAGCCCAGTGGTCCGATTGTAGCCTCGCTGCTGGAAGACCTCTGTCGCCTCGATGGCCAAGGGGGAGTCGAGGAAAATGTCGGCTTCGGGGACCTCGCCCGCCTCCATCAGGGACACCAGATCAGCAATGATTTCCTGGGCCCGCTCCACCGCGAAGGTCGGGATCAGGACGGGCCCTCCGGCGGCATGTGCGTCCCGCAGTTCCCTGGCCAGCGCAGCGCGGCGTTCGGAGGGTGCCAGATTTAGCCGATCGCGGTCGCCATAGGTTGATTCCAGGATGAGGTGATCGACGCCAGCAGGGCCCTCAGGGTCAGCGACGTAGTCACGGCCGCCCTGGCCGATATCGCCGGAGAAGAGGAGCGAGGTTGGCCCGCCCTCCGTCTCAACCCGAAGCTCAATGGAGGCTGCGCCCAGGATGTGGCCGGCCTCCCAGTAGATGGCCTGGACGCCCGGAACGACCTCAACCGGAACCCCGAGTTTCACCTTGGAGAACTGGCGGATGGCCCGCTCGCCATCCCGGGCTGTGTAGATCGGCTCCACCTGGGGCAGGCCCCGGCGGAGATTTCTGCGGTTCAAATGGCGGACCTCAGTCTCCTGGATGCCGCCTGCGTCGGGAAGCATCACCCCGCAGAGATCGCGGGTGGCGGCCGTGGCGTAAATCGGACCGGCAAATCCAGCCTTGATCAGCTTGGGCAGCAGACCGGCATGGTCCAGATGGGCATGGGTCAGAAGGACCGCATCGACCTTGGCCGGATCAAAGGGGAAGTCGCCATAGTTGAGGGCCTTCAGGGTCTTAGGCCCCTGGAACATCCCGCAGTCCACGAGCAGCCTGGCCCCTGGCGTCTCGATCTCCACACAGGAGCCCGTGACGCATCCGGCGGCACCGTGGAAGGTCAGGGTGAGGGACATGGGGACACCTTCGACAGTCGAACCAACAGGCTGCAACCATCGGACGGCAGCTCGGCTTGGCCTGTGATCCAGATCAAGATGCCCAGCAGGGGCAAGCGCGTGGTCCCAAGCTGAACCGATCTGGTCTAGGACGAGGGGTCACCAGTCAGGGAGCCGTCCGTGAGCCGCAAGCCCATCGAGATCTTCATCGACGCCGACGCCTGCCCGGTGAAGGACGAGGTCTATAAGGTCGCCCAGCGCTATGGCCTGAAGACCTATGTGGTCTCCAACGCCTTCATGATGGTTCCTACCTCCGCCATGGTGGAGCGGGTGATCGTCGACGCAGGCCCCGACGTGGCCGATGACTGGATCGCTGAGCAGGTCGCCCCCGGCGACGTGGCCATCACCAACGATATCCCCCTGGCCGAGCGGGTGCTGCAGGCCAAGGCCCACGCCATCGCCCCCAATGGCAGGCCGTTCACCGAAGACTCTATCGGCTCGGCCATCGCCCAGCGCGCTCTGATGGAGCAACTGCGCTCCACCGGCGATATCTTCGGCGGGCCCAAGCCCTTCGACCGCAATGATCGCTCCCGCTTCCTCCAGGCCCTGGATGAGGTGATCCAGAAGGAGCGACGGCGACGGGGGTAGGCGAGCGGCCAGGCGACCTGGCGTTCAGGGCGCGGGGTTCAGCACCGATTTCAGAAACTGAACCTCGGTCGCACGCACAGCCTCCTGGTTGGACTTCTTGTGGACGCCGTGGCCCTCGTCCCTGGCCAGTATGTACCAGACCGCCGTCCCCTGAGCGCGGAGGCGGGCGACCATCTGCTCGGACTCCGAAGCCGGCACCCGGGGATCATTGGCACCCTGATAGATCATCATCGGCGCCTTCATCCGCTCGCTCATATTGATCGGGGAGATCTTTTCGAACACCGCCCGCATGGCCGGATCGCGCTCATCACCATATTCGGCCCGGCGCAGGTCACGGCGATAGCCCTCGGTGTTCTCCAGGAAGGTGATGAAGTTCGAGATGCCATAGAGATCGATCACCCCGACCAGCCGGTCATTGTAATGGGCGGCGACGGCCAGGGCCATGTAGCCACCATAGGACTGGCCGACCACCGCCACCCGGCTGGCATCCAGATCGGGTTGGGTCGCCACCCAGTCCAGCAGAGCGCCGATGTCCTTGACCGAGTCCTCGCGCTTCTCGGCATTGTCCAGCGACAGATAGGTTTTTCCATAGCCGGTGGAACCGCGGACATTGGGAATGATCACTGCGGCGCCCAGCTCGTTGACCCAGGATTGCCGACGGGGGCTAAAGCTGGGCTGTTCCTGCCCTTCGGGGCCGCCGTGAATCTGGATCACCACCGGCCGCTTTCCGCCCGTCCCCTGGGGTCGGTAGATGAAGGCCGGGATCGAGCGGTCATCAAAAGACGGGTACCGAAACAGGGTCGGCTCCACGAGGCGCGCCGGGTCAAGGCCGCCCAGTTCGCTCTGCGTCCATCGGGTCAGTTGACCGGTGGCTAAGGTGTAGTCCCAGACATCTCCAGAGGTGGTCGATGTGGACAGGCTGAGGCCCAGGCTGGTGCCGTCCTTGGAGAATTTGAGGGCGGTCAGCACACCCTTGGGCAGGTCTGGTCCCGCCAGGAGCTGACCGCTGGCCAGGTCCCGCAGGAGGACTTTTGAATAGCCCTCCTCATTGACCACATAGGCGATGGTCCTGCCGTCTGGCGAGAGATCGAAGGCCTCAGCCCCCCACTGGGCATCGGGTGCCAGGTCGCGCATGGCACCGGTGGCGAGGTCGAAGACCACGGGACGGGCGACCTCAGAGCCGTCATCGGACAGGGTCACCACCGAGGTGCCCCCATTGGCGAAGGCCGCGCCCTCATAGAAGACCCGGCGATCGGTTGGCCCCACCGGCGTCAACCGCCCCGAGGCCACGTCCAGGACGAACAGCTCGACGAAGGCAATGGAGTTGTAGCGGGTGATCAGCACCTGACGACCGTCCGGAGAGATGGCCGTGGGCGACATGGCACCCTGCCCCTCCAGCACGACCCTGCGGGTCTCGGGCGAGGCCGTCGAGGCCAGCATGATGTCGTAGTTGGGATCGCCGGGGGTCACCTGGCTCCAGACCACCGTGGCCCCGTCCTTGGAAAACACGAAGTCGCTGTTGCGGGTGCCCGGCTGGGTTAGCCGGACCTCGGCCCCGTTCAGATCACGCAGGAAGCCCTGATAATATTCCGAGCCGCCCTCATCGCGGCGATAGACGAACCGCGCCGTTCCTGGCTGCACCTTGGCGGCGGTGATCGGCTCCTTGAAAAAGGTCAGCTGGGTGCGCGCCGCCCCTGGGGCGGTCAACCGATGGATCTGGGTGGTCTCGCCAAACCGGGTCGAGATCAGCATGGACCGGTCGGCCAGCCAGTCCTCAAGCTCCGCCGCGCGGACCTCGTAATAGGGCGAGATGGCCGCTTGCAGCCCCTGGGGCGCAGCAGGAACGCCCTCAAAGACCAGCTGTCCGATCTCCCGGCGCTCCACCTCGGCGAGGGCCCCACCAGCCAAGGCCAGGGCAAGGCCTGCCCCTAGAAACACATTACGCAGCATGTTGGCGGGTTCCTGCACCGATGATGGTTAGAGCCTCTCGGCTCCACGCGCCCACGTCAATGCCAGGGGCGCGGATGACTAGCGTTGACGGTGCAACGCGCTCCAGAGCATGGCCAGCCCCATGAGGATCAGAACCTGACCCAGGGCGGCGACGAGGGGTGTTCCCGCCAAGCCCAACTGGAACAGAGCTCGCTCCAGGAAGGGAGTGCGCCCGTAAGTCACCGCCAGCATGGCGCTGACCAGACCAAACCCCAGTAGGGCCGAGGCCATCCCCCACACCGCCCGCCGAAGGAGCGGGCGCTGTGGGGTGCGGGCGTCGGACGGGTCGCGGTTCATAGAAGGCTCCAGATCCAGTCCCAGACTGGCTGACCCGGACACCGCCGCCTTGATCGGGGTCAAGAGGGACCCGTTCAGACCCATGAGAACCGAAGTCCCCGCAGCGCCTCGACCGCTTCAGGCCTTTGGCGTGGGGACGTAGACCTCACCCCCGGTCGCGCGGAACTTCTCACTCATCTCCGCCATGCCCTTGCTCGCAATGTCGTTCTGCCCCCGGGCTGCCTCGCGGATGTCCTGGCTGATCTTCATCGAGCAGAACTTCGGGCCGCACATGGAACAGAAGTGCGCGGTCTTGTGCGCCTCCTTGGGCATGGTCTCATCGTGATAGAGACGGGCGGTCTCCGGATCGAGGCCCAGATTGAACTGATCCTCCCAGCGGAACTCGAACCTGGCCCGCGACAGGGCGTCGTCCCAGGCCCGGGCCGCCGGATGCCCCTTGGCCAGATCGGCGGCGTGGGCGGCGATCTTGTAGGTGATCACCCCGTCCTTCACGTCCTTGCGGTCGGGAAGGCCCAGGTGCTCCTTGGGCGTGACGTAGCAAAGCATGGCGGTGCCGAACCAGCCGATCATGGCCGCGCCGATGGCGCTGGTGATGTGGTCATAGCCCGGCGCCACGTCGGTGGTCAGCGGGCCGAGGGTGTAGAACGGCGCCTCCCCGCAGACGGCCAGCTGCTTGTCCATATTGGCCTTGATCTTGTGCATGGGCACATGGCCTGGCCCTTCGATCATGGTCTGGACACCGTACTTCCAGGCCACCTGCGTCAGCTCACCCAGGGTCTCCAGCTCGGCGAACTGGGCGGCGTCATTGGCGTCGGCGATGGAGCCTGGCCGCAGGCCATCCCCCAGGCTGAAGCTGATGTCATAGGCCCGCATGATCTCGCAGATGTCTTCGAAGTGCTCGTAGAGGAAGCTCTCGCGGTGGTGGGCCAGGCACCACTTGGCCATGATCGA
>NZ_JAKRSA010000015.1 GCF_022402485.1 Phenylobacterium sp. | reverse complement strand
CGGGAATCGGCCACAGCCGCCGTGCGATGGGCCACCAGGACCTGGTACTCAGGGTCGCGGACCATGGCGATAAACGCCTCGGCGTTGGGATAGTGGGCGATAAAGGCCAGGTCCCAGGCTTCATCCTGTGGCCCGGTCAGGGTGACCTCCGGACGTCCCACCCAAACCTGGGATCCCCCCAAGCGGCGGAAGATCGGCGCGGTGGTGCGACCATAGGCCTGATAGGCCTGGAGGCCGGTCAAACCCTTGTCCCGGTTGGCATGTCCCTCGGGGTACTGCGCCAGTGGGCGCAGGCGCACAAGGTTGAGCATATGGATCGGCTGATCCCTCGGCAGGGCCTTGAACAGGCCCCAGGCCTGACGATCGGGATCGATATGACCTGATTGCGACATGCGTGCCCCTTGCGCTCCACCGCCATAAAGGTGGAAAGCCTACAGCATGAAGTGATGACCGGGTCACCTTGCATTGACCCAGGCGGCGGGACTCAGTACCTACGCCGCCGTTTGCACGGCGGGCGGGGTTCACCCTGGCCCGCCTTTTTGCGACCCTGCCCGCCCCCTAAGGAGTCTCCCATGACGAGCCAACTTCTCTCCGGCGCGACCGGTGTGCTGGCCCTGGCCGATGGGACCATCCTGCAGGGGATCGGTGTTGGTGCCGCCGGTGAGGCCGTGGGCGAAGTCTGCTTCAACACCGCCATGACCGGTTATCAGGAGATCCTCACCGATCCCTCCTACATGGCGCAGATCATTGCCTTCACCTTCCCGCACGTGGGCAATGTGGGGACCAATCTGGAGGACGTCGAGCAGATGTCCGGTGCCGCCGAGACCTCGGCCCGGGGGGCGATTTTCCGCGATGTCCCCACCGCGCCGGCCAATTGGCGGGCCGACTCTGACCTGGCCGGCTGGATGTCACGGCGCGGCGTGATTGGCCTGGCCGGGGTCGACACCCGGGCACTGACCCGCGGCATCCGCGAGCGCGGCATGCCCCATGGCGTCATCGCCCACGACCCCAACGGTCGCTTTGACCTGGAGGCCCTGGTGGCTAAGGCCCGGCAATGGACGGGCCTGGTGGGGCTGGACCTGGCCAAGGACGCGACGTGCCTGCAGCCCTTCGTCTATGGCGAGGGTCTGTGGACCTGGCCCGAGGGCTATGCCCCGCCCGCTTCGGAGCCGAAGTTTGAGGTCGTGGTCATGGACTATGGGGTCAAGCGCAACATTCTGCGGGCGCTGGTCAGCGTTGGCGCCAAGGTGACCGTGGTCCCGGCTTCAACCTCAGCGGAAGATGTGCTGGCGCGCAAACCTCACGGGGTCCTGCTGTCCAACGGACCCGGGGATCCCTCAGCCACCGGTACCTATGCCGTGCCCGAGATTCGCAAGCTGGTGGAAAGCGGCGTGCCGGTGTTCGGCATTTGCCTGGGTCACCAGTTGCTGTCCCTGGCGCTGGGGGCCCGGACGGTGAAGATGGACCAGGGCCATCATGGGGCCAATCATCCGGTCAAGGACCTGACCACCGGCAAGGTGGAGATCGTCTCCATGAACCACGGCTTCACGGTCGACCGCGACAGCCTGCCGCCGCCGGTGGTGGAGACCCACGTCTCCCTGTTCGATGGCACCAATGCCGGCATCGCTCTGAAGGACCGGCCGGTCTTTTCCGTGCAGCATCACCCGGAGGCCTCTCCTGGCCCCACCGATTCCCTTTATCTGTTCGACCGCTTCGCCAAGCTGATGGACGAGGCCCGCTAAGGGGCGCTTTCCCCTAGACTGGCGTAACTTGGCTTAGATTTCGCCCAGGGCACCGATTGCGGCCACCGGTCCGCTGGGCCCTGCCTGGGGCGAGCCCCCTGGGGGCTCCACAGAAACGGCGATCTGCGTGCCCTCATGGGCCAGTTGTGAGATCGAGGCATCCAACGGAACGGTCTTGGCTGTACCGGGCTCGACCATGCCCAGGGACCGGGGCACCCCATCCTCCACCGGGATCAGCCAGAGCTGGTGGACATGCAGAGGATCGGTCCCCGGCGGCACCAGGGAGGTGATGATCAGGGCCTGTCGGGCCGGATCATAAGAGGCCACGAACAGGGGCTGCCCGCCCTCAGTATTCAGGCTGGCATTCAACAGGGGCTGGGTCACGCTGGCCGGGGCTGGCAGGACCACTGGCGGACGGTTGCCGAGATAGACAGCGACCATCAGACTAGCAGCAGCCAGACCCATGGCACCGACTGTCGCCCCGCGCCAGAACACAAGGCGGCGGGCCAGTTGTGGGTTGTTGTCATTGACCGGCAGGGCGCGCTCGATCCGCGCCCAGACGTCGCCAGACGGCTTAACCTCGGCCACCTCGACGGCAAGCACCGCCAGCCGACGACGCCAGGCATCCACGGCTTGGGCGAAGGCCGGCTCAGCCACCATGCGTCGCTCTGCGGCAGCCCGCTCTGGCGCAGTCAGAAGGCCGAGGGCGTGTTCGGCGGCCAGGGCTTCCGGCTCGTTCATCTCTGGACCCGTATCGCTCATGGCTCCAGGCACCCTTTCAGCTTCATCAGCCCTCGCCGAATCCAGCTCTTGACCGTCCCGAGCGGGGTGTCGAGCCGTTGAGCCAGGGCTTCATAGGTGACGCCTTCAAAGAAGGCGGTGCGGATGGCCTTTTCCGTGCGGTCGTCCAGTTCGGCGAGACAGCGCTGCAGGGCACCGACCGACTCGGCGGTTTCCAGCAGGGCCGTGGCGCTGGGGGCGCTATCGGCAATTTCCATGTCGTCGATCTGCTCGGCCCGGGCCAGGGGGCCCCGGGCGCGCAGGCGATCGATCGCGCGGTTGCGGGCGATGGTGGAGATCCACGTCATCACGCTCGCCCGGGCCGGATCGAACCGGTCGGCGCGACGCCAAATGGTGACATAGACTTCCTGCAACACGTCCTCACTCTCATCCTTGTCGGAGAGGATACGCAGGCAGACGCCGAATAGCTTCGAGGAGGTGGCCTGATAAAGTTGTCGCAGGGCCTCGCGGTCGCCGGCGGCGACCCTGGACATCAAGGCGGAGAGGTCGTCGGCGGTCACAGAGGGCACGGCGTCTCTTCGGAATGAACGGCAGGTGGAATCTGCCTTGGCTGCAAATTGCCGGGGGAGCTCGGCGGGGGCAAGGCACTATCGCAGCCTCGCGGGCGACAGCACGGCCAGGCTTGCGCCCTCGCCGCACAGGAAGGGGGCGCAGACAATCAGAGCTCTGCGGGCGCCTGTTCGATCAGGAGGACTTCCACCGGCTCAACCCCGACGGCCAGACCGGTATGCCATTGCCCGGCCGACTCGACAGCGAATTCGCCGGCTTCAACATCTTGGCGATCGCCTGTGACCAGATTGGAAACCTGCAGTCGCCCTGACTTCACATAGATGTAGCGCAGCGCCGTGCGGGCATTTTCCGGCAGGCTTTCGCCGGGTGCCAAGGTCGCCTGGATCACCGTCATGCGGACCTTGTCCCCTTGATCAGGCTCGTCGTCCTGCGGCAGGGCGAAGCTCAACGGCGCGATCGGTCGGGCATCCATGGAAGGCGGTGGGCTGGGCGCGGCGAAGGCTAACCCGGGAAGAACTGCCGCCAGCACGCCGATAAGCGTTAATTTTCTCATAATGATCCTCCCGCCCGTCCCCGTAGCACGAGGCGGGCCAGACGGGCCACGCCTAACTGGCGAGGTACTGCTCGCCTGAAGGGCGAAGCCAGAGGCCGCCACTGATGCCAAATGGAACGAAACCACTGGCTGCGCGGCGAGCTTTTCAAGCCCGCCCCGGCGATAAATAAGGGTTCTTAATCATGACCTTAAGGCGAAGATCTAGGACTTGAGCCTTGGCCTGGCTTCTCGGACGGACGCGAGGGTGGCGACCGGGGATTCAACTTGCGATACGCAGAAATTTCAGCCAGATTTCGAAAGTCAATCTCGCAAGGGCACGGACGACTTTTCCAGCCTCTTCCCGGCCCGGACAGGCTATGCCGCACGCCCCGCCCGACATTGAACCCCCGCAATAAACTCTTTGCGGGCGGCTGACCTCTCCAAGGACTTATACCCTCCATGTCTACCGGCACCGTAAAGTGGTTCAACGGCCAGAAGGGCTTCGGCTTCATCACCCCCGATGAAGGCGGTCCCGACGTTTTCGTTCACATTTCCGCCGTTGAGCGCGCCGGCCTGCGCACGCTCAATGAAGGCGACAAGATCACCTTCGAGTTGGAACGCGACCGCCGTAGCGGCAAGATGGCGGCTTCCAACCTGCAGGTCTAAACCCGCAGGCCCGAAGGCCTAATGCACGAACCTTCCGGAAGGCCGGCGCGCCAGCGCCGGCCTTCTTCGGTTTTACCCCATCGCCCCCCTTGTTAACCGCCGTGGCGAATGAGGCGCTTGCACGCCCCCGACTCCGTCTCTAAACGGGCGACTTAACCTGCATTCTGACCGGTGTCGGGCGCGCTGATGTGCGCGGCCGTCCTTGCGCGCGGAAAAAACATGCCCAAACGCTCCGACATCTCCTCGATCCTCATCATCGGCGCCGGCCCGATTGTCATCGGCCAGGCCTGCGAGTTCGACTATTCCGGCGTCCAAGCCTGCAAGGCCCTGCGGGCCGAGGGCTACCGGATCATCCTGGTCAACTCCAATCCGGCCACGATCATGACCGACCCGGACGTGGCCGATGCGACCTATATCGAACCAATCACCCCGGAGATGGTTGAGAAGATCATCGCCAAGGAACGCCCTGACGCGCTGTTGCCCACCATGGGCGGTCAGACGGCCCTGAACACGGCCCTGGCCCTCGAGGCATCAGGTGCCTTGGCCCGCTACAATGTCGAGATGATCGGCGCGCGGGCGGACGTCATCGACAAGGCTGAGGACCGTCAGAAGTTCCGAAACGCCATGGACGCGATCGGGCTGGAAAGCCCCAAGTCCAAGGCGGCCCACACCATGGACGAAGCCCTGGAGGGCCTGGAGTTTGTTGGCCTACCGGCCATCATTCGCCCGTCCTTCACCCTGGCCGGCACCGGCGGCGGCATCGCCTACAATGTCGAGGAATTCCGCGAGATCGTCGAGCGGGGCCTCGACCTGTCGCCGACCACCGAAGTCCTGATCGAAGAAAGCGTCCTGGGCTGGAAGGAGTATGAGATGGAGGTCGTCCGCGACAAGGCGGACAATTGCATCATCGTCTGCTCCATCGAGAACATCGACCCGATGGGCGTCCACACGGGCGACTCCATCACCGTCGCCCCGGCCCTGACCCTCACCGACAAAGAGTATCAGGTGATGCGGGCGGCCTCGATCGCCGTGCTGCGGGAAATCGGCGTGGAAACCGGCGGCTCCAACGTCCAGTTTGCGGTCAATCCCGCCGACGGCCGCATGGTGGTCATCGAGATGAACCCGCGGGTGTCGCGCTCCTCGGCGCTGGCGTCCAAGGCCACCGGCTTCCCCATCGCCAAGGTCGCCGCGCGCTTGGCCGTCGGTTACACCCTCGATGAGCTGATGAACGACATCACCGGCGCCACGCCGGCGTCGTTCGAGCCTTCCATCGACTATGTGGTCACCAAGATCCCGCGCTTTGCCTTTGAGAAGTATCCGGGTGCCGAGGCCACCCTCTCGACCTCGATGAAGTCGGTGGGCGAGGTCATGGCCATCGGTCGCACCTTCGCCGAGAGCCTGCAGAAGGCCCTTCGCGGCCTGGAAACCGGTCTCGAAGGTCTTGACGAAATCGCCATTGAGAACGCGTCTGACCCGGAAATGGGCCATGCCGCCATCGTGCGCGCGCTAGGACAGCCAACACCAGATCGGCTTCTGGTGATCGCCCAGGCGTTCCGCCATGGCCTGAGCGTCGAGGACGTGAACGCCGCCTGCGCCTACGAGCCCTGGTTCCTGCGACAGTTGCAGCACCTGGTCGCTGAGGAGGCCCGTATCGCCAGCCAGGGCCTGCCGGCCACAGCCGAGGCGTTCCGCGCGCTGAAGGCCCAGGGCTTCTCCGACGCTCGCCTGGCCACCCTCACCCACACCACTGAGGCCGAGGTCCGCGAGCAACGCCGGGGTCTTGGCGTTCGGCCGGTGTTCAAACGTATCGACACCTGCGCCGGCGAGTTCCGCGCCGAGACGCCTTACATGTACTCCACCTACGAGACCGGGGCCCTGGGCCAGGTTCCCGAGTGCGAGAGCGAACCCACAGAGGCCCGGAAGGCTATCATCCTCGGCGGCGGTCCCAACCGGATCGGCCAGGGGATCGAATTCGACTACTGCTGCTGCCACGCCGCCTTTGCCCTCGCCGACATCGGGGTGGAGTCGATCATGGTCAACTGCAACCCCGAGACCGTCTCCACCGATTACGACACCTCTGACCGCCTGTACTTCGAACCCCTCACCGCCGAAGACGTGCTGGAGCTGATCGAGGTCGAGCGTAGCCGTGGCACCCTTCTGGGGGTGATCGTCCAGTTTGGCGGCCAGACGCCGCTGAAACTTGCCAAGCCCCTTGAAGATGCGGGCATCCCGATCCTGGGTACCAGCCCCGACGCCATCGACCTGGCCGAGGACCGCGAGCGCTTCCAGCAACTGTTGCACCGCCTGAAGATTGCCCAGCCGATCAACGCCATTGCCCGCTCCGACGAGGAGGCTTTCACGGCCGCCCATCAGGTGGGCTACCCCGTGGTCATCCGCCCGTCCTACGTCCTGGGCGGTCGAGCCATGGAAATCATCCGCGATGATGAGCAGTTGGCCCGCTATGTCCGCGACGCCGTCCGGGTGTCGGGCGACAGCCCCGTTCTGCTGGATCAGTATCTGTCCCGTGCCACCGAGGTGGACGTGGACGCCCTCTGTGATGGCGAGGCCGTGTTCGTGGCCGGCGTGATGGAGCATATCGAGGAAGCCGGCGTCCATTCCGGCGACAGCGCCTGCTCCATGCCCCCCTTCTCGCTGAAGCCCGAGACCATCGTCGAACTGAAACGTCAGACCGAGGCCATGGCGCATGCCCTGCAAGTGCGCGGCCTGATGAACGTCCAGTTCGCCATTGAAGAACCCCACAGCGACGCCCCGCGCATCTATGTGCTGGAGGTCAATCCCAGGGCCAGCCGGACCGTGCCCTTTGTGGCCAAGACCATCGGTCGTCCCCTGGCCGCCATCGCCGCCAAGGTCATGGCCGGGCACAAGCTGGCAGAGTTCAATCTGGTGGATGCGCCCTATGACCATGTGGCCGTCAAGGAAGCCGTCTTCCCGTTTGCCCGTTTTGCCGGCGTCGACACCGTGCTGGGCCCGGAGATGCGCTCCACCGGCGAGGTCATGGGCCTGGACTGGCGGCGCCCCGGAGAGCCCGATTCTTCGGCCGCCTTTGCCCGGGCCTTCGCCAAGAGCCAGCTGGGGGGCGGGACCGTTCTGCCAAAATCTGGCGCGGTGTTCGTCTCGGTCAAGGATAGCGACAAGCCCTGGATCCTGACGCCGGTGCGCCTGCTTCTGGAGCAAGGGTTCACCATTCTGGCCACCAGCGGCACCTGTGAGTATCTGACCGCCCAAGGCCTGAGTGTTCAGCCCGTCAAGAAAGTGCTGGAGGGACGACCTCACATTGTCGACGCCATGAAGAACGGCGACGTGAAGCTGGTGTTCAACACCACCGAGGGCAAACAGTCCCTGTCAGACTCGTTTGCGATCCGCCGCACGGCCCTGATGATGAAGACGCCCTACTTCACCACCGCCGCCGGTGCTCTGGCCGCCGCCCAGGCCATCGCGGCCACCGCCACTGACAGCCTCGATGTGCGGCCCTTGCAGAGCTACGCCCACGGCTAAGGGCGCGGGTGGATTCATTTTTTGAATTGGGCGTCAAAAATGGGTTCTTTTTGTCGTAAATGACAAAAACAATGTGCGGTTGAAGTTGACGCCGGCCAAACTCAGGCGCACGCTTCCCCTGTCGCCTGGCTTAGACAGGCACGGGCGCTTACGGGCGGCCCAGTTCAGACTATGCGGTCGCCCGCAATGCGGCGTCTTCCCGTGACGCCTGTCGCAGTCCGGCATCGAGCCCTGGCCTAACGCCAGGGCCCGCAACCAGAAGACTGTTTAGGGAGCCCGCCATGCAACTGGATGAAGGTCACGACACCGCCCATCCGCCCAGGCGCCGTCATCTGCTGCAGAAATTTGAAGGTGCCACAGACCTGATGGTCGTGGCGCTGATCGTCCTTCTGGGAGGGGCCATGCTGTTTGGCCTGCTCACCGCAGGGGGTAGTCCGTCCTATCTGCAGTAATCTGACCCAAGTCTGGTCTAGGGGCTGCGCCCTCAGGCCAGCGCAATAGGGCCGCGCACACGACCTTGAAACCTAAGCAGACGCCGTAGGCGAAACACCCTTCTGCGCCATGCCTGGGCCAGCTTGGGCCAGAGGCCCGTCATCGCTGCGGGGCGGCAAGGCTTCCCTCCCCGCCATGGCTAGGCTACCCCCGTTTCAAAGCGCCGTCTGACGCAAAGCAGTCAGACGCAAGTGGGACGGAGAACGAACATGGCAGGACGTGTGGACGGCAAGGTGGCCCTGGTGACCGGGGCAGCCAGTGGAATCGGTTTGGCATGTGCCGAACGGCTTGCGGCGGAAGGCGCGCGGGTGGTCCTCAGTGACCTCAGCGACGAAGCCGGGGCCGAGGCAGCCGCGGCGATCAAGGCGAAGGGCGGCCAGGCCAGCTACCTGCACCAGGATGTCACCGATGAGGCCCAATGGATCGAGGTGATCCAGGCCCTGCGCCAGAGCCATGGGCGCCTGGACATCCTGGTCAATAACGCCGGTATCGGCCTGGGTGGCTCCGTGCTCGATATGACCCTGGCCGATTTCCGCAAACAGATGGCCGTCAATGTCGAAGGCGTCTTCCTGGGGGTGAAGCACGCCCTGCCCCTGATGCGCGAAAGCGGTGATGGAGGCAGCATTATCAACATGTCGTCGGTGGCGGGACTCAAGGGTGCCGCCACGTTGGCCGGCTACTGCGCCAGCAAGGGCGCCGTGCGCCTGTTCACCAAGTCGGTCGCCCTGGAATGCGCCGCAGCCGGCGACAAGGTGCGGGTGAACTCGGTCCATCCAGGGATCATCGAGACCCCGATCTGGGACACGATCATCGGGACTGGCGGACCGGGCTCAAACGCTGGTCCGCAGCGGGCCGCCAGTCTCGACGCCATGGCCAGTGTGGCCACGCCGCTGGGCTTCAAGGGCGATCCGGCCGACATCGCCGACGGTGTGCTGTGGCTCGCCAGCAGTGAGTCCCGTTACGTCACCGGCGCCGAACTGGTGATCGACGGCGGGCTTTCGGTCCGCTAAGTCGCTGGCCATGAGCGCCACACTGCATGTGATCTTCGGGCCCCAGGGTGCCGGCAAGTCCACCTATGCCCGGGATCTTGCCCGTCGCCTGCCGGCTGTGGCCTTCGCCATCGACGACTGGATGGGGCGGCTGTTTGGTCCCGACATGCCCGAACCGCTCGAGTTCGAGTGGATGATGGATCGAGTGGAACGCTGCGAGCAGCAGATCTGGTCCACTGCCGCCGGCGTCCTGGCCGCCGGAACTTCAGTGGTCATGGACCTCGGGCTGATGCGCCGCAGCGATCGCCAGCGGGTGGCGCAGATCGCCGAGGCCGTGGAGATCCCGCTACAGTTCCATTTCGTGACCGCCCCGGCGGAGGTCCGCCGCGAGCGAGTCCTCGGTCGCCAGGAGGTGAGCGGCGAAGGCTTCAGGCTGCTGGTCACACCGGAGATGTTCCACTTCAGCGAAAAGGCCTATGAGGCCCCGGACGACGCCGAATTGCGGGGTTGTATCGTCAGCGAGAGCGCCTGACGGCGGGCGCTGAGGGGGCGTCCGGCGCTGGTCTGCCACCACCACCCCTTGCGTTTTGCAACGCACACTCATATCGTCTCCCCCCCGGACGTTGGCGCCCGCGGCCGGAGAAATCCCTTAGGCGCATTACCCGAGTCTTCACCCGCCATGGAAAAAGTCCCGATGACCGCCGGGGGCTATAAGGCTCTCGACGAAGAACTGAAGCGTTTGAAGACGGTCGAGCGACCGTCTGTGATCGCTGCGATCTCCGAGGCTCGCGAGCACGGCGACCTGTCGGAGAACGCCGAGTACCATGCCGCCAAGGAGCGGCAAGGCTGGATCGAAGGCCAGATCGCCGAGATCGAGGATAAGCTTGCCCGCGCGCAGGTGATCGATGTGTCCAAGCTGTCTGGCAAACAGGTGAAGTTTGGCGCGACGGTTTCCCTCGTCGACGAGGATACCGACGAAGAGGCCCGCTATCAGATCGTTGGCGAGCATGAAGCCGACGTGAAGGCCGGTCGCATCTCCATCTCATCGCCCATCGCCCGCGCCATCATTGGCAAGGAAATCGGCGACGTGGTCGAGGTCAACGCGCCCGGCGGCGTTCGCTCCTATGAGGTCCTGCGCGTCGACTGGATCTGAGTCCGCCACGCCGGTGCCGCAATGATCCGACACTTTCGGGTCTGCCGCTCGGGGCCGGCGCCGCCATGGACTTGCCTGTGACCACTTCTGCTGAGACGTCGCTTCGGGTCTGGGTTGTCTCCGACGGCCGGACGGGGATCGAGAACCAGGGCCTGGGCCTTGCCGAGGCCATGGGCGAGCTGCGCCCCATCGACCTCAGCATCAAGCGCGTGAGCTGGCGCGGCGGCCTGGGGACCCTGCCCTGGTGGCTGAACCCTTCGCCCTTGCGCGCTCTGGCCCCCGACTGCGATATCGCCCCGCCCTGGCCAGACATCTGGATCGCGGCGGGCCGGGCGACCCTGCCCCTGTCACTGCGCATGCGGCGCTGGAGCCGCGGGCGAACGCTGGTTGTCCAGTTACAGGACCCGCGGGTGCCGGTCGGCGCCTTCGATCTGGTCATCCCCCCCAAGCATGACCGTCTTCAGGGGGACAATGTGCTGCCCATCGTCGGGGCCCCCCACCGGGTCACCCCGGCCCGACTGGCCGCCGACTACGCCCGCTTCGAGGACCAGCTGCGAGACTTGCCCCATCCCCGCGTGGCGGTGCTGATCGGCGGAAAGTCCAAAGCCTTCGGGCTCTCGCCGGAACGGGCCGCGGCCATGGCCCATGAGATCGAATTGCCAATCCTTCAGGAGGGTGGCTCAGTTCTGCTGACCTTTTCCCGCCGAACACCGGAGGACGCCAAGGCCCTGCTCAGCGCCCGCCTGCGACACCTCCCGGGGATGATCTGGGATGGTGAGGGCGAGAACCCCTACTTCGCCTTCCTGGCAGCCGCCGACTATGTGCTGGTCACTGAGGAATCCACCAACATGACCACCGAGGCCGCCTCAACCGGCAAGCCGGTGTTCATTCTGAAGATGGAAGGCGAGAGCCTCAAGTTCCGCCTGTATCACGACGAACTTGAGCGCCTGGGCGCAGCCAGGCCCTTTGGCGGCGCCTTCCATAGCTGGACCTACGAGCCCCTGGCGGAAACCGCCCGGGCCGCCGCGGAGGTGCTCGCCCGCTACGACGCCCGCAGCCTCGGCCAGAACAGCTAGACAGTCCGGTTCAGGCGCGATACCCGCCGGGACCGTTCAATCCCGAGGTGTGACGTGACCCCGACCAACCTGGCCGCCTTTCTCTCGCAGAGCGCCGCCGATCCGCGCCTTGCTGAGCTGATCGCGGCGGTGGCTGAGGCCTGCGTGGCCATCAACGGCCATGTGCGCCGCGGCGCCCTGGGCCAGGCCATGGGTGCCCTTGGAAGCGAAAATGTTCAGGGCGAGGTTCAGCAGAAGCTCGACGTGCTCTCCAACGACGTCCTGCTGGCAGGCTGCGCAGGTGCCAAAGGGCTGTGCGCCATGGCCTCGGAGGAGATGGACACCATTCATCCCGTTCGGGAGGTGGGCACCGAAGGCGGCTACCTGCTGCTGTTCGATCCCCTGGACGGGTCCAGCAACATCGCCGTCAACGTCTCCATCGGCACCATCTTTTCGATCCTGCCGACCCCGCAAGACAGCCTCGGCCGCGCCGTCATCGAGGCCGACTTCCTGCAGCCAGGCCGCCAACAGGTTGCCGCCGGCTACGTCGTCTACGGCCCACAGACCCAAATGGTTCTGACCCTGGGCAAGGGTGTTCACGCCTTCACCCTAGATCCCGACAGCGCCGACTGGGTGATGACTGCCGCCGACCTGCGTATTCCCGCAGAGACCAAGGAATTCGCCATCAACACGGCCAATACCCGCCATTGGGCCCCGCCGGTCAGCCGCTATGTGGAGGAGTGCCTGGCTGGGGTCGAAGGGCCCAGGGGCAAGGACTTCAACATGCGCTGGGTCGCCTCGATGGTGGCCGACGTGCACCGGGTGATGAGCCGGGGCGGCATCTTCATGTACCCGTGGGATAAGCGCGAGCCTGATCGTCCAGGCAAGCTGCGCCTGATGTACGAAGCCAATCCCATGGCCATGCTGGTGGAACAGGCCGGCGGCAGTGCCTTTGACGGCACCGGCGCGACCCTCGACGCCAAGGTCACTAGCCTGCACCAAAGGGCCTCGGTCATGCTCGGCTCCGCCGCCGAAATCGCCCGTCTTCAAGACTATCACGCGGCCTGAGTCGGTCTGGCGACGGCGACCCCTCGTCGCAGGGGATTACGGTTAACAGTTGCTTAGAGGCGCGGGCCTAGCCTTGCCCGGTTGTTCCTGCGCTGGAGCCCCCTGCCGTGACCGCCCCGCCCCTTGTGAAAGAGCTGAAGGGTCTCCTGCCAGCGTCGCTGGTGGTTGAGGCTCTGGAGACCTTCAAGGACATGCTCTCAGCCGCAGGGGCCGCTGCCGAGGGGGAAGACCCGGACGTGGACGCCTTGGTTGACGCTCTGAGGCGAAATGACCGCCCCCGCCTGGGACAGGTCTATGACGCCATGCGAGAGACCGACGTCTTCCGCCGGATCGTCACCGCCGAACCGCTACGGGAGGCTGCCCAGGCCATGACCGGGGCCCGGCGGCTGCACAGCCCGTTTCAGCATGCGGTGTTCCGGATGGACCTGGCCGGCGAGCCCTGGCGGGGCTTCGACTGGCATCAGGACTATCCCTACAACATGCTCTGTTCCCGCTCGGTCACAGCCTGGACGCCCCTGACCCCGTCGGGGGAGATCAATGGCGGCATCGATGTGGTGGAGACCAAAGAACCCAGGCTCTATCCTGTTGACGTCCGCCTGAAGCGTGACGCGCAAGGCCACGCCCTGGGGACCACAGACGCCTTCATCACCCAGAGTTTTCACGCCGGGTTTGAGACCGCCAGCCGCAAGCCGGAGCTGCAGCCTGGCGATGTGCTGATGTTCCACAACACTGTGCCGCACCGCTCGGGATACAATCCCGGCCCCAGGCACCGCTATTCCATCCAGGTCCGGTTCGGCGACCTGCTGGCGCCCGAGGTTATCGCGCGCGGCTGGCGCAACCGACGGGCCGACGGGTTCGAGGCCTTCGCCACCCTGCATCCGGACCTGATCGCTTCTGAGGAACGTCCATGAGCACCGCTCCCAAGATCCCCGCTGACGAGACCCTGCGCGGCCTGCTCAAGGGCCACCTGGACGATCACGACCTGATCGCCAACCTGGCCTCCTTTGGCCGGCGGATGCACTTCATGAAGGCCTTCGCCCACTATGAGGTCTTCAAGCTGATTGAGGACATGCCCGGGGATATCGTCGAGTGCGGGGTCTATAAGGGCGCGTCCCTGCTGACCTTCGCCCGCTTCCTGGAGACCTTCAGCCCTGGGGACCGTACTCGGAAGGTGCTGGGCTTTGATCACTTCAGGGGCCTGGCCGATCGGTCCGAAAAGGACGGCCTTGACGCCCGGGTTGGCAATACCGCCGAGGGCTGGAATCCGGCCCAGTTCCGCGACACCCTGTTTGCCCTGGTGGACGCCTTCAACGCCGACTCCTTCGTCCCCCAGCGCCCGCGGGTGGAGCTGATCGACGGGGATGTCCGTCAGACGGCTCATGCCTATGTGGCTGAGCATCCCGGCCTGCGCATCGCCCTGCTGCACCTGGACATGGACCTCTATGAACCGACGCTAGAGGCCCTCAAGGCGTTCTGGCCGCGGATCCTGACCGGAGGTGTGGTGCTGCTGGACGAATACGCCATCCGCGAATGGCCGGGCGAAAGCGAGGCCCTGGAAGAGTTCTTCGACGGATCACCGCCGAGAATTGAGAAATTCGGCTGGGCGTCGGCCCCAGGGGGCTTCTTCATCAAGGAATAGGGGCGCCTCCAGGAAAGAGCTCTTGGGGGCGAAGGACGGCGCCTTGCCGCCCCAATGACGGCTACCTTGCGCGCACAGGAGCCCCAGATTGATTCTCGCCCTACTTCAGGCCCGCCTCAGTTCCACCCGTCTGCCCGGCAAGGTGCTTCTGCCCCTGGCCGGCGCGCCTATGCTGCTGCGCCAGATTGAACGGGTGGCGCGGGCGCGCCGGCTCGACCAGATCGTGGTTGCCACCAGCCTGGACGCCACTGACGATCCTCTGGTTGAGGCGCTTGGCAGGGCCGGCATCGCCGTCCATCGCGGGCCGCTCGCCGATGTTCTAGCCCGCTTCGTCGGCGCCCTGGAAACCTGGCCGGCTGACCATGTGGTGCGCCTGACCGGCGACTGTCCGCTGATCGACGCCGAGGTGATCGACGCCACCGTCGACCTGCACTTGGCGCAGAACGCCGACTATACCCACAACCGCTATGATCCTTCAGGCTATCCCAAGGGCCAGGATGTGGAGGTAATCTCGGCGGCCGCCCTGCGCCGAACGGCGCTCGAGGATCACACCTCCGAGGCGCGGGAGCACGTCACGTGGGCGGTACGAAACGCCCCTGATCGCTACCGCGTGGCGCGCCTTGATCCCCTGGTGGACGAAGGCCAGGTCCGCTGGACCGTCGACACCGCTGATGACTACGCCTTCGTCCGCCAGGTCTATGAGGGCCTCTATCCCGCCAATCCGGCCTTTTCTTCTGACGATGTCCGCGCCTTTGTGCGGGCCAGGCCAGATCTGATCACCTTTGGCGGAGCGCCACGCCTATGACCCCACGGGTTCTGTTTATCGCCGACGCCGGACCCCAGGTCGGGGGTGGCCATGTGATGCGCAGCCTGACCCTGGCTGCCGCCCTTACCGAACGGGGCGCCGGTTGTGAGTTCATGGCCGACGCCCATGTGGAGGCGATCCTGTCGGCCTATGCCCCTGACATCCCCCGGCGCGCCATCGCCTCCATGGCCCCTGATGTCCTGGCCGCGCAGACTGGAGCTCAGGCCTTCGAGGCCGTGGTCTTCGATCATTATGGCCTGGAGCGCGCGGCCCACGTGGCGATTGCTGATGGCCGCCCGGCCCTTGTCATCGACGATCTGGCGAACCGTCCCCTGGGCGGCGCAGTCGTCCTGGACTCAGGCCCCGCCCGAACCGAGGCCGACTATAGCGGCCTGACCACCACCGGCGCACGCCTGTTGCTGGGGCCGAACCATGCTCCTGTACGCCCGGCCTTTGCGGCCCTGCGCAGTAGCGCCCTGGCCCGTCGCCAGGGAACGCCCCGACGGGTGCTGGTCTCCATGGGGCTGACGGATCTGGACGGGATCACCGGGCGGGTGGTGGAACAGCTGCGGCGACGCTATGGCGAGATCGCCCTGGATGTGGTGGTGGGGGCCAGCGCCCCAAGCCGAAAGGGCCTGACCCGCATCGCCGCCCATGATCGGCGCCTGACCCTGCATGTGGACACCCCTGAAATGGCCGAGCTGGCCACCGCCGCCGATCTGGCCGTAGGGGCCGCTGGATCGGCCATGTGGGAACGCTGCGTGCTGGGGCTGCCCAGCGTGGTGGTGACCATCGCCGACAACCAGGTTCCTGCCGCAACCGCCCTGTCCAAGGCCGGCGCGGTTCTGATGGTGGACGCTCGGGCCGAGAGCTTCGGCGTGGACTTCGACCGGGCCATGACCCGACTGTTTATCGATGAGACCTTGAGGGCCCGCCTGGCGACGCGCAGCGCAGAACTCTGCGATGGGGCCGGTGCCGCACGGGTCGCCGAAACCTTCTGGCCCCTGCTGGTCCAGGCCGCGACCGTCTGACGCAGACGCCTTAACTGAGTTTTCCGACCTTTGCCTCATGGTGCCCTTTCACAGGAGGTCGAGGAGGCCGTGAGGTGAGCAGGGTTCGCATTATCGGTGGTGGTCTGACAGGCATCCTCGCCGCCTTTGAGGCCCACCGGCTTGGCGTCCGGGACATTGTCCTGGAAGACGCCCTCGACCGTCTCGGCGGCTGGAGCCTGCCCCGGGTTTCGCATGGCCTGGAGCTGCGGGATGGGGCGTTTGCCTTCGGTCCGGCCCATGATCCCATCCGGCAGGCCCTGGAGTGGCACGGGGTAGCCTTTGAAGAGGTCGACCTGCACTTCGGTGCCATCAACCCCTCCCTCAATGGCCCGCGCGCCAGCTGGGGCGAAGGCCCTGTACTGGCCGCTGGTGTGATGTCGCTGGTCGCGAACCAGACCCCTCTGTCCATCAATGACATTCTACGGACCTATCCCCGGGCCGCCGCCGATCCCCTTGCCCAGTACTGCCAATGGCGCCTCGGAGTGTGGCTTGATCAGGTCCATGCCAGCGCTGCCCCGGCCCTGGGGCTTGATCAGGTGCGTCTGACCCCTGTCGGTGAGGCCCCTCCGGTCAATGTCTCGACGCCCCGGCGGGGAGCCGTGCCCCGCGATGGCCTCAATGGGCTCTTCGCCTCGGCCAGCCGCGCCTTGGCCCGTCTGGGGGTTGAAATCCGTCTGCACAGCCTGGTGTCGCCCCGCGAGGCGGCGATGACCTGCAAGGCCGACGAGCTGGTGGTCTGGGCGGCCGACCCCCTTCCCCTGTTCGACCTCACCGGCGGTCGCGGTCAAAGGCCGCGCATGATCGGCGAACGGGTGGCGAGTTATGTTTTCCGCGCCCGCCTGGAGGCACCCCTGCCCCTTACAGTCCGGAACTTCACCGGCGAGGGCAAGGTCAGTGCGGTGCGGGTTTATCAAAGCCGGGGGGAAACCCTGGTCAGCGTTGAGTGTGTCGAAGAGACCGGCGATGAGGCCTTAAGGGCTGAGGTGCTGCGGCTGTTATCTCCGTTCGCACGGCGTCCCATGATCCTGGATGCCTGTGTGCTGACCAGTATGCGCACCCGCTTCGCCTGCCCCTCGGTAGAGGCGGTTCAGAAGCTGGCCAGGCTGGAGGCTGACCTGCATCAGGCGCACCAAGGCAGCTTCATTGTAGCGGGTTGGGAATCTACCGATCTGGCCGCCCGCTTTAGCGCCCTGGCCGAGCGCATGGCTCAACGCCTCGAGGCGTCAGGCTCGGTGGCGGCACCTGCCGCAGGCCCGGTCGCGGCCGTCGCCTGATGGTCGGGCCGCAGGTTCAGCTGCGCGATGTGACGCCTACCGACCGCGATCGCCTACTCCAGTGGCGCAACCAGCCCGATGTCGCCCAATGGATGTATACCGATAGCCTGATCAGCGAGGCCGATCACGCGAACTGGTTTGCTGCGGCCCTCGTCGATCCTGCCCGGCGCTACTGGATCATCACCCTGGAGGGTGAGCCGGTCGGTCTGGCCAATCTCGCCGACATCTCGCCCGCCCATCGCCGGTGCGCCTGGGCCTATTACCTGGCCTCCCCCTCCGTCCGGGGAAAGGGCGTCGGCGCCTATGTGGAGTACTGGGTGATCGAGCAGGTGTTCGGGCCCATGGGCCTGACCAAGCTCTGGTGCGAGGTTCTGGTGGAGAATGAGGCCGTGTGGAAGCTGCACGAGTCCTTTGGCTTCCGACGTGAAGCCCTGTTCCGCCGGCATGTTTGGAAGGCCGGGGTGCCCTGCGATGTCGTCGGTCTAGGCCTGCTGGCCGAAGACTGGGCCGCCACCCGGGAGGCCAGCCGCGCGCGCCTGCGCTCTAAGGGCTACGTCCTCGACTAGCTGTCTTGCAGCATGTCCCAGGCCATCGGCTCGCCCCGTTGAAGATCACGGGCCGCCACACGCCCGATCACGGCGGCGAGGTGCTGCGGAGCAAGGCCAAGGCCCGGCCGGATCGACCTGACGTCTCCTGCGGTCAGCCGCGCGCCAGCCTTTACGTCGGCAGCCACATAGAGCGAGCGGCGGAACTGGGCGTTGGCGGCCTCCGAACCCAGCAGATCATAATGAGCCGCGCCGAGGGCCTCCCAGGCCGCCCGGGCGTCCGCCGTCAGGGCTGAAAACTCAGCCGGCTCCAGGGAAAACGCCGCGTCAGGTCCCCCGTCGGCCCTGGCCAGGGTGAAATGCTTCTCGATCACACAGGCGCCGAGGGCCACAGCGGCCACAGCCGCTGCCGTTCCCGGGGTGTGGTCCGACAGGCCAACGGGGCAGCCGAACCGGGCCACCATGTCTGGGATCGTGCGTAGATTGGCGTCGGCGAAGCTGGCCGGATAGCTGGATACGCAGTGCAGAAGCACCACCCCGGCCGCCCCTGCGGCGAGGGCGGTGTCTCGGGCCGCTTCGATTTCGGCCAGATTGGCCATGCCGGTTGAAATGATCAGGGGTTTGCCCTGGCGGGCCGCATAGGCGATCAGCGGCAGGTCGATGGCCTCGAAAGAGGCGATCTTGTAGGCCGGGGCGTCGAGGCTGGCGAGGAGGTCGACGGCGGTCTCATCAAAGGGGCTGGAGAACAGGATCACCCCCCTAGCCCTGGCCCGCTCGAACAGGGCCGGGTGCCAGTCATAGGGGGTCTGGGCCTCCTGATAGAGCTCATGGAGGCTGCGCCCGTCCCATAGCCCGCCGGTGATACGGAACTCCGGCCGGTCCACATCCATGGTAATGGTGTCAGCGGTATAGGTCTGGATCTTGATAGCGTCGCAGCCCGTGGCGGCCGCCGCATCGATCATCGCCAGAGCGCGGTCCAGGTCGCCATTGTGGTTGCCCGACAGCTCGCAGATGACAAAGGGCGGCTGGCCGGGACCGATCTTGCGACCGGCGATCTCGATGGTGGTCTGGTCAGGCACGACTCGGTCCCCGTGGGCAGGACGCAAGCCTAGACCTCGACCTCAAAACAGGCCGTTAAGTCGCCGCATCTGGTCCCTTTCGTCGCCGGGCGACCCCAAGTGCAGCCCCCAGACCAGCTCCGAAAGCCACACCCAGGGCCAGATGGCCCAGGGCCGCGCCGACGCCCGCCCCGACGGCGGTCCCAATACCCATCCAGGCACCGGTGGTTCGCAGGCCGCTTTGACTGGCCATTTCGAGCGGACGGTGCCTGGTCGGGCTTGCAGGAAGCTGTGAAGCTGCAGGGCTGGAACCCGGCGGCGGCGAGGCGGAGGGGGTAGCTGAAGAGGAGGAGAATTGATCTGTCATGACTGAGGAACGGCCAAGGGCGCATCTTGTTGCGCCCGCGCCCTCGCGCATTGCGGAATCTTCTCTAAATAGAGCCCATGACTGAGCCTCGCACCACACGCTGCCTAATCATCGGGTCTGGCCCGGCGGGCTACACCGCCGCCGTCTATGCCGCCCGCGCCCTGCTGAATCCGGTCCTGATCGCTGGATTGCAGCCCGGTGGCCAACTGACCATCACCACGGATGTGGAGAACTATCCCGGCTTCGCCGAGGCGATTCAGGGACCCTGGCTGATGGAGCAGATGCAGGCCCAGGCCGCCCATGTGGGGACCGAGATCATAAATGACATCGTCCTCAAGGTGGACCTGTCTCAGCGTCCGTTCCGGCTGGAGTGCGACTCCGGCCAGGTTTGGCTGGCCGAAACCCTGATCATCGCGACGGGCGCCCAGGCCAAGTGGCTGGGCCTCGACAGCGAGCAGAAGTTCCAAGGTTTTGGCGTTTCGGCCTGCGCCACCTGCGACGGCTTCTTCTATCGCGGCAAGGACGTGGTGGTGGTGGGCGGCGGCAATACGGCGGTGGAAGAGGCCCTTTTCCTGACCAATTTCGCCTCCAAGGTCACCCTGGTCCATCGCCGGGACGAGCTTCGCGCCGAGAGGATCCTGCAGGAACGTCTGTTCAGCCACCCCAAGGTCGAGGTGGTCTGGGATTGCGCGGTGGACGAGGTACTGGGCGATAGTGACCCCCTGGGCGTCACCGGCGTGCGGCTGAAGAACGTCAAGACCGGCGAGACGAAAACCGTCGATTGCGCGGGCGTCTTCGTAGCCATCGGCCACGCCCCGGCTTCGGAGCTGTTCAAGGGCCAACTGTCCATGGACGCTTCAGGCTATCTCGACGTGACGCCCGGCACGGCGTCCACCGAGATCGAAGGGGTCTATGCCGCCGGCGACGTCACTGACGACATCTATCGTCAGGCGGTGACGGCAGCGGGGATGGGTTGTATGGCGGCCCTGGAGGCGGTGCGCTTCCTGGCCGAGGAAGACCATCGCAAGGCCAATCATCCGATCAGCCATGCTGAGGCTGCCAAGATCGGCGTCTGGTAGGCGCGCCAGTGCTAAACGAGGGCCTATGACCAATCTGATCGTACGCGGGGGCCGCCCCCTGCGGGGCGAGATTACGCCCTCCGCCAACAAGAACGCCGTCCTGCCGGTGCTGTGCGCAACCCTGCTCAGCGACGCCCCCCTGGTGCTGCACCGGGTGCCCGACATCACCGATGTGCGCAAGATTCTGGAATTCTTCCAGGCGCTCGGCAGCCAGGTGGAGATGGATTACGTCACCGGCACCCTACGGCTGCACCACGGGGAGAACCTGCGGGCGGAAGGCGCGCACCTGCCGCTCGGCATGCGGTCATCGGTGATGCTGATCCCAGCCCTGCTGCACCGGTTTGGCCGGGCGAGCCTGGAGGATGAGGCCAAGGGCTGCACCCTGGGTGCCCGCGAGATCGATCCGCACCTGGAAGTGTTCGAGGCCTTTGGGGCGACCGTCGAAACCCGGGACGGGGCCATCGTGATCGCGACCCCGCAGGGATTCTGCGGTGCCCGGCACTGGCTCGACTATGCCTCGGTGACCACCACCGAGAACTTCGCCATCTGCGCGGCGACAGCCAAGGGCAGCTCCCAACTGGTCAACGCCGCCTGTGAGCCCCACGTCCAGGAGTTCTGCCGCTTCCTGATCCAGATGGGCGCTCAGATCGAAGGCGTCGGCGCCTCGACCCTGACGATCCAAGGGGTCGATCGGCTGGGCTCGGCGACCTTCACATTCCAGGATGACTTCCACGAGGTGGCCACCTTCCTCGCCATGGGCGCCATCACCGGCGGCGATGTGGCGGTGCGAAATGGCGCCTCGGAATCCTTCCCGCTGATTGATCGCACCTTCGCCAAGTTCGGGGTCGAGGTGACTCACAAGGACGGCTGGTCCAGGGCCAGGCTGGATGGGCCCTTGAGAGTGCGTCAGCCCTATACGAGTCATATCCTGCAAAAGGTCGAGGCCGCGCCTTGGCCCTATGTGCCGGCCGACCTGCTGCCGATCTTCATCGCGCTGGGCGTGCGCGCCGAAGGCTCGGTGATGTTCTGGAACAAGGTCTATGAGGGCGCGCTGGGCTGGACCTCGGAACTGGCGAAGTTCGGTGGCCATGCCGTGCTCTGCGATCCCCACCGGGTGATCACCTATGGGGGTAAGCCGCTCTTCCCGGCCGAGGTGGAAAGTCCCTACATCATCCGGGTGGCCATTGCGCTGTTCATGCTGGCCGCCAGCATCGAGGGCAAGTCGACCATCTACAACGCCGCCCCCATCAAGCGCGCCCACCCCAACTTCGTCGAGAACCTGAACGCCCTAGGGGCCGACGTGGAATGGGTGATGGGCTATTAAGGCCCTAGGCCAGCGGGGTGCCGCTCAGCCATGACGGCTGAAAGTGGGGATACGATACGATGATCAGACATGCCCGGCCTGCCGATCACCCAGCCATCCATGCCCTGAATCTGGCCGCCTTCCCGGGCGCAGCTGAGGCTGACCTGGTGGCGCGGCTACGCGCGGACGGGGACAGCGTGTTCGAGATGGTGGCGGAAGGCGAAGGTCAGATCATCGGCCACATTCTGTACAGCCGGCTCTGGGCCGACAGCGTGAACCTCTATCTGGCCTTGGCCCCCATGGCGGTGTCGCCGGACCAACAGAAACAGGGCATCGGTTCGGACCTCGTGCGGACCAGCCTGGAGTTCTGCAAGGAATGCGGCGCGCACGGGGTCCTGGTGCTCGGGCATCTCGACTACTACCCCCGCTTCGGCTTCTCAGCGGCGGCGGCGGCAAAGGTCAATTCCCCCTATGCAGGCTCACCGGCCTTCATGGCCCTGCCCTTGGAAGACGGTGCCTTCGATGCGCCTTTGACCCTGGCCTATCCCGATGGGTTCAACGGTCTCTAGTCGGGAGGTCCGACCGGCGACAAAGGCGCGCCGTTCAACTCGGCCTCCACCTGTGCCAGGCGCTCATTGATCAGGCGGACTTCCTCAGGGGTAGGCTGGCGGCGACTGGGTTGCAGAACGCCAGCGACCCTTGTCGCCGCCTCGCCAGCTCCCGGCTCTGCCACCTCATAGGTACGCACCTCGCCAGCCAGGGCCAAGGTCACCTGGCGGCCAGGGACAACCCCCTGCCCCCCTGTGTTGAACAGGCCCTGGGTGCGCGGGTCGACGCCCCCCAAAATTGCCACAGACAAAGCGGCCTCTCCGCCCCCATAGCGGCTGGTGAAAGCCGGCGGCTCACCCATGGGGCCGGTCCAGCGATAGAAGATGTGCGCACCGACCTTGGTCATCTTCACCAGGGTCGGGGCCCAGTAAGGCGCCACATAGTCGGCATGATAGTGGGTCGCCGATCCCACCCCGGTTTCCACAAAGCCCTGAAGAGCCTCCTGCGCCACCGCCTCCACCTGCCGCCAGAGCCAGGGCTCGGGGGCCCAGGTCAGGGAGCCATCACAGGTGAAGCTGAACTGGCAGCCCGTGTTGCGGGCTGAGCCCTGGAACACCACGCCACAGACGGAGTTGGGATAGGCCGGGTGGCGGACCCGGTTCAGCACCACCTGTGCCACCGCCCGCTGACCCGCCAGCGGCTCGCGGGCCGCTTCATAATAGATGGCCTGGCTCAGGCAGCGAAGCGCCTGGGCCTGGTCCTGGCGAGAGGCCCGAAGAATAAAGGGCTCCATGGGATTGATCGGCAGGTCGGCAAAGGGCTTGAGGGCGTTGATCTCCTGGGCCGCAAGGTCAAAGGCGGTCCCAAACCCCAGGGTCGG
The DNA here is from genome assembly GCF_022402485.1 of Phenylobacterium sp. Taxonomy (GTDB): domain Bacteria; phylum Pseudomonadota; class Alphaproteobacteria; order Caulobacterales; family Caulobacteraceae; genus Phenylobacterium. The sequence goes on along the minus strand of NZ_JAKRSA010000015.1, from coordinate 187,264 downwards.
CAAAGTGGCGAGGTCATAGGTCTCCCATCCCCGCACCCGGCCCCAATAGTCGGTGCGGGGCGCTGGGTCGTGGCGCTGGGCCAGGGCCAGCATCGCCGGGTCCATATCGGCCGTCAGCCGGCGCAGCCCCGCCTCGGAAAAACTGCGCGCAACGGTGGCCAGCCCCTCCGGTCGACCTGCGTTCAGCGGCCGGTCATAGGTGGTCAGGCACCCCGCCAGGGTGAGGCTGGCAAAGACCAGGGCCAAAGAGCGAAGGGAAGCGATCAAAAAGACGTCCAGTGGTAGCGCAGACTCACGGCCCGCCGCAGCCCTGCTATAGGCGACAAGACGATGGCGAAAAAGCGGGTGCTTGCATCCCGCCGGCAAGGGTCTATATCTCTTTCCATAGCTTATGCTCTGTTTGAGCATATCAGAGGCGCCTAGCCCTACGCCCGCAGGCGCACTTTTTTGGGCCAGAGAAATGCTCACTTTGAGCATAAAGAGGACGCCATGGCCGACGGATTTGCCCCCCTCGCCTTCACCCCCGAGGTCGAAGCCGAGACCCAGGCACTTTGGGAGCGGGTCAAGAAGCACGTCACCCCGATGGAATGGCGCATTCAGGCTCCGCTGATCTCCGAGATCAACCGGATCAAGCGGGAAAAGAACGCCGTCATCCTGGCCCACAACTACATGACGCCCGAGATCTTTCACGGGGTCGGCGACTATGTGGGCGACAGCCTGGGCCTGGCCAAGGAGGCCGCCCGCTCTGATGCGGCCATCATCATCCAGGCCGGCGTGCACTTCATGGCCGAGACCTCCAAGATTCTGTCGCCGGACAAGCGCGTCCTGATCCCCGACCTGCGCGCCGGCTGCAGCCTCGCCTCGTCGATCACCGGCGATGACGTTCGCCTGATCAAGGCCCGCTATCCCGGCATTCCGGTGGTCACCTATGTGAACACCACCGCCGACGTGAAGGCCGAGACCGATGTCTGCTGCACCAGCGCCAACGCCGTCCAGGTGGTGGAGCATGTGGCACGGGAATGGGGCGTCGACCGGGTCATCCTCATTCCGGACGAGTTCCTGGCCCGCAATGTGGCGCGCCAGACCGACATCAAGATCATCGCCTGGCAGGGGCGCTGCGAAGTGCATGAGCGCTTCGAGGCCAAGGATATCCTGGAGCTGAAGGCTGCTCACCCGGGCGCCGAGGTCCTGGCCCATCCCGAATGCCCGGCCGAGGTGCTGGAAGTCTCGGACTTCGCCGGCTCCACCGCCGCGATGAACGATTACGTCCTGACCCGAAAGCCCAAGCAGGTGATCCTGATCACTGAATGCTCCATGGCTGACAATGTCGCTGTAGACGCGGTGGACACCGAGTTTCTCCGGCCCTGTAACCTGTGCCCGCACATGAAGCGGATCAGCCTGGAGAATATCTATGAGGCCCTGGTCAAGGAACAGTACGAGGTCACCGTCGATCCGGTGATCGCCGACCGCGCCCGACTGGCGGTGCAGCGGATGATCGATCTGCCGCCGCCGGCCATTCCGGCCCGCTATGACCTGGTCAAGGCCCGCCACCATGTGGATGTGGAGCTGATCTGATGGCCTTGCGCACCCAGCACGACGGCGTTCTCGTCGTCGGCGCGGGTTTGGCAGGGCTGTCGGCGGCCCTGGCCGCCGCGCCCCGCAAGACCCTGGTCCTGACCGGCGCGCCCCTGAACAGAGGCTGTTCCTCGGCCTGGGCGCAGGGCGGCATGGCTGCGGCCCTGTCTGACGAGGATGACGCGGCCCTCCACGCCGCTGACACCGTTGCGGCCGGCGCTGGTCTCGTCGACCCCGAGCGGGCCGCCCTTCTGGCCCGGGACGGTGCCGCCGCCGTCCGCCATCTGGCCCACCTGGGGGCCCCCTTTGACCGGGACGCTGCCGGAGCCTTTTCGCTTAGCCTGGAAGCCGCCCACAGCCGCGCGCGTGTGGCCCGGGTAAAGGGCGACCAGGCCGGCCGCGCCATCATGGCCGCTGTCACCGCCGCCACCCTGGCTGAGCGACATATCGAGGTGCGCTCAGGCTGCCGCCTGCGCGGTCTTCTTCAGGATGCTGAAGGCCGGGTTCGCGGGGTGGTCGTCGAACAGGGCGGACAGCTGCATGAGATCACCGCGCCGGCGGTCATTCTGGCCACGGGCGGTATTGGCGGGCTCTATGCCGTGACCACCACCCCGCCGGAACTACGCGGCGAGGGCCTGGGTCTGGCCGCCCGGGCCGGGGCGATGATCGCAGACCCGGAATTCGTCCAGTTCCACCCGACAGCCATAGACATTGGCCGTGACCCTGCGCCCTTGGCCACTGAAGCCTTGCGCGGGGAAGGTGCCCTGCTGATCAACAGTTCAGGCGAGGCCTTCATGGCCCACTATCACCCCGCCGCCGAACTGGCGCCCCGGGATGTGGTCGCCCGGGCCATTCACGCTGAACGGGCGGCCGGGCGGGGTGCCTTTTTGGACGCCCGCGCTGCGGTGGGCGACCACTTCCCCGAGGCCTTTCCGGCCGTGTTCGCCGCCTGTCTCTCCGGCGGCGTCGATCCCCGGGTCCAGCCGATCCCAGTGGCGCCTGCCTGCCACTATCACATGGGCGGCATTGTCACCGACGCAGACGGCGCCACCACCTTGGCTGGGCTCTATGCGGCAGGCGAGTGTGCGTCGACCGGGGTGCATGGGGCCAATCGACTGGCTTCCAACTCTCTGCTGGAAGCCGCCGTCTTCGGAACCCGCGCCGGTGCCGCTGCGCGGGAGGCCGCCGAAGTCCGCACCCGCATTCTCAGCATCGCCCCTGCGCCGGTGCTTCCTGACGCCCCGCTCTCGGGCCTTCGCATGGCCATGAGCGCCGAGGCCGGCGTGGTGCGCGACGCCCAGGGGCTCAACCGCCTGATCAGCCACATCGATGAACTGGAAGGGGCCTATGGGACCTGCGCCGACCTGACGGCCGCCCGCCTGACGGCCTGCAGCGCCCTGAACCGCAAGGAAAGCCTCGGCGCGCACTATCGCCTTGACGCCCCCGAGGCCCCGGCTGAACCCCGGCGGACCTTCCTGACCCTGAGCGGCCCCTCGGGTGGGTCCGTCTGCATCGCCGCCGAATGACTGAGCCCCTGCCCGACCTCCTTATTGAGCCCGTGGTTCGGGCCGCCCTGGCCGAAGACTTGGGCCGGGCCGGCGATGTGACGGCCATGGCCTGCATTGACGCCAATGCGCAGCTTTCGGTGGCCTTCTGCGCCCGCAAGCCAGGGGTGGCTGCTGGGATCGCCTGTGCTCGACTGGCCCTGATCGCCCTCGACCCCCAGGCCCGCTTCGAGCCCCTGGTGGCCGATGGCGCAAGGCTGGAGGCGGGCGCGGTCCTGGCCAGGGCAACCGGCAATGCCAGGGCCGTGCTGTCAGCTGAACGGACCGGCCTCAATCTGCTGGGCCGTCTCTGCGGGGTCGCTACCCTGACCCGGACCTATGTGGATGCCGTCGCTGGAACAGGGGCGACGATCGTCGACACACGCAAGACGACACCGGGCCTGCGCCACCTGGAAAAGTACGCCGTCCGCTGCGGCGGCGGGGTCAACCATCGGTTTGGTCTGGATGACGCCATCCTGATCAAGGACAACCACATTGCCGCCTGCGGCGGGGTGGCTGAGGCCGTTCGACGCGCCCGCGCCTTCGCCGGTCACCTGATGAACGTCGAGGTTGAGGTCGATGGTCTGGCCCAACTGGACGACGCCCTGCGTCACGGCCCCGACGTGGTGATGCTGGACAATTTTAGCCTGGACGACCTGCGCATCGCCGTGGCCGCCGCCAAGGGACGGGCAATTCTCGAGGCCTCAGGCGGCGTCAATCTCGACACGGTGCGGGCCATCGCCGAAACCGGGGTGGACGTAATCAGCGTCGGTGCCCTCACCCATTCCGCAGCAGCCCTGGACATCGGCCTCGACGCCATCTGATATCCCGGCGCCGTGCGATGCGGCGGGGGACGAGCATGTCGGGCGAACTGGCGATTCACCATCTGGGCGGCGGATTGGGACTGGGCCCCAATCCCTTTGGACGCGACGTGGCCAACCTGGCCCTCTATCGCGCCCTGGCCCGTTATGGCGGTTTTGAACGGCTGCATCTCCTGACCTCGGTGGAGACCCCGGTGGCAGCAATGGCCGAGGCCCTGCAGGGCGCCACGCCCCTCACCACACAGATTGAGACCGGATCCTTGCTGGAGATCGGGCGGGCGCGCCAGGCCGGGACCCTGTTCCGCGGCAAGGCCGACCTGGCGGAACTGGCCTGGGCAAGGCGGGGGTCCACCCACGACAACGCCTACAGCCTGGTGGGGCTGATCCACACCATTGCCCCGCCGACCACCCGAGAGGAGATCGCTCAGGCCAGCCTCGCCCCTGTGCAGCCCTGGGACGCCATCATCTGCACCTCGCCCGCGGTGCACGACTCCATTCGCACGATGTTCGAGGGCTGGACCGATTATCTGGGGGCACGCTTTGGCGGTGACCGACGGCCCATGCCGCAGTTGCCGATCCTGCCGCTGGGAGTCGAGTTGGACGAGATCGCCGCCAAGGCCGACCGCCCCGATGTTCGACACGCCGTCCGAGCCCGCCTGGGGCTGGAGGAGGAGGATGTGCTGGCCCTATGGGTTGGTCGCCTGTCCTTCTTCGAAAAGGCGACCCCCCAGGCGATGTTCCGCGCCGTAGAGGAAGCCGGTGAGCTCGCGGGTCGGCCGCTGCATTTCGCCCTGACGGGCTGGTTTCCCGACCCGGCGCACCGGGACTATTTCGAAGCGGTAGGCCAAGCCTATGCGCCACGTTCAACCATCCACTGGATCAATGGCAACGACCCGGTGAACCTGGGAGAGATGTGGGCGGCGGCCGATGTCTTCCTGTCCCTGGTCGACAACATCCAGGAGACCTTCGGTCTGGCGCCAGTAGAAGCCATGGCGGCAGGCTTGCCCGTCGTGGCCAGCGACTGGGACGGCTACCGATTCACGATCCGTCACGGCCAGGACGGGTTCCTGGCACCGACCATGTTCCCGTCTCCGGGTCCGCCGAGTATCCGACTGCTGCGTCGGCATCTCCTGCGCCTGGACTCCTATCAGGCCTATGCAGGACAGGCGGCGCAGTACACGGCGGTGGATGTAGGGGCTGCAGCCCGGGGGCTTGCGGACCTGGCCAGTTCCCGGGAACTCCGTCAGCGCATGGGGGCGGCCGGCCGGGCCCGGGTCCGCGAAATCTTTGACTGGAAACAGGTGGTGAAGGGCTACCGAGATCTGTTCGACCAACTGGCCGACCTGCGCCGCCAAGCGCCGCCCCAGGCACCGGGATTCCGGCTGAATCCCGTGCACGGCGATCCCTTCCTCGACCACAGGAGCTTTGCCAGCCTCAGCCTGACCGCCGACACCGAGGTCAGACTGCGGCCCGGCATAGACCCGGCGACCGACCAGGCCTTGGTCGGCGACATCAAGCTGGACGGCTATGCCGAGGGCTGGCGGGCCAGTCGTCTGGAGCTCCAGGGCCTGGCCATGGACCTGCAAGGGGGGGGCTGGTGCCGGGTCGGTGAGCTGGTGGCGCCCTACCCCTCAGACGTGCGGGCGCAGGTCACCTACGGCCTGGTCTGGCTCTGCAAGGCCGGGGTGCTGGACTGGCGCTAGAGCCCGGTCTCTGGGGGCTCAGAGGGCGCGGGCCTTCAGTCGCCGGGCGGCCTCCAGGGCGCCAGCCCGGCGATCGACCAGGGCGGCCGTCATCATGGCCTGCACCTGCTCGCGGATATGGGCTGGCGCCAGCTCAGGCCGCCCCCCTTCGAAAGGCGGGGCGGGGGCGTATTCGAGGCCCAGCTGCACCCGACGCGCGGCGTCCTCACCAAAGATCTCAGCGGCCGCCACCAGGGCGAAGTCGAGCCCGGCAGTAACCCCGCCGCCGGTGATCACATGCCCATCGCGGCACACCCGGCCCTCGTCGATCTCCACGTCAAACAGGGGGAGAAGCTCCCGCCAGGCCCAGTGACAGGCCGCGCGGCGGCCCTTCAACAAGCCTGCTGCGGCCAGGATCAATGAGCCGGTGCAGACCGAGGTCACATATCTGGCACCCTCCCCCAGCCGCTGCACCGAGGTCATGAAGGCCTCGTCCAGCATGGCCGCGGTCGTACCAAAGCCCCCGGGCACGCAAAGCACGTCGCAGTCCTTGATCTGCGCCAGGTCCGCCAGCCTGGTGAACACCAGACCGTCACCCTCGATATCCACCCCGCCCATGGAGGCGACGATGGTCTCCGCGCCGGGCAGACGGTTGAACACCTGGTGCGGCGCGGTGAAGTCGAGCTGGGTCACGCCAGGATAAAGCGGGAAAACGATGCGGCAGGTCTCAGTCATGGGTCGGGCTCCGGGGTTGACAGGGCCAGCATCACCCTATCAGGTCGTGGCTGAAATGACATTTTTCCCTCTAATTCTGCCATGACCGTCCGCCCCCTCACTGTGGTGATCTTCGACGACTTCCAGATCCTGGACGCCGCGGGCCCTATTGCCGCCTTCGAAATCGCCAGCCGTTTCGTGACCGACGGCTATGACCTGAAGGTGGTTGCCCCTGGGGCCGGGTGGGTCAAAAGCTCATCAGGGGCCGCCATGTTGGCCCAGGAGCTGGATGACCGGCCCCTGGACACCCTTCTGGTTGCTGGTGGCGACGGGACGCGGCCAGGGCGCCTGGATCCCAGGGTGGTGGCCTTGGTCGCCGCCGCCGCAGCGCGGGCAAGCCGGATCGTCAGCATCTGTTCGGGAGCCTTCATCCTGGCCGAGGCCGGACTGTTGAACGGACGGCGGGCCACCACCCACTGGAATCGGACCGCAGATTTCCGCCGGCGCTTTCCTCTGGTCCAGCTTCAGCCAGACCGGATTTATGTGCGCGACGGCCCTGTGTGGACATCGGCCGGCATCACGGCCGGCATCGACCTTGCCCTGGCGCTGATCGCTGAGGACCTGGGGGAGATCGTTGCCCGAGCTACAGCCCAGCACCTGGTCGCGCCTCGCCAGCGGCCAGGGGGACAGTCCCAGTTCTCCGGTCTGGTGGAGATGGGGGGTGCCACCGGCCGGTTTGCGGAGCTGCTGAACGGGGCGCGCCAAAGGCTGACGGATCGGCTAGGCGTTGAGGATCTGGCCCATGCCTGCGCCATGAGCCCCCGCAACTTTGCCCGGGCCTTTGTCCGCGACGTGGGCATGACCCCGGCCAAGGCCATCGAACACCTGCGGGTCCAGGCCGCCAGGGATCAGCTGGAGGCCGGGGCCAGCGTTGAACAGGCCGCCATGGCCGCAGGGTTCGGTGACGCTGAACGGCTCCGAAGGGCGATGCTGCGTAGCTTCGGACAGCCCCCCCAGGCCCTAAGGCGCACCGCAAGGGCTCAGGCTTAGGTGGGTCAGCCCACCTTGCCTGCAGCGGGCTTGGTCTGGGCGGAGATCTCCTCCGGCACCTTGGCGGCCGCCGGGGCGGCAACGGGCTTTGAGGCTGAGACCTTGGGGGCGGGGACCTTGACGACGGCGGGGGCCGAGGCCGGCTCCTGCGGCGGCTCGACAGGTCCGCCCATGCCCATGCTGACGCCCTGACCCGAGGTCGGAACCAGAGTGGCGGAGGTCAGGCGAATGTCGTTATCGGCCTCGCTCTGAGCACGCACGTCAGGCCCATCGCCTAGCTGAGCATAGACCGGCGCTTGGGTCTGCTCAGGTGTGATGTCCTCGGCATGGGCCAGCATGGTACCCCGGCCTGAATCCCGGCCATAGCGGTAGAACACATGCACGCCGATCTGGGTCACCCGAGTCAGACGTGGCCCCCAGGCCGGAGACACAGAGGTGGTGTGGAAGTGGGTGGCACGGCCCACCTCAGCCATCACTTCACCCGACAGCGCCCGGTGAGCGACCCGCTCGGCACGACGCCAGGCGGTGGGCTCGACCCGGGCCCGCATGGCCCCGTCGCAGGCAAAGCTGAACTGGCAGACTCGGCTGTTTGCGCCCTGGAAGACGACACCGCAGACGGTCTTGGGGAAGGCTGGATGACGGGCTCGGTTCAGCACCACCTGGGCCACGGCCGCCTGGCCGGCCGGGGTCTCGCCGCGGGCCTCGTAATAGACCGCCTGGGTCAGGCACTCCATGTCACGGGAGGCTTCCAGGGCTCCTCCGAGCCGGAAGGGTGCGGCTGGAACAGGCGAAGGGTTCAAGCTGGCGCGCAACAGCAGTGGTTGGCCAGAACCGCCCCCGCCCCGCTCCAGGCGCGCCACCAAGATCGCGCTCTGGCGGTCGCGTTCGGCGGCCCCGGCCACGGTGAAGGGATCATGCCGCCGGGCGACGCGCAGGACGCCAGGGTCCATCCGCGCAGCAGCGTCCTGTAACGCCGTCTCGGAGAAACCATCGGCCGCAGCCGCCGCCAACCGGGCAGCGCGGGCGTGGTCAGATGCAGCGCCGGCCATCCCGCCGGCCAAATAGGCGCCACCGAGCGCCAGTCCGACCGTGGAGCCGAGAACGGCGGCAACGGTCAGGGCACGCCAATCGGCGCGCACCCATTTTTCATTTTGCAAAACGTCCTGTCCTGTGCGGCGAGGGCGCATCGCCCCCCGACATCATCGCTTAGAGAACCCCCCGCCTCACTGCGGGTTGAAATCTCGAAAACGAAGCCCGTCCGCACTGTGTTCAATGGACGGGTCTACGACAAAGTGGCCTGCCTTATGACGGCTCCGTGAAGGATTCGCAAGGCGATATTGCGCCGCACCGCAGCGCGACTGTGAGAGCCCCCACGCCGACTGAAGGAACCTTGGTCTCTGCCAGCCGTTCATGCCTAACAACTCCTGGAGAAATCGACATGTCTAAGGTCCTTGGCGTCTGCGCCATTTCGGCGGCGCTTCTACTGGCGGCCTGTGGCCACAATGTGGAACAGCGGGCGGCGACTGGAGCCGTAGCCGGGGCTGTCGTGGGCGGGCCTGTGGGTGCCGCTGCAGGGGCTGCGGTCGGCACGGTGGTGAGCAAGTCCGTCGACCAGGACTGAGCCCATCGTGGACCAGTGGCAGAGGCCGCCACCTGGCTGATCCAGCCACACCGCCCCAGCGGCTAGTGCATCTGCATCATGCGGCGCTCCACCAGCGCGCCTATCCCCATCCCATCATCGGGATGGGGGGACGGAGCTATGCAACATCTGATCCTGGCGCTCGCAGTGCTGGCCTTGGCCTGCGCCATGGCCGTCAGCGGCGGCGGGTTATCCTGAGCGTGGGACCGCTGGCGCCGCGCCCCTTGCGGGCCTAACTTGGTGTCATGCCCCGTTCCAAATCTGCCCCGCCCTCCCCCGCCCCTTCGACTGCGGGACAAGCGCCTTCGGCCCCACCGCCGGGGGCCCCAGGCGTCGCCGACATGTCGGCCAGCTTTGACTATGACGACGCGGCCCTGCCCATGCTGTGGAAGCCCCACCGCCCGGCCCGCCCCGCCAAGTCCGAAGGCGGCCGACGCTTTAATCTGGTGTCCGACTACCAGCCGGCCGGCGACCAGCCGCAGGCGATCAAGGAGCTCGTGGCAGGCCTCGAAGGCCGCGAGCATGATCAGGTGCTGCTGGGCGTCACCGGTTCAGGCAAGACCTATACGATGGCCCAGGTCATCGCCGAGACCCAGCGCCCGGCCCTGATCCTGGCCCCCAACAAGACCCTCGCCGCCCAGCTCTATTCGGAGTTCAAAGCCTTCTTCCCGGACAACGCGGTCGAGTTCTTCGTGTCCTATTACGACTACTACCAGCCGGAGGCCTACGTCCCGCGTACCGACACCTACATCGAGAAGGACTCCTCGATTAACGAGCAGATCGACCGGATGCGCCACTCGGCCACCCGGGCGATCCTGGAGCGGGACGACGTGATCGTCGTGGCCTCAGTGTCCTGCATCTATGGCATCGGCTCGGTGGAGACCTACACCGCCATGACCTTCACCCTGGCGCCGGGTGAGCGGATCGATGAGAAGCAGCTGATGGCGGACCTCGTGGCCCTTCAGTACAAGCGCAACGATCAGGCCTTTGAGCGCGGAACCTTCCGCCGCCGGGGCGACACCATCGAGATCTTCCCGGCCCACTACGAGGATCGCGCCTGGCGGGTCAGCCTGTTCGGTGACGAGGTGGAGACCATTGTCGAGTTCGATCCCCTGACTGGCAAGAAGACCGCCGACCTGGACGGGATCAAGATCTACGCCAATAGCCACCACGTGACCCCGCGCCCGACGCTCAATCAGGCGGTTCTGCAGATCAAGGCCGAGCTCAAGGAACGGCTCGACTGGATGGTGGCCAATGGCAAGCTGCTGGAAGCCCAGCGGCTGGAGCAGCGCACCACCTTCGACATCGAGATGATCCAGGCCACCGGCTCCTGCGCCGGTATCGAGAACTACAGCCGCTATCTGTCGGGGCGCCAACCGGGCGAACCGCCCCCCACCTTCTTCGAATACATCCCCGAGAACGCGCTCCTGTTCGTGGACGAGAGCCACCAGGCTGTGCCGCAGATCGGCGGCATGTATCGCGGGGACTACCGGCGAAAGTTCACCCTGGCCGAATACGGCTTCCGCCTGCCCTCCTGCCTCGACAACCGCCCGCTCAAGTTCGAGGAATGGGACGCCATGCGGCCCGACACCGTCCATGTGTCGGCCACACCAGGCACCTGGGAGATGGAGCGCACCGGCGGGGTCTTTGTCGAACAGGTGATCCGGCCCACCGGCCTCATCGACCCCCCCGTGGAAGTCCGCCCGGTCTCCAAGGACGGCTTCTCCCAGGTGGACGACGTGATCGACGAGGTCCGACAGACTATCGCCCAGGGCTATCGCGGCCTGATCACCGTGCTCACCAAGAAGATGGCTGAGGACCTGACGGAGTACATGCACGAGCAGGGCCTGAAGGTCCGCTACATGCACTCCGACATCGACACCATTGAGCGCATCGAGATCATCCGCGATCTTCGGCTGGGCGTCTTCGACGTGCTGGTGGGGATCAACCTGCTGCGGGAGGGTCTCGACATCCCGGAGGTCGGGCTGGTGGCCATCCTGGACGCCGACAAGGAGGGTTTCCTCCGCTCGGAGACCTCCCTGATCCAGACCATCGGCCGGGCGGCGCGCAATATCGACGGCCGGGTGATCCTCTATGCCGATCGGATCACCGGCTCCATGGAACGCGCCATGGCCGAGACCCAGCGAAGGCGCGAGCGGCAGGAGGCCTACAACACCGCCCACGGCATCACGCCCGAGAGCGTGAAGAGCCAGATCAAGGAAATCCTCGCCAGCGGCTATGAGAAGGACCGCCCCCTGGTCCGCACCGAACTCGCCGAAGAGGCCAGGCCCTTCATGGGCGACAACTTCAAGGCCACCCTGCGCGACCTGGAAGGTCGCATGCGGCAAGCCGCCGCCGACCTGGAGTTCGAGACCGCCGCCCGCCTGCGCGACGAGATCAAGCGCCTGAAGCTCATGGACCTGGAATTCGCCATCGAAGTCCTCACCGGCGAAGGCGAAACCGTCGACCGCTCAGCGGTCAAGCGGGTGAAGGCCGAGGCGAGAGCCGAGGCCCAGGAGCGGTTCCGGAAGGGACGGCTGTAGGGGCTGAGACCTCACCCCACCAGATCGCGGTACTCGGGGCTGCGCTTGAGCCAGGCTGCGGCATAGCTGCAGATGGGGGTGATCTTCAGGCCATGGTCCTTGGCATCCTGGGCCAGGGCGGCCATCAGCCGGCCGGCGGCACCGGTGCCCCGCAGGGCCGCAGGGCTTTCCACATGATCGATGAAGAGGCGCTCGCCCTGAAGCCGGTAGTCGGCCCAGGAGGTCTGGCCCTGTTCCTCCAGCTCGTAGCGTGACGCGGCGGTGTTGTTTCGAAGTTCGCTCATCATGACCTCTACAACGGACAGAATGGGGTTTTGATCCTGGCCAAGGCTGGGACATGATGACCGGGCCCAGGGCGTCAGGCTAGGGCGTTAAGGCGAGGCGGTAGTCCCGATGCGCAGGCTTTCAATGACCGCAGCCCTTGGGCTGTCGTGCCTGGCCCTGGCGGGCTGCAACCGCAATGAGGCCGGTTCTGACGCTGAAGCGCCGGCCCCGGTCGCCGGCCAAGAGACCCCCCTACCTGGCCAGACGGCCACGCCGGCCGCGCCTGCCCGCCGGGCGGGTCTGTGGGAGCAGCGCCTCTCCACCGAAGGGATCGTCCAGGTCACCCGCATCTGCATCGATGACGCCCTCGAGGCGCGACTGAGCTGGTGGGGTCAACCGACGACCCAGGAGTCCTGCGAGAAAAATCTGGTCACCCGGCGCACGGACGGGGATTGGCAGTTCTCCTCGGTGTGCGACATGGGCGCTGGCGGCAAGACCACCACCTCCGGCGTGGCCAGCGGCGATTTCTCCAGCCGCTACGTGATCACCGCCGAGAGCTCGACCGTGGGGGCCGCCGCTCCGCAGATGAACGGGACCCGGAGCGTCAATATCGAGGCGGTGTGGCAGGGGGCCTGTCCCGAAGGGTTCCGCCCCGGCGACATGGAGTTGCCCGGGGGCATCCGCATGAACCTGCTGGACATGGCCGGCACCGTCGCCGGCGAAAACTAGCCGATCCAGGCCCCGATCGCCCTAGGCCAGGCGGGCTACGGCGAAGTCGGCCAGGTCTTCCAGCGCCGTGCGCCAGGCCCCGGTCGGGAAAACCGCCAGGGCGGCCTTGGCGCTGGCGGCGTAACCCGCGGCGGCCTTGAGGGTGGAGTCGAGGGCACCTGTTTCGCGGACCAGCTGACGGGCCCGCTCGAAATCAGCGTCGGTCTGCTCCAGGGCGTCAATCGTCCGCAACCAGAAGGCCCGCTCGGCCTCCCCCGTCCGGATGATGGCCAGGATCAGCGGCAAGGTCGCCTTGCCTTCCCGGAAGTCGTCGCCGGGATTCTTGCCCAGGGTCTCGCTGGCCCCGGAATAGTCCAGGGAATCGTCGACCAGCTGGAAGGCCAGGCCCAGGTCCTGGCCATACTGGCGCAGGCCCCGGCATTGGTCTGAGGTGGCGCCGGCGCAGACACCGCCGGCCTCAGCGGCCGCAGCAAATAGCTCGGCCGTCTTGGCCTTGATGATCTGCAGATAGACCGCCTCGTCCAGATCCAGGTCATGGGCGCGGGTCAGCTGCAACACCTCGCCCTCGGCGATCACCCGGCTGGCGCGCGCCAGAATTTCCAGGGCCGACATGGAGCCGGTCTCGACCATCAGCTCGAAGGCCCGGGCGAACAGGAAGTCGCCGACCAGAACGCTGGACGGGGCCCCCCAGATCAGATGGGCGGCCACCTTGCCCCGGCGCAGTTCGGAGGAATCCACTACATCGTCATGCAGCAGGGTGGCGGTGTGAATGAACTCCACCGCCGCGGCCAGCTTGCGACAACCGTCGTCCTTGGCCCCGGCCAGCCGGGCGGCAGCCACGGTGAGCAGGGGGCGCAGGCGCTTGGCCGACCCGCCGATCAGGTGCTCGGCCAGGGCCGGGATGACAGAGACCGGGCTCTGCATGCGGTCGCGGATCAGGCTGTCGACGCCAGCCATGTCCGGGCCAGCGAGCTTGAGCAGGTGATCGAGGTTGACCGGCTTGGCCCTGGTGTCTGCGGCGGCGGCGTCCACGACAAATATGCTCCACTTGGGACGGCCCATTGCGGGGCCGCCGTTGCGTGCGGACAATGGTCACGCGATAGGGGGCGGTCAAGGCGCGCCCGCGCTTCTGGAGCCGCTGTTGTCCCCACAACCCGCACCCCCGACCGCATCGCCTACCCAGAACCTGCTGCTGGGGGGCCGTGTGATCCTGCGCCAGCCCGCCAAGGGCTATCGGGCGGGCCTGGACGCCGCCCTGCTGGCCGCCGCCTGCGACGCAAGTCCTGGCGAGCGGGTGATCGAAGCCGGCTGCGGGGCTGGCGGGGCCCTGCTGGCTGCCGCCACACGCCGTCCTGGCGCGATCTTTACCGGGATCGAACAGGATCCTGAGGCCCTGGCCCTGGCGAAAGAGAACCTGACGCTCAATGGCCTCGCCGACCGGGTGAAGGTTCAGACCGGCGATGTGGAGGCTGGCTTCAAGGCCCTGGGCCTGCTCCCCTTTGACACCGCCCTGGCCAATCCCCCCTTCTTCGACGACCCCAAGGCCCTGCGGGCACCGGCCCCGGAGAAGACCGCTGCCTGGATGGCGCGGGGGGGGCTTGCCGCCTGGACCGGCTTTCTGCTCAAGGCCGTGCGGGAGGGGGGACGGGTAACGATCATCCACCGGGCCGACCGGCTGGCCGACCTCCTGAGCGGGCTAGGGGGCAAGGCCGGCGCATTTCAGGTGCGCCCCATCCACCCCTTTGCCGATGCCCCGGCCAAGCGGGTCCTGGTTCGGGCCGTGAAAACCGGCAAGGCGCCCCTGCAACTATTGCCGCCGCTGATTCTGCATCCGCGAGACGGGGGTGAGAAACACACCCCAGAGGCCGAGGCGATCCTACGGGGCGAGGCTGAACTGCCCTGGCTTTAAGCCAGCCCCACAGGCTCCCCCATTGGCGACCACCGTTTTCTCCCCTTGCCGAATGCTGTTCGGAAGGTCGGAATGCTCCTGACGAAGCGCGGACTCTCATGGGTCGAAGCGCCGGGCACGGGCGGCCAACGCCCAGGGAGGATACCATGAACATCAGAGTGAGCCCGCAGGCGGACTCCGTTGAAGCCGTCCAGGCGACCCCGCTGGCCGAGCTTAATCCAGGTCGGGCGGCGCGCTTTCAGGACGACACCCTCTGGCCGGTGTTTGAACGCCTGCGCCGGGAGGACCCCGTCCACCTGACCGAAAACAGCGAGTTCGGCCGCTACTGGTCGGTGACCAAGTGGGACGACATCCTGGCCGTGGACACCAATCACGAGGCGTTTTCCTCGGTTCACGGCATCACCTTGCCCAACCTCGAAGCCCTGGAAGCACAGCGCAAGGCCCTGGGCGAGGATCGCCCCCGCCGTAACGGGGCCGGCTTCATCACCATGGATGAGCCCGAACATGGCCGTCAGCGCAAGGCGGTCAGCCCCACCGTGGCGCCGGGCAACATCACCCGGATGTCCCCCATCGTCCGTGAGCGGGCCGGGCAGATCCTCGACTCCCTGCCCATCGGCAAGGAGTTCGACTGGGTGGATCTGGTGTCCAAGGAACTGACGGCCATGACCCTGGCCACCCTCTTCGACTTCCCCTTCGAGGACCGCCGCAAGCTGACCTACTGGTCGGACGTGGTCACCAACGCCCCGGGCCATGGCCCCGTGACCAGCTGGGAGCAGAAGGCCAGCGACATGATGGCGTGCTTTGGCACGTTCAAGCAGCTCTGGGACCAGCGGGTGGACGCTGCTGAACCCGGCATCGACCTGATTTCCATGATGGCCAACAACACCGCCACCCGGGACATGCCGGTGGAGGAGTTCCAGGGCAATGTCATCCTGCTGATCGTCGGCGGCAATGACACCACCCGCAACACCATCTCGGGCAGCGTCTATGCCCTCAACAAGAACCCCGACCAGTACGCCAAGCTGAGGGCCAATCCGGAGCTGATCTCCTCGATGGTATCGGAGACGATCCGCTGGCAGACGCCGCTGGCCCATATGGCCCGGGTGGCCAACCGGGACATCGAAGTGGGCGGCAAGCTGATCCGCGAGGGCGACCGGGTGGTCATGTGGTACATTTCGGGCAACCGCGATGAGAGCCGCATCGAGCGCCCCAACGACTACATCATCGACCGTGAGCGCCCTCGGGAACACCTGTCCTTCGGCTTCGGCATCCACCGATGTGTGGGCAACCGGGTGGCTGAAATGCAGCTGACCATCATCTGGGAGGAAATTCTCAAGCGCTTCCCCGAGATCAAGGTCCTGGCCGAGCCTCAGCGCACCTTCTCCTCCTTCGTGCACGGCTATGAGACCCTGCCGGTGATCATCCCCGCCCGTCACTAAGGCGAGCCTGAACGATCGCGGACAAAGAAAAAGGCCCTCCGGCAACGGAGGGCCTTCGTCGTTCAGCGACGTCCCGGTTGGCTCAGAAACGTCCCGAAATCCGCAGGGTGTAGGATCGCGTCCCAAAGCCGCCAATGGCCCGGCGGGTCTCTAGGCCCGACAGATGGGTGGGCTGCGATCGGTCAGGGAGGAAGAAGCGTCGCTCGCGCACCTCCTCGGGCAGGAGGATGTCGGCCGCGGTCAGGCGGATCACGAGGCCGCGAATGGCCGTGGTCTCCACATAGAGGTCGAGGTTCCCCCGATCCCATTCCGTCGAACGCTGCTCCCGGACTCGAAACACCTCAACCACATCGGCCCGTTCCCACAGGGCACCCCAGGCCAGGTTCTGGTTCGGGAGCGGCTGACGGAGATCGATCGAGTAGCTCCAGTGGGTCTCGCCGGCGAACCGCCGGGGCTGGCCGGTCAGGGGATCATCGACCCGGGTGTCCTGGGCCAGTCCGCGCAGTCTCAGCTCCCCGCGTGGCAACCCAAAGGAATCGAGGGGCAGCAGGGCATCGATCCGCCCGCCCGCGCGCCAGCCGTCACCCAGATTGCCCGGGGCATCAAACTGCGACCTCACCGGAATCTGATCCTGGACGGCCTCCACACGCTCATAGAAGGCTGAGAGCGTCAGGACGGCCTTGGCGCCAAACCGGCGCTCCCAGTCCAGTTGGGCGCGCCAGGTTCGTTCGGGCTCCAGATTGGGGTTGCCCAGGTCCACCGTGCCGTCGAACAGGGAAACCGCACTGGCAAACTCGTTGAAGTCCAGCTGAGCGACGTCTCGCTCAAGGCGCAGCCTGACCTGCTCGCGGGGACTTGGCGTCCAGGTGGCCACAAGGCGCGGCTTCACAAAGGTGAAGCTGCGTTCCTGGTTTGCATCCCCGGACTGGGTGATACGCGAGGTTTCCACGACGACGCCCTTCTCGATCCGAAGCTGCGCGGTGGGGTTCGAGGTTTGGGTCAGAAAGACTTCGCCGCGCACCTCTTCCACTTTGGTGTTGGCGACCGGGAGCACGGTGGGTTGACGCCCGCGGCCCACATCGACGTCGATATCGAGCCCGCTCTCCAGGAAATTGAACGCCACCTCGGCACCGGCCTCGAGGTTGCGCCCCGATTTGGGACTGAACGACCAGATGGCTCGGCCGATGTATTCGCCGCTTTCGCTCTCGCGGCGGATGAAGGTGCTGCGGCCAAGGCCCGTGGTGGGGAGGGTCGTGTAGCGCTCATCCGAGCCCTTATCGCGCTGGGTGGCCAGGGCCAGCAGCTTGACGGAGGTTCTGGACGACAGCTGGCGTTCCCAATCGCCCCCCATCTCAAGCGCCAGGGCGG
The DNA here is from genome assembly GCF_022402485.1 of Phenylobacterium sp. Taxonomy (GTDB): domain Bacteria; phylum Pseudomonadota; class Alphaproteobacteria; order Caulobacterales; family Caulobacteraceae; genus Phenylobacterium. Next base: position 169,987 of record NZ_JAKRSA010000015.1, on the reverse strand, counting down.
GGTCGCCGCGCACAAGGCTGTCTTCGATCCTGATCCGTGCGCCCCCAGGGGCAAACACCTCGGAATAGGTATGACGGCCCTCGCGGGTCGGCGTCACCTGCAGGCTCGCATTCAGCGTATCGCGGGGCGTGGGACGCCAGGTGGCCCGGCCGTTCAGCTTGTACTCGTAATAGGTGCCCTGGAGATATTCGGGGCCAAATTCACGGGGCACGCCGCTGGGATCAGTGGTGACCTTCTCGTACTCGATCCGACCCCGTCGCGCGGGCTGAGCCTGCAAAGAGAGGCTGATATCGGCCTGGCCGATGCGAAAGGCGCTGCTGGCAATCGCAATCGGATTGACCGTCCAGCCAGGTTCCAGCAGGCCCGCTTGCAGGACGAAGGTGTTAGTGGCGCCTTTCTGGCGGGGCCGAAGCCGCACATCGACAATCAGGGCATGACCGCCCGCATCGGCCGCGCCGCCGCCGGCGATCACATCGATCCGCTCCACATCCCGCGCTGAGATTCTGGAAAGCTGTTCAGAGATGAGCACTTTTGAACTGGGACGCTCCCCATTGATCAGCACGTTCCCGGCCGAAGCGGCGAAGCCGCGGCGATCCTGTCCGTCGCTCAGGGTGAAACCCGGCGTCCGCCTGACCATGTCCTCCGCGGTGACGGGATTGAATGGGGCAAAGTAGCTGGCGGGATAGCCTTGAGCGCCCGCGTCCGGGACTGGCGCGGTCTGTCCGTGCGCCAGGCTGGGCACCCCCGAGACGACACAGGCCGCAAGCAGCCAGACGACAATCGACCTGAGGACGACCATGAGACCAAACCCCACAAAATTAGACTAAAGTCTAAATTCAGCCGGAGCCGGGTCAATCTATTTTCGCCGCCGCGATTCCGTCGAGGAGGACGCCGGCCAGGTCCGACAACATCGGCTCCAGCGGCGCATCGGTAGGCCCATGCAGCCACTGGGTCACGGCGCCCGCCAAAAGACTGTCAAAGGCCGTCGCCAGGGTTTCGGCCGCTCGCCTCGGGTCAAGCTCGCCCCGCCCCTGCCCCCGCCGCATGAGCTCCACAAGGCGATCAAAGGCGAGGCGACGCAGGGCCGGCGATTCCCCCTCAGCCTCCAGGCCCATGGACACTTTCCGGATCTCGCCAAACACGGCCCGGTGCACTGCGCGATTGGCCTCCAGACCCCGGGCCATCTGCTGGAAGAGGTCGCGCAACAGGTCTGGCGTGGTGGCCGACGGCGCGGCCAGGGCCCTGTCCAGGAGGTCGCCATAGGCCCGTAGCGAACGGGCGGTGAGGGCATCGAGGATCAATGCCTTGGACCCGAACTGGTTGAAGACAGTTGCCCGTGACAGACCCGCGGCCCGGGCAATGTCGCTCATCGACGTCTCATGCAGGCCCCGCTCAGCAAACAGCACCTGGGCCGCCGCCAGGATCTGTTCCTGCGACTGGCGTCCGTAGGTTCGAGCCGTCATGCCGTACTCCCCAGATGGTGCCTCGGCCTCAGCATGCGCCGCCGCGCCCAAACGAAGAAGGCCCCCCGGAACCGGAGGGCCTTCCATCAGTGGCGCAACAATCGATCAGAGCCCCTAGTTGCGGGTCTGGTCGACCAGCTTGTTCTTGGTGATCCAGGGCATCATGGCGCGCAGGCGCTGGCCCACTTCCTCGATCTGATGCTCCGAACCGCGGCGGCGGGTGGCCTTGAAGCTCGGCTGGCCAGCCTGGTTTTCGGCCATGAAGTCACGGACGAAGCGACCCGACTGGATGTCCTCCAGCACGCGCTTCATCTCGGCCTTGGTTTCAGGCGTGACGATGCGAGGACCGGTGACGTACTCGCCATACTCGGCCGTGTTGGAGATCGAGTAGTTCATGTTGGCGATGCCGCCCTCATAGATGAGGTCGACGATGAGCTTCACCTCGTGCAGGCACTCGAAATAGGCCATTTCCGGCGCATAACCGGCCTCGACCAGGGTTTCAAAGCCCGCGCGGATCAGCTCCACCAGGCCACCGCAGAGCACGGCCTGTTCGCCGAACAGGTCGGTCTCGCACTCTTCGCGGAAGGTGGTCTCAATGACGCCCGAACGGCCGCCGCCGATGGCCGAGGCATAGGCCAGGCCGAAGTCGAGGGCATTGCCGGTGGGGTTCTGGTGGATGGCGATCAGGCAGGGCACGCCGCCGCCCTTCTGGTACTCGCCACGCACGGTGTGACCAGGCCCCTTGGGCGCGACCATCAGCACGTCGATGGAGGCCTTGGGCTCGATCAGGTTGAAGTGAACATTCAGACCGTGGGCGAACAGCAGGGCCGCGCCGTCACGGATATTGGGGGCGATCTCGGTATTGTAGATTTCCCGCTGCAGCTCATCAGGGGCCAGCACCATCATGGCGTCAGCCCAGGCCGCAGCCTCGGCCACCGTCATGACCTTCAGCCCGTCAGCCTCGACTTTCTTGGCAGTGGCCGAACCGGGGCGCAGGGCGACCACCACGTTCTTAACGCCAGAGTCCACGAGGTTCAGCGCATGGGCACGCCCCTGGGAACCATAGCCTACCACCGCGATTTTCTTGTCCAGGATGCGGGCGAGGTCGGCGTCGCGATCATAGTAGACGCGCATGATTGTTCTCCTGAAACAAGGTTCGTCCACGGGGCCATGCCATGGCACCGCAGCAAAGGCCGCGCCATCGACCGTTTTTTTGCGCAAAGGTCAAGGGGCGCAACGTCACGTCCAGCTCTTGCCGGCCGATGACGGCGCGCCCACAACGCCAATAGCCCAGGGAGAAGCCAAATGGACGTGACCGCAAAGCAGGTGGTTCAGGCCTGGCGGGAGGCCGGACCCACCCACTGGTTCAGCAAGACTGAAGCCTTTGATCGGCGCCTGGCCCTGGACTTCGAAGCCGCCCACCACGCCGCCAGCCGTGGTGAGCTGGACCACTGGGCCGCGGACGCCGAGGGGGCCCTGGCCCTGCTGATCCTGCTCGATCAGATTCCCCGCAACATCTACCGCCAGTCCGGCCACGCCTTCGCCACCGACGGCAAGGCCCGCGCCATCGCCAGGGCGGCGATCGCCGCAGGCCACGACCTGGCCACCGAGGCGATCCTGCGCCCGTTCTTCTATCTCCCCTTTGAGCACTCCGAGGACATGGGCGACCAGGACGAGGCCGTGCGGCTGTGCGCAGCCCTGAAAGAAACCGATGGCGACGCCGACACCCTGAAGTGGGCCGAAATCCACCGGGACATCATTGTCCGCTTTGGCCGCTTTCCCCATCGCAACGCCGCCCTGGGCCGTCGCACCACCCCCAGTGAGCAGGCCTTCCTCGATGACGGCGGCTTCGCCGGTTGATGGACGGGCCGGCCCTGTGGACAGTGCGATACGGGGCGCTTGCGCCCGTGCGCCTAGCCTGCGCGAATCATGGAAAGCTCGATCTCCGAAATCCCTGCGAAAGCCCTGTCCGTGAACGCCCACGCCCCGTCCGCCCTCCGGCGCCCTGAGCATCCTGAGCGTCAGTATCTCGACCTGCTGGCCGATATCCTGGAGACCGGCGTCCAGCGGGGGGATCGTACGGGCACGGGGACGCTCGGGGTTTTTGGTCGCCAGATGCGGTTTGACCTGGCCCAGGGGTTTCCGCTCCTGACCACCAAGAAGCTGCACCGCAAGTCGATCATCCTGGAACTGCTGTGGTTCCTGCGCGGCGACACCAATGTGGCCTGGCTGCAGGAGCGGGGCGTCAGCATCTGGGACGAATGGGCTGATGCCGAGGGCGAGCTCGGCCCCGTCTATGGCAAGCAGTGGCGCTCCTGGGCGGCCCCGGACGGTCGCGTGATCGACCAGATGGCCCATGTGGTCGAGAGCCTGAAAACCACGCCGCACTCCCGCCGCCACATCGTCAGTGCCTGGAACCCGGCCGATGTGGACGATATGGCCCTGCCCCCCTGCCACTGCCTGTTTCAGTTCTTCGTGGCCGAGGGCAAGCTGTCCTGCCAGCTCTATCAGCGCTCGGCCGATGTGTTCCTTGGGGTACCGTTCAACATCGCCAGCTACGCGCTGCTGACCCACATGGTGGCCAAGGTGACGGGTCTGGAGCCCGGCGAGTTCGTCCACACCTTAGGGGACGCACACCTCTATCTGAACCACATCGACCAGGCCCGGGAGCAACTGACCCGGGAGCCCTACCCCTTCCCGACCCTGACGCTCGCCGACAAGCGCGACCTGTTTTCCTTTGACTATGAGGACTTCAAGGTCAGCGGCTACAAAGCCCACGAGAAGATCGCCGCCCCCATCGCCGTTTAAGGGCGGTTCAGACCGGGGGCCGCGGCGGCGGCGTCTTCGGCAGCACCTCGGGCGAGTTCAGCCAGTCCGCCGACAAACAGCCTGACGCACATCTCAGTAGCCTCCTCGGCGCCCATCAAGCCTTGGCCCACCAGCCGTCCCGCCTGATTGGTCACCGCCCACAGGAGGTCGACCGCTGCGATCGCCGTGGGCAGGGGCAGGCCATAGGCCCGGCGGGTTGCGCGCACGAAGAACCGGAAGGTCTGTTCGCGGTCCACCCGGCTCTCCTCCTCCACCATCCGGGTCAGCCCCGGATCGGACAGCAAGGCGGCGATCAGGGCTCCCCGGGCCTCGGTCTGGCGCAGGTAAAGGCCCGTGGTTCTGCGGATCAGATCGGCAAAATCCTCCGCCTCAAGGGCGTTGCGCATGCCGCGATCGTTCAGGTCACGCTGCTCGCGCTGTAACAAGGCAGCAAACAGGGCCAGACGATCGGGAAAGTAGTTGTAGACGAGCCCCTTGCTGACCCCTGTGGCCCTGGCCACGCCCTCCATGCTGACGGAGGCGAGGCCGTCGGCCAGAACGAGGTCGGCAGCACGGTCGAGAATCTGGTCCCGGCGGGCCTGGGGCGTCAGCCGGGTGCGTTTGCGCACAGCGGTCATGGGCCCTTAACGCGCCACACCTCTGAGAGCGTCAAGCCCAAAGCGGCGACGAGTCCTTCAACAGCCGCGTCATCATCAAAAGCCGGGCGATCACCGGGCCTCCGGATGTCGCCCGCAGTCGGCTCTCAAACCAGGCGATCTCGGTCTTGGGGGATTCCCCCAGGGCCAGGATCTCGCCCTCAGCCAGATAGTCGCAATCCAGATGGACCGGCCCTGTCAGATGCTGCAGCTCAATGGCGCCGAACATGCCGACAAAGTCGCCTTCGCTCTTGAACAATGGCGTCTCCACCGCCCTTAGGGCGTCAATCACCACCGCCGGTGCCGCCATAAGACGCCCCGACGTATCGGGAGTGAGGTATCCGTCAAGCGGCTCGGTCACACCGTGCACCCGGACCAGGGCGGTAGCTTTGTCTATTCTGGCCGGAACTTGGGTGACGGCGTCACCGACCTTCGAGGCCCCCAGAATGCGCAGCTCCCCCCCTGGGCGCATCTCGGACAGCCGCCGGCGCAAGGGTGTGTCCGCCAGATCGCCGCCGCTCCAGGCCTCCCCGGCACAGACCTTGTCCCCCTGCGGCGTCTGCATCCAGGCCTCGGCGCGGCGATGTCCAGCCCCGTCGTCCATCACCGGACCCAGACAGGCCTGAACCGGCTCGCCATCGGTGGTCGGCTGCAGGAAATAGAGGGACAGGCCCCCCGGAGATGTCCAGGCCTGTCCAAAGCGCGCGGCAAACAGCGGCGGGAACTGCTCCATGTGGATGTTGCCCGCCACCGTGCCCCCACGAAACCCCAGCTTCTGGGCGGTGTCATCATCATGGATCGAGCCCACCGCCTCCCGAGATACATTGACGGGATGACGGAAGGGACCGGCCAGCCCGCCCTCTGAAAGGTCGAGGGCGGCAAAGGGGGCGTTTTGGGTCATGGGGTCCTCCTTGACGGGCGGGCCAACCTCGCGCCTATTGACGTTTTGTTCAATAGAAAAGGCGACGGGTGATGCAGCTGGGACTTTCGGCGGCCGATCTCGACTTTCAGGCTGAGGTTCGCGATCTGATCGGTCGTGCGTTCAGCAGCGATGCGCCCTATGACGGCAGCCGGGAGCATGACCGGCGCTGGCACGCCGCCATGGCCGAGCGGGGCTGGGAGATCAGCAAGTGGCCCACCGCCTTCGGTGGCCCAGGCTGGAGCGCCACCCAGCACTTCATCTGGGAGCGGGAAACCACCGCAGCCGGTCTGCCGGCCCAGGTGGGCGGGATGGGCCTCGGGATGCTGGCCCCGATCCTGTTCGCCTATGGCACGCCTGAGCAACAGGCCCGCTTCCTGCCCGACATCCGCGCCAACCGCGTTCACTGGTGCCAGGGCTATTCCGAGCCGGAGGCCGGATCAGACCTGGCCGCCCTGCGCACCCGCGCCACCCTGGAGGGCGACCACTATGTGGTCGAAGGCGAGAAGATCTGGACCAGCGGCGCCCATCTGGCCGACTGGATCTTCTGCCTCACGCGGACGAGCCAGGAGGGCAAGAAACAGGAAGGCATCACCTTCCTGCTCATCGACATGCGCGCACCAGGGGTCTCGGTGCATCCGATCATCTCCATCGATGGACGCCACATGTTCAACCGCGTCACCTTCGAGGGCGTGCGGACCTCCGTGGCCAACCGGGTCGGTCGGGAGGGCGAGGGCTGGACCGTGGCCAAGGGGCTGCTGACCCATGAGCGCACCGGCCAGGCCTATGTGTCCTTGTCCCTCAGCCTGCTGGCCCGTCTGCGGGACGCTGCGGCGAGCGTTCCAGGTGCCCATGGGGGCAGCCTGCTGGAGGATCCCGGTTTCTCCAGTCGGTTGAGCCTGGCGGCCATTGAGCTGGAAGCCCTGGCCATGACCGAGCTGCGCACCCTTTCGGAAGTGGCCATGGGGGAAGCACCAGGCACCCAGTCCTCCATGCTCAAGCTCAAAGGGACTGACATCGTCCAACGCATGACCGAGTTCTTTGTCGAGTGCGCGGGTCCTTACGCCGCCCCCTGGTTCCCGGAGGTCGCCGGCCCGCCGGAGCAGATTGGCCCCGACTGGGCCCAGCCTGAGGTGGTCCGGTACTTGGAAGGCCGAGCTGCCAGCATCGCCGGCGGCTCAGACGAGATCCAGAGGAACATCATCGCCAAGCACGTTCTGCGCCTCTGAGGCCAGTCCAGGACCTGCCCACTTCCCTGCGGGGCCCGGGTCGGCTACCCCCTAGCCATGGCACGCATCCTCCTTACCGCCGGCCCCATCGCGCGGTCCCGCAACGGCGTCATTGGCCGGGACGGCGGCCTGCCCTGGCGGCTGAAAAGCGACCTGGTCAACTTCCGCGCCCTGACGCTTGGCAAGCCGGTGATCATGGGCCGCAAGACCTGGGACAGCCTGCCCAAGAAACCCCTTCCGGGTCGCACCAATATCGTGCTCAGCCGCGACGGGAGCTTTGCGCCCCGGAACGCCCTGGTCTGCGAGGACTTTTCCGAAGCCGTGCAGATCGGCCGGGAGCAGGCCAGCGACGACGGCGCCGAGGAGGTCTGCGTGATCGGCGGGGCCTCGCTCTTCGAGTTGGCCCTGCCCCGGGCCCAGCGCATTTACCTCACCGAGGTGGAGGCCGAGGTCGACGGCGATGTGCGTCTGGCCCCCTTCGATGAATCGGCCTGGACTGAGGTCAGCGCCGTCCGCCACCCGGCCGGGGAAGATGACGAGTATCCCTTCATCTTGCGGGTCCTGGAACGGCGCTAAGGCCCCTGGTCCTTACGCAGCGGCGCCGGTCATACTCCCCCTCAATAAGTGACAAGAGGAGGACGCCCCATGGACATCGAACTGGTCTGCGAAGGCCTGGAATTCCCCGAAGGCCCCATCGCCATGGCCGACGGCTCGATCATCCTGACCGAGATCAAGGCCCAACGGCTGTCGAAGATCACCCCGGATTGGCGGCGAGAAACCCTGGTGGAAACCGGCGGTGGCCCCAATGGCGCAGCCATCGGCCCGGACGGGGCGATCTACATCACCAACAACGGCGGATCCTTCACCTGGCCGCAGCAGGACGGCCTGACCATTCCGGGCCCGACGCCGCCAAGCCATACCGGCGGCCTGATCCAGCGCTATGATCTCAAGACCGGCGAACTGACCACCCTTTATGACGCCTGCGACGGTCGGCCCTTCGTCGGCCCTAATGACCTCGTCTTTGATCGCCAGGGGGGCTTCTGGTTCAGCGACCATGGCTGTTCAACACCGGAGGGCCGCAAGTTCGGGGCGCTCTACTATGCCAAGGCGGACGGAAGCCATGTGGCGCGCCTGCGGGACCATCTGATTGCGCCCAATGGGGTTGGCCTCTCGCCGGCGGAGGATGTGGTCTATCTGGCCGACACCCAGCTCGGTCGGCTCTGGGCCTTCGACATCGACCAGCCTGGACAGTTGAAGCCGCCGCCGGGCTTTGCGCCAGGTCGCGTCATCACCAACCTGCCCGGCTACCAGCTGCTGGACAGTCTGGCCGTAGAGGCGGGCGGCAAGGTCTGTGTGGCGACCATCATCAATGGCGGCATTACCGCCTTCGATCCCTCCGGCGAAACAGAGCACTACCCGGTGCCCGATCTGATCGTCACCAACATCTGCTTTGGCGGTGCCGATATGCGTGACGCCTGGATCACCGCCTCATCCACGGGCCGCTTGTACAAGGCCCGCTGGCCACGGCCAGGGCTGAAGCTCAACTACAACGCCTGACCCGGCCCTCTCCGGTCCGGCGGCCAAGGTCGGACCGGGGCCAACTCTAGAAGCGGCAGGCCTCTTGCGGGACCGCCAGATCACGCGCCCAGCCAAAAGCCTCAACCGGTGCACCCCGGGGCAGGTAGGTCAGGGTGACGGGGCCATCGTCCCGCGCCACGGTCAGGGTGATGGTCTGATCCTGGTCGCGACGGGCGAGGTTGAGGGCAAGCACCTCGGTGATCTTGTCACCGTCGCGAAGGCCTGCCTGGGCGGCTGCGGAGCCCGGCACCAGGCCTTCAACGATCGACGTGCCATTCAGCACGGCCCTGGGGAAGCCAAGCTCAAATACCCGTGCCTGTCGGGGCACAACCTTCAGGCAGGGGGAATATAGATCTGTCGGGGGAAGCAGTCGGGTTCCCGCCACCATGGCCTCGTACTGGGCCTTGGCCTTGGCGGTGCCGATCTCAGCGCCGACAAGTCCGAGCCAGGCGGCGACATCATAGGGTTGGCTCGCCACCTGCGCCCGGCGCAGAGCCGTGACGACATCGTCGAGACTGCGGGCCCCATTACTGGCCCGACGGATCTCTGCGTCGGTCTGCAACAGGTACATCCATCCCCGTCCATAGGGCACCCTCTGGGCCACCGGATCGGTCCAGAACAGGGCAGCGGCCTGGGGATTGGACAGGCTGATGTGGGGGTTGGCGTAGTAGTCATTCGCCCGGCTGTTCATGGTCTTGAGCACCTGGTCGGTGTCGATCACCCCGGCCCGCCAGCCCAGGACCAGGGAGTAGAACTCGGCCATCCCCTCGCTGTACCAGGCGGTATCCCCATGCTCTCCAGACATGGAGGGCCAGGCATGCGCCACCTCGTGGGAGACGAGACCCAACAGGCTCTCCACCGTCGGCCCTTCAGCGGGATTGTAGCCAAACATGAAGGAGCGCCCCAATGCCGTACCCCCCACGCCGCTAAAGGGATTAGCCCGCATGAACACCCGGTAGGGGGTCCCCGGCGCATCACCGAAAAACACCGACATATGGTCGTAGAGCCGCCGGGTCTTGTCGGCGAGTTCGGCGGGCTCAAAGGGGGGTTCGGTCAGCCAGTACATGTGGAACCCGTCGCCGCCTTCGGCTGGATAGATGCCCAATGGCCCGCCGGCATAGAAGCTGAACGCCAAAGCCTGAGACGGCAGGACGATCTGCATTGCCCCATCGCCATGGGTCCAGGCACCGCGGGCGCCAGGCGGTAAGTGCGAAAAGTCCCAGGCCAGATGCACAGACCAGGGGCCGGGGGGCACGGGCGCGGCCAGGAAGCCGACTCCGGCCCCGATAAAACCTCCGGACTCCTGGCGCAGATCAAACAGCGGGCCACTGTTGGTGGACGCATTGACCACCCGGGGCGGGGCCGCATAGCTGACGATGACGTCGCCTTTGGTGGCCCGCTCCACCACCCATCGGCGATAGGTCCCTTGGGGCGTCGGCGGCTCTTCGTCCTGGCGAAGCGGTAGGACGCCCAGGTCATCCCTGGCCTGTAGTGCCTCGCCGTCATAGCGGGCGCTGGGGATACCCACGAGGCTTAGGGGCAGGCGGACCAGCCCCTCTCCCGCCGCCAGGTCCGGGCTGGCCATCTGCATGCGCACATCCAGGGCCTCGGCCCTGGGCGTCAGGGTCAGGTCAAGGCGAGGGGGCGGTTGCCCCTGAGCTGCGGCTGCGCCGCCCAGGCAGAGGGCCAGCAGGCCAGCTTGGACAAGGGATCGAACGCCGTTCAGCATGGGGGCCTCCTGAGAGGGTAAGCCTAGCCATGCCAAAGCGGAAAATCTGTGCGAATGCGCGGCAAGTCGAGGGCCAGTCGCATAGTTCTTGCCGACGCCTAACGCTCCGGAGGGCGGGCCTTGCGACCAGCGCAAGACCCGCCACCCGATTTCGGCTCAGTAGAGCTTGGCCATGGCGGCCCGTTCAAACGGGACCAGCTCGTCATTGCGGCCTTCCTTGACCTTGCGGGCCCATTCCGGGTCCTGCAGCAGGGCACGACCGACGCCGACCAGATCAAACTCGTCCCGTTCCAGTCGGTCGAGCAGACGGTCGAGCGACGCGGGCTGCGAACCCTCCCCCGCAAAGGCAGCAATGAACTCGCCCGACAGGCCGACAGAGCCCACGGTGATGGTCGGCACGCCGGTGAGCTTTTTGGCCCAACCGGCAAAGTTCAGGTCAGAGCCTTCGAACTCCGGCTCCCAGAAGCGCCGCTGCGAGCAATGCAGGATGTCCGCGCCGGCCGCCGTCAGAGCCCCGAGCCAGGCCTCAAGGGCCTTGGGGTCCGTGGCCATCTTCACCTCGTAGTCCTGCTGCTTCCACTGGCTGATCCGGATGATCACCGGATAGTCAGGACCGACGGCCTGACGGACCGCGCGCAGGATGTCGGCGGCGAAACGGGCGCGACCGGGCAGGTCCTTGGCACCATAGGCGTCTTCCCGGACATTGGTGCCCTCCCAGAAGAACTGGTCGATCAGATAGCCATGGGCGCCGTGCAGCTCGACCGCGTCATAGCCCAGCGCCTTGGCGTCGGCGGCGGCCTGGGCGAAGGCGGCGATGGCGTCGGCCACCTCCTCGTCGGTCATGGCCTCGCCGAACTGCTTGCCCGGGCGCGACAGGCCAGAGGGGCTGTCATAGGGGCCAGGGGGCGACCATTCCGGGTCCCGGGTGCGCACGGCGCCCACGTGCCACAGCTGGGGTGCCATTTTGCCGCCGACCTCGTGGACGGCATCGATCACCCGCTTCCAGGCGGCCAGTTCGGCCTCGCCATAGAAACGCGGAACATTCCTGTCATTGACCGAGGCCGGGCGGTTAACGCCCACACCCTCAGAAATGATCAGCCCAACATCGGCCGCAGCCCGGCGGCGATAATACTGAGCGACCTCCTCGGTGGCCACGCCGTCGGGGGAGAAGGACCGGGTCATGGGTGCCATGACAATGCGGTTCTTGAGGTGCAGGCCCTTGAAGCTGTAGGGGCGGAAAAGGGCGTCGAGGGCGGCCATGGCGACTCCATTCAAACGAGTGTTCGACCTGGACCCTAGGGAGTTTCCGGGGGCGGCGTCACGCAAGAAATTCTCTCAGCGCCTCCGCCAGGGCTGGCCCAACTTGGTCCAGACACAGGAAAGCCCGGGCCACGCAAGCGACCCGGGCTCAGCCGATGTCCGAGGACTCTATTGGACAGCGTCGAGGTATTCGACTTCGGGGCGCCCGGCCAGGCAGGGGCCCATCTTAGGTCCGGCAGCCTTGAAATAGTCGCTCTGGCCGTGGGCTTTCAGGGCGTCTTCGTTGGCATAAAGCTCAAGCACCTTATAGGTCCCAGGTTCGGTCCGGCTCTTGGTCAGCTGGTAAGCTAGGCAACCCGGCTCATTGGCCTTCACCTGGGCCATCAGGTCCTTGAAGACGGTCTCGAATTCCTCGGTCTTTCCCTCTTGAATCTTGAGGGTCGCCACCACGCCGATCATTTCCGCTCTCCCAACGATTGTTTGAATCGACGGTAGAGGCCGCCCCGGGCCGGGGCAAGCGCCGTACTGTTCAGGCGCGCTCGTTCCAGCCGTAGGCGACCCAATGGTGGCCGCCGAGGTGACGCGCTTCGATGATCCCATCATCGGGACCCGCGCTGGCCTTGCGACGCCCAAGACGGCCCGCACGGATGGCGAAGGCCGCAAGCCCCACCAACAGGCTCAGCATCAGTCCAACCACCACCACGGTGGCGGCGAACACAAAGGCCAGGACCACACCCACCATCACCGCCACTGCGGCCGCAATGGCACCGCCGATTGCCGTGAGGCTGCGAAGTGCGGGCTTAGCGCCCCGGGTCTGTTGCTGGTCCATGATCTCCTCTGGTCGCCTCTCTCTGGGGGCTGCGGACTATGTTCGGCCTGCGGGCAGGAAGGTCAATCCTTGGCAGGGATGATGGCGACAGGATGACGCGTTAGGCGGCACCGGCCAGGGCCAGTTCCTTTCGTTCGCGCATCGCGGAGTCAAAAGCGGCATTGATCGCCTTGGCCTTGGCCTCGGCGACTTCGACAAACTCCTGCGGCAATCCCCGGGAGCGCGCCCTGTCAGGATGGCTCTCAATCAGAGCGATCTTCCAGGCAGCGCGGAGTTGATCGTCACTGGCATCGTGGGGGGCACCCAGCACCGCATAGGGATCGTCGGCAGCCAGACCCAGATGCGTCGCTTTCAGGCGGCGGAACACGAGTTCGGAGAACCCGAACAGTTCGGCCACCCGCGCCAGATAGGCCATTTCCTCATCGGTGACCGCGCCGTCGGAGGACGCGATATGGAACAGGCCGTCGAGCACGTCCTCTAGGATCTGCGGGCAGTTGCGATAGCGCCGCGCCAGGCGACGGGCGTAGCTCTCGAAGCCTCGGGTGGTCTGTCGGGCAAGATTGTACAGCCGCCGAACATTGGGTCGTGAGGCCTCGTCCGACTGGAAAACCTCGGAAAAGGCGTCGAACTCAGCCCGACCGGCGTCCCCATCGGCCTGGGCGAGCTTGGCGCCCAGGGCCGTCACCGCCGTTGAAAACGCAGGATCTTCTCCGGGCAGGCCAGCCGGGCAGTCAGGGCAACCGGCGTCATCCGGAGAACGGACGGCCAGGCCAGCAATTTTGCGCCAGAAGCTCATTGATCTAATGCCAGAAGCCTTAGGAAGATGGCGTCCCCATGACAACGCCAATCGAACATCACGCAGGTTAAGTTTTGGACAGACTCTGGAGCTTCTGGATCGACCGGGGCGGCACCTTCACCGATGTAATCGCCCGCCGGGGGGATGGTGCGGTCCAGACCCTGAAGCTCCTGTCGACCTCCCCAGCCTATGCCGATGCCGCCATTGAGGCCATGCGGCGGGTCCTGGAGGCCCCGGCTGGACGCCCCTTTCCGGCGGACAAGGTTGCCGTGATCCGAATGGGGGCGACCGTCGCCACCAATGCGTTGCTGGAGCGGAAAGGGGCCAAGACTCTGCTGGTCACCACCGCCGGCTTCGGCGACGCCCTGCGGATCGGGGACCAGACACGACCGGACCTGTTCGCCCTCAACATCACACGGCCCCAGCCTCTTTATGCCGGGGTTGTGGAGGCGCAGGAGCGCTTGGCGGCGGATGGCACTTTGGTCACGCCCCTGGACGAAGCTGGCCTGGCCCAGTCCCTGAGGCAGGCGCATGCGGCGGGTTACACCTCGGTGGCCATTGCCTTTCTGCATGCGGACCTGGAGGGCGGGCATGAGCGGCGAGCCGGCGACCTGGCACGACAGGCCGGTTTCGAGTTCGTCGCCCTGTCCCATGAGGTTTCGCCCCTGCCCCGGTTCCTGCCCCGTGCAGAAACTACGGTGGCCGACGCCTATTTGACGCCGATCCTGCAGAAATATGTTCAGGGTGTGGCCGAGGCCGTGAACGGGGCCCCGCTCTATTTCATGACCTCAGCCGGAGCCCTGGTCTCCGCCAGCGCCTTCCGAGGCCGCGACGCTGTGGACTCGGGGCCGGCCGGCGGAGTGGTCGGGGTCGCCGAGACATCACGCGCAGCGGGGGTGCCTGCGGTCCTCGGTTTCGACATGGGGGGCACATCGACCGACGTCTGCCGCTATGCCGGTCGCCTGGAGCGCCGGGACAGGGCCGAGATTGCCGGCGTTCGCCTGCGCAGCCCCATGCTGGACATTGAGACGGTTGCCGCCGGCGGGGGCTCGATCCTGGCCTTCGACGGCCTGCGCGCCCGGGTCGGTCCCCACAGCGCCGGCGCCGATCCTGGTCCCGCAGCCTACGGACGGGGTGGTCCAGCCACGGTAACCGACGCCAATATTGTGCTGGGAAGGCTCGATATTCGACGTTTTCCGGCCATTTTCGGGCCGAATGGCGACGCGCCTCTGGACGCAAAGGCCGCTCGCCAAAGGTTGGCCGAGCTTGCGACAGCCATGGGGGCAGCCAGCGCCGAGGCCGCTGCCGAAGGCTTCCTGGCGATCGCCGTGGAACAGATGGCCCTGGCCATTCGCAAGATCTCCACTGAGCGCGGGTTTGATCCCCGGGATCATGGCCTGGTGGCGTTTGGCGGGGCGGCCGGCCAGGTCGCCTGCCAGACCGCTGAGGCGTTGGGCATCGACCAGGTGCTCTGCCCTCGATATGGCAGCCTCCTGTCGGCCTATGGCATTGGTCATGCCCAGGTCCGCGCCCTGCGCCAGAGCGGACTGGAGGTGGCCCTCGACCCACAGGGGCTGGAGGCGGCGCGCCAGTTGGCAGAGGGGCTCACGGCGGCGGCCAGCGTCGACCTTGCCGCTCAGGGGGCCGAGGTGGGTCAGCGACAGGTCACCTTGCGCCTGCGCTATGACGGCGCTGACGCCGAGCTCCCGACCGCCCCTGGGGAACTGTTGGAGGTCCGCGCCGCCTTTGAAGCCGCCCATGCCCGGCTGTTTGGATTCATCGAGCCAGGTCGGACCATTCTGATTGCCGCCGTGGAAGCGGAGGTCAGCGCGGGTGCCGGCCAGGGGCTGGGGTCAGCCCCCCTGGCAGAGGCGCGCCTTGAACCGCAACACGGGTTCACCCTGGCCTATATCGAAGGGGCCCTGGTCCAGGTTCCTGTGGTCGATGCCGCCCAGCTGACGACTCAGGAGGGGCCCGCCCTGATCGTTCGGCCAGACACCCAGATCGCCCTGGCACCGGGCTGGCGGGCGCAGGCAGGCGATGACGGTCTGATCAGACTGCAGCGCATGGCGCGAGATGCGCGATCCCGCGTCTCCACAGGCGATCTCACGACGCCTGACCCGATCACCCTGGAGCTGTTCAATCGCCGGTTCATGGGGGTGGCCGAGGCCATGGGAGCTGCCCTGGAGCGGACGGCCCAGTCGGTGAACATCAAGGAACGCCTCGACTTCTCCTGCGCCCTGTTTGATCCCGATGGCGGGCTGGTGGCCAATGCGCCGCACATGCCGGTGCATCTGGGGTCCATGGGGGCAAGTGTGCGGGCAGTCCGCGACCGCCACCCTGTTCTGGCGGAGGGCCAGGCCTTTGCCCTCAACAATCCCTATGCCGGGGGAACACACCTGCCGGACATCACGGTGGTCATGCCGATCTTTGTCGGCACCGATGCGCGGCCAAGCTTCTATGTGGCGGCAAGGGGACACCACGCTGATGTGGGGGGCGTGCAGCCGGGATCTATGCCGCCGTTTTCGACGACCATCGCGGAAGAAGGCGTCCTGCTCGATGCCCTGCCGATCATGGCGCACGGGGAATTCCTGGAAGCGCCCGTGCGTAGGGCCCTAACCTCTGGCCCGTGGCCCTCCCGCGACCCGGATCGCAACATTGCCGACCTGAAGGCCCAGATCGCCGCCTGCCGGGCGGGGGGCGAGGCGGTCGCGGCGATGATCACCGCCTTCGGACCTCAGACGGTCACGGCCTATATGGGCCATGTCCAGGCCAACGCCACGGCGGCCGTGCGACGGGCGATCGGGCACCTGCGGAACGGATCGGCGCAGACGCAGATGGATGGCGGGGCCAAGATCACCGTCAAGATCACGGTAGACGCCGCCGCTGGCCGCGCCGTGCTGGACTTCACTGACAGCGCCGACCAGCTGACCTCAAATTTCAACGCCCCGGCTTCGATCGTCGATGCCGCCGCCCTCTATGTCTTCCGCACCCTGGTGGATGACGACATTCCGCTCAATGCCGGCTGCCTGACCCCCCTGGAGATCCGAGTCCGGCCGGGCTCCATGCTCGACCCTGCCCCTGGCGCCGCCGTGGTGGCCGGTAACGTGGAGACCAGTCAGCATGTGGTCGACGTCCTTTACGCCGCGCTTGGGGTTATGGCCGGCGCCCAAGGGACCATGAACAACTTCACCTTCGGCGATGAGACACGTCAGTACTACGAGACCCTCTGCGGCGGGGCCGGCGCCACCGCCCAGGCGCCGGGCGCTGAGGGAATCCACACCCACATGACCAATTCACGGCTCACAGATCCCGAAATCCTTGAGCGGCGATATCCAGTTCGCCTTGAGCGCTTTGCGCTCCGGCCTGGCTCCGGGGGCAGAGGGGCCCAGCCCGGTGGGGACGGCATCATACGCCGGCTGCGCTTTCTGGCCCCGATGGAGGCCGCGCTCCTGTCGAGCCGCAGACTGTTCCCGCCCGAGGGTCTGGCGGGAGGCGAAGGCGGGGCCGCGGGTTGGCAGGCTTTGATCACCGCCAAGGGCGAGGTAAAGGAATTGTCGGGCTGCTTCTCCATTCGGGTGGCAGCCGGGGACGCGATTGAGATCCACACCCCGGGGGGCGGGGGATTTGGACCCAACGCGGCTAACTGAGTTCAGACCTCCGAGGCGCCCTGCTGTGATGTCACCGTTCCTGTTCGCCCTGGCCCTGCTGGCCCAGGATCCTGAGGCTGCTGCCGCCGCTGAGACAGCCCCTCCGGCTGCCGACGCGCCGCCGCTCCCCTATCCCGCCGGGGCCCCTCGCGATCCCTATGGGCTGGTGGCCTGGTGCTATGGTGCTCTGTCGGCGCACCGGGGCCTGCGAGAGCAGGTCATGCCCGAGGTGATCCGCATTGAGACCGCCTTTCGTCGCCCAGGCTCCTCCCTGGCGGATGATCTCAAGGCCTATGATGAGCTCGACGCCCTGAGCGCGGAGAACCTCATTCTGTTCGAGCGGTCGATGGAGGCGGCGGAGAAGGCCAGCCCTCGGCCGATCAACGCCCATGGGGCTGAAGCCCTGCGCCGGGGGCGCGGGAGCTGGAGCCGGTCTGTTGATCTGCCCCCGGCCCGTCTGGCCCAGGAGTGGATGAGCTGGACCCTGCCTGCCAGTTGCGAGTCCACGGCGGTCACCCTGGAGGAAAGGGCCAGACTTATGGGTCCGGCCTTTGATCTGACCGCCGAAATCATGCCCGCCATGCCTGAGGCCGCGGCCGTTGAACCGACAGAAGACGATCCCCTGGCTCACCTTCTGCCCCCAGAAGAGCTTCCTGAATCGCGACCAGACGCGGTCTCCTCAGAGGTCTCATCCCCAGCGCCCACTGACGAACCGGTAGGCGGCTAGGTCCACTGAGCCTGTGTTTCCCAAAGGCCGCCGCGACCTACGACACTTTGAGCGACCTTGACGCGCGGGTCCGAAAACCGACTCCCACCTTGTCCGGGCCGCCTGAAATGAGACCGCACTTTTGCCTGCCCGATAACGCGATCTTGAACCCTTGAGCCCGTGTTAGAGGGTAAGGCGCTTGCACGTTTCACATCTCTGGTGATCCCCCATGCCGCTCGCCGAACCGACAGATTCAATCAAGCCTGGGGATGCGAGCCCACCAACCCGCATCGTGATGCGTCGACCAGATGATTGGCATGTCCACCTCAGGGACGGACCCATGCTGGCGGCGGTGGCGAACTTCACCGCGCAGCAGTTTGCCCGCGCGATTGTCATGCCCAATCTGGACCCGCCAGTCACAACGGTCGCCGCGGCCGAGGCTTACAGGTCGCGAATCATGGCGGCGATCAGGCCCGGACTGTCCTTTACCCCCCTGATGACCTGCTATCTGACCGATGGCATCGATCCGGCAGAGGTCAAGGCGGGCTTTGCCAAGGGGGTGTTCACGGCCTGCAAGCTCTATCCCGCCCATGCCACAACCAACTCCCATCATGGGGTGACAGATGTGCAGAACATCTACCCCGTCCTGGAGGTCATGCAGAGCATCGGCATGCCATTGCTGTTGCATGGCGAGGTGACTGAGCAGCACGTCGACATCTTCGATCGTGAAGCCGTTTTTATCGATCGCATATTGTCAAAGTTGATACGCGATTTCCCTGCGCTAAAGATCGTTTTTGAACACATTACGACCGAGGAGGCCGCGACCTTTGTTGCCGAGGGACCGGCAACCTTGGCGGCCACCATCACGCCCCACCACCTCGACTTCAATCGCAACGCCATGTTTGAGGGCGGCATCCGCCCGCACTTCTATTGTCTCCCCGTCGCCAAACGCGAGCATCATCGATTGGCCTTGCGCAAAGCCGCCACATCGGGGTCCGCGAAATTCTTCCTGGGCACCGACTCGGCCCCGCACGCGGCGACTGACAAGGAGTCGGCTTGCGGTTGCGCGGGGATCTTCAGCGCGTCCCATGCGCTCGAAAGCTACGCGAAGGTCTTCGAGGAAGAGGGGGCCCTGGACAAGCTTGAGGCCTTCGCCTCTGAAAACGGACCTCGGTTCTATGGGCTTGCCCTCAACGAGGATCAGATCGTGCTGGAGCGCGTCGTTCAATCGGTCCCAGACCGCCTCAGCTTGGCCGCAGCCGATATCGTCCCCTTTCATGCAGGCTCCATGCTGAACTGGCGGCTGGCCCGATAGGCGAGACAGGCCAGGGCCGAGGCAGAGCGTGCAAGTCCCGCTCTGCACGGCACCTGACTGAGGCGGTAGCCCTGGAGGAACAGGCCAGATCTGGGGCGCGCTGACGGGCTCGCGGGCGGTCAGGTGCCACATGGACCGCTCCAGCCTGGCAACTGCGACTCGCGTTTGAAGCCGTCGCGCAAGGTCAAAGGCCCTGCAGAACTAGATTCGCCCTGACAGCGGGGTTTTTTCCGGCATGCTTGGCAAAGCCAGGCACCTATCCGCCTGAAATACGGCCAAAATTGCTGCCGAACGCCTTTTTTGCGGCGGGTGTGGCGGGAACGTGACAGGGCGGTGACGCGCCCAGGTTTTCAACGCCGCGTGCAAAATAGTCTATTGATATTAATAGGTTTTTTCCATGACCTGTAGAAGGTGCGGTACACGTTTTGACGTATCAGCGCTTTTTATGTTTACCGACCGTTTATAACTGACGTAACCGTCATCTATTCTCATTGTTTTTAAGCACAAGCGTCAAACCCTAGGGTTGATTTATTATCCCTTAGAGCCTCTTTACGCCGCTTCGGATCATTGTTGATCCAAGCTGCTGTTTAAATTCAAAGGGGAAACGTGTGAGGAGTTCTAAATACTTGTCGACGGTCTCGACCACGGCTGTCGCCCTCGCCCTCAGCCTCGTGGCGGGTCAGGCTTCTGCTCAGACCATGGTCGAAGAGATCGTCGTCACCGGGTCGTTCATTGCCGGGACGCCTGAGGACGCCGCCCTGCCGGTGGATGTGATCAGTGCCGCGGACCTGGAAAAGCAGGGCTCGCCCTCGACCACCGAACTGATCAAGTCACTGACCATCAGCGGCCCAGTGCTTGGCGACTCCAACCAGTTCTCGACCTCGGCCCAGGGGGCCATCGGCGCGGGTTCGATCAATATGCGTGGCCTGGGGCCCCAGCGGACCCTGGTGCTGTTCAATGGCCGCCGCTTCACCTCGACCGACCCGCTCACCGGCGTCGACACTAACCTGATCCCTACCGCGGCCATCGGTCGTGTTGAGCTGCTGAAGGATGGCGCGGCAGCCACCTACGGCTCGGACGCCATCGGCGGCGTGATCAACTTCATTACCAAGAAGACCTTCGAAGGCTTCGAGGTGTCCGGCGAGTACCGTTACGTGGACGGCTCGGACGGCGAGTACAATATGAGCGCCGCCTGGGGCTGGCAGGGTGAACGCGGCAGCGCCTTCATCGCGGCAGGCTATCAGCACCGCTCAGAACTCGACACCCTGGACCGTGACTGGGCCTATCAGGACTACACCGCCAACCCGAGCGGCTGGTCGTTCCTGTCAAATCCGGGCTTCTATGTGGCCCGCCTCGGCGTTGACCTGCCCACCATCCCGGGCGTTCCTGACCCCAACCACGGTGACGCCGTCGGCTCGATCCGCGAAAGCTCCTGCGGTGCCGTTGGCGGCTATCAGGGGGTGTTCCAGTCGGGCGCCAGCCAGCTTCCCGCCTGCTATTACACCTATGTGCCCTTCGCCAATCTGATCGAAGAAACCGACCGCTACCAGTTGTACGGGGAACTGAACTTCGAGCTGAACGACACCACCGAGTTCTTCCTCGAGGGCATGTATTCCAAGACCGACGTTCCCAACATTGGCTACTCGCCGTCCTATCCCCCGACCCAAGGGCCGTTCGGCCCGGGCAGCACCCAGTATTTTGCGCCCAAGTCGAACCCCTATGTGCAGGCCTTCGTGGCCGCCAACCCGCAGATCTTCGCCTCGGCAGGTGCAGCTGGTGCCTATGCGGCCGTGCCGACGTCTGGTCTGCAGCTGACCCTGTGGCGGCCGTTCGCCAGCGGCGGCAACCCCGCCTTTGGCTATGACGGTCAAAAGGGCGAGCGCTCCTATGAGCTGTTCCGCATCGCCACCGGCCTGAAGGGCGAGTTCGACATCGCTGGCGGTATCGGCTGGGATCTGGCCTTCACCTACGCGCGCAATCAGGCCTACGGCAACACCCGTGACATCCTGATCAGCCGTCTGGACAGCGCCCTGCGCGGTCTGGGTGGACCGGGCTGCACCGGCACGACCCCTGGTGCCAATGGCTGCGAGTGGCTGAACCCGTTCTCCACGGCCTATCCGGGCAATCCGCAGCTTGGGGCCGTGAACCCTAACTACAACCCGGCCCAGGCCAATAGCCCAGCGCTCGCCCGCTGGCTCTATGACGAGCAGATCGGCGAAACCACCAACGAGATGTACGTCGTCGACCTGGTGTTCAACGGCTCCACCGGCTTTGAACTGCCCGGCGGTGTGGTGAACTGGGCGGCCGGCGCCCAATGGCGGGCCTCCGAACAGACCCGTCGTCTGGGCAGCAACTTCTATGACCGCGCCATTACCCCCTGCCCGGTCCCAGGCGTCACCAACTGTGCGATCCAGACCGGCCCTTACATGTTCCTGGGCCAGTCGCAGCCCTACTATGTGGACGAGTCGATCTACGCGGTGTTCGGTGAAATGAACCTGCCGATCCTCGACAACCTCAACGCCGCTGTGGCGCTGCGGTTTGAGGACTATGGCGGTGAGACCGGGTCGACCACCAATCCGAAGCTCTCCCTCAAGTGGGACGCCAACGACTGGTTCTCCATG
The DNA here is from genome assembly GCF_022402485.1 of Phenylobacterium sp. Classification (GTDB taxonomy): domain Bacteria; phylum Pseudomonadota; class Alphaproteobacteria; order Caulobacterales; family Caulobacteraceae; genus Phenylobacterium. The sequence goes on along the minus strand of NZ_JAKRSA010000015.1, from coordinate 148,428 downwards.
CGCGGCTCGGTGGGCACCACCTTCCGTGGCCCAACTCCGACCGACCGGGCTCCCGGCGGTGCAACAGGTCTGTCGGGCATCCAGGCAGCAGGCAATGCCTTCAAGTCGGTGGACGCCTTCGGCAACAGCGCCATCGGCCCGGAAAAGGCCCTGACCTTCAGCGTCGGTGCCCTGGCGGACTTCGGCGACTTCCGCGCCATGGTCGACTATTGGAGCATTGAGCTCGAGGACCAGATCGTCCGGGTGCCGGCCAATGTGGTCGCCAACCGGGTCGGCAACGGCCCGGGCAATGGTGCCCAGTTCGTCAACTGTGCCGATCCGCTGCGCAGCCTGGTGACCTTCTCCAACAACAACGCCTGCGTTCAGGGCTTGACCATGGGGTCGGACATCTCGCGGGTGCGTTCGGACCTGGTCAACGGCCCTGATCTGACCACTTCGGGCATCGACGCCACCCTGGACTATTCCTATCCGGAAGACGTCTTCGGCGGGCAGGTCAGCCTGAGCGGTACGGTCAGCTACGTGCTGGAGTACGAGCAAGGCGCCTTCGTCGTGAATGGTGTGACGGTGGCCCCGGCTTACGAGGCCGTTGGCTTTGCCAACTATGACCGCTTGCCCGGGACCATTCCGGAGTGGCGTGGCGCTTTCTATGCTGAGTACGACAATGGCCCGCACAGCGTCCGCGCCACGGTCAATCACATTGCTGGCGTCACGGACAACCGTGGCCCGACCGTGATCAACACCGGCTTCTCGCCAGTGGCCTGCACGGTGGCCAATGCGGCCTCCACCACCGGCTGCCAGCTGGTGAACTTCGGGCTGGAAGTGGATCCGTTCACGACCCTGGACCTCACCTACCGGGTGTTCCTGCCGTGGGATACGACGCTCACCGCCTCGATCCTCAATCTGACCGACGCTGATCCTTCCGCCTCGCGGATCGAGTATTCGTATGATCCGGCGATCGGCAATGTGTACGGCCGTAACTTCAAGATCGGTCTGCGCAAGAAGTTCTAAGCCCGGCCCCTGGCCTGGCTGTCCAAGCCAGGTCGGGGCGCTGACTTGGCGCCCGTTGAAAACGACTTAAGGGGCGGCCTTGCGGGGCCGCCCCTTTTTTCATGTCAGTGTCTGAATGACCCTGGAACTAAGGTCTAGTCGGGACGACCGCGAAGGGTCTCGTTCAGGGTGAGACTGGCCTCCATCCGCGCCAACTGCTCGGCCGTGGCCTCGGGCTGGGCAGCCTTCCAGGCCGAATACGGCATGCCATAGATGGCTTGCCGCGCCCCTTCGCGGTCCAGAGTCCCAGCCGACGCCTCGGTGACCCAGTCGGCCAGGCAATTGCGGCAGAACCCCGCCAGCCCCATCAGATCGACGTTCTGGGCGTCGGTCCGCATCTGCAGATGCGCCACCAGACGGCGAAAGGCCTCAGCCGCGATCTGGTCGTCGATCTTGCTCATAGCTGCCCTCGTGTGTTCGCCCATCAGGGCTCGTAGTTCAGAATGGGGGCCAGCCAGCGCTCCGCCTTGGCCAGATCCCAGCCCTTGCGGCGGGCATAGTCCTCCACCTGGTCCTTCTCGATCCGGCCAACCCCGAAATAGTGCGACTGGGGATGGGCGAAATAGAGGCCTGATACCGAGGACGGCGGCGTCATGGCGAAGCTCTCGGTGAGCTCAATACCCACCTTGTGCGTGGCGTCCAGAAGACGGAACAGGGTTTCTTTTTCGGTGTGGTCGGGCTGGGCCGGATAACCGGCAGCCGGGCGGATGCCCTGGTACTTCTCGGAGATCAGGGCGTCGATGTCGAAGGGCTCGTCAGCGGCGAAGCCCCAGAGCTCGGTGCGCACCTTGCGGTGCATGGCTTCGGCGAAGGCTTCTGCCAGACGGTCGGCCAGGGCGGCCGCCAGGATCGCATTATAGTCGTCATCGGCCGCCTTGAAGCGGGCGGCGATGGCCGCCTCCCCATGTCCGGCAGTAACCGCGAAACCGCCGATCCAGTCGGGCTTGGTCCCGATGGGGGCGATGAAGTCGGCGAGCGCCACATTGGCCCGGTCACCGGTCTTGGCGATCTGCTGACGCAGGGTGTGGAAGCGGGCGAGTTCCGTCACCCGGGCCTCATCGGCATAGACCACCACATCGTCGCCGTCGGCATTGGCGGGCCAGAAGCCCACCACCCCTTTGGCGGTGAACCACTTCTCCGCAATGATGGTCTTCAACATCTCCTGGGCGTCGGCATAGAGGTTGCGCGCGGCCTCTCCGACCACCTCGTCATCAAGGATCTGCGGGAAGCGGCCGATCAGCTGCCAGGAGGCGAAGAACGGCGTCCAGTCGATATGGGCGGCCAGGTCCTCAAGGTCCCAGGCCTCAAAGCTGCGCAGGCCGGTAAAGCTCGGCTTGGGCGGATCATAGTCGGCCCAATCGATGGAGAAGGCCTTGGCCCGGGCCTCTTCCAGGGTGGTGCGGGCGCGGTTGGTCAGCCCCCGGGCATACTGCTCGCGGACCCGCTCGTACTCGGCGGCGGTCTCGGCCTGGATGCGGACCCGTTCGGTGGGCGACAATAGCCCCGAGACCACGCCCACCGCCCGGCTGGCGTCAAGCACATAGGTGGTGGAACCGGCCTTGTAGGAGGGCGCGATCTTGACCGCCGTATGGGTCTTGGACGTGGTTGCCCCACCGATCAGCAGGGGGATGTCGAAGCCCCGCCGCTCCATCTCGGCGGCGACGAAGACCATCTCGTCCAGGGACGGGGTGATCAGGCCGGACAGGCCGATGATGTCGACCCCATGGGCCTTGGCCTCGTCCAGGATTCGGTCGGCCGGGACCATGACCCCCAGATCGATGACCTCGTAATTGTTACACTGCAGGACCACGCCGACGATGTTCTTGCCGATGTCGTGGACATCGCCCTTGACCGTAGCCATCAGGATCTTGCCGGCAGCCTCCCGGGGCTTACCCTCCTTTTCGGCCTCCATGAAGGGCATCAGATAGGCCACGGCCTGTTTCATCACCCGGGCGGACTTGACCACCTGGGGCAGGAACATCTTGCCCGAGCCGAACAGGTCGCCGACCACGTCCATGCCCGCCATCAGGGGGCCCTCGATGACATGCAAAGGACGCTCAGCCTGCTGCCGGGCCTCTTCGGTGTCGACCTCGATGAACTCGGTGATGCCCTTGACCAGGGCGTGCTTGAGGCGTTCGGCAACGTCGCCTTCCCGCCAGGCGAGGTCAGGGCCCTTGGACTCGCTCTTGCCGCCCTTGTACTTGGGCGCCAGCTCCACCAGCCGCTCGGTGTTGGAGATATTGGTCCGCTGAGCCCGATTAAGGATCACGTCCTCCACCGCCTCGCGCAGCTCAGCCGGGATCTCGTCATAGACCGGCAGGTCGCCGGCATTGACGATGCCCATGTCCATGCCCGCCTGGATGGCGTGATAGAGGAAGACCGAGTGGATCGCCCGGCGCACCGGCTCGTTGCCGCGGAACGAGAAGGAGACGTTGGACACCCCGCCCGACACCCGCGCAAAGGGCAGCTCGGCCTTGATCGCCTTGGTCGCCTCAATGAAGTCGACGGCGTAGTTGTCGTGCTCCTCGATGCCGGTGGCCACGGCGAAGATATTGGGGTCGAAGATGATGTCCTCAGGCGGGAAGCCCACATCATCCACCAGCTTGCGATAGGCGCGGGTACAGATCTCGATCTTGCGCTGGGCGGTGTCGGCCTGGCCCTGCTCATCGAAGGCCATGACCACCACGGCTGCGCCATAGCGCAGGCAGGCCTTGGCCTGCTCGACGAACTTCTCCTCGCCTTCCTTGAGGCTGATGGAGTTGACGATGGACTTTCCCTGAACGCAGCGCAGGCCGGCCTCGATCACCTCCCACTTGGAGGAATCGATCATCACCGGCACCCGGGCGATGTCAGGCTCGGCGGCCATCAGATTGAGGAAGGTGACCATGGCCTGCTGGGAGTCCAGCAAGCCCTCATCCATGTTCACATCAATGACCGAGGCACCGGCCTCCACCTGCTGGCGGGCCACCGACAGGGCCTCATTGAAGTCGCCCTCAATGATCAGTTTCTTGAACTTGGCCGACCCGGTGACGTTGGTCCGCTCGCCGATGTTGATGAAGGTGGGACGCATAGGACTCCGGTCGTCGGGTGCGCCACAGCTAAACCGCTTGGCGTCAGATGGGTTCGCTAGCCGCCCTTCTCCCGTATGGCGAAGGGCAAGCCAAGGTGTCAGGCCAGCTCAAACGGCTCCAGGCCGGCCAGCCGCAGGGCGGTGGGGCGCTCAGGCGGCTGGCGGGGGGGCATGCCACGAACCTCGTCGGCCACATGGCGGATGTGGTCGGGCGTTGTCCCGCAGCAGCCACCGAGGATGTTGACCAGTCCGCTCTTGGCCCATTCGTGGAGCTGGTGGCCTGTCTGGTGCGGGCTCTCGTCATACTCGCCCATGGCGTTGGGCAGGCCCGCATTGGGATAGGCTGAGACGAGCGTATCGGCGATCCGCGCCAGCTCAGCGATGTGAGGCCGCATCAGGTCGGCGCCAAGCGCGCAGTTCAAGCCGATGGCGAAGGGCTTGGCATGACGCACCGAGTTCCAGAAGGCCTCCACCGTCTGGCCAGACAGGGTGCGGCCGGAGCGGTCAGTGATGGTGCCGGAGATCCAGATCGGCAGGGGCTCATAGCCCTCGTCTTCCAGATCGAGGATGGCCTTGATGGCGGCCTTGCAATTGAGCGTGTCGGTAATGGTCTCGATCAGGAACAGGTCCACCCCACCGTCGTGCAGGGCGATCATCTGCTGACGATAGGCACCGTAGACCTGGTCGAAGGTGACCGTCCGGGCACCGGGATCGTTCACATCCGAGGACATGGACAGCATCCGGTTCAGCGGCCCCACCGAGCCCGCCACAAACCGCGGCTTGTCCGGTTCGTTCTGCGTAAAGCGGTCAGCCACCTGCCGGGCGATCTGCGCGCCCTGGAAGTTGATGTCATAAACCGCCTCGCCGGCCTCATAATCGGCCTGAGCGATGGTGGTGGCCGAGAAGGTGTTGGTCTCAGAGATGTCAGCGCCGGCGGCGAAATAGGCCTCGTGCAGTTCTGCGATGATGTCAGGCCTGGTCAAACAGAGGATGTCGTTGTTGCCCTTCATGTCGAGGGGGTGGTTCTTGAACCGCTCCCCGCGGAAGTCGGCTTCCTCGAGCTTGCGCTTCTGGATCATCACCCCCCAGGCACCATCGAGGATCAGGATGCGCTGTTTGGCGGCGGCCTTGAGGGCGGCAATGCGCGCGGCGCGGCCGGGATGGACCTTGGTCATGCGGCCTCCGTGGTGGGCTGGGGATCAGACTCGCGCACGCCCAGCACACGGCAGATGGCATAGACGAGGTCGGCCCGGTTGAGGGTGTAGAAGTGGAAGTCCGAGAAGCCTTCCTCGGACAGCCGGGCGCACATTTCGGTGGCCACTGAGGCCGCGACCAGTTTGCGAGTCTCCGGGTCCTCATCAAGGCCTTCGAACAGGTTGGACAGCCAGCCGGGAATGGTCACGCCAATCCGCTGGGACATGTTCGACAGGCCCTCGAAGCTGGAAACCGGCATGATCCCGGGCAGGATCGGAATGGTCACACCCGCCTTTCGGATCCTGTCGATGAACCGCAGATAGCCGTCGATATCGAAAAAGAAATTGGTGATCGCCCGGGTCGCGCCGGCGTCGATCTTGGCCTTCAGGACCTCGATGTCATGCTCCACCGACGGGCTTTCCGGATGGATCTGCGGGTAGAGCCCGACGCTGACTTCAAAGGGCGCAATGGCCCGGATGCCAGCCGTCAGCTCGGTGGCGTTCTGATAGCCATCGGCGCGGGGCGTATAGGCCCCCCCCAGGGAGCCCGGGGGATCCCCGCGCAGGGCCACGATGTGGCGGATGCCGGCTGCCCAGTAATCGCGGATCACCTCGTCGACCTCATCGCGGCTGGCTTCCACACAGGTCAGGTGGGCGGCAGGCTTGAGGGTGGTTTCCTGCAGCATCCGCACCACCGTGCGATGGGTGCGGTCGCGGGTCGAGCCCCCTGCCCCATAGGTCACCGAGACGAAGGTGGGGTTCAGCGGCTCCAGGCGGCGGATCGCCTCCCACAGGCTGGCCTCGCTCTTGGGGCCCTTAGGCGGGGAAAACTCGAAGGAGACCGAGGGGCGCTTGCTGATGCCGGCACCGGCGCGGGCCACAGGTCCCAGGGCGTTGGGGGGGACGAACGTCATGCAGCGGTCCTTTTGGCGAGCGGCGCGCGCTCGGCGGTCCAGATCTTGATGGTCAGGCCGGCGGCCTGGGTCGGCGGAAGGGCGTTGACCCTGACCTGGCTGAGGCCAGCATCCAGCAGCCAGCGCTCCATCTCCTGGTCGGAAAATCCCAGTCGGCGGTGCTGGTGCTCGTCCCGGAGATGCTCCAGCCCGTGGGGCGCGAAGTCGACGATCAGCAGACGGCCTCCGGCCTCCACCAGCCGGGCGGCCTCGCGCACCGCCGCCGCCGGTTCGCTAAGGTAATGCAGCACCTGGTGGACGACCACCAGGTCAGCGCTCGCATCAGGCAGACGGGTGCCAAAGATATCCCCATGGCGCAATTCGCAGTGATCGAGCCCGGCCTTGCCAACATGACTGCGGGCGATGTTGAGCATCTGCTGCGACAGATCCAGACCCAGGGCCTGATCGGCCTGGGGCCCCAGCAGGGTGAGCATCCGGCCGGTCCCTGAGCCCAGATCCACCAGACGGCGGAAGCGCCCGGGGCCAGCGGCCTGACAGATCGCCGCCTCCACCGCCTCATCAGCCACATAGAGGGCGCGGATCTCATCCCAGCGGGCGGCGTTGCGGGCGAAATAGGCGCCGGCCTCGGTCTCCCGCTCGTCCTGCACCCGGCTCAGACGCTCAGCGTCCCGCGCCAGAACGCTGTCTGCCGGCTCGATCAGATCGAGCACCTCGTCCACCAGCCGGCGGGCTTCCCCGGCGGTGGCCAGCCGGTAGAACACCCAGGCACCATCCGGGAACCGCTCCACGAGGCCAGCCTCGGCCAACAGCTTCAGATGGCGGGAGACCCGGGGCTGGCTCTGGTCGAGCACCCGGCAGATTTCCAGCACCGCCAGCTCCTCGTGGGCCAGCAGGGCAAGGATGCGCAGGCGCGTCGGCTCGCCAGCCGCGCGCAGCACATCGACAAGCTGCCCCGTAGAAATCGCCATGGATCACATAAAGATATCTTTATGTCGTTATGTCAACCCTTGGGCCGTCACGGCGGCCCAAGGTTGCAGTCCTTGGCTCAGGGTCTGGAGAAGGTCATGACCCCGTCGTCCAACCGACCATAGCGCAGATGCATCAAGTCCAGGGCATAGTTCTGATGCAGCTTCCACGGGGCGCGGTCACCCTGTTTGGGGAAGCGGTCGATAGACCTCTGCACATAGCCCGACGAGAAGTCCAGCCAGGGCTCCAGGCCGATGTCTGCGCCCAAATTGCGGGGGGTTGCCTGGGTCTGTCCGGTCCGCGCCATGTGATTCAGCAACCGACAGACGTACTCGCAGGTCAGGTCGCACTTCAGCGTCCAGGACGCATTGGTGTAGCCGAAGGCCGAGGCCAGATTGGGCACGTCTGAATACATCATACCCTTGTAGGACAGGGTCTTGCTCGGATCGACCGCCTGGCCGTCGACACTCAGCGCCACCCCGTTCAGCACCTCAAGGTTCAGCCCCGTGGCCGAGACCACGATGTCGGCCTCAAGGGTTCGCCCTGACCGCAAGCGAAGGCCCGACGGCGTGAAGGTCTCGATATGGTCGGTGACCACCTCGGCCTTCCCCGACTTCAGCGCCAGAAAGAGATCGGAGTCCGGCACCAGGCACAGACGCTGGTCCCAGGGGTTGTAGCTGGGGGTGAAGTGGGTCTCCACGTCGAAGTCCGGCCCCAGCTGGTCACGCACCATCTCAATGATCCGGGCCTTGACCTGCGCCGGCCGCTTGCGAGCCAGGCGGAAGAAATACATGCCAAACAAGACATTGCGCCAGCGCACGAGACTGTAGGCGAGCTTGGGCGGCAGCTTGGTCCTGAGCCAGTTGGCACCGGCGTCCTCGGCCGGGCGCGAGACGACATAGGTTGGCGAGCGCTGCAGCATGGTGACGCGCTCGGCTGTCTCGGCCATCTCCGGAACCAGGGTGACCGCCGTCGCACCCGACCCGATCACCACCACCGTCTTGCCCGCATGGTCGAGGTGCTCGGGCCAGGCCTGGGGATGCACGAGCTCCCCCTGGAAGTCGGCGACCCCCGGATAGTCGGGCATATAGCCCCCGGCGTAGCTGTAGTAGCCGCCGCACAGGAACAGGAAGCTGCAGCTCAGGGTGACGAGGGTTCCGTCGGTCTGTTGCGCCTCCACCCGCCAGGTCGAGTCTTCGCTCGACCACTCGGCCCGCAAAACCTTGTGGCCAAAGCGGATGTGCGGCTCAATCCCGTGCTCACGGGCAGTCTCGCGGACATAGTCGAGAATGGCGGGGCCATCGGCGATGGCCTTGGCCTGGGTCCAAGGCTTGAAAGCATAGCCGAGGGTGTACATGTCGCTGTCGGAGCGAACACCCGGATAGCGGAAGATGTCCCAAGTCCCGCCGATCGCCTCCCGGCCCTCCAGGATCGCATAGGTGCGGCCTGGGGATCTGGTCTGGAGATGTACGGCCGCGCCGATCCCTGACAGACCAGCACCGATGATGATCACGTCGAACCGGGACTCGGTCATGGGACGGGGCGCTTTCAAGGGACGGGGCTGAGCAGGTCCTGCCCGGCAAAGTGACGGCGGAGGTTCTCCATCGCCTGGCCGATCATCTTGGGGATCGACTCGAGGGTTCCCCCGGCCGAGTGGGGCGAAAGGACCACATTGGGCACACCGGCCCAGCGGGCGGGCGGCGTCGGTTCCTGCCAGAACACGTCCAGGGCCGCGCGACCCAGACGCTTGTCCTTCAGGGCGGCGATCAGCGCGTCCTCATCCACCACAGAACCCCGGGCCACATTGACCAGCAGGCCCCGAGGCCCCAGCGCCTCCATGACCGCCTGGGAGATCAGGCCCCGGTTGGAGGCGTCGGCCCGGCAGGCGACGATCAGGATGTCGCTGTCCTGCGCCAGGGCGACAAGGCTTTCGGCCCTGGGCCAGGTCAGATCAGGCTTGGGATTGGGGCCCCACCAGGCCACCTGCAGGCCAAAGGCCTCCACCCGGGTGGCGCAGGCCTGGCCGATGTGGCCCATGCCGACCACCCCCACCTTGCGGCCCCTCAGGGCAGGCCGGGGGCCGAGGCGATCACTGGGCGTCCAGCGGCCCTCCCGGACATGGCGGTCGCCCTCGACGATGTTGCGCCATGAGGCGATCAACAGGCCCACCGCATGGTCGGCGACATCCTCGGCGTTGAGCCCTTCGGCGTGGGTCACTTCGATGCCCCTGGCGCGGCACCAGTCCACATCCACCCCGTCATAGCCGACGCTGATATTGGCGATCAGGGCGAGCTTCGGCAGGGTGCTGAGGAATTCGGGCTCGAGCACCACTTCGCCGGCATGAGCGATGGCGGCCACCTCGCCCCGGTCAGCCTCTTCCAGGTCCCAGCGGCGCGCCACCCGGTAGCCATTGGCCTCCAGGGCAGACTGCATGGGCGCCAACATGACGTGAGACAACAGGACGACGGGCGGGGCGGTGGACATGGGCGGTGCTCCAGCAGGCTCCCCGCCCTATAGCCGGTCCGGCGACCCCCTGACCAGGGCGACCGAGGCTGGCTGAGGCCCTCTCATTGGCCCCCAGATCGCTGAAGGGCCGAAGGGGCGGAGGGGCGCGACACTCAGGCCGCTCCGCCCGGTTCGCTTAGCGGCTGAACTTCTGGAACTTCAGGCGATGGGGAATGAGGCTGTCGGTGCCCAGGCGCCGCTTTTTATCTTCCTCATAGGCGTCGAAATTGCCCTCGAACCACTCCACATGGCTGTCGCCTTCGAAGGCCAGGATGTGGGTGCACAGGCGGTCAAGGAACCAGCGGTCGTGGCTGATGACCACGGCGCAGCCCGGGAAATCCTCCAGGGCGCTTTCCAGGGCCTGCAGGGTCTCCACGTCCAGGTCGTTGGTGGGTTCGTCGAGCAGGATGACATTGCCGCCGGACGCGAGCGTCTTGGCCAGGTGAACGCGGTTGCGCTCACCACCAGACAAGAGGCCGACCTTCTTCTGCTGGTCGCCGCCCTTGAAGTTGAACGAGCCCACATAGGCGCGGCTGATGATTTCGCGGGTCCCGACCTTCATCACATCGAGACCGCCGGAGATTTCCTCCCAGACGTTCTTGTTGGGATCCAGCGCATCGCGGCTCTGGTCCACATAGGAAAGCTGCACCGTCTCGCCCAGGCGGATCTCGCCGGCGTCGGGGACCTCCTGCTTGGTGAGGAGCTTGAACAGGGTCGACTTGCCAGCACCGTTGGGGCCGATGACACCGACAATGCCGCCGGGCGGCAGGCGGAACGTCAGGTCCTTGAAGAGCAGCTTGTCCCCATAAGCCTTTTCCAGATGGTCGGCCTCGATGACCACATTGCCCAGGCGGGGCCCAGGGGGGATCTGGATCTGGGCGAAGGACTGCTTCTCACGCTCCGAGGCGTTGACCAGCTCATCAAAGGCCGCCAGGCGGGCCTTGGACTTGGTGCGCCGGGCGCTGGGGGAGGACCGCACCCACTCAAGCTCGCGCTCCAGGGTGCGCTTGCGGCTCTCGCTCTCCCGGTCCTCGATGGCCGAGCGCTTGGCCTTCTGTTCCAGCCAGGACGAATAGTTGCCCTCGTAGGGCACGCCCTTGCCGCGATCGAGCTCCAGGGTCCACTTGGTCACCTGGTCCAGGAAGTAGCGGTCGTGGGTCACCAGGATCACGCAGCCCGGGAAGGCTTCCAGGTGATGCTGCAGCCAGGCGACGCTTTCGGCATCCAGGTGGTTGGTCGGTTCGTCCAGCAGCAGCATGTCAGGCTTGGACAAAAGCAGGCGGGCCAGGGCCACCCGGCGCTTCTCGCCTCCGGAGAGCTTGTCCACCGACCAGTCATTGGGCGGGCAGCGCAGGGCGTCCATGGCCATTTCGATACGGGAGTCGATGTCCCAGAGATCGCCGGCGTCCAGCTTCTCCTGGAGGGCGGTCATCTCCTCCATCAGCTCGTCGGAATACTCCTCGCCCATCTTGGCGGCGACGGCATTGTAGGCGTCGAAGATCTTCTTCTCTTCGCACCAGGAGATTACATTGCCCCAGACATCGAGATCATTGTTCAGGTGGGGTTCCTGTTCCAGATAGCCCATCTTGACGCCATCGGCGGCGCGGGCCTCGCCGGTGAACTCCTTGTCGATGCCGGCCATGATCTTCAGCAGGGTCGACTTACCCGAGCCGTTGACCCCGACCACGCCGATCTTGGCGTCGGGGTAGAAGGACAGCCAGATGTTCTCGAACACCTTCTTGCTGCCGGGATAGGCCTTGGTCAGGCCCTGCATCTGAAAAATGTGTTGCTGCGCCATGGATGGTGCCGCGCCCGCCTTTGAAATTGCGATTTCGGAATTGCGCCAGGAGATAGCCGCCCCCCGGCCCGCGCGCAACCTGGGGCCGACATCCGTGGGAACAAGCCGCACCCGCCGGGCGTTCCTTCGGTGACAAAGAGGCGCCCCCGCGTCTTTCAGACCCCAAGGAGTTTCCCATGCACAAGGATCAAGCCCAAGGCACCGCCAAGGATATGGGCGGCAAGGTCAAGGAAGCGGCCGGCAAGCTGACTGGCAATGAGCGCCTGGAAGCCGAAGGCCACATGGACCAGGCCGCTGGCAAGGTTCAGAAGGCTGTCGGCGACCTGAAAGACGGTGCCCGCGACGCCTTGAAGAAGTAGAGATCAGTTTCGATCCAAGACTGGGCGCCGTCCTGCGAAGGACGGCGCCTTAGTACGTCGGGCGTCCGAAGATTCCCCGCCGGCGTTGCGGCGGCGGAGGCGGCGGTAGGGCCATAGGGGCACCGTCCAACTGATAGCCCCGCTCATACCCATCCATGGACCACCCATAAGCGGACGGACCATAGGCGGCCTGGCCATAGGCGTCAGGCGGCGCAAAGGCCTGCAAAGGCCCGGCACCGAAGGACTGGCAATACAGACCTTGCGGCTGGGTGTAGGGATCGCAGAGGTCGGTGGCGTACAGATAGTTTGGGGCCAGGGCAGGCCGTGTCTGGCTGTCGAACATCAGACCGCCCCGGGGGCCGCCAAAGCGGTTGTGTTCAATGACCGGGGCGCCGCCAGCGAAGTAGCCGCCGTATTCGTCACCCCATATGGCCGACTCCCGGACCACGACCTCGCCCCAGTCGGAGATGATGCCCCGGCGGGCGCGAACCCGGCTGCGAACCAGCTCGAGCTTGGCACCGCGATCCACATAGAGGCCCGTGATCCAACCACCGATATAGGCGTTGCGGACCAGGAGCTTTCCGCCGCCGCTGCGCAGGCCGCGCACAGTTATGCCGGTGGAGCCCGGCAGGGTCCCGCCTTCGGCGACCACGCCCACCTGCAGCAGACGGCTCTCGCCGGCCGCAGGCGTGATGTCCAGGCCCCGCACATCGGCGGCGATGCGCACCTGGGTGAAGTCCAGCGTGGCCGTGTCCACCAGAACGGCAGCGTCGTTGGTGCGGGCCTCGATGGTGCTCTGGCGCCCCACCAGCCGACCGCCGGAGACGAAGATGGCGGCAGCCTCGCCCGCATAGCGGACATAGGTGTTGACCAGGGCGATCTCGGCATCGACGGCCTCAATACAGGCGCTGCGCCCGCCCTGGTCGGCCTCGATGACCATGTCGCGGATCTCGACGCCGCGGGTGCCCGGCGCCACGCGGATGCAAGGGGCGCCCGCCGGCGGTGACAGCCGCGCCGGCTGGGGTTCAGGCCCGGTGGCAAAGGCTGGCGATCCTTCGCCGATGATCGTCACAGGTCGGTCGATATAGAGCGTCTCGCGGCAGACCCCGCCCCGGGCGCGGATGAACAGCACGCCGCCGTCGGCCAGGGCCCAGAGGGCATCGGAGACCGGATAGGGGCCAAGCTTGGGATCGGCGCAATCGATGCTGAGACTGTTGAGATAGCCGCCCCTGGCGGGGGGGTGGCCACGGCCCGGATGCGGATGGGCGCGGGTCGGCTTGTGATCGGGCTTGCGCCACTGGTTGGGACGGTAGGGCGAGCGAAGCGGCGGGGTGATCAGACCCCCAAAGTTAGGGCGGATCTGGGCGTCCACCCGGGCGTCCGGATAGGCCTGAGCCGGGGCTGGAGCCGCCAGGGCCAGGCCCAAGCCTGCGCACAGGGCACCGATCAGGAGCAGCGAGCGGGCAGGTCGTACAGTTTGAGCAGTCACCGTCTGTGCGCCTTTGTCAGGTTCGCGGCGCGCGGGAGACCTGAGCCAGGAGCTCGCGCAGCCTTTGAGCGGAGGGTTTGAAACCGGCCAGGGCCGCATCGATCTGATAGACCACGGCGCTGGCCTTATCCTGGTCGGCCACCCCCTCCATCCCCAGGGAGAAGAAGGTGGACATGGCGTACTTCGCCTCGGCATTGCCCTGCCGATCGGCCTGGGAGAACCAGTGGAAGGCCCGGGCATAGTCCCGGGGCACTCCCACGCCCTCAGAGTACATTACCGCCAGGGTCAGTTGAGAGCGGGCCTGACCATTGACCGCAGCGTACTGGATGGCCCGGACCTCCTCCAGGCTGGACAGGCGACCGGTGGCTGGACGGCCCAACATGGCCTGGAAGGCCTGGATCTCCGTGGCCGTCAGGCTGGCCTTGGTCAATGCCGGCTTTTCGGTCACCCGCAGATAGGCCAGGGCATGGCCCACATGGATGAAGGGCAGTTCGTCGACCCGGGCCAGGGCGGCGGCCTCGGCCTCGCCGGCGCGAAGGCTTTCGTCCGAAAGCGGTACGCCGGATTCCGGGGCCTGGGGGGGGTAGAACTCGAAGGGCGGGGTCCACCGCTTGGCCTTGGCCTGAGCGTCGGCCCCCAGGGCGGCGCGTCCGGTCGACGACCGTTCAAAGTCCTTCAGCATGACGAACCCGGCCACATCGCCGCTCTGAGCGGCGAGGTAGTTGAAGAGATAGACGTCCACGTCATTGCGGGTGAACAGGGTCGCCGCAGCCGGGGGCCTGCCCCGCTTGAGATCGCGCGGATCGATGGGCGAGCTCTCCATCGGATCACCGAAGGGGCCAAAGCTCACATCATGCAGCCGTGCCAGGGTGCGGAAGCCTGGCGCCCCCTGCGTGGAAAGCACATAGATCACCCGATCGCGGACATCCTGGCGCTCCTCTGAGCTCATGCGCTCCAGGAGACGCTCCAGGGCGCTATAGGCACCCAGGCGTTCGGCTTCTCGGCAGTCCTGCAGCCGGCGGCCGGGGCGCTGGCCCTGGGCTGCCATGACGATGGGCGCAAAGCCGTCGGGATTGGAGAGCGCCAGCTGATACCAGACGGCGGCCTCCACCGGATCGTGGATCTTCCGCGCCTCAGCCTCGGCCCCGCCGTAGCGCCGGGCCAGATCGATCTGGGCGAAGAAATCACCGGCAAAGGCCTGGCGGCGCAGGGCCCGAATTTCCTGCTCCTGGACGTTGAAGGCCTGGGTGGTCAGGAAGGTCTGAGGCCGGGGGCAGGACTGACCGGCCGCCTGTCCCCCAGGCCCCTTCGGACCGGGATCACAGCCGAGCAGCGGCAGCAAAGCCAAGAGCCCCGCAAGGGTCGCACCCTTGCGCAGGCCTTCGCGCAGCGATCGGTCCGACCCTGGGACCATGGCCCGTTGCTCCCCCACATTCAGAGCGCGTTAACCATAAGTTGTCGCCGGCAGTAGCCGTCTGGCGACGTCCTCTGTCAAGCTCGCCCGCCAGGCTGGGGCAAGATTTCGGCGAGTTGTCAGACAAGGGCTCGCATTATGGTCCAAGACCGCCGTTCGTCCACATTTCGCCCCAGTCGACCCGGCAAGCTGTGCCTTAGGGGACGACTCAAACCAGGACCGCACCGCCATGGCGCCAACCGCGATTCGCAATCTTCTCAGCCTGAGCCTGGCGGCATTGATGGCCGGTGCCCCCATGGCCAGCGCCGCCCCGAGGGGGCCGCTGGACGGAGAGCCCACGGCCCGGGCCTGCGCCCGCCTGGGCTTTGCTCAGCCCCAGTCACGGCAAGGTCGGTTCAGTCCCCCGCCCCCACCCGGCATGGCCGCACCTTCCGGGGTCATGGGGCGCGCGGCACCGGTAATGGCCGCGCCCATGGCGGAACAGGCCGCGCGCTGGAGCCCGCCCGCATCGCCCATGCCGATCCCGTTCCCGCCTCCCCCTTTGGGCCCAGCGCCTGTGGTGGATACAGAGCGCTATCCTGATGCGACGTCGAACCCCATCCGGCGCACCGCCGACGATCCCGTCTCCACCTTCTCCATCGATGTGGACACCGCCAGCTACGCCAATGTGCGGCGGTTCCTGAACGACGGCGCGCGGCCCCCCAGTGATGCGGTTCGGGTCGAGGAGCTGATCAACTATTTCGACTATGGCTACCGCGCCCCCAGCGACCGCAGCACGCCCTTCGCCACCAGCATCAGCGTCGCGCCGTCGCCCTGGTCGGACCAGCGGGAGATCCTGCACATCGGACTGCAGGGTTATGAACTGCCCTCCGCCGAACAGCCGCCGCTGAACCTAGTGTTCCTGATCGACACCTCGGGCTCAATGGAGAGTCCTGACCGCCTGCCCCTGGCCCGCAAGGCCATGAACCTGCTGATCGACCAGCTGGGTCCTGAGGACCGTGTCTCCATGGTGGCCTATGCCGGCTCGGCGGGCGCTGTGCTGGCGCCCACCGATGGCCGACAGAAACTGATGATGCGGTGCGCCTTGGGGGCGCTTTCCGCAGGGGGGTCCACCGCCGGCGGCCAAGGCCTGACCTTGGCCTATGAGCTTGCCCAGCAGAACTTCGACCCCGAGGCGATCAACCGGGTGATCCTGATGACCGATGGGGACTTCAATGTCGGCATCGCAGACCATGACCGACTGAAGGATTTCGTGGCCGAAAAGCGGCGCAGCGGGGTCTATCTGTCGGTCTATGGCTTTGGTCGCGGCAACTATAACGACCAGATGATGCAGACCCTGGCGCAGAATGGGAACGGTACGGCGGCCTACATCGACACCTTGGCCGAGGCCCGGCGGCTGTTTCTGCGGGACCTGCCCGCCAGCATGTTCCCCATCGCCCAGGACGTGAAGATTCAGGTGGAGTTCAATCCCGCCCAGGTCAGCGAATATCGGCTGATCGGCTACGAGACCCGGATGCTGAACCGGGAGGACTTCAACAACGATCAGGTCGATGCCGGCGAGGTCGGGTCAGGAGCCTCGGTGACGGCACTCTATGAACTTACCCTGGTCGGGGCGCCGGGCTCAAGTGACCCCCTGCGGTATCAGAGAGCGCCAGACCCTGCCGACGGCGGCCAGAGTCAGGAACTGGCCTTCGTCAAGGTGCGCCATCAACCCCCTGGGGGCGGCGTATCGGAGCTGATGACCCGCCCTGTGACCGCGCAGGACCGGACCACATCCCTGGCCCGGGCCCCGGAGGCCACACGGTGGGCCGTGGCGGTGGCGGCCTTTGGTCAGATGCTTCGCGGGGGCCCTTGGATCTCTGAACGGTTCGGCTGGGGCGAGGTCGAGGCCCTGGCCCAGGACGCCCGTGGGCAAGACCGCGATGGCGACCGGGCCGAGTTCATCACCCTGGTGCGTAGCGCCGCCGATACCCAGGTGCGATCCGACGGTTCCTAACCCCCAAGGGTCCGACGGTTCCTAACCCCCAAGGGAATGAGAACGCGCCCGTTTGCCGGGCCCTGCTCGAGGCGCGGTCAGCGGCACAACATCTCCGCGCCACCTTATCCCCTTCCCCTGACGGCTTAGGGGCGGGACTGCGCAAGCAGCCCCGCCCTCAAACGATCAGCGGCCGGTCGGCAGATCCTTGAACGCCACATCCTTGTCGACCCGGATGTCCCCGGGCAGGCCAAGCACGCGCTCGGCGATGATGTTGCGCAGGATCTCGTCGGTTCCGCCGGCGATCCGCATGCCCGGTGCCGACATGAGTGACGCCTGGAAGGCCCCGCGCAGGGGCGCCAGCGCCGGATCATTGATGATCCCGTACTGGTCGAGCATCTCCACAGCCGAATGGGCCAGTTCCTGCATCTGCACGGCCGAGATGATCTTACCGATCGAGCTCTCCGGGCCGGGCGTCTCGCCCTTGGAGAGCGCGGTCATGGTCCGGTTACGGGTGTGCTTCAGGCCCTCAGCCTGGACATACCAGTCCGCCAGCTTTTCCCGCAGGGCCTGGTCCTTGATGGCCGCCCCGCCGTCGAGGCCCGGCGTCTCACGGGCGGCTTCCAGGAAGGCGCTCCAGCCAGCCCCGGAGGCCCCGCCGACGGCCAGTCGCTCGTTCATCAGGGTGACGAGGGAGACCCGCCAGCCGTCGTCCACAGCGCCGAGACGCTGGCTGTCCTTGACCCGCAGATCGGTGAAGAAGACCTCGTTGAAGCCCGAGCCCCCCGACATCTGATGGATCGGTCGAACCTCAACCCCGGGTGCCTTCATGTCGATCCAGAACATGGTCATGCCCTTGTGCTTGGGCGCGTCCGGATTGCTCCGGCAGATGACGATGCCGAAATCGGAGAACTGGGCCCCGGTGGTCCAGACCTTCTGACCGTTGATGATCCAATCACCGGACCCGTCAGGGGCGCGCTCAGCCCGGGTGCGGGCGCCGGCCACGTCAGAGCCCCCAGAGGGCTCGGAGAACAGCTGGCACCAGATTTCCTCGCCGCGCAGGGCTGGTCCGACGAAGCGCTTCTTTGTGTCTTCGTCGGCAAAGGTCATCACGGTGGGCACGCACATGCCCAGACCGATCTGGAAGGGATTGCCCGGGGTCGGGAAGGCGGATTCTTCCTGGCCGAAAATCACCTGCTGAATGGGGGTGCCGCCCTGGCCGCCCCACTCCTTCGGCCAGGTAATGCAGGCGTAACCGGCGGCGGCCTTCTTGGCCTGCCAGGCCTTGGATGCGGCCAGTCCGTCGCTGGATTCGCCCAGGGGATCAGGCTCGCCCACCCGCTTCTTGGGGGCATTGGCCGTCAGCCAGTCACGAACCTGCTGGCGATAAGCGGCCTCTTCGGGGGTGTCTTTGAAATCCATAATGATGATCCCTTTCAGGCGGCGGCGTTACGACGTTCAAGCTGGCTGACCAGCCGTTCCTTCCAGACCCGCGGCGCGCCCGCCACGAGGGAAAGCTGGCGCGAGCGCCGGTAGTGCAGATGGCAGTCCATCTCCCAGGTGAAGCCGATGCCCCCATGGGTCTGGATGTTTTCTTTTGAAGCGAACCAGTAGGCCTCAGAGCCAGCGATCCGCGCGGCGCTGGCAGCCACTGGCAGTTCGGCGGCCCCGGTGTTCAGCGCCCAGGCACCATAGTAGGCGTTGGAGCGGGCCAGTTCATTCTTCACATAGATGTCGGCCAGCTTGTGCTTGATCGCCTGATACGAGCCGATCACCCGGCCGAAGGCGTAGCGCTCCAGGGCATAGGCCTTGGCCATTTCCAGACAGCGGTCGGCACCGCCGCACTGTTCGAAGGCCAGCAGAACGGCAGCACGGTCATTGATCTGCTCCAGCAGCTCAAATCCCTGGCCGGCCTCACCCAGTCGCTTCACCGGCGTGTCCTTGAAGGTCAAGCGCGCAGCATCCCGGGTGGGGTCGAGGGTCTTCAGCGCGTCGCGGGTCACCGACGGATCAGTGAGATCGGCCACGAACAGGGCCGGACGGCCATTCTCCTTGGCCAGCACCAGGGCAACATTGGCGATGTCACCGTCGGTCACCGGCAGCTTGACCCCGGTGAGCTTGCCCCCCTCAACACTGGCCTGCAGGGTCGAGGCCGTGGTCACGCCCGGACCTTCGGAAGTGGCCATGGCACCGATGATCTCGCCCGCCGCGATTCGCGGCAGCAGATGGGCCTTTTGCTCATCAGAGCCGGCCAGCATGATCCCTTCGGCGAGGAAATAGACTGTGGAGGCAAAGGGGATCGGTGCCACGGCCCGACCCAGCTCCTCGGCGATGACACAGAGCTCCAGCCGGCCCAGACCCAGCCCGTTGTACTCCTCCGGGATGGCCGCGCCGAGCCAGCCCTGCTCGCCCACCGCCTTCCAGAGATCCTCATCAAAGGACCTGGCGTCCTCGTCCAGGACCTTGCGCACCCGGCTCGTGGGGCACTGGGCCTCAAGGAACTTTCGCGCCTCGTTCTTCAGAAACTTCTGGTCGTCGGAAAAATCGAAATTCATGCCCGTCTTGTCCCGCCGCGTTCACGGCGTCTGCGTTTCCCTGGAAAACACACCATACGCATCGCAGCGGGCGTGGAAAGATTGACCTCGCGTCAAGGATTTCAGAGTCTTATGGGCGGAAATCTGTGTCGGTGGTTTTTATGGCCAAGGCTGTTTTCCAACGTAATCAAAAGGTGTGGGTCGAAAGTGTCGGTGCGTGGGCGGTGATCGAGAAGATCGTGCCGGTCTGGGCCCGCGGTTTCGATGAGCCCGTGCGGGTGACTTATGATGTGGGCCTGGGTCGTGACTTCCACGGCCACGAGCTCCGGGCTGAGCAATCAACCCATGAATTGGGCAATGACGACGAGCCAGCCTGGCGTCTCCTGCGGGCGCGCAACAAGTGGCAGCAGCCCGACGACTGCGCCCATCATCCCTATCCGGGATCCTATCCCGTGGTGGTGACTGACCCCAATGACTGGGGCGGGTGGCGCGTGCCCGGAGCCGAATATGACCGGGCCCCCCAGAAGATCGAACAACAGGCCCGGCTGATCGCGTCGTCGAGGCGGCTTCTATCGATCGCCCGCCATCTCGCCGCCCTGGTGGACGAGGCGCCCGAAGATGCCCCGCCAGAGATTCGCCGCCTGGCTGAGGAGGCCCGCAAGGTCGATCGGTACCTTCAGCAGATCCCGTCGGCCAGCGACCCACAGCCAGAATTCTCCGAAGACGCCGCCTGAGCCCATTTTGCGACCGCCGCGCCCCTGGCGAGGGGGCGCTGGCGGGGTTACATCGGTAACATGCGCACCGAAACGCCCCAGCCGATCCGCCTGTCCGAGTATCGTCCGCCCGCCTTCCTGGTGGACGAAGTGCACCTGGACTTCGACCTCAGGCCCAGCGCCACCCGGGTGAAGGCCAGGCTCAGCCTGCGCCGCAATGGCGATCATGCCGAGCCCCTCGTTTTGAACGGGGAGCACCTGACGCCAGTCTCGGTTGCCATTGATGGTCGCGCCTTGACCGAGGCCGAGCGGTCGATCGATGACGAGGTCCTCACGATCCCGTCCGTCCCAGACGCCTTCGTCCTTGAGACCGAGGTGGAGATCAATCCAGCGGCCAATACGGCCCTGGACGGCCTGTATATGTCCGGGGGGCGGTTCTGCACCCAGTGCGAGTCTGAGGGCTTTCGGAAGATTACCTGGTATCCGGACCGCCCTGATGTGCTGTCGCGGTTCACGGTGCGGATGACCGCAGACAAGGCCTTCCACCGCCTGTTGTCCAACGGCAATCTGATGGAGTCTGGGCAGACCGCAGACGGTCGCCACTACGCGGTGTGGAACGATCCCTTCCCCAAGCCGAGCTATCTGTTCGCCCTGGTGGCTGGCGAGCTCGACGTGCTTGAGGACAGCCTGATCACCATGAGCGGGCGCAAGGTTGACCTGCAGATCTTTGTGGACCCCGGCATGGCCGACCGGGCGACCTACGCCATGGACGCCCTGAAGCGCTCCATGACCTGGGACGAAGAGGCCTTCGGACGGGAATACGACCTCGACCTGTTCATGATCGTGGCGGTGCGCGACTTCAACTTCGGCGCAATGGAGAACAAGGGATTGAATATCTTCAATTCCTCCCTGCTCCTGGCCGACCCGGCCACGGCGACAGACTTCGATTACGAACGCATCGAGAGCGTGGTCGCCCACGAGTATTTCCACAACTGGACCGGCGACCGCATCACTTGCCGCGACTGGTTCCAGCTCTGCCTGAAGGAAGGCCTGACCGTCTTCCGCGATCAGAGCTTCTCCGCCGACATGCGCGGCGCGGCCGTGCAGCGGATCAAGGACGTCAAGGCGCTCCGAGCCCGGCAATTTTCCGAAGACCAGGGGCCATTGGCGCACCCGGTACGACCGTCGAGCTATCTGAAGATCGACAACTTCTACACCGCCACCATCTATGAGAAGGGCGCAGAGGTTATCGGCATGCTCAAGACCCTGATCGGGGCTGAGGCGTTCCGGAAGGGCATGGACCTCTATTTCGACCGTTGGGATGGCCATGCCACCACGGTGGAAGCGTTCATTGCGTGCTTCGCCGAAGTGTCGGGTCAGGACCTGACTCACTTCTTCAACTGGTACGAACAGGCCGGCACCCCCCGTGTCGACATCCGCAGCACCTATGACGCCAGCGCCCAGACGCTCAGGCTGGACCTGACCCAGCAGACGCCGCCGACGCCTGGTCAAGCCAGCAAGAAGCCTCTGCCGATTCCGGTACGCCTGGGGCTGCTGGACGAAGATGGTCGGACGATGGCCTTTGTTCGTGACGGGCAGGCCGTGGACGAAACCGTGGTGGTGCTCAATGCCGGGCAGGCCAGCCTCACCCTGACCGGTGTTACCGATGCGCCGATCGTTTCGGCCCTGCGTGGGTTCTCAGCCCCCGTGGTGTTGACCACCGATGCGGCACCCAAGGACCGGTATGTCCAGCTGGCGGCTGATCCGGACCTGTTCAATCGCTGGGAGGCCGGCCAGGATCTGGCCCGGGACCTGATGCTGGCCCGCAGCGCCGGAACCCCAGATGAGGTCGGCGAAGAGCGTTATGCTGAGGCGGTCGGGCGCGCCCTGGGCGACCAGTCTGCCGATCCGGCCTTCAAGGCCCTGCTGCTGGCCCTGCCCAGCGAGGCCGAACTGGCCCTGGCCCAGCAACCCGCCGATCCTGCAGCCATCCACCTGGCCCGAACCGCCCTGCGCGCTCGACTCGCCGTTCATCTGGCCGAAGACCTGAAGCGGCTGCACACCGGACTTCAAGACGCCGGGGAGTTCTCTCCTGACGCCGCCGGCGCTGGCCGTCGGGCCCTCCGCAATATGGCGCTGGAGATCCTGGCCGTTGACCCCCACGCTGAGAACGCTGAGCGCGCCTACGGCCACTACGAAGCCGCCGGCAACATGACCGACGCCATGGGCGGGCTGTCAGCCCTGATGCAGATCGGCGGCCCGCCGTTCGAACGGGCGCTGGTGGACTTCTACGAAAAGTGGAGCGCCGAGCCCCTGGTGATCGACAAGTGGTTTGCCCTGCAGGCCCGAGCCCCAGATGAGGGCGCATTGGGTCGAGTTTTGGGTCTCACCGCCCATCCGGCCTTTGACTCCAAGAACCCCAATCGCCTGCGGGCCCTGGTGGGCACTTTCGCCGCCGGCAATCCCGTTCGGTTCCACGATCCCAGCGGTGCGGGCTACCGGTTCCTGGCCGATCAGATCCTGTCGGTGGACGGCTTCAACCCCATGACGGCGGCCCGGCTCCTGGAGCCCCTGGGCAGCTGGCGCCGTTACCGACCCGAACTGGGTGCTCAGATGCGCCTGCAGCTCGAGCGGATTGTCGCGCAGTCCGGATTGTCGAAGAACGTCTATGAGCTCGCCTCGCGCGCCCTGGCGGAAGATTGAGAGCCAGGCCCGCCCCGTCCGGGCGGAAACCAAGTGTGAACGCGACCGTATGACTCGTGACGTGGAGAGTCCGCCCGCTTAGACTCCTGTTTGACGGGGTGACTCGAATTCAAGGGTAAGGGAGCGGCGGGCTTGGCCGAACGCGGACGCATAGACGCGGCTCGGACCAAAGGTCACAGGCGCAGGGGGGATGCCATCCAAGGTGCCCCGCCGCCGCCGACCTTCGCCTTTGCGCGACTCGCGATCCTGACCACCCTGTTGCTCATGGCGGTCTATACGGCCTTCGCCGTGGCGCGCATTCAGAGCGAACCCACCCGCCCCGGCCATATCGGCGTGACCCTGCCCGGCGAAGCCCACGCCTTGGCTGGTGCCCTCAACGCGGAGTCTGCAGCCCTAAGGGGGGGATTGCTTGCGGCCCGAGAGAGCCTGGAGCGACGGCCAGACGGCCCCCTGGCCGCCGCTGAAACCGGCCTGAAGGTTGCCGCGAGCTCAGCCAGCGCCGTGATCATTCTGAATGGCACGACCACGGTCGCCACCGCCGGCGCGCCGGCGAACTTCGACTGGGCTGCCCTGGCCGCCCAGACCGAGAAGGTGCAACGAGAAGTCTGGTATGGCGCGGCTGCATCGGACGCCGCGGCACCGGCCATCCTGGCGGTCACGACCGCAGCCACTCAGCAGGGCCGGCGCACCATCGTCATTGCTGCCGACCCGGCCAGACTGACCGCCCTGTTGGGCAAGTCCAATCTCGCGGCCATCACCACGGCGCAAGGCCAGGTCGTCAGCGCCGTCGGCGCAGGGGGCATTGCCCAGGCCGACAGTCTAAGGTCAGCCTTCGAATTAACCCCTGGCGAACTGCGTCCTGGCCGGCTCACCCGGGCCAGGGGGCCTGATGGCGCTAATCTTCAGGTGGTCGCCCAGCCCGCTGGCGATGGGGCCTGGCTGGTGGTGGTCGGCGCTGAGGCTGACCCACTCGAGCTGCTTTCGGCCCAGGAACAGCTCGGCTGGGTGCTGATCCCGTTGGGCGTGGCTTTTCTGCTCGGCCTGCTGCTGTTCAACCAGAGCCGCAATGTCGAGGCGGCGCAGCAGGCCTTCTACGACAGTGAGCAACGCTTCCGCCTCGCCGTCGAGGCCGCCCGTTGCGGGATCTGGGAGTGGGACCTGATCACCGACGAGGTGTTCCTGTCCGATGTCACCGGCGGCATGCTGGGCTGGGGCGGCGGTGGCATTGTTGGGGGTCAGGATGTCGTGGAACGGGTGTCCCCCGATCACCGGGACCGTGTGCGCCAGGCCTTGTCCACAGCCGCGCTCTACGGTGCATTTGACGTGTCGTTCCGGGTGCCCGGAGAACCGGGGGAGCGGCCCATGTGGGTCGATGCCCGAGGTCAGGCATTTGGTCGGGCACCTGAGGGGGGCTTTGCCCGGATCATCGGCGTTGCCCTTGATGTCACCGAGGAGCGAATGGCCCAGGCCAGGGCTCAGGCGGCCGAGAACCGACTGCGCGACGCCATCGAGAGTGTCTCAGAGGCCTTCGTCCTGTGGGATCGCCATGGCCGCCTGCTGATGTGCAACCGCAACTTCCGGAGTGTCTTCTCCCTGGAGGCCCGGCTGCTCAAGCCCGGAGCCGCCCGCGACCAGGTCAACCGCTTCGCCCAGCTTGCGATCCACCGTGAGGCGCCTGCCACAGGCCAGCCGGGTGTCCGGGAAGCCGAACTGAACGATGGCCGCTGGATCCAGATTTCAGAGCGGCGCACAGCCGAGGGCGGGCTGGTGATGACGGCCGCTGACATTACGGCCATCAAAACCCAGGAGGAATCCCGGCGCATCAATGAAATGGAGCTTCAGAAGGTCGTCGTCAGCCTGGAGCGCAGCCAGGAGCAGCTCTCGGAACTGGCCCGCAAGTACGAGGCCGAGAAGGTCCGGGCCGAAAGCGCCAACACCGCCAAGAGCGAGTTCCTGGCCAATATGAGTCATGAGTTGCGGACCCCGCTGAACGCCATCAACGGCTTCTCCGAGATCATGGTCGGCGAGATGTTCGGTCCCTTGGGAGACCCGCGCTATAAGGAGTACAGCGGCGATATCCTCTCCTCAGGTCAGCACCTTTTGGCCCTGATCAACGACATCCTCGACATGTCGAAGATTGAGGCAGGGAAGATGAACCTGAAGTTCGAGCCCCTGACCCTGGAGGACGTGGTGGAGGACGCCGCTCGTCTGATCCGAAACCGCGCCGATAGCGCAGGCCTGGCCCTGGATCTGGAATTCCCCCGCGACCTGCCCGAGGTCGAGGCCGACTATAGGGCGGTCAAGCAGGTGCTGCTCAATCTGTTGTCCAACGCCATCAAGTTCACCCCACGGGGGGGTCGGGTGACGGTCAGGGCTGATGCCAGACCTGACCCCTTTGGCGAGCGGGTGCGGATCACGGTCCGCGACACCGGGATCGGTATCGCCTCTGATGATCTGAAGCGTCTGGCTAAGCCCTTCGAGCAGATCGAGAGCCAGCACTCCAAGACCCAGCAGGGCACGGGCCTGGGGCTCGCCCTCACCAAGTCCCTGGTGGAGATGCACGGCGGTGCCCTGGATATCCGCAGCACCCCGGGCGAAGGCACGACGGTCGGCTTCTCTCTTCCCGTACGCCAGCGCGGGGCACCGCCAGAATCCCTGCGCCGCTCCGGAACCGCCGCCTGAGGGCAGGCCGAGCCGGTACACCAGGACTGGTCAGTATAGGTGAAACCAAGGTGACTTGGACTTTGGCAGGAACACCATGAAGCGTGCCAAGGGTCGCTTGAACAGGATCAGACAGGTCACGTGCACCGTGACGATGGCCCGAAGCAGATTGGCCGGCAGCTCATGGAGTCCCCCAGCGCCCTCGTCACCTTAACCCGTTGCTGGGGGGGTTATCGTTCCCGAAGACGTTCACCCCGGCCTTCCCTTTGGCGTCTGGGGGGCTGAGAGAGTGCGCCGGCAAGGGCTTGGCGTTCCTCCAGTGACAAGTCTTCGGCGAAGGTGACAATCCGAGTTTCCAGTACACTACGGGCCTGCGCCTCAATGGCCTGGGCCGCGGCGAGGTCCCGTTGCACGGTCGCCGGGTCATAGGGTTCCTTGGCCAGCCCCTCCCAGGCCTCCCGCCGCGCCTGGCTGGCCTGCATCAGCGCCTGACGGGCCTCGCGGGCCTCAGCGAGGAGGGCTTGGCGGTAGGCGTCCTGACGGGCCTCGGGGAGACTTTCAGCGGCTGTGAAAATCGGCGGCGGTCCAGGTCGCATGGCCATCTGGCGCCCCTCGGTCATCCGGACGCCGATCACCAGACCGCCCACCACAGCGCCGATGGCGAACAGATTCACCGCCAGGGAAATGAACAGAGCTATCGTCAGGTTGCGAGGTGACATCAGACGCCCGCCCACAGATCGACATCAAGGGTGTCATAGGCGCTCACCGCCGCAGTGATCACCTCCAACTCCCCCACTGGGGCGACAGCCCCCGACACCACAACCCCTGCCATGACACCGGCCAGGCCTGCGGCCATCAGGCCCGCCCCCAGTCCGGTGCGCCACAGCCAGCCCCGCCAGATCGGCGCAGACCGCTGGGCAGGGGCACTGGCCAGGATTGCCGCCTCAAGGGCTACGCCCGGTCGCGGGACCCGCCAGGAGTCCAGCGCCCAATCCAGGTCGCTCTGTTGCGCCAACAGGGTCCCCGTCGCCTCAGGCGAGCGGGCCATCAGAAGGGTCGCGGCCTCGCGCTCAATCGACGGCCACCGGGAAATGTCCCCGCCATAGGCCTCGGCGAGGTCTGCGAATCTGTCCAGGTCCATGATCGGTCCTTCCATGCTCAGTCCGCCTTCAAACCAAGTCCGCCAAAGCGCCGCGCAGGGTGCGCCGACCCCGCGACAGCAGGCTCTCCAAGGCTTCGACACTGACCCCCATCAGGCCTGCCGCCTCGATATTGCCGAGTTCCTGATAGTGACAGAGCACCACGGCTTCGCGCTGCCGGTCCGGAAGTCGGGCAAGGGCCGCAGCCACCCGGACCCCGACATCGTCGGCCTCCAGCCCACGATCGGGGGCTGGTCCATCGTTGGTCTGCTCCGGCGGCGTCTCGGTGGGGATTTCCCGGCGCCGCCGCAAACGGTCGTAGCAGAGGTTCAGGGCCACCCGGTGCAGCCAGGTGTCGAACCGTGCCGCGCCCGGTGTCCATTTGGGAGCCTGTCGCCAGGCGCGCAGGAAGACCTCCTGGGTTACGTCCTCTGCCTCTGAAGCATCCCCCAGCATGCGCAGGGCAAGTCCATTGATCCGGGTCAGCTTGCGGGCCATCAAAGCGCGTACAGCGGCAGGATCGCCTTGAGCGATCCGGCCCAGCAACTGGTCGTCGGGATCCTGTGCAAGGTCCAAGCCTCACCCCGCCCGCGCCATGGCGAGGCCTTGCTGCAGTCTCACGATCCGCCACTCGAACGGCTCTGGCGCAGGCTGGTCAGTTCGGCCTTGTCGAGGATGCCGTCTCCGTCGGCGTCACCGGCGGCAAACCGGCGCACAGCCCCGGTGTCGATCTCGGCGCGTGTGACGATACCGTCTCGGTTCGCGTCCAGGCGCGTCCAGAGCTCGGCCACCCGCGCGGCCCCACTGGCACCGCCAAACCGACGGGCCATGTCCTCCATGGGTTTGAACTCCGCCCGGGTGATCTGGCCGTCCCGGTTCTTGTCGAAAGATCCCAGCAGGCTGTCAGCCTGGCTCTTACGGTACTCAGCCAAGGTCACCTTCCCATCCTTGTTCAGGTCAGGGTCCGGGGCTCGGCCCATCATCTGGGCCTGGGCGGGGGCAGCCATCAGGGTGAGCGCCAGGGCGCTGAACAGGATCGTGCGGGACATGGCGACCTTTGGGTAGGGTGGCTTCAAGGGATTGAACGGCGTCTACAGCCATTTCCGTCGTTCAAGTTTGCACCAGCATTTCGTAGGCCGTCCTGGCCGATTTTCGGGCCGCCTCCAACCGGGGGAGAACCTTGCGGAAATCGCTCTCGCCACCCGCCCTGGCCATCAACCGACGAAACGCCGTGGGCTCCAGAGAAGGATCGACACCATCCTCCAGGGCCACCTTGATCAATTGAGTCAGGTTCTGCTGCAGTCGCCAGGCGTCCTCCAGCACCTCCAGGGGCTCGGCGGCCCCCAGCCCCGCCTCACGGATGGCCGCCAAGGCCCGCGCGGTGTGGGGGCGCAGGGGACCGCCGTCAGCCGCATGAGCCAGCTGCAGGAACTGGGCGGCAAACTCCACATCCACCAGCCCGCCCCGGGCCAGTTTCATGTCCCAGACATCCTTGGCGGGACGTTCTTTCTCCAGGAGTGCGCGCATGGCCCGCACCTCCCGCGCCAGCCGCTTGCGGTCCCTGGGACGGCGCAGCGCCGCCTCAATCAGGCCTGTGGCCTCCTCGGCAAAAGCCGGGGTGCTGGCCCAGACGACCCGGGCCCTGGTCAGCGCCAGGAGCTCCCAGGTCTCAGCCTCTCCGGAATAGTAAGCCTCAAAGGCCGAGTGGCTGACGGCCACCGGGCCCTGGGTGCCGGAGGGCCGAAGCTGCATGTCCACCTCATACAAGCCGCCCTCAGCGGTGGGCAGGGACAAGGCTGCGATCAGTCGCTGAGTGAATCGGCCATAGAAGGTCTCCGCCCCCCAGGACTTGGTGCTCGACATGGCTCTGGGGTCGTCAGCCCGGTAAAGGGTCATCAGGTCGAGGTCGGAGGCGGCGGTCATTTCCCGCGAGCCGCACTTGCCCAAGGCGACCACGGCCACCTGCCCCGGAAACACCCCGCCCAGACGCTGGGCCTCGGCCAGGGCGGCCGGCGCCAGGGTGCGGATGCAGAGATAGGCCAGGTCGGCAAAGCCCCGCCCGACCCGCTCGGCGCTGGCCACGCCGCTCATCACCTGAACGCCCAGGCGAAAGGCCTGCTCCCGATGGACCCGCCGAGCGGCGTCCATCACCGCTTCAAACCCGTCAGCCCGGGCCACAGCCATGGCCATGACCGCCTCGTCCTCGGCTGGGTCGATCTCGGCGAAAAAGTCACCATCCACCAGGGCGTCGATGGCTGAGGGGCGACGCGCCAGGGTGGCAGCCAGTTTGGGCGCAAAGGCCAGGACCTGGACCAGCAGTTCAAAGAGCTTCGGGTTGGCCAGGAAAAGGGACTGGATCTGCACTCCGGAGGACAGGCTGGCGAAGAAGTCGCTGAACCGGTTGAAGGCTGCATTGGGCGCGCCGGTGGCATGGGCGGCATCCAACAGTCTCGGTGCCAGCCGGGTAAACAGTTCTCTCCCCCGCTCGGTGCGCGTCGCCGGGATGCGGCCATGGTGCCAGGCGCGGATCGTCTGGGAGACCTGAAGAGGGTTATCGAACCCCATCCGCGCCAGGGTCTTCAGGGTGGCCGGATCATCATCCACCCCGGTGAAGATCAGGCTGCCGAAGGCCGAGGACAGGGATTCCTCATCGGGAAACAGCTCCCCATAGCGCCGATTGACGGTCTTCAGCACCTCGGTGACCGCCCCGTCGAAGGCCTTGACCTTGTCGTGCCCGAACAGGGCTGCAACCCGGGCCCGCTCGGAATCGGATTCCGGCAGCCGATGGGTCTGCTCATCGGCAATCATCTGAACCCGGTGCTCAACCGCCCGCAGAGTCTCATAAGCCCCGTGCAGTTCTGCGGCCGCCTCGGCGGTCACATGCCCGGCGTCGCGCAGCGCCTGAAGCGCCTCCAGGGTCCGCAGGCTCCGTAACTCAGGGTGTCGGCCGCCGAGGATCAGTTGTTGGGTCTGGACGTAGAACTCGATCTCGCGGATGCCGCCGCGACCGAGCTTCAGGTCCGCACCCTTGGCGGTCAGCCGATCATCGACCTTGTGAACATGGATCTGCCGCTTGATGGAGTGAATGTCGGCAATCGCGGCGAAATCGAGATTCTTGCGCCAGATGAACGGCGACAACTCCTCCAGAAAGGCCTGCGCCCTGGGCAGGTCACCGGCGCAGGCCCTGGCCTTGATGAACGCCGCCCGCTCCCAGTTCTGACCGACGGTCTCATAATATTCGAAGGCTGCGGTCACCGACACCGCCAGGGGGGTCGACGACGGGTCCGGCCGCAGGCGCAGATCGACCCGAAAGACATAGCCCTCGTCGGTCCGATCCTGAATGAGGGCGGCGACCCCTTGGGTCAGGCGTACGGCAAAAGCGCGGGGCTCAACGCCCTCGGCCACAGGTAACCGTTCGGGCTCATAGAACACCGATACATCGATATCGCTGGAATAGTTCAGCTCGAAGGCACCCTGTTTACCCATGGCCAGGCAGAACCAGCCGGGCACCGGTCCCTCAGGCCCCTCGCCCACCGCTGAAAGCCGGCCCGCCGCCACCTCTGCCCGGGCGGTCACCCGCAGAGCCGACGCCAGGGCGCTGTCGGCAAACCGGGTCAAGGCCCCTGTCACGGCATCCAGGTCCCAGACCCCGCCCAGATCGGCCAGGGCGATCAGCAGATGAGCCTCAGCCTTCAGCCGGCGTAGCTCAGGTCCGGCCTCGGCGGCGGTGGCAAGCTCGCCAGCTGCCGCCGTCCGCACCAGCAGATCAGCAAACCTCGGCTCTGGGACGCTCGTCAGGATGTCCCGCAACCGGGCGGGGACCCGCCGGGCGAGGCCCGCCAGGTAGGGCGAGGCCCCGAACACCGGCGCCAGCGCTGGCCAGGCCTGGTCGAGCAGCCCGGCCCAGCCTTGGGCTTCCGCGGCCGGGGTCAGCATTTCCCGGGTCCGCTCGGCGGCCTTGGGATCAGCCACGGGACCACAGGGGCGGAGCGAGTCAGCGAGCTTCGTCATCTTGCCACTGTGCCGGCTCAACACAGTCCGTGGCAAATTGCAGAGGCCCGGCCTCAGGCTGCGGGCAGGATCACCGCCACCCTGAGACCGGGGCCGATCTCGCCGACCTTGCCGGGCCCCTCCGAGAGCTCCACCCGCCCCCCATGCGCCTCAGCGACAGCCGCCACCAGTGAGAGGCCCAAGCCAGACCCCGGCAGATTGCGGCTGTTTTCCAGTCGGACAAACCGCTCGACCACGCGCTCCCGATCCTCCTCGGGCACGCCCGGACCCGTGTCCGTGACGGAGAATTCCACCTCACCGGACGACCGGCGGCGAACCCGCAGCATGATGGCACCGCCCTGGGGGGTGTACTTGATGGCGTTGTCCATGAGATTGGCCAGAGCCTGGGCCATGAACTCACGGTTCGCCCGGATGCTCATGCCCCTCGCCAGCTCGGCCTTGAAGTCCAGGCCGTCGTCCTCGCACAAGGGTTCATAGAGCTCGCAGATGTCAGCGGCCAGATCGGCGGGGTCAAACAGCACCGGATCGGGTGCCGTGCCTGCAGCCTGAAGCCGGGCGATAGCCAACACTGCCCCAAAGGTCTTCAACACCCCGTCGGTATCGTCCAGGGCCTGGGCAAAGGCGGCCTGGGGATCACCGCGGCCGGCCTCGAGGTCGAGAAACGAGGCCTCAAGTCTTGCCCGCAGGCGGGTCAGCGGCGAGCGCAGATCGTGCGCGATGGCGTCGCCGGCGTGGCGATGACCGGCCATGGAGCGCTCAAGACGCTCGAGCATCTCGTTGAGGCCGACCGCCAGCTCGTCCAGCTCATCACGGGTGCCGCGCACAGGCGCACGGGCACTGAGATCACCATTGCGGACGGCGTCCACCACCGTAGTGAGGCCAGTCATGGAGCGGCTGACATTGCGGCTGACCACCACCCCGCCCGCCAGACCCAGAACAATGATCAGGGCCCCCGCCCCCCAGAGCGCACGGACGATCTTGACCACATAGGCCTCGTCCTCGGCGATATCAGCGCCGACAAACAGGATTTCCCCCCCCGTGAGCCGTTCCTGAAGGCCACGGGCCGGTCGGTTCACCTCGCGGCCCTGCACGTCAAATTCGGTCACCTGGAAGCTCGTCCAGGTGGCTTCGCCGTTAAAGCCATCTAAGGGTGACTCCTCGATGGAGCCGGAGATCCGGCCCCCGTCCGGGGTCATCAGCAGATAGAGATAGGGCCGTTCGCTGGCCGCCCGCTCAATCAGGGCTTGGTTGAGCGCGTCGGTGCCGGCCCGGCCATAAGCGCTCTGTAGGGTGCGCATCTCACGCACGATCAGCTGATCAACCCGCCGGGTCGCCTCCCCCGCCGTGGTCACATAGATGTAAGCCAGGAACGCGCTGGCCGAGGCCGCAAACAGGGCCAGGAATAGCAGGGTCAGCCGGAAGGGGGTGGTGCGGAAGATGCGCGGCAGGCGCATGGTCCCGGGCCCTAAGCGTCGAGCCGGTAGCCCGCACCGCGCACGGTCTGCAGCATCGGCCGATCAAATCCCTTGTCGATCTTCGCCCGCAAGCGGGAGACGTGAACGTCGATGACATTGGTCTGGGGATCGAAATGATACTCCCAGACCTTTTCCAGCAGCATGGTCCGGGTCACGGCCTGGCCAGCATGACGCATCATGAATTCCAGGAGCTGGAACTCCCGGGGCTGCAGGTCGATCTCCTGGCCTTGGCGGTGGACGGTGCGGCCGATGAGGTCCATCTCCAGGTCACCGACCCGGAGCAAGGTCTGGACGGACCCGGTCTCCCGACGCCTGGCCAGGGCCTCAACCCGGGCGCTCAGCTCAGCGAAGGCGTAGGGTTTGACCAGATAGTCATCGCCCCCGGCCTTGAGGCCATCCACGCGATCATGGATCTCGCCCAAGGCGGACAAGAACAGTACCGGTGTCTGGTCTCCCTCCCGGCGCAGGGTCTCCACCAGGGTGACCCCATCCATCTTGGGCATCATGCGATCGACGATCATCACGTCGAACTCGCTTTTCCGCGCTTCACCGAGTCCCGCCTCGCCGTCAGCCGCGGCGGTGCAGTCATGACCGCTTTCGGTGAGGCCACGCACCATGACCGCGGCGGCCTCCAGGTCGTCTTCGACTATCAGAATCCGCATGACCGCTCCCCTGTCACCGATCGCCTGTGTCTGAGCGCAAACCTACGGCGCAATATCCAGCGGCACGAACAACGTCCGGCCATCGCGGCTGACCCCCAGCAGGACGCTGGGACGACCGGCCTTGCGCGCAGCGTCCACCTCAGCGACGAGATCACCGGCTGCAGCCATAGTGCGGCTATTGGCCCGCACGATCACGTCGCCCCGGCGCAGACCCTTGCGGGCAGCGTCCGAGGACGAAGCGATCGCCGTAACCACGACGCCGCGCACATCGGCGGCAATGCCGAAGCTGCGACGGGCGGCGTCATCGATGGGCGCCAGGGTCATGCCCAGCACCTGAGGGTTGGCGGGCTGGCCAGGGCTCTGGCCGCGCGGCGTCGCAGGTCCGCCACCATTATCGTTGGCGGCCAGTTCACGTTCATTAGGCCGGACGCCAGAGCGGACTTGGATCGTCCGGCGGGCATCGCCCCGAATGATTTCCAGACGAAGGGTGTCTCCGGCCGACGCCTTGGCGACCTCGCGGGTCAGCTCCGAAGAGGTGCCCACGGCGACCCCATTGACGGAGATGACAATATCACCCGGCTGCAGGCCAGCCCGGGCCGAAGGGCCGCCGGGCACGGTGTCAGAGACGATAGCGCCCCGCTGCTCGCCCAGGCCCTGCGCTGCCGCCATCTCGCGGGTATAGTTCTGGATGGTGGCGCCGATATAGCCACGGGTGACGCTGCCATTGGCGATGAGCTGCTTAGTGATCGCGTCGGCCGTGGCCGCCGGAATAGCAAAGCCAATGCCCACCGATCCGCCCGACGGCGAGAAGATGGCCGTATTGACCCCGATGACCCGGCCATAGATGTCAAAGGTCGGCCCGCCGGAATTGCCTCGGTTGATGGGCGCATCGATCTGGATGAAGTCGACAAAGGTCTCGCCGATGTCACGGCCATAGGCCGAGACGATACCGGAGGTCGCCGTGGCCGTCAGACCAAAGGGGTTGCCGACCGCGATCACCCAGTCGCCGACCCGTGGGAGGGCATCGTTCTCAAAGCTCACGAACGGGAAGTTGGTACCCTTGACCTTCAGCACGGCCAGATCGGTCGCCTCGTCGCGCCCGACGATCTCGGCCACGAGCTCGCGTTCGTCCTTCAGGACAACCTTGATCTCCTCGGCGTTCTCCACGACGTGGTTGTTGGTGACGATGAAGCCATCGGCCGAGATGAAAAAGCCCGAACCGGCCGACATCTGAGTCGGCCCCTGCTGCGCCTCTTCCCCCTCTTCCTCGCCGCCACGTGGGCCACGGGGGATGATGCCAAAGGGCAGGCCCTCAAGTCCAGGAATCTGGCGCAGGGCATTTGCGTCAGCCCGGGAGGTCACATTGACCGAGACCACAGCGGGGGAAACCTGCTCGAAGATATCGGCGAAGGACAGGGGTGCCCCAGGGGGCGGCGCAAAGACCGGTGCCGTCGAAGCTCGGATCACAGGCATGGAAGCCCCCGACTTTTCAGCCATGTTCAGGCCCACATCAGTGGCCGCCAGCGCAGCTGCAGCCACGCCGATGCCGGCGATGGCGCCGAGAAGATATCCGGTCTTCTTAGAGGTCATAGGCCTTCGATTCCTTGCGGGCTCTTGGGGTCATAGCACATGCCCGCCTTCCCCTAGCTAGGATGGATGCGCCAGAGCGCAACCGATCGCAACTTACCAATTTGCAAGCTATAGCGGCGGTTCGCGGCGGCTATGAGGCTGAACTGCGGTCAGAGTCAGGATCATCAGACAACCGCGCCAGGGCGGCTGTCTCCTCGCCGCTGAGCTCAGGCTCAGGCGGCAGAGTCCGCCATCGGCTGATCAGCAGCCCTCCGCCGGCCAACACCACCAGCAAGGGGGCTAGCCAGAGCGCGGCATTGGCCCAGCTGAACTGCGGCTTGAGCAGGACATATTCGCCGTAGCGGTCGGTGAGGAAGCGACGGACCTCGATATCGCTGCGCCCGGCCGCCACTTCCTGCCGGACGATCGCCCGCAGGTCCTGAGCCAGTTCAGCATGAGAGGCGTCGATAGACTCGTTTTGGCAGACCAGGCAGCGCACTTCCTTGAACAGGGCCCGCGCCCGTGCCTCCTGTGCCGGATCACTCAGCCGCTCACTGGGCTCGGAGGCCGCCCCCAAAAAGAGGACCGCCACCGCCACCGCCAGCCATCGCCCAAGATTGCCAGTCCGGGGCCCCTTCATGCGGGTTCGCTGACAGGCTGGGCCGGCGCGGCCGGCGACGGCGTCGCACGGCGTCCGGCTGCCAGCCTGAGCCGGCGATCGGTTAAGGAAACGACGCCCCCAAGGGCCAT
The DNA here is from genome assembly GCF_022402485.1 of Phenylobacterium sp. Classification (GTDB taxonomy): domain Bacteria; phylum Pseudomonadota; class Alphaproteobacteria; order Caulobacterales; family Caulobacteraceae; genus Phenylobacterium. The sequence goes on along the minus strand of NZ_JAKRSA010000015.1, from coordinate 113,481 downwards.
CAGACCCGGCCCCAGGAAGATCAGCAGCGCCCAGGGGTTCCAATAGCCGGTGATCAGCCAGATGGGACTGCCATCGGCGGCGGCGCGGCGCTCGCCCAGCACGGCATAGAGGTGGCTTAAGCCGCGAGGGCAAATGGCCACCTCCGAGGTCGTCTGACCGCCGGCCGAATAAAGCCTGCGCTCCGGCTGCGCCACACAGACCAGGCTCCCGTCCGGGGCAAAGGCCCGGATGGTGGCTTGCTCGGCCTCATAGTTAGGGCCCAGGACCGGCGCGACGTCCTCCAGCACGAGAACATAGCCGGCGACGCTCAGCCTTTGACCCTGGGCCAGGACCTCGGAGGTCTCCGATTTCCAGGTGGTCTCTACCACGGCGCCGAAGACGAACACCCCAAGGCCGGCATGGGCCAGGGTCATGCCCCAGGTCCCCCGTGGCAGTCCGCCGAGCCGACGCAAAACCTCAGCGCCCGGAACCTTGAACAGCCGGATACGCTCCGCCACTTCGGTCAACGACCCGACGATCAGCCAGACCCCGAGGGCCATGCCCGCCGCGCCAAACAGGCTGAGGGGTTGAACCAGGGCCAGGGTGGCGGCGCCGGCCGCGGCCGCCAGCAGGGCGGCCACCCAGAGCCGCTGCAAGGCAGCCCCGGCGTCGGCCCGCTTCCAGGCCAGCAGGGGGCCTGCAGGCAGCAGAATCAGCAGGAGGAACATCAGGGGGGTGAAGGTGAGATGGAAGAAGGGCGGCCCCACCGAGATCGCTTCGCCGGCGATGGCCTCGCGGATCAGCGGATAGAGGGTGCCGAGCAGAACCGTGGCCGTGGCAGCCGCCAGCAGGATGTTATTGAGCACCAGTGCGCTTTCGCGGCTGATCGGAGCGAACAGACCGCCCCTCGCCATGGCCGGGGCCCGCCAGGCAAACAGGGCAAAGCCCAGGCCTGACGTCACCCCAAGGATGGTCAGCAGCAGCACCCCTCGGGTGGGGTCCACCGCAAAGGCATGCACCGAGGTCAGGACGCCAGACCGAACCAGGAAGGCCCCCAGCATCGAGAAGGTATAGCCCCCGAGCGCCAGGAAGATCGTCCAGCCCGGCAGGGCTCCGCGACGCTCAGTGACCACAGCCGAATGCAGCAGGGCCGTAGCGATCAGCCAGGGCATGAAGCTGGCGTTCTCTACCGGATCCCAGAACCACCAGCCGCCCCAGCCAAGCTCGTAATAGGCCCAGTAGGCGCCAAGGGTGATGCCGACAGTGAGCCCTGCCCAGGCCGCCAGGGTCCAAGGCCGGATCCAGCGAGCCCAGGCGGCGTCGGCGCGGCCCTCCACCAAGGCGGCCACCGCCAGGGAAAAGACCACCGACAGCCCCACATAGCCCACATAGAGGAACGGCGGGTGCAGCAGCAGGGCTGGGTCCTGCAGAAGGGGATTGAGTGAGCGGCCCTCGACCGGCGGCTGGCTCAGGCGCCAGAAGGGGTTGGACGCAAAAACCGTATAGGCCAGGAAGGCGATGCCCAGCGCCCCTTGCGTGGCCACAGCCACCGCCTTGAGGGCCGAGGTGAGCCCACGCCCATAGCCGGCCAACAGGGCGCCAAAGCCCGTAAGCGCCAGACACCACATGAGCATTGAGCCCTCATGGCTGCCCCAGGCGCCACCGATCCGGTAAAGCAGCGGCTTGGCGGTATGGGAGTTGGCGGTGACGTTGGCAACGCTGAAATCGGACACCACGAACGCGTAGACCAGGGCGGCGAAGGACACGGCCAGAACGCCAAAGGCCCCGATGGCCGCCCCCTCGCCCACGGCCGCCAGGACGGGCGAGCGCCGAATGCGGGCCAGGGCCGAGGCGCCGGTCTGCAGGACCGACAGGATCAGGGACAGAATGAGCGCAAAGGCGCCGATCTCGACGATCACAGACCCGCGCCTCCGCCGTAGGGGACAGCCCCTGAGGCCGCCGCGTCGGCGCTGCGCTCAGCCCCCTCACCGCGCCATTCCCCCTGTTCCTTCAGAGCATTCTGAAGGTCACGGGGCATGTAGGTCTCGTCATGCTTGGCCAGCAGCCGGCGGGCCTCGAACACACCGTCCTCGCGGAAGGCGCCGGTGGCGACCACCCCCTGGCCTTCACGGAACAGATCGGGCGGATCGCCCCGGTAGACCACAGGGGCAGCCGTGATCTGGTCCATGACCACGAACTCCAGCCGACCGTCGGCATGTTTGACGATACTGCCCCCCTCGACCAGCCCGCCCAGCTGGATCGTCTGGCCAGGGGCGGGACGAGACTCAGCGGCCTGGGCCGGCGTGTAGAAATAGGAGATCGAGTCCGACAGACCCCAGAGCGTCAGGCCCACGGCGAGCGCCAGAACCGGGGCCACAGCCGACAGCACCAGCAGGCGGCGTCGGGCGGTACGGGACTTGGGCAACCAACCAGACATCACATGGGCTCCGCAGCTGCCGCCTGGGCCAGCTGTGTCAGGATTTGAGGGTTATCGGCATACCGCGCTCTGGCCTGGGCCAGGGCAGCGTCCCGCCGGGCGGCGTCACCTAGCACGGCATAGGAGCGGACCAGCCGCACCCAGCCCTCGGGATCATCAGGTTCAGCGGCAAGGCGAGCCGCCAGCCCCTCGACCATGGCAGCAATTTCGGGCGCTCCCACAGTCTCTGGCGCAATGGACGGCTGCCGGGGCCCGTTGGCGACGTCAGCCATCGCAGCCTGAAGGACGGGGCGGCGGGGGTCTGCGGCGGGGAGGTCCGCAAGCAGGGCTCGCCATTCGGCCAGACCAGCCTCGACCTCGCCTGCCTCAATCCGGCCGCGGGCCAGGTGGAAGCGCGCGGTGGCGGCCTGAGGGTCCTTTTCCAAGGCGCGCTGGAACGCTGCGGCAGACTGCGGAGTCACCTCCCCTTCGGCGGTGACCATCAGGGCCTCGCCCAGGGACTCCCAGAGGTCGGCCCGGTCGGGCGCCAGACGCAAGGCTTCGCGCAGGGCCCGGGTCGCGGCCCCCGGATCGCCGGAGGCCATCTCGGCAATAGCCAGAAAGCGGTAGGGCTCGGGGTCGTCTGGCCGTTCGCTTGTCACTGAACGCAGAACAGCGGCCATCTGCGGGGCGTCGAGCTGGGTCGGCGGCGCGGCCCGCCAACGATCCAGACGGTCAGCATAGGGCTGGTCCCTGTAGCCAGGTGACCCGATCCCGAGATAGAGGCCCAGCGCCAAAACCGGGGCCACTACGGCCAGGGCGACGATCATAGGCCGGGCGGTTTTTGCCGCCGTCCAGGCTGGCCCCGCGGCATCGGCGGCGGACAGCAGGCGCCGCGCGGCCTCGGCATGGGCGCTGCGACGCTCATCCTCGGCAATCAGACCGCGCTCAGCCAGATCCTCGATCTCGGAAAGCTGGCGCTGGTAAAGGGGAAGGGTCGAGTCGGCATCACCGCCGCCGGCAGCCGCCCGTGCAGCGCGGCGCAGGATGAGACCCGCTACGGCGGCGGACATCACTCCAACCGCAATCCAGAACACGATCATGCGCGCCGTTTACCCCAAAGGTCCGCCGCGCGCGAGAGCCATCGGGGCCCTCATTGGGTCAGATCGCGGCGAGCCTTCGGCGTAGGATATCGGCAGACTGACGGTCCCGCGCCAGGGCCGTGAGTTCAATCGCCGCATTGAGAAGCGCACGGGCGATTTCGGGCTCCGCCGCTTCCCCTTTGCGAAGGCACTCCAGGGCGTCGTCAGTGAAGAGATCGATATGCGCTTCCAGCGCCTGCATCACTTCGGTACGCGCAGCAGCGAACCCACCAGTATTGGCCGCCCCGCGGATTTCTTGCGCAAAGGCCACCAGGGTTTTGGCCGTCTGCAAGGCTGCGGCGTCCGGGGGTGTGGTCAGTCGAGCGACCTGTCTGGAGACACGGCCGCTCCAGACTTCGGTCAAAGGCAGGGCCTGGGCCAGAGCCTTATCGATCAGCCGCAGCCGGGCCTCCACCAGCCGCGCAAGACTGGCCTTTTGCTTGCCGAGCCGCGCGCCCCAGATCCCCTGGCGGTTCAGTTCGACATTGCCCTCGATCTCGGAGATCTGGGCGTTCATGGCTTCAATGGCCCGGACGGCGGTCCGCACCGCTGGTAGTCCGCCATGAATATCAAAGCGATCCAGGTCCGCCAGACCGGCATCCACCCCGTCGAGCACCCGGTGCCCGAAGCTCGCCAGCTCCGAGCCGGCAAGATAGGCCTCTGAGGGCTTGTCCATGACAGCGCTGATCAGGCGCAGCACCATCCAGGGATGGGTCAGGTGGGCCGCAAGCATCTCGAAGAAGCGAGGACCGGCATCCTCGGCGATGGCGACCGAGTCCTTGTAGGCCAGGCGTGCCAGGGCGGCATCATCGTCGGTCACCCGCTGGATCCAGCTCGGTAACCGACTGACGGCGGCCCGGACAATCGGCACCATCTGCATGCATTCGGCCAGAAGCAGCGCTCCGCCCGGTCGGGCGGCGTCGGCGGCCTCGGCGGCCGCGATAAACTTTGGGTGATTACGTTCGCTCAAGCCCCGGGCGGCCCGTCGGGCCAGAATGTCGAAGGGTTCCGGCGAGCTCTGATCAGCCTGGAATTCCTCGGCCAAGGCCGCAGCCCGGGCCACTTCATGGGTCGCCTGATCGCGCAGTCCGCGCCACACCAGGGCGAGGGATCGGGAGGGAAAGGTCAGATGCTCGGTGCGGCCATCCCCCACGCAGAGGGGCGCAATCGGATGCAGAACAGCATTGCGCAGCTGGCGGTCGCGGGCCTCGGTCTCAACAAGCAGGCGCACGGCCGTAAGGCCCGAATCGCCGGCAGCCCCGGACAGGGCGCCACGGAGGTCTCCGACCACCCGATCGGGAGCCGATTCCACCATGTGCCGCAGGATGGCCAGCTTCTGTTCGGGCAGACCGCCCATTCATCCCCCTCGCTGCCGCGCACTTGCGGAACCCTAAACTGCGCCAGGGTCGGTTAAGGCTTTACTTAACCCTAACCCGATGGGCGGACGTGACGCAGGGCGTCAGGTCTCAGCCCGAGGCAGATCGATGATGACTGACAGCCCGCCGAGTTTCGCTGCGTCCAGTCGAAGATCGCCCCCATAAGCCCTCGCCAGCTCGTCGATGATGGACAGGCCAAGCCCAGATCCTGGCGCGCTCTCGTCCAGGCGCGCGCCCCGCCGCAACACCTCGGGGCGACGCTCAGGCGGCAGGCCCGGCCCATCGTCCTCGACGGTCATCTGCAGGCGTTCCAGGTTGAGAGCTACGGCGCGGACCCGGACCCGACCCCGACACCACTGGGCGGCGTTCTCCATGGCGTTGCCGGCAATTTCCAGCAGGTCCTGACGTTCACCCTGGAAGATGAGATCGTCTTCACAGTCCCAATCGATGTCGACGCCCTTGTCCTGGAAGATGCGTGACAAGGTGCGGGCCAGTTCGTCGAGAACGTCGGCAACCTCAGTGCGCTCGCCACGGCCAGGTGTACGCGCAGCCGCGCGGGCCCGGCGCAGATGATGATCAACCTGCTGGCGCATGACCTCGGCCTGGCGCACGACCACCTCCGAAAGGGGCCCCGGCGACTGGCGGGCCTCGGTCAGCATGACCGATAGGGGGGTCTTCAGGGCATGGGCGAGATTGCCCACATGGGTGCGCTGACGTTCGACGACCTCCTGGTTGTGGCTGACCAGGGCATTCAGCTCCTGGGCCAGGGGCTCCAACTCAACAGGGTATGCGCCGGCGATCCGCTCAGCCTTGCCCCTTCGGACCGCCGCCACCTCGCGCCGCAGGGCAAACAGGGGCCGAAGGCCAAAGCGCACCTGAAAGACCACCGCCCCCACCAAGCCGGCGCCCAAAAGAAGGAAGGCCACGGCAGTCGCCGTAATGAAGCCTCGCACGTCCCGGTCAATCGGCGAGCGGTCTTCCGCGGCCATGAAGATCAAGGGGGCCTCTCGGCCCGGCAGGGTGACGCGGCTGGCCAGGGCGCGGAGGGGCTGATTGAGCGGGCCGTCGGTCTCATAGGTCACCGGACGACCGGGATCGGCCTCAAGCTGGGCGACGAGATCCCCAGGTGCGGTGAGATCGGCATCCCACAGGGAGCGTGAGCGGACAATCATCCGCCATTGCCCATCAGGGAGCGGCTCCACCACCTGCCAGTAGCGACCGGAATAGGCGCGAAGGGCCCGCAGATCGGTGAGTGCCGGTGCCAGCACCTGCCCGGAGGCGTCCACCGTGGTGCCCGCCAGCAGATTGTCGATCAGCTCCGCCAGCCCCTCATCGAACCGTCGCAGGGCCGCCTGCTGAAACAGAAGCGACAGCACGACGGCTGAAATCAGCAGGACCGTCAGGCTCCACCCCGCCGCCAGGATCACCAGACGGCGGACCAGGGAGGCGCTTTGCAGAGCCGCCAACTTCATTTGCGAAAGAGGGGTCGGCTCAACTGGCGCTGGCCTCTATCTCGTCGGCCGGACAGGTCAGGCGGTAGCCCAGGCCGCGCACGGTCTCGATCCGGTCAGCCCCCATCTTCTTGCGAATACGACCGACAAAGACCTCGATGGTGTTGGAGTCACGATCAAAGTCCTGGTCGTAGAGATGCTCCACAAGCTCCGTGCGGCTGATCACCCGGCCCTGATGCATCATCATGTAATGGAGCAGTCGATACTCCAGCGAGGTGAGCCGCAGGGGCTCGCCATTGACCGACGCCCTTGCGGCGCGAGGGTCGAGACGCAACCCGCCACAGGTCAGGTTCGGCGCCGCATGACCGGCTGACCGGCGCAGCAGGGCGCGCAGCCGCGCCAGCAGTTCCTCGGTATGAAAGGGCTTGGTGAGATAGTCGTCGGCGCCGGCGTCAAAGCCCGCCACTTTTTCGCTCCAGGCCCCCCGTGCGGTCAGGATCAGGACCGGAGTCGCCACCTCGCCCCGCCGCCAGCGCTCCAGCACCGAGACCCCGTCCACCTTGGGCAGGCCGAGATCCAGGATCACCGCGTCATAGGGCTCGGTCTCGCCCAGGAACTGGGCTTCCTCGCCGTCCGGCGCGTGATCGACCGCATAGCCGGCGTCGGCCAGGGCACCCTTAAGCTGCCGCGCCAGGTCCGGATCGTCTTCCACCAGCAAGATACGCATGGATCAGGCCTCCCCTTCTCGACTTGTCAGCCGCCCTGGCGACCGATGATGCCCCCGGATTCGGCGTCGGCGATAAAGATGATCACCTTGCCGTCAGGAGTCTGCCACTGGACGAAATAGGCAGGGCGGCCCCCGTGGGTTCCCTGGGTCGTATTCAAGTGCCGGCCAGGGGTGCGCTGGGCAATGGCCGAAATCACTTGGGACAGAGGTGCCTGGCGTCCTGCGCGCACGGCGGCACGGGCGTCGTCCTGATCGCCCCGACCTGCCCCAAAGGACGAGCGCAGGTCGGCACCATACTGGGCCTGGGCCGTCACGGGGACCCCGGCGGCCAGCAGAGCTGTGATGAGGACGAGGTGTTTCATGACGACCGGTCTAAGCCTGGACGACTGAACCGTGGCTGAACGGCTCGCTTAGGGAACCGCTGGGATCGGCTGTCACCAAGGGTAGCGATCATGACCTTAACCGCCACGACGGGGGGCTGGCTTGGGGTGATAGGGCCGCTTGTTGCGCCAGCCTTCAGCGAACGCGGTGAGTTCAGCGTCGGGTTTCTCCGGCAGGGTAATCACCAGCCGCGCCAACAGGTCGCCACGCTGCCCGGTCGCATCGGGCAGCCCCCGGCCTTTGAGACGCAGCATCGCCCCGGAGTTGGAGCCCTTGGGAACGGTGAGCGTTACGGGCCCTTCAGGGGTCGGTGCCTCGACCTTGCCCCCCAGAACCGCATCATAGACGCTGACCGGTAGGTCCATCACCAGGCGCTCGCCCTCCCGGTGAAAGATCGGATGGGGGCGGACCACCAGCTCAATAAAGGCATCCCCCGGACCGGCCCGGCCTGGCGACCCCTGCCCCTTCAGGCGCAGGGTCTGCCCTTCGGCGGCGGCCTTGGGGATGGTCACATCGATGGTGCGACCGTCGGAAAAGGCGATACGCTTCTTGCCCCCGGCGATGGCCTCCTCGAGATCGATCTCAAGCTTGGCGCGCACGTCCGCGCCGCGGGCCACACCGCCACCAAAGCCCCCACCAGAGCCCCGCGCGCCGCCTCTGGCTCCAAACATGTCCCCCAGGATGTCGCCGAGATCGACCCCGTCGAAGGTTTCTGCCCGCGTCTGACCGCGCCGCCCCTCAAATCCGCCCGGGCTCCAGCCTGCGCCAAAGCCTCGCGCCGTCTCATGGCCGTCGGCATCGATTTCGCCGGCGTCGAACTTCTTGCGCTTATCGGGATCCCCCAGGATGTCGAAGGCCGCGCTGACACGCTTGAAGCGCTCCTCGGCAGCCTTGTCACCGGGATTGGCGTCGGGGTGGTGCTTCTTGGCGAGGTTGCGGAAGGCCTTGCGGATCTCGTCCTCGCCCGCGCCGCGGGGAACGCCCAGTTCCTGGTAGGGATCGCGCGCCAAGGGGGTAACCTCTTCTCTGGTCCGATAAGCTCTGTGGGCTCTAGATTGTGCAGCGCGCCAAGTCACGCAAGTGGCAATGTTGCATTTTTAACACACACCCTGTGGCGAGTGCGAACACGGCTTCAATCCCCGCTGCGATCTTCCAGGAGATCCCAGGCGGCGTAGGCCCAGGCATCCTCAGGGTCGGCCAGGTCATCCTCATTGAGGGTCTGACCTCGGATCGAGACCCCCGCTTCATGGACGCTTTCCGGGTCGCCCGTCACCAGGGGATGCCAGGCTGGAAGATCTTTACCTTCGTGCAGGCGCCTATAGGCGCAACTCAGCGGCATCCAGGGCAGCTTAGCGATATTGCCCGGGCTCAACTTTATGCAGTCGGGAACATGTTTGCGACGCTCAGCATAGTTCGAACAGGTACAGGTCTCAGGATCGAATAAGCGACAATGCACGCGGGTGGGGATAACTTGACCACTATCCTCGTCCTCGAAGCGAACGAGACAGCATAGACCGCAACCATCGCATAGGCTCTCCCACTCTTGAGCCGTCATCTGTTCGAGGGTCTTGGCGCGCCAAAAGGGTTTGTGCCTGCTCACGGGACCGTCCTAAACCCAAAGCGCCGCTAGAGACAAACACTCCGACGCCCCCGACCGACGCCAAACCTTCGAAAAACGTGAACGACTGGACCCTAGACCCCTACCGCTTTCCGGACGACGAGCCGGGCCGGCCACGCAGGCCCGGCGCGGCGCAGCCCGATGCCCCGGCGCCACAGACGGCCCCCGGCTCAGCTATCGGGCCCAAAGACAGCTTACCGCGGCCTGCACCGGGCAATCCTGCGCCAGACCATCAGGACGAAGGCTTTGGTCGACGCCCCCTGCCCCCGCCCGGAGGCGGTGGTGGACAGGGCAGCGGGCCCGGCGGAGAGGATCCCCCGTTCATCTTGCCCCGTCCGCCAAAGCAGCGTCGCTGGGGTTGGGTTTGGAAGTCCCTGGTTTTGGCCGGCGTGCTTTTGGCCGCGGTCCTCGTCGCCGGGGGCGTCTATATTCAGCAGCGGTTCCTGCAGGACATCCCTGAGCTTCCGGCAAGGGCTCAGCTTTATGCCTTCAACCGTGCGCCTGGGATCAAGTTCTTCGACCGAAACGGCGACCTGATCGCCACCCGAGGCCCGCGCTATGGGGACCGGGTGCGTCTGACGGACCTGCCACCGCATGTCCCCTTGGCCTTCCTGGCGGCGGAGGATCATCGCTTCTATCAGCACGGCCCTATCGACCTGCAGGCGATTGCGCGGGCGGCCTATGTGAACTTCCGGGCTGGCCGGGTGGTCCAGGGGGGATCGACCCTCTCGCAGCAGATCGCCAAAAGCCTGTTCCTGACGCCCGACCAGACAGCACAGCGCAAGCTGCAGGAGGCTGTCCTGGCCTGGCGCCTGGAACGGATGCTGACCAAGGACGAGGTACTTGAGCTCTATCTCAACCGGGTCTTTTTCGGGGCCAACACCTTTGGGGTGGATGGGGCGGCCCGGACTTACTTCGGCAAACCCGCCAGCCAGTTGACCCTGGCAGAATCTGCCCTGCTGGCGGCTCTGCCCAAGGCACCCTCCCGACTGGCCTTGACCAACGACATGCCCGCCGCCCTGGCGCGATCGCGCTGGGTGCTTCAGCGCATGCAGGAAACCGGCTGGATCACCCGGGAGGAAATGATCGCCGCCCAGAGCCAGACCCCGGCCCTGGCGCCGACGGCCACATCGTCCGACGGTCCGTATGGCTATCTCTTGGATCATGCCACCACCGAGGTTCTGCGGCGGATCGGGCCCAATTCCCCTGACCTCATGGTTCGTCTGTCGATCGACCCGGTGCTGCAGAACGAGGCCGCCCGGATCCTCAGCCAGATCATGGCCACCGATGGCGTGACCGCTGGGGCCGATCAGGCCGCCCTGGTCACCTTAGGCCCGGACGGCTCGGTGCGCGCCATGGTCGGCGGGGTGGACTACACCCGCAGCGTCTTCAACCGGGCGACCCAGGCCAAGCGCCAGCCCGGCTCGACCTTCAAGCCTTTTGTCTATGCGGCTGCCCTGGAGAAGGGTGTTCTGCCCACCGATATCCGCGTCGACGGACCGGTGAAATTCGGGGACTGGCAGCCCGGCAACTATGGCGAGGGATATCGCGGCTCCGTGACCGTGGAGACGGCCCTGTCGCGCTCCATCAACACGGTGGCTGTGAAACTGGGTGCCGAGGCCGGCGGCCCGGCGCTGGGTGACATCTCAGCCCGGTTTGGCTTGACCTCCATTCCGCGCAATCCAGACCTGTCGGTAACCCTGGGGGCCTTTGAAGTGACCTTGCTGGAGCTGACCAGCGGCTTCCAGGTCTTCCAGCAGGCCGGCGGACGCCTGACGCCCTCGATTATCGAGGAAATCCGGACCGTCGAGGGTGAGGGCGTGTTCGCAAGGGTTCCCTCCGCCCCCGTGCCGGCCCTGGATATCAGCCACGCCAGCATGATGGTGAAAATGATGGGCAAGGTGCTGGCACCCGGCGGAACCGGAGCGCGGGCCGCCTTTGACTGGCCGGCAGCAGGCAAGACCGGCACCAGCCAGAACTGGCGCGACGCCTGGTTCATCGGCTTCACACCGGAATACGTCACCGGCGTCTGGGTCGGCAATGACGACGACACGCCCATGAACCGGGTCACTGGGGGGGCCATCCCCGCTCAGATCTGGCGGCAACTGATGATCGAGGCGCACAAAGACCTGGAGATCCGCGAGTTCGACTGGCTGCTGCCTGACCCTGAACCCATGTTCGACGAGGACCCGCGCAACCCGTTTTACCAAGGTCTGGCCAGTGAGTTCGCCGATGCCGCTGTGCGGGCTGAGCCCCCACCCCTGCCGCCGGAACCCAGTCAGCCGCAGCCCCGGGACGCGTTCGACAACAGCCGCCCGCTCCCCGAGGATGACATCCCGTTCTAGCCAGCCCTTGACGCCACCGCCCAATCAGCGGCCGAGATAGGGATGGCGAAAGAAACGGTGCATATCCTCCAGTCGTACGTCGCGGGCCGAGGCAAAAGCCTGAAAGCTGAACCCCAGGTCGGCTGCGCCAACGCTGAGGAGGCCCGTCGCAAGGCTGAGCGGCTCGCGCCCAACCGCGTCGCTGTGGTCGCGTTCTCGGTCACGGCCGACACTGAGATGGGGGATTATGACGAGACCCCGGTGATCCATTTCCGCTCTGGTCCATTGCCGCCGCCGTTTGGCGAGGGCTGAGACGGCCACCGGCGCGCCAAGGGTGTTCAAACCCTGAGCGCTTGCAGGGCCGTCAAACCGCGCTATGTGCCTACCCCCATGAAGCCCCCCGTCCTTGCCCTCAAGAATGTCCGTCTCGCTGACGGGCCCCGCATGCTGTTCGACGGCGTCGATCTGGCGCTGGAACCCCGTAGCCGCGCCGCCTTGGTTGGGCGCAATGGGGCGGGCAAGTCGACGCTGATGCGCATTCTGGCGGGCCTGATGGAGGCCGATGACGGCGAGCGCGCGGTCACGCCGGGCACGAAGGTGGCCTATGTGCTGCAGGAGCCCTTGATCGAGGGCGAGACCCTGCTCGACCACGCCACCGCAGGCGGGGCGGCACCTCATGAGGCCGCCACGGCGCTTGAGAGCTTTGGCCTCGACCCCAGCAAGGCCGCCATCGGCCTCTCCGGGGGAGAAACCCGCCGGGTCGCCTTGGCCCGGGCCCTGGCCGAGGACCCCGATGTCCTGCTGCTGGATGAGCCGACCAACCACCTGGACATCCTGGCGATTGAAACCCTGGAAACGGCCATCGCCGCCAGTCGGGCCAGCGTGCTGATCGTCAGCCACGACCGCGCCTTCCTCGAACGGGTCACACAGCGCTGCTTCTGGCTTGAGAACCGCAAGGTGCGAAAACTCGACCGGGGATTTGGCGCCTTTGACGCCTGGGTCGAGCAGCTTACCGCCGCTGAGGCCGACGAGGCGCGCCGCCAGGACAAGGCCCTGGAGCGTGAAACCCATTGGCTGGCCAGGGGCGTCACCGGCCGTCGGGCCCGAAATGAAGGCCGCCGCCGAAGGCTGATGGAGATGCGCGAGGCCAAGGCTGAGCGCCTGCGAGACACTCGGGGATCGATGTCCATGGGCGTGGCCTCAGCCGGGACCTCAGGCCAGCGCGTGGTCGAAGTCAAAGGCCTCTCCAAGCGTTTCGGCGATCGGGTGATCCTGGACGATTTTTCCACCCGTATCCTCCGTGGCGATCGGATCGCCGTGGTCGGGCCCAATGGGGCGGGCAAGACCACCCTGGTCAAGCTGCTGCTCGGGACCCTGCCAGCCGACTCCGGCCAGGTAATCCTCGGGACCAATCTTGAGGTGGCCTATATCGATCAGGCCCGCGCCGATCTGAAGGACGACATGCTGCTCAAGGACGCTCTAGCGCCCCTGGGCGGGGACCAGATCATGGTTCGGGGCGCGCCCAAGCATGTGGCGGCCTATGCCAAGGAGTTTCTGTTCACCGACGCTCAGATCCGCCAGCCGGTTCGCAGCCTGTCGGGGGGTGAGCGAAACCGCCTGCTGCTGGCCAGGGCCCTGGCCCAGCCGGCCAATCTGATGGTTCTGGACGAGCCGACCAACGACCTGGACATGGAGACCCTCGACCTGCTGGAAGAGATGCTCTCCGACTATGAGGGCACCTTGATCCTGGTCAGCCATGATCGGGATTTCGTCGACCGGTTGGCCACCTCCACCATCGGCCTGAATGGACGGGGTCAGGTGGTGGAGACCCCCGGAGGCTGGCTCGATTTCCTGAGCCAGAACCCCGGCTTCTTTGGCGTCTCACCAGCCAAGGCCCCCGGTGGACGCCGGGGACAGCCCCTGTCGACGGGCTCGGCACCTGTGTCGGTGCCCCCATCTGCCTCCGGTTCAGGGACCCTCAAGACCAAGGGGGCAAAGCTGTCCTACAAGGAGCAGCGCAGGCTGGAGGAACTGAACGGTCTGATCGCCGACTTGCCTGGGCAAATCGCGCTCCTGGAACAACAGTTGGCTGATCCAGCGCTGTATGGCCGTGATCCAGCGGCCTTTGATCGCTTCGGCCTCGCCCTGGCAAAGGCTCGGGAGAAGCTTGAGGCGGCTGAACTGGAGTGGCTGGAGCTGGAAGAACGCCGGGAAGCCCTTGAGGCGGGCCGCTGAACGGCAGCCGCATCTTCCTGTGGACAATTTTTTCTCTGAAGTTTCAGGATAAAGGGATGCGCGTCCACAGACGGTCCCCAGCTTGTCCACCGCCGAGTCACAAGGTGACGCAAAGAGCCATACTCGGGGCGCTTGCTGCCTAACGGGTTCGGGGTCAAAGTCAAGGGGTCGAGAGGGACCGCAGCCCTGGCCAACCGGGAAACCGAGAGGCAGATGGAGCGGAAGGCCTCAGGACCCGCGGCGACGGGGAGACCCGGCGCCCAGGTGCCAGAGACACCAGTGTGACGGAAACCTGCGGGGAAGCCCGTGCTCGAAGTCACGCTGACCTAGCGACACAGGTCCGAAAGGGTCTGGAATGAGGGCGACGCTGCGGCCTGCCGCAGCGCCGCCCTCTTGCCATGGGCGGCATCCTGGCCGTGTGGTGCGAGACCGTCGGGCGCGCCCTTGGCCTATGCAGGGCTGTACGACTTAACCATTTGGCGCCACAGCTTGACGATAGTGTCCCCAGTTCGGGGAGCAGGACACCCATGGTCATCAGCAAGGACCTCCAGCGCGATACTTTGCTGGGGCTGGTTCTTACCCTCGGCTTCGGCGCGACGGCGCTGTTTTGTGTCGCCCTGACCCGGGAAAGCGGCGGGGTGGCCGCGCTATGGCTGCCGAGTGGCCTGCTCGCCGCGGGTTTTGTCCTTCTTCCCCTTCGCCGTGCGGTCGTCCTGGCGGCGGCCTGCACCCTCGCCGGCGTGGCGGTCAACATCTCGATAGGCGCGCCCCTGAGCGCCCTGCCGATCTATGCGGGCCTCAACCTGCTGGAGGCGACTGTCGCGGCCTTGCTGGTACGGCGTATTTGCGGAACCCGCCGGCGCATCTCAGATCTCTCGACTCTGCTGCGGATCGCTGTGTTCGCCATCGTCCCCACCACAGCGCTTACGGCCCTGATCGCCGGGATGACACTGGGGTATCTCACACACTCCGCCCAAGAGATCATGATCGGCTGGTTCACAGCCAACGCGCTGGGTATGGCGATCACCCTCCCCACAGTGCTGCTGCTCGTCGATCACCGGGAGAGCCAGAGGCCCAGCCGGTCCAACGTCGAACAGTTCATTGTCTATGGGCTCGTGGCGGTCACCAGCGCGGTGGCCTATATGCCCCACACCGTGCCAGCGCCCATGCTGCTGACCCCGGCTCTGGTGGCCGCAGCCTTCCGCCTGGGACCAAGGGGCGTTGCCCTGTCGACGCTGATGATGGCGATCATCTCGATCACCATGGTTGCCCTCGGCCCCCCAGATCAAAGCGGCCTGAGCCAACCCCAGCAGATCCTCAACCTACAGTTCATCATCGCCACCGCCCTGTTCACCAGCCTGTCGGTGGCCTTGATCGTGTCGGAACAGGCCCGGACCCGGCGGCTCCTGGACATGCGCACAAGGGCGGCCAAACGCGCCCAAGCCAGGGCCCAGGCGGCCGATGCGGCCAAGAGCGAGTTTCTGGCCACCATGAGTCATGAAATCCGCACGCCGATGAACTCCATTCTGGGGTTCACCCAGACCCTTCGCCGACGGGACGACCTACCCGATGAGGCCCGCCGGCAACTGGAGCTCATCCACCGAGCGGGCGGGTCGCTGCTGGCGGTCGTCAACGACATTCTGGACTATTCGCGCCTGGAGACCGGCGAGGTTGAGCTCGCCCTTCAACCCCAGACGGCAGTCGGCGTGGCTCAGGACTCCCTGGAGATCATTGCCCCGTCAGCCGAGGCTAAGGGGTTGGACATTCGATTGGAACAGACCGGGCCAACAGACGCGCTGGTGATGATCGACGACCTGCGGGTACGGCAGATCCTGCTGAACCTGCTGAGCAATGCCGTGAAATTTACCGCCGCCGGACAGGTGCTTCTCAAGCTCACCGCCCGGGATCAGGGCTCAGACGTGCTGCTTCGGTTCGAGGTGCAGGACACCGGGGTCGGGATCCCCCGCGACCTCATGCCCCGTCTGTTCCGCAGGTTCTCCCAGGCGGATTCCTCAGTCAGCCGCGCCTTCGGCGGATCGGGCCTGGGTCTTGCGATCTGCAAGGGCCTGGTGGAGGCCATGGGAGGGCTGATCGGGGTCAAGAGCCAGCCCGGTGCCGGCTCGACGTTCTGGTTCGAGATCGTTGCCGACCATGCCCGCGCCGATCGGGCGCAGACCGAGCCCGACCTCGAGGCCGCGCCGGCCCAGGCCCTGGGCCGGGTCAGGGTGTTGCTGGTGGACGACCACGCCATGAACCGTGATCTTGGGGCTACCGTCCTCGACCTCTTGGGTTGCGATGTCGAGTTGGCCTGCGACGGCGCAGAGGCCTTGGAGATTGCCCGCAAGGGTGGCTTTGATGCGATCTTGATGGATATCCATATGCCCGTCATGGACGGGGTGGAGGCGACGCGAATGATCCGCGCGCTGGAGGGGCCAGCCGGCCAGGTCCCGATCATCGCCATGAGCGCTGATGTGATGCCTGAGATGATGGAAAGGTGCCGCCGGGCGGGCATGTCAGACACCTTGGGCAAGCCTATCCAGATCGAAGCCCTGAACAATGCCCTGGCCCGCTGGACCCAGGACCCCCGTAAACCCTCCGACGCGCAGGTCATTCCCGCCGTCGCATGACCTCCAAGCCGCTTGGCGGCGGGACGACGGCCCCCTACCTATAGGGCGGGTTTGGATTCCGGGGGTCGATCATGAAGCTGCTGCGCCACTTCGCCATTGCTTTGGCCGCCTTGGCCTGCGCCTGCGCGCCGGCAACAGACACAGACGAGGTCACCGGCGCAGAGGGCTTGACCACGGTCCGTTTCGCCACCGATTGGCGCGCTCAGGCGGAGCACGGCGGTTTTTACCAGGCGCTGGCCACGGGCGAATATGAGAAGCGGGGCCTGAAGGTCGAGATCGTCCAGGGCGGGCCAGGGGTGAACGTCCCGCAGCTTCTGGCGGCCGGCGCGGTCGACATGGGCATGGGCTCCAACAGCTTCATTGTTCTGAACCTGGCCCAGGAGAAGGCTCCGGTGAAGGCCGTGGCCGCCTTCATGCAGAAGGATCCCCAGGTCCTCATCGCCCACCCTGATCAGGGGATCGAGACCATCGAGGACCTGAAAGGTCGGCCGATCCTGCTGTCGGACGCTTCGGTCACGGCCTTCTGGGTGTGGCTGAAGGCCAAGTACGGTTTCACCGATGATCAGGTCCGCAAGTACACCTTCAACGCCGCGCCCTTCCTGTCGGACAAGCGCGTCGCCCAGCAGGGCTATGTCACCTCGGAGCCCTATACGATCGAGAAAGAGGCGGGCTTCACCCCGCAGGTCTTCCTCCTGGCCGACAACGGCTATCCTGGCTATGCGACCATGGTCCTGGCGCGGGACCCGTTGATCGCCGAGAATCCCGAAGCCGTCCGCGCCTTTGTCGAGGCCAGTATCGCGGGCTGGAGGTCCTATCTGGACGGCGACCCGTCGCCAGGCGACGCCTTGATCAAGGCCGATAACCCCGAGATGACGCAGGACGTGCTGGATCAGGCTCGGGCAAAGCTGAAGTCCTACGGTATCGTCGATGGCGGTGATCCTGCCCTGACCGGCCAGATGACCGAGGCCCGCTGGAACGAATTCATCGATATGGCCAAGGCGCAGGGGGTCTATCCGGCCGACCTGGATGCCCGCTCGGCCTACACCCTCGACTTCCTGCCCTAGGTCGCCATTGATGGAGCCGTTCGTCGCCGAACTGGCGCAGGTCGAGGTTGAATATGGCGGGGGAAGCCTTGCCCTTGGCCCAATCGACCTTGGTCTCGCGCCAGGTCAGATCACCGCCCTGGTAGGCCCGTCGGGCTGCGGCAAGTCCACGGCTCTGCGCCTCCTGGCGGGTCTGGAGGCCCCCACACGAGGGGGGGTTCGTCGCACCGCTGGCCGGGGTGAAACCTCGGTGGTGTTCCAGGCCCCGACCTTGGCACCTTGGCTGTCGGCCCTAGACAATGTCGCCCTGCCCCTCGAACTGTCAGGGCTACCCCGCGCCACCGCTCGGGACCGGGCTGAGGCGGCTCTGGGGCGGGTCGGTCTGGCCGCTGCGACGAATGCGCGACCCGCACAGCTGTCTGGCGGCATGGCCATGCGGGTGTCGCTGGCCCGTGCCCTGGTCACCGAGCCGCGCCTGCTGCTGCTGGACGAGCCCTTTGCCGCCCTTGATGAAATCACGCGCAGGTCGCTGGCCGACGATGTCCTGCGCCTGTGGGCAGAGACCCGGCCGGCCATCATCTTCGTCACCCACAGCGTCGAAGAAGCCGTCTACATGGCCAGCCGCGTGGTGGTGTTCAGCCGTGGCCCGGGCAAGATCGCCGGCGAACTGACCGTGGCTGGCCCTGCCCCGCGCCCTGAGGGTTTCCGCACCACCGAGGCCTTCCGCGCCACGGTTGAGGCGGTATCGCGGGTGCTGGCCAAGGGCATGGAGATGGCCCCATGAGGCGACTGCTCGATCTCCTTGCGCCCCTTGCCCTGATTGTCGTTCTGCTGGCGGGCTGGGAGATCGCCTGCCGGGCGCTGGAGATTCCGGCCTATTTCCTGCCCACCCCCAGCGCGGTGATCGCCAGTCTTTGGACCGACGCCCCGACCCTGCTGATATCAGCCGGCAACACCCTGACCATGGCGCTGGCGGCCCTCATCATGGCCAGCTTGACGGCTCAACTGTTGGCCTTGCTGGTGGCGCTCAGTCCGATCCTTGAGCGGGCCATCAAGCCCCTGGCGGTGGTGCTTCAGGTGACGCCGGTGGTCGCCATCGCGCCGTTGGTGGTGATCTGGGCGGGGATCGACCATCCCGAACGGGCCATCATCGCCCTGGCGGCGGTCGTGGCGTTTTTCCCCATATTCTCCGGGGCGGTCACGGGCCTGAAGGCTGCCGATCCCGACCTGGAGCGGTTGTTTGATCTCTACGGCGCAGGCCGGGTGAAGCGGCTGTTGCGCCTGCGCCTTCCGTCAGCCGTCCCCTTCCTGCTGGAAGGCCACAAGGTCGCCGCGGGCCTTGCCCTGATCGGGGCCGTGGTCGCGGAGTTTGTCGCCGGATCGGGCGGTGCCCAGGGCCTGGCCTGGCGCATTCTGGAGGCCGGAAACCGCCTGCAGACCGCCCGCATGTTCGCCGCCTTGGTGGTCCTTGGGCTCATGGGTGCCCTGCTCTATGCGGGACTGGCCCGGCTCGAGCGCTCGGGCCTTCGCTGGTGGCGTGGCCGTTAGTCGCAGGTTAAGCCGACTAACCTAGAACGGGACGGCCATGAGTCTGTCCATCGCCTCCGTTGCCCTGTCTGCTGGCCTTGCGCTGGCGAGCGCCGTCCCGGCCCTGGCCCAGACGGTGAGCCAGGACCGCTATGGCCCGCCCCCTGCCAGCGCTTTCGGCGGCCCAGCTGGACCCAATGCCCACTCCGGACCGATGTTGAGCTGGGCTGGTAAGCGCGGCGGGTCAACAACCAGCGCTCCGGCGGCCTATGCCCGCCCTGAACCCATGGCCCTGGCCCGGCAGTTCATACCCCAGCTGGCGCTGCAATCCGCCCCGCAGGCGGCCCCCATAGCGCCCTTCGGGCCAACAGCCCCATCGCCCGCCGCAGTCATGGCGCCCATACCGCCTCAGGTTCAGCCGCAAGGTGCGGCGCAGGGCCCGTTGCCGCCGCAAGCCCTAGCTGCAGCGCCCCTGCCTGCCCCCGACCTCCTGGGCGGCCCACCGCAGGGGCCCCTGCCGACCTCCATCTACGGAACGACGGCACCGCAGCCGCAAGCGCCCGTTCAGCAATGGGCGCAGGCACCGCAGATGACATCGCCCGCATCGCCGCCACAGGCCGCCCCAGCCCCGGCACCAACCCCCGGCGTCAGATCTGGGGGTGCGCATCTCTATTCGCTGCACCGGGCCTACGGGATGACTCCCGACGCCATTCCGCCGCCCCCTATCGGGGACAATTACATACTGGTCGGCCCTTCTTCTTCGCCCAATGAACCGGACGACGCCGAAGACCCCGCCCAGGGCCTAGACCGCCAGTTCTGAGACGCAACATGTCCACGTCCAAGCTGCACGACCTGATCTCCCTGGCCAATGAGCCCTCCAGCGCCCGACGGCGAGAGCTGTTGCGCGGGGTGACCGACCTGTTCTTCGCCGGCGACGGGCTACACGCCAGCTCTGAGCTCAATCTATTCGATGATGTGATGGGCCAGTTGGCCAGCGACATGGAGGAGGCTGTCCGCGAGGAGCTCTCCCGCCGTCTCTCGGCCGCCTCGGCTCCGCCGCGACACCTGCTGCGGGATCTGGCGCGGGACACTTCAATCGCCGTCGCCGAGCCTATCCTGACTGGCTCGTCGGCCCTGACGGACGATGACCTGCTGGCAGTCGCCCACACCCGTGGCCAGGATCACCTGCGGGCCATCAGTCAGCGGCCCACCGTGTCCGCTGCCGTGTCGGAGGCGATCGTCGAACGGGGGGATGACCAGACCCTGGATACGCTGCTGCGCAATGATGGAGCGACCCTGTCGCGGGAGTCCCACGAACGGGTCATTGATCGGGCGGCCGCCAATACCGCCCTCCATGCGGCCATTGTGCGGCGTCGCGCGGTCCCAATGGACCTGCTGAACGAAATGTACTTCGTGGTCGAAGCCAAGCTGCGCGACGCGATCCGCGAGCGCAACAGCGAGGTCGATCCCGAGGCGCTGGAACAAGCCCTGGCTGCCGGACGCAAGAGCCTCGCCACCCGGGACGGGGCCCTGCCGGACGACTTCGAGGACGCCGAACGCGCCGTTCGCCTGCTCAAACTGCGGGGCGGGATCACCCCGCCGGTGCTGGCCGGATTCCTGCGTAACCGCGAGACCACCAAGTTCCTGGTCGCCTTGTGCGAACTGGCTGATATCGATTTTGGGACCGCCCGGAGAATCCTTGAGCGCCGTGACCTCGACGCCCTTTCGATCGTCTGCAAGGCGGCCAGCTTTGATCGGTCACTTTACCTGACCTTCGCGGTGCTGATCCTCGACCGGGAAACCAATGCCATGGGCCGGGCCCGCGAGTATGGCGAGCTCTATGAGGCTCTTCCGCAGGAAGCCGCCCAGCGGACCATTCGCTTCTGGCGCGTCCGCCGCCAGACCGGTGACGTGGCCGCCGCCTGAGCCATAGCCCTTCAGGCCGTTGGCTGACTTCAGGAACCTGTCGGGCTGAGACAACGCGCGGCGATGACAGTGCCCGTTTCGGACGGCCGCTGCCGGATATGATAGCGGTCCAGGTCAGTGATCTGGCCAAGGCCAGCGAAGGGCTCCCGGGCCGATTCAAGCGCGCGCATCTCGGCCGCAATGTCCCGACCAACCCCGTCCAGGCGAGCCCTCGCCTCCGCGCTGGCAAACCGCGGCAGGGCGGGAAGAGCGTCCAAAACTGCCCGTTCAGCCCGCAGGTCTGCCAGACCATCATCGATATAGGCCAGACAGACGAGCTCGCTCAGACGGGCCAGGCGCTCCAGGCGCTCGACCTCAACACCGGCTCGCGGATCCCCGGCCGCTTGGGCGCGGCGGTACCAGTCCAGGGCTACAGCCAGGTCAATGCTCAGACCACCCTCGCCGATCTCATAGGCGGAGCCCAGGGCGCGCATGGCCTCACCGACTCCCCCCTCAGCGGCCTGCCGGCGCCAGTGCAAGGCGCGTGATCTGTCCTGGGGCAGCCCGCCTAGACCTTGCTGATAGTATGAGGCCAGGTGCTGCATCGCCCAGGGCTCGCCGCCTTCCGCCGCCTGGCTGAACCAGCGCCGGGCTTCAGCTTGGTTGCGGGTCAACCCTCCGAGACCGCCGTTATAGAAGAGCCCCAGACGAAGAGCGCCGCGGGCATTTCCGGCCGCCGCCGCCCTGCGATACCAGTCCAGGGCCGCAGCCTCGTCAGGGGAGAGTCCGCCCCAGCCAAACTGCTGATATTCCCCCACAGCGGCCAAGGCAGCAGGCTCGCCGGCCTCGGCGGCGGTCATCAGACGCTCCAACGAGGCTGGGGATCGGCCGCTCGCACCCTCCGACGCCTGAGCGGTCGATGATCCAAGGCCAAGGCAGAATATCACCCCAAACATGATGGCGGGGACCACCCACGAGAGTCCCGCGCGGCTCATTCCGTCGCCTCCCCAAGCCTGACCATGACCCGGTCTTCGGCGGCTGATGGGCGCGTAGCATAGGCGGCGTGGGTCAGCAGCAGACGCGCACTGAAGTCCATGTCGCAGGGATAGACATGCAGCTGAGCGGGCCGCCCGGCCTCGGTGATCTCGCCGATGATCGGCACCGCCCCGTGGGGACAAGCCCGCTCCCGACGATCACTCCCCGGTTCCGGACGGCGAAGGGGTAGCGGCGAACGGGGCTGTGCCGGCTCCCAGGCCCGGCAGGGGTCTGACCAGGCCGACTCCATCGCGGCTGCGGCGATGGCGCCCAGCTTCCCGCTGCTGGGAGGAAAGCGCTCATCGATGCTGGGCGGCGGGGGCGAGGTCCATTGGGCGGCGGCCAGCGGATCCGCTGGCGGGGGCGGCGGGGGCGGCGGCGGAGCCGCCCAGTCGATCCTCTGTCGCCAGAACCACCACTGGCCGTCAGGCTCCCGCCAGGCCACCGCCCTGTCCTCGATCTGATAGTGGCGATAGGGCGGGATAAAGGCCCGAACGATGATCAGCGCCTCATCCGAGGGCCTCAAATCAGTGCCTTCAGGGAGGGTTGCACGGGCCAGATAAGGTGTCAGTCGGGCCTCATCCGCACTCACCTCGTCCACGGTTCTAACCAGATCAGCCTGCAGTCGACGCCAGTCGAGGTTGGCCAGTCGGGCGCACTGGGTTCTGGGGGGCGGTCCGGATGCCGGCGTGACGGCCGCCGGCTGAGCAAAGACGGGCACAGGGGCGGCAGTCTGGAAGACCAGACCAAGGCCAAGCGCCAGGGCCAGGACCCGTCGCCCTGCGCCGGAAGCTACGCTCATGGCTTCAGCTCTGACGGCAGGCCAAGGTCGCGGGCCACTCGAAAGCCGAGATCATTGGTCCGCATGCCGATGCTCATCTGACTGCGTCGCGCCGATCTCACATCCTCGGCTGGGGAGGCCCCGCCACCGCCGCGCATGACCCGCAGGCTGCAGGCCTTGTCGTCTTTGCTGGTGCCACCATGGGCAGGGGTGGGGCTGGCGTCATAGCAGTCGGCCACCCACTCCCATACATTGCCCAGCATGTCGTGCAGACCAAAGGCGTTCGCCGGGTAGCTCCCCACGGGCACCGTGCGGCGAAGTCCGCTGCGCTCATAGTTGGCGTCCGCCGGGGTGATCGCCTCGCCTGTATGGTGCAGGCCCGAGGTTCCAGCCCTTGCCGCATATTCCCACTCCACCTCGCTGAGCAGGCGGTAGGTCCGGCCGGTTCGGTCAGATAGCCAGCCGACATAGGTCTGAGCCTCATTCCAGTCGACCTGGATCACGGGTCGGCGCCCACGGCCCCATCCTGGCTCATCCTGGCTCCAGGGCGCTGTGCAGACGCCATCGGCGAGGCAGGCGTCCCACTCGTCGAACGTGACTTCGAAACGTCCCACGGCGAGGGGCCGATCAAGGGTCTGCCGTTCCTGTGGGCTTTCATTGGCCTCGCCAGCGCCCGGTTCGGAGCCCATGAGGAAACTGCCGGAAGGGATCACCACCATCTCGGGACAGACCTGCGCACAGTCACGGAACAGCTCCCCAACAGCAGGTGCGGTCTGCGCCGCCCCTGCCGGGGCCATCAGCAGGGCCGTCGTCATAATCGTCAGCGAAATCAATAAGGGTTCCTGTCACGGTCTCGGTCCGAGCGTTCCCGCCGGTCCTTGTCCCAATGACGGCCGTCGCCGCCCTCCCATCGGTCGTAGTGCCGATGGCGGTCATGGGGCGAGGGGCCAAGGTAGGGCGGCCGGGCCACCACGCCTGGGGGCAATGGGCATAAGGTAGTCACTTCGCCATTTAGGGAGACATGCCGGACGCAGCGGGTTTCCTCGGCCAGTTGCGCGGTTCCGGCCGCCATGGCGCTTGTGGCCAGGGCCAGGCCCTCCAAGAAGGCCGGGTCTGTGGCGCAGGCGGAGAGCCCCAGGGCCATGGCGCTGGCCGCCAGAGGCGCAGGCCACCGCCTGAACCCGGGCCGTCCTCGCCCGATCGGTCCAAATCGTGACTGCCGCATCGGCCTCCCCCCGCAAACCAGCTGACCACCCCAGTTAGGTGATGATCATCGCCTGACGCTACGGGCGACAAGCCTCATTCGCAGGGAGTCGACATGAAGCGCAGATGAACGGCCCACTACGCGGCGCTTAGACCCCGTCGCGGGGGATGGCGCGGATGCGCAGGCGCTCCATGGCGTCGATAGCGATCAGGGTGAAGGAGCGCAGGCCCTCTTCGGCAAAGACATCCAGAGCCGCCTGAAGGGCCAGGGCGGCGGAGGCCCGTTCACCGCGGTCCTTGCCGGTGATGTCGAGGCGGGCCTCATAGATGCGGGCCAGATTGACCTGGGCCAGGGCCCAGCTCACCGGATCGGTCTTGGCCCGACGATGGGACAGCTCGATCTTGAACGCCGCCTCGGCAGCGTCGAGCACAGCGAGATCGCCAGACAGCTCAGCCGAACGGGCCAGGCAGAGGGCCCGGCCATTGGACACCTCGGCGCGAAGGGCCAGGCCCGGGACTTCGGCCAGCACCAGGCCAGCCCGCTCATAGCAGGTGACCGCCTGCTCAAAGGCCCGCTCACCGGCTGTGGCTTCGCCGAGAATCTGGAGGGCCAGACCCAGGCTGGCCTGGCTCCGGGCCCAGTCCATGGGGCTATGGTCGCGGGACAGGTCCTCGACCACGTCGGCCAGGCAGGTGACCGACTCCAGGATCTGTTCGATCTCGCCGTTGACCTCTCCCATCAGCGCCAGGATCTGACCGCGCAGACCGGCTGCCCGGGCATGGGCCAAGGGCTCATAGGCCCCGTCGAGGCCCCGGGCGACCTCGGCGGCCTCATCCAAGGCCACCTGCAACAAGTCCTGATCCTTCAGTCGAGCGCCCCAGCCGGCCATCATGTCAGCGCGAAGGGTACGGGCCTCCGCAATCAACAGGTGGGCGGCCGAACAGCGGCGGGCCAGGATCTGCAGCTCGGCGATCGGCGCGGAGAAACGGGCAGCTGTGACCCGGGCCGCCTGAGCGTCCCCCAGACTCATGCGCCGACGGCCTTCGATAAGGGCCAACCCCACCTCTGCCAGCGGGCCGGCGAGCCCCCCCTTTGCAGCTTCGCGGGCTTCACGGAAGGCGACCTCAGCGGCGGCATCGAGGCCTTCGTCGCCAAACAGTTCCGCCCCCAGGAGGGTACAGAAGCCCTGTTCGCAGCGGGCACGGGCCCAGCCTTCGGGCCGACGGTCACGGTCAAAGGTCTTGGCGGCGGCCTCGGCCTGGGCGGCGGCCTTACGCAGCATGGCCGCGTCCCCGGACCGGCGGGCGACTTCGCGCCAGACAATGGCGGCTTCCAGCTGACGCTGGGGCTTGTCCTTGCCGCTCACACGGCCAGCGGCCATGTCTGCGGCCCGGCCTTCGTTGTGCAGCAGGGTGAGATCCAGCAATTCAAGCAGAGTCGCGTCGCCGCCGGCCAGCCCATCGCGGGTCGGCCGCCAGGCACCCTGCCCGCCGAAAATCCGCTTCAGCTCCCGGCCGAACTCGAACATGCCGCGCCACTCCGTCCATCAGAGTCCCAGCGCGGGACGCCCCGCGCGGGTTCAGATGAGACAGAGCAAAGCCGGAGCCGCGACGATTAACAAGTGATTAACTCGTCAACATGGTTAACGGAACCTTATCGGTCCCTAGCAAAATGGATTAGTTTGCAAAGCTGAGCGCACGCCTGACTCAGGCGAAAACTGCTGTCTGCTCTTCGGGATGAAGGATGCGCCAGCCGCCCGGCGCAAGGTCTTGCGGCAGGGACAGGGCACCGATCTGGTCCCGGTGCAGGGCTTCCACATGGTTGCCGACAGCTGCGAACATCCGCCGCACCTGGTGATAGCGCCCCTCGGTGATGGTCAGGCGCGCCTCGTGGTCGGAAAGGGGCTCAAGGACCGCCGGCGCCAGGGGCTCGGCCTCGGACTCCAGCACAAGGGTTCCTGCAGCGAATATGGCCGCCTCGTCTCCCCGCAGGGGCCTGGCCAGCCGCGCCACATAGCGCTTGGCCACCTGGCTACGGGGGGCGATGACCCGGTGCAGCAGGGGACCATCGTCGGTGATCAGCAGGAGCCCTGTGGTATCGAGGTCCAGGCGGCCAATGGTCGAGAGACCGGGCATCCGCGCCCGCCAGCGCCGGGGCAGCAACTCATAGACGCTGCGGCCCGGCTCACGATGGGAACAGACCACGCCTAAGGGCTTGTGCATGATGAGGGTCAGCGGCGCAGGGGGATCGACCGGCACCCCCTCAACGGTCAGGCGAGCTGGAAGGTCGGCCACCACTGCGACTTTCTGGCCGCCATCGCTGATGGCAACGCCGTCAAAGACCACCGCACCCTTGCGGACCAGGCCCTGGACCTCCCGCCTTGACCCGTAGCCCAGATTGGCCAGCAGGCGATCCAGCCGGGCCATCGGGACCTTGCTCACCGGCGCGCCTCATAGAGCTTGTAGCCGCCCTCCTCGGCCAGGAGCTTGACCTTGGACCCGAAGCTGTCGGCGAGGGGGCGCTCATAGGGCAGATGGCGGTTGGCCACCATCAGCAGCTTGCCCCCATGCCGCAGCGCGCTGGCAGCCTGGGCGATGAAGGCTGCGCCCAGGGCCCGGTCTTCGGCACCCCCGTCATGGAACGGGGGGTTCATCACCACGAAGTCGAGATCCTTCAACCCTGATCCTGTGGCGCGAATATCGGCCCAGACCACGTCGACCCGGGGGTCGTTCACGTTGCGCCGGGCGCAGTCCACGGCCCGGCGGTCGATATCGATGAGGGTCAGGCGCGTAACGGCGGGCGAGGCCAGAACCCCATGGGCCAGCAGGCCAAGGCCGCAGCCGAAATCGGCGCCGACCCCAGACTGAGCCGGGAGGCGGCCAAGCAGCAGGGCTGTGCCAGGATCGATCCGGTCCCAGCTGAAGACACCGGGCTGGGTCCAAAGGCCAAGAGACTCCGAAAGGCGCGGGGCACCAGACACCATGGCCTCCATCAGGTCAGGTGCGGCTGGGCGCAAGACCTCACAGATGCGGTGATGGCGTCGAGCGTCCTCGGCGACTTCCAGACCGAACGCCTTCAACTCCTTGGCCAGGCGGGAACCACCCTTGGCCTTGGGCGCCAGGGCGACCAGGGCGCCGTCCACCTTCAAGGCCCGCAGCGCCTGGGCCAGGACATAGCGGCGCTCCACCGTGCCCGGCGGGGCCAGGACGGTGACCCGGTCCAGCGACTGGTCGGCGAACTCTTCAAGGGTCGCAGAGCCCGGGATCAGCGGCGAGACCTGCGCCGCGCCAGAGCTGACTTCGGCCAGTTCCCGCGGTGGCAGGCCATAGACAGCCTCTGTGGTCATGGCTCAGGCCCGTTCCTTCGAGCGCTCGAACCGGACCTTGGGATAGCGCTCGGCCACATAGCCAATCTCCCAGGTCGACTTGGCCAGAAAGACAGGCTGGGCGTCGATGTCGCTGGCCATGGCCCCGCGATGCTTGCCCGCGAAGTCCTCCACATCGACCGCCTCGCCGCCCAGCCAGCGGGCTTCGGCATAGGGGGCGGGCTCAAAGGCCACCTCCAGCTGATATTCGTTGGCCAGGCGGTCAGCCATCACTTCGAACTGCAGCTGGCCCACCGCGCCAACGATGAAGTCGGCCCCGATGTTGGGGCGGAACAGCTGGGTAACGCCCTCCTCGGCAAGGCCCTCCAGAGCCTTCTTCAGGTGTTTGGCCTTCAGCGGATCCTTGACCCGCACCCGCTGGAGGATTTCCGGGGCGAAGTTGGGCAGACCGGCAAACCGCAGGGTCCCGGTCTCCGACAAGCTGTCGCCCACCCGCAGAACCCCGTGGTTGGGGATGCCGATGACGTCGCCAGCAAAGGCCTCCTCGGCCAGTTCCCGGTCGGAGGCGAAGAACATGATCGGCGAATTGACCGACAGCTGCCGGCCAGTGTTCTGCACCTTCAGCTTCATGCCCCGGTTGAAGCGCCCGGAGGTCAACCGCAGAAAGGCCACCCGGTCGCGGTGATTGGGATCCATGTTTGCCTGGATCTTGAAGACAAAACCCGAGACCTCCCGGTCGCCTGGGGCCACATGGATCGTCTCCCCGTTCCGAAGCGCCGGAACGGTGTGCGGCGGCGGGGCATAGGCACCCAGACCCTCGAGCAGCTCGGCGACCCCGAACTTGCGAAGGGCCGAGCCGAAGAACACCGGGGTCATGTGGCCTTCCAGGAAGGACTGCGGGTCAAAGGGCTTGGAGGCCTCCTGCACCAGCATGGCGCCCTCCTCCACCTCGGCCTGTTCCTCCGGGTCGAGATAGGAGACCACGGCGTTGGACTTAAACGCGATCGGGTCGGGATGGCCGTCCTCGTCGGCGGTCTTCTTGGCAAACGGCAGGAAGCGGCCCCGGCGCAGGTCCACCATGCCCTTGAACCGCCCGCCCGAACCGGCCGGCCAATAGAGGGGCGCGGGATCCAGCGCCAGCTTGGTGGAGATCTCGTCCAGCAGTTCGAAGGGGTCCTGGGCCTCCCGGTCCATCTTGTTGATGAAGGTGACGATGGGGATATCGCGCAGGCGGCAGACCTCGAACAGCTTCAAGGTCTGCGGCTCAATGCCCTTGGCGGCGTCCAGCACCATGACCGCGGCGTCGGCGGCCGTCAGGGTGCGGTAGGTGTCTTCGGAAAAGTCCTCGTGGCCTGGGGTGTCCAGCAGGTTGAACATCAGCCCGTCGTGGTCGAAGGTCATGACGCTGGCCGAGACGGAGATGCCCCGCTCGCGCTCGATCTTCATCCAGTCCGACCGGGTGCGACGGTTCTCGCCCCGGGCGCGGACCTGGCCGGCCGCGCGGATCGCCCCGCCGGCCAGCAGCAGGTTTTCCGTCAGCGTGGTCTTGCCGGCGTCCGGGTGGGAGATGATCGCAAAGGTGCGGCGGCGCGCGGCCTGGGCGGCAGGAGATTGAGTCATGGGCGCGGGTTAGCGCGCCTGCCGTTCAGACGCAAACGGCGTGCCGACGATGGGGTCAGGCCGCCAGACGGCGCCACACCTGCCGATCACAGGCCAGGGTGTCGAGGTGGCCTTGGTTCTGACGGATCAGCAGGTCGTCCAGAGCGCCTCGGCCCAGTTCCGCAAAGCGGATGCTGACCTCCTGGGGGTTGGCCCCAAAGCCTGGAACCACGAACAGGGCCGCATTGATGGTCGGGGCCTTGGCCGAGATCAGGGCGGCCAGCCGACGGGCGCGGTTCGGGCGCTCGACATGCAGCAAAGGGGTCTCGGCATAGAGCTCCTGGCCCATACGCATGATCGCGGGAAACGACAGGGCGCGAAACCGGTCGGCCATCAGGCGCGGAGACAGCTTCATCTCAGAAAGATCGAGCACCACGTCGTTCATGAGGAAGAGCATTGCGCCATACGCCTACACTGTCGGGGGAAGGCGCATCCTGCCCCGACCGGGCTTTCGGTTCCGTGGACGAAACCGGTTAACGCTGCAGCAAGACCTCAGATCAGGTTTCTTCCACCGGCTCGGTGAGGAAATGACGGCCCTGCTTGTCTTCCACCTCGACCACCCAGATGTCGGGGTCGATGCGGGCGGCGCGGGCGACATAGGCGTCCACCTCCGGCTCGTCGGTGGCGAGGGTCGGGCGCATCCAGATCCGTTCGCCGTCGCCCCGAGTGGCCTCGGTATAGAGCCGGACCGTCTTGTCAGACAGATTGACCGCCTTGACCAGGACAGCGCCGGCCCGGGCGTCTCCCTTGCGCGCCACCACGCCAAAGCCGCCAGACAGCTCGGCGCGGCGGATCAGGGCCGCAGCCCAGACGTCGGTCGACAAGATCATGCCGGTTCACTCCCAGAAGACGTGCCCCGCATAGGACACGGGTCGGGGGTGGCTGCAAGCCACCCGCAGCGGCAGTGGGAAAGTCGAGGCTGCTAACCGAACGACAACTGCTCGGGGGCTAAGGGTGGACCGAGGGCCGCAGAGCCACATGGTGTGAAGTGAGGTGGACGTATGACGATCGGGCGCGAAACGGCGCGGCGTCGGACGGCGAAGTGGGCAGGGGCGGTCGCCGCAGCGGGACTGCTGGTTGCGCCGCTCTCTGCGCTTGCCGGTCCCCTCGATCTCTATATCGAGCGCACGGCCATGGCTGCCGCCGATCTCCGTTGCGGCTTCTTTGATGCGGGCCTGCGCGCCGCCCTGGAGGCCGGCAGGGTGCAGACCCGAAATGCCGCCATGCGCGGTGGGGCCAGTGCCGAAGATCTGTCTAGAGCCGATGCCCGCGCGCGAGCCTCTGCGGCCACGGTAGTCTGCGACTCGCCGGCAGTCTCTGCCGCTGCCGCCCATGTCCGCGATGCCTTCCAGGGCTTCGCAAAGCTGCGGCAGATGACCTATCCCGGTGAGACCGCCGACTGGCGGGCCGACCGGTCCTCCAGCGCTGAGGTGCACCGCTGGCGCCTTGCGCAGGAGACAGACTTTGCCGGCGGTCAGATGGTGTTTGGCCTGGCCGGCCGGGACACTCGACCGGTCCTGCTGGCCCTGGCCAGTTTCGAGGACGGCCGTGCGCCCTACGGCGCGCGACTGGTGCTGCGCGATGAAAGCCGGGCCAGCCGACCGTATCTTGACCTGCGCGGGGACAAGGATCTGACCCGGCGGCTGCCACCGGCAGGGGCGCTTCGAACCTATGCCGCCGAGGCGCGCAGCAAGGCTGGCCTTGATCTGCGCCCTGAAACCATGGGCGCCGGCTGGGCCTTCCGCTTCCCCAAGGAGGCCGCCGCACGTCTGTCAGCCCTGCACCCTCGGGAAGCCGTGGCGGTAGAGTTCCTGTTCGCTGAAGGCCCCCCACGCCGGGTCTATGTGGAAGTGGGCGACTTTGCGGTCGGTCGTGCGTTCCTGCAGATGGCAGCGCGTTGAAGGCTAAGAGCCTGACCCTAGGACTCGGCGTGGGTCTCGGCCCGTTCGGGTTGGCTCAGCACTGGGTCCTGTCCTAGCTGATAGGGTGCCAGCAGCACGGGCAACCGCACGGTGACGGTGGTGCCCTCGCCCAAGACACTCTCCAGTATCATCTCGCCCCCATGCAGCTCGGCGAAGCTGCGCACCAGGGAGAGACCAAGGCCCGTTCCTGCCGCCCGCCGTTCAGCGTCGCCTGCCTGCTCATAGGGACGCCCGACGCGGGCCAGGTCCTGCGGGCTCATGCCCATGCCGGTGTCGGCGACCACCAGCTCCATCATGCCCCCCACCGCCTGCAGGCCGACGGTCACCGCCCCGTGGCGAGGGGTGAACTTCAGCGCATTGGAGACCAGGTTGAGGGCAATCTGTTTCAAGGCGCGACGATCGGCATCGATCTCAAGGGACTCGCGGGGCAGAACCCCGCGCAGCTGCACACCGGCCCGGTCAGCCTGGCCGCGCATCAGGCGCAGCACAGCGTTGACGGCCTCGCGGCCATCGAAGACTTCCCGGCTAAGCTCGAAGCGCTCGGCCTCGATCTTGGACATGTCCAGCACATCGTTGATCAGGTCGAGCAGATGGCCGCCAGACTCATGGATCAACTCGGCATACTCGCCATAGCGGTCGGGCAAGGGCCCAAACAGCCGTGAGCGCATGATGTCAGAAAAGCCCATGATGGCGTTCAGAGGCGTGCGCAATTCGTGGCTCATATTGGCCAGGAAGCGCGACTTGCCCGAGTTCTGCGCCTCAGCCTCGGCACGGGCGGCTTCAAGTTCCGCCACCTGTGCGCGCCTGGCCTGACCATCGGTCAGCAGGGCCACCAGTCGCATGGAGCGTCCGAGGCGCAGGCGCACCTCGATCGAGGCTTCCGGATGGGCAGCGGGGGCGAAGGCAAATTCGGCGTGACCCTCCCGCAAGGCGACCTGGAAGGCTCGGGCCAGTTCGTGCCGCCCCTGGGGCTGGGCCAAGTCGAAGAAGACCTGGCCAGCCAGATCCTGCCCAGCCAGAGATTGACCATAGGCACCGGCGATGCGCCCGTCTGGCAGGATGTCGAGGAGTTGCGCGGGCTGCTCACTCAGCAGGCGCTGGAGCCGCGCCAGGGCACCGGCCTGCGCCCGGTCCTTCACCTCGATGCGGCGGTGCAGACTGACCACTCCCAGGGCAAATCCCCCCACAGTGGTGGCCAGGGCCACACCCATCATGACCAGGTCGACCTGTCCGGTAACACCGCCGCCGCCGCCCAGAAGACTCACCAGGAGTCCAAGTCCAAAAAGGGCTAGCGCCACCGCACCGGCGGTCGCAGCGCTTTTGGGCCGCCCCGCCATCAGGCTGGCTGAGAGCGGAGCCAGGCACCAGACGCCCAGGGGGCCCAGAGCACCACCGCTGAGCAGCATCGCCAGACCCGGCCCGACGGTCCAGACAACCAGCCGCAGGCGTGGGTCGAAACGACGCCGTGCAAGGTGAAGCGACAGATCCACAAGGGCAGGCCCGCCGGCCAGGGCAAGGATTAGGGCACGGCCCAGGGGCCCGCTGGCAAGGACGAAGGCCGCACCTCCGGCCACCAGGGCGAGCCAGCCTGCGCTCCACCAGAAAGCCTCCGCCGAGGGGGCGGCCGAACCTCGGGTGAGGCGATCGGGCTTGGCGTCCATGCTTGGATCGGGTCGCAGTCTGGCGCTCACGGGGTGGAATCGCTGTTTAACAACCCCTGACCCTATCTCTGGCTCCCCCCTGTAGCGAGCCCGCTCGCCCCTGGCGCGACATAGTCGGGGGCCAAAGCCCGCTCATTTCGGGCCGTCGGACCAACGGGAAACCATTTTGTAAGTCCACGCCCCCAAGTTGGACGGCTGTATTGTCCAACCCACGAGCCCCATCCCATGCCAGATGCGGCCCCCCGTCGCCTCGCAGACAGCCCTCTCCCAGCCTCAGCCCACCAGGGCGAAGCTGCGGTTCGACGACAGGCGCGGCGGGCGGTCTATGAGCGGATGGAAGCCAGGGCCGAGGAACAGCGGCGGTCGTTCCTGCGGATGGTCAGCCATGAGCTACGCACGCCACTCAATTCTATTCTCGGCTTCTCCGAACTGATCGCGGCGGAGATCTACGGCCCTGTAGGAGCCCCGGAGTACAAGGAATACGCCACACTCATCCGCGATAGCGGTCAGAAACTCCTGGCCCTGGCCAATCAGGTGCTGGAGATCGCGCGGTTAGACAGCGGGACGGCCGACCTGGCGGCGGGGCGTGAGCCTCTCGATCACGTGTTGGATGATGTGCTCGACAGTCTTGCCGAGGTGATTCAAAGCCGACGTGCCGAGGTGGTGATCGAGGGTCAGGGGACGCTGCCAGACATTGTCGCAGATCCCCGAGGGGTGCGTACCGCCCTCACCGCCTTGCTCAGCAACGCCCTGGTCCACGGACCAGAGGGGGGCAAGGTGAAGATCACCGCGCAAAATCAGGACGGCGGGGTCACCTTGATCATGACTGACCAGGGGCCTGGCGTGCCCCCCCAGGACATACCCCGTCTGTTGAAGCCTTTCGAGCAGGGGGAGAACGCCCTGATCCGCCGGGGCGAGGGTGCCGGCCTCGGTTTGCCCCTGGCCTACATGCTCTGTCGCAGTATGGGCGGAGGTCTGAGCCTTTCCCCTGGTCCTGAGGGCGGCTTGAAGGTGGCGATCCGACTGGCCGCGCCCGCGGCCTGATCAACGGGTTTTGCCGCAGACGCGTTGCGCCAAGACCTCCGGCCCCCTAAGTGCGGACGCAGATGGACGCTATCCAGAAAACCCTCGACGACTTGGCAGAGGAATTCGACCTCCTGGGGGACTGGGAGGAACGCTATCGCTATGTGATTGAGCTGGGCGCCGAACTGGCCCCGCTCAGCGAGGCCGAGCGGTCCGACGCCAACAAGGTGCGCGGCTGTGCCAGTCAGGTGTGGCTGGTCACCGAGCCGCAGGCCGACGGTGCCGTGGTGTTCCGTGGCGACTCTGACGCCCATATCGTCCGAGGCCTCGTCGCCATCCTGCTGCGGTTGTTTTCTGGGCGGCGCCCTGCCGACATCCTGGCCTTTGACGTACGCGGGGCGTTTCAGCGGCTGGGACTGTCGGGGGCTCTGTCCACCCAACGCGCCAACGGTCTGGCCTCGATGGCTGAGCGGATCGCCCGGGATGCTGCAGCGCTGAACGCGGCCAACGCCTGAACCGTTAAACAGCGCGATCAGGCAGCGCGTATGCCTGAAAAACCAGATTCGCTGTGCTGGCCCATGACGGTGTCGTAGCCGAGGATCATGTCCACATCCCGGCCATTTGAGGCCAGGGGCAGGCGCAGCCACAGGAGAGAGACATGGCCGGCCCCGCGCCAGGCCAGACTATGGACCCCAACGCCTGGGCGACGTTCCTCAACCACGGCGGTCAGCTCGTCTCGCCAATAGTCCGCGGCCGCCGCGTTATAGACATCGCCCAAAGCGCGACCGGTAATCTCGCGCCCATAGATGCCATAGAGGCCTGTGCCAGCCAGGCGGACACGGAAATCCATCGGCTCTCGCCGGACGTCAATCAGGCTGACGGTCGGCAACAGCCGCTTCAGGGCCGCGGGATCAACATCCCCACGGGCTGGCAGACGCGGTCCACGTCTCAACCCGGCCCAATAGCCATATATTTCTTCATGAGCACGGGCGGCAGCCGCCGAAGCCCCGATCTGAGCCGCCATGTTCAGATTCCTTAACAACCCCTTGGAATCACGACGAATCACTTATCGCCTGTATGGCGAATCGAGGGCAAGTCGAAATCGCAGGCAGAGCCAAAGAAGTCCACAGAATGCAAAAACGCCCGCCTCCAGCCGGAGACGGGCGTCCCTGATGTTCTTGGTAGGTCAGATCAGCGCTTCTTGCGCGCCGCCTGCCGGCCACCCTGGCCGAGACCCATCTGCTTGGCGAGATCAGAACGCGCCTTTGCGTAGTTAGGGGCCACCATGGGGTAGTCTTTGGGAAGACCCCACTTCGCGCGGTATTCCTCAGGACTCATGTTGTACTTCGTCCGCAGGTGCCGCTTGAGTGACTTGAACTTGCGACCGTCTTCCAGGCAGATCAGGAAGTCCGGGGTAATGGAGCGGCGCACTGGAACGGCAGGTTCCTTGGGGGCAGCTTCCACAGCCTCCGGTGCCGTGGTGACGCCAGCCAGCGCGCGATGCACGGCCTGGATCAAGTTCGGCAGATCGGCGGCGGCGACGGAATTGTTTCCGACATAGGCCGACACGATATCGGCGGTCATCTCGATAACTTCTGCTTTTTCGTCCATTTGATTTACCCAGAACAGCGCAATGCGAGCGCCACAACATCTGATTCCTAGATCAGTTGTAAGCTACTTATCGCCCACGCCCCTCCTACACAAGACAATAGAATGCCCGTCTGTCTTTGCTGGAGCATCACGCTGAAAATTGCGAGCGGGAGTTGAGTAGGAACGGTATGACGCCAAGGCCCCACGTCAGATCAGGCTAGCGGCTTCTTGCATCCCTAGTTGCGGCCTAACTCGTTAGCAAAGGCCAACATCGCGGCCCGCTGTGGGAGGGAGTATTCATCGATGACACTGTCATCTCCGTCTCGGATGGCACGCAGAAGCTCTGGCGTCATTGCCGATGACAATGACCAGTTCCAATAGCGCAATACCGTCTGGGCCCGGTCCACGGCCAAGGTGTCGTAGATCAACATGGTGCGTTCAAAGGCGGGATTGGGCGTACCATCCTCAGCGACCTCCGGCCGCCTTAGCCCTCGCCACAAGGCCCGCAGGGCTGCGCGAGGCAGGCCCGTCGCCTTGCACAGGATAGCCAGCGGTTCACCTCCGGGATCGGTGAACAGTTTGGCACCGGTCATCGGTTTGAGCCCGGACAAATAGGAGATCTCCTCAGCGACCTCCCGCGTCATACCGTGCTGAGCTGCGGCGATCGCCGCCTCCAGGCTGATAAAGGGGCTCTTTTCGATCGCCGCGCGATTGCGCTGTCGCCGCTCGATGAACTGCAAGGCCTTGCGGGACATGGGGTCCTGCCACCCCTCCTGGGCCGCCATGGGGAAAATGTCCCCGGCGGCCTCCTGCAGGATTTCACGCGAAACCGCAAAGCGCTGAAGGATGGTTCGGCGGGCCTCTGGGTCGGCCCACCAGAAGATCACATAGGCCTGGGCCGGGCGCAGCTCTGGACGGCGCAAAAGTGCCGAGGTCAGATGTGGAGACTCTCGACTTAACACCACCAGGGCCTCAAGCCCTCCGTAACTCATCTGCGCGTCCTTGTTGCCAAGGAGGGTTTCCACGACCTTCAGTTCGCCCGTTGCCAACAAGGTGTCCACGACGACCTCGCTGAGACCCTTTCGACCTGCGATCATCAACCGATGCTCTAAGCCGCCGGTGCGGGCACAATCGAGCAGGTCAGAGTCTGAAAGGCTGTCGCAGTCCTCCAGCAGGGGCCGCGCCACCATCGGACCGTCATGTAGCAGCAACCGCACCAGTTGGGCCGGCGGGGCGGTCAGGCCGGCCAGCCTGCGGCACACCTTGAGGCGTTCCTCGGGCGAAGCGTCCCGCAGCATCTCGATCAAGAGGTCAGCGGTGACCGAGCGTTCAAAGGCGTTGATCCGGCTGGAAGGCAGACAGACCACGTCAGCTAGCCGCCGGAGCAGGGCGCCCCGGGAGCGGAACTGCGGCGGGGACGTATCGTCCGGAAAGGGCGCGCTCTGGCTCATCTGCAAGGGCAGTTCACCACAGGGGCGTTAACCATGGGTTTGCGAACGCGCCCCTCCCCGAGATTTACGAGAAGGCCGGTGGGCTCCATCCGGGCCAGATGTCGGGAAGCCCGGCAGAGACCTTGTCGGTGAAGACGGGAGGACGCTTTTCCAGGAACGAGCCAACCCCCTCCTTGGCGTCGTCAGAGGCACCCCGCGACTGGATCGCCCGGCTGTCGGCCCGGTGAGCGGCCATGGGATGGTCGGCACCCGCCATCCGCCAGAGCAGCTGGCGGGTCAGGGCCAGGGAGACCGGTGCGGCATTATCGGCGATTTCCCGGGCCAGGGTCATGGCGGCGGGCAGGAGTTCGTCAGGGGCGTGAACCGAGCGGACCAGGCCGCGATCCAGGGCCTCCTGGGCACCAAACACGCGGCCGGTATAGCACCACTCCAGGGCCGTCTGCAGGCCCACCAGCCGGGGCAGGAACCAGGATGAAGCCGCCTCGGGATTCATGCCCCGACGGGCAAAAACAAAGCCGAACCTCGCCTCGGTAGAGGCCAGCCGGATGTCCATGGGCAATTGCATGGTCACCCCCACCCCGACGGCCGCCCCGTTCACTGCCGCAATCACCGGCTTCAGGCTCTCAAAGATGCGCAAGGACACAAGCCCGCCGCCATCACGATAGACCCCGCCTTCGTCCTTGCGGGCGAGGCCCGCCGTTGCCTGGCTGGCATAGTCAAAGGTCGATGGCCCCCCCGAAAGGTCAGCGCCAGCGCAGAACCCGCGCCCGGCGCCAGTGATCACCACCACCCGCACCTCATCGTCGGCGTCGGTGGCGTCGAAGGCTGCGATCAGCTCTTTAAGCATCACCGTATTGAAGGCATTCAGCTTTTCCGGTCGATTGAGGGTGAGAAGTGCAATGCCGTCCGCCACCTCCAGCTTCAAGGTCTCGAACCCGTCGTCCCTGGCCTTGCTCATGGCTGTGTCCTCCCGTGGATTTTGATTTTCCCCATTTCGCCGCCCTTGACGGACGGGAGGTCAAGCGTCGCATGATCGTTCCGAAGTCGATCATTTGAGCACCGCCGAAGGCCCGAAAAGAGGCCCAGGCCCTGGAGGAACCCCCCATGCATCCGTCCCATCACGCCAAGACCCACCCTGAGCGGCCCGCCTATGTCATGGCGAGCTCGGGGGAGACCGTCACCTATGGGCAGCTTGAGGCCCGCTCCAACCAGGGGGCGCACCTGTTCCGCCAGCTGGGCCTGAAGGCCGGGGATGTGATCGCCATCCTGCTGGACAATCACCCGCGCTTCTTCGAGGTCGCCTGGGCGGCCCAGCGCGCCGGGCTCTACTATGCGTGCATCTCGTCCAAGCTGACGGCGGGAGAGATCCAGTACATTCTCGGCGACTGTGCGGCCAAGGTGCTGATTACCTCAGCCGGCGTCGGCCCGGTGGTCGATGAACTGCCCGCCCTGGCCCCGGGTTTGAAGCTCTACATGGTTGGCGAGGCTCGCGCGCCCTATGAGAGCTTCGAGGCCGCCAGGGCCAGCCTGCCCGAGACCCCCATCGCCGATGAAACCGCCGGGGCAGACATGCTCTATTCGTCGGGCACCACTGGCCGACCCAAGGGGATCAAGCCGCCCCTGACCGGCGGCCCTATCGACGCCCCCAATGTGCTCTCCATGATGGCCGAGCACATGTTCGGCTTCCCCCCGAGCGGCACCTATCTGTCGCCGGCCCCGCTCTATCACGCAGCCCCTCTGCGCTGGTGCATGGGCTATCAGCGGCTGGGCGGCACCGTGCTGGTCATGGAAAAGTTTGATCCTGAACACGCCCTCGCCCTGATCGAGACGTACAAGGTCGACTGCGGTCAGTTTGTCCCCACCCATTTCGTGCGGATGCTGAAGCTGCCGCCTGAAGTCCGCACCCGTTACGACCTGTCGTCCCTGAAGTCAGCCGTTCACGCCGCCGCCCCCTGCCCCATCCCGGTCAAGGAGCAGATGATGGAGTGGTGGGGGCCGATCATCCACGAGTACTATGCCGGCAGCGAAGGCAACGGCTTCTGCTACATCGGCCCGCATGACTGGCTGGCGCACAAGGGCTCGGTGGGCAAGGGCACGACCGCCGAGGTGAAGATCTGCGGCGATGACGGCGAACCCCTGCCGCCGCGCACCGAGGGCGTCGTCTATTTCGCCGGCGGCACGCCCCTGACCTATCATAACGCCCCCGACAAGGTGGCGGAGAACACCAACCAGCACGGCTGGACCACCCTTGGGGATGTGGGTTGGGTGGACGAGGACGGCTTCCTCTACCTCACCGACCGCAAGAGCTTCATGATCATTTCCGGTGGGGTGAACATCTATCCCCAGGAGCTGGAAAACCTGCTGATTACCCACCCCAAGGTGGCCGACGCCGCCGTGGTCGGTGCGCCTGACGAGGAGATGGGCGAGAAGGTCGTGGCGGTCATCCAGCCCATGAACTGGGCGGACGCCGGCGATGACCTGCGGGCCGAGCTGATGGCCTTCTGCCGGGCCAATCTCAGCCATGTGAAATCGCCCCGCATGCTGGACTTCATGGCCGAACTGCCCCGCCACCCCACCGGCAAGCTCTATAAGCGGCTGATCCGCGACGCCTATTGGGGCAAGGAAGGCTCCAAGATCGTCTGAGCCCCGGCAGGCCAGGGGCGCGCGCTGCACCCTTGCCCACGCCGCACGAGGTGATAGACCCGAACACCTGTTTTGAAACTCGAGGGAGCAAGCGATGAACCCGGTGGAATTCAAGGATCTGCCCGGCCTGGTCGGCCAGGAAGTCGGCGTGTCGGACTGGGTTGAGATCACCCAGGAGCGGGTCAACCAGTTCGCCGAAGCCACCGGCGACCATCAGTGGATCCATGTGGACGTGGAGCGGGCCACTAAGGAAATCGGCGGCCCAATCGCCCACGGCTACCTGACCCTGTCCCTGATCCCCTTCCTGGGGGGCGGCATGCTGCCCATCAAGGGCGTGACCCGGGGCATCAACTATGGCTCGGACAAGGTGCGCTTCATCAACATGGTCCGCGTGGGTAAGCGGGTGCGCATGCGCCAGAAGCTGATCGGCGCCGAGCCCAAGGCTGGCGGCTTTCAGCTGAAGAACGAGTGCACCATCGAGATCGAGGGCGAGGACAAACCCGCCTGCGTGGCCGAGACCATTTCGGTGGTCTACGGCGCCTAAATCAGGCGTTTTTGCTGCGAAAGGCCCGCGTTTCGGCGCGGGCCTTTTTCTTTGGCCGCAGATGGCCAAGGCTCAATGGTCGGGCGACACCGCCTCGAGCGCCGACACCGCCCTGGCCCCGCCAACACCGGCATCAACCTGGGCCACCGACACCTCGGCTTGGGGATCATCCAACAGGGATAGGGTCTCGTGGATGTAGCGGGCGTGGGTGACGATCCCGATTTCCAGCCGCTCGCGTTTCAGCTCCACCTGCTGGGTGAGCAGGCCAGCGATGAACTGGACCTCCTGGGTCTCCCCACCGCCAGGCCGGCGACGCAGACCTTCAGCCATGAACACCGGCCCACCAGAATTGCCGGGGAAGACCGTGAAATCGAGCAGGAAGGTGGGAAAGGCCGTGACCGGCGCCAGGGGGAATGAGGCGACCCGGCCAGCTCTCAGGATGGGAAATCCTGCCGGATTGGCCGACAGGCCTCGCGGAAAGCCCAGGGCCATCATCTGATCGCCGGCCCCCACCGCATAGGTGGCGAAGGTCTCGTCCCGGGCCAACCAGTCGGTGGGAATGGCCGCCCTGGCGAAGGCCGGCGGCGCAGTAATGGTAATGGCGGCCACATCCCGGCTGGGGTGCTGCGTCCATCGGGGCGCACCTTCGGCGTCGCGGATTTCGAAACTCTGAGGGGCATAGCTCCAGCTGCCATCGGCGTTGGCGATGCGGTAGCCGATACGGGCCTGAGCACCCGGCATGCGCTGCAGCACGTGGCTGGCGGTCACCAGAACGGTGCGCGGCTGGCCATCGGGGGTCGGGGCGTTGATCAGAAAGCCCGTGCCGACCGTGCGGGTGCCGTCGCCCAGGGGCTGTTCGATCTGAACGGTGGCATGCATCAGCTCGACGGCAAGATCGGCGATCATGGACGCCCTTCGAAGGGTTGAGGCTTAACAGGACCCAGTGAAACCAGACCTGCCCGCGCGGGACAAGATGGCGGGACGACGCCCTTTGCGCCCCGTTACCCGGGGCATATGACATACCGCGTCTTGAGAGACGACGCTGTTCGTCGCATCTAGCGCAGATGACCCAGCGCCCCACCCCGCCGATCGCCCACAAACAGCCAACGACCCTGGACCAACTGGGTCGCCGCCGCACCGATGACTATGCCTGGATGAAGGATGAAAACTGGCAGAAAGTCCTGCGTGATCCTGCGACCCTCCGACCCGACATCGCCGAGCACCTGAAGGCGGAAAACGCCTATACCGAAGCCATGCTGGCGGGGACCAAGGCCCTGCAGGCTGACCTGTTCGCCGAGATGAAGGGGCGGATCAAGGAAGACGACTCCAGCGTCCCGGCCCCCGACGGCCCCTGGGAATACTATGTCCGCTACCAGGAAGGGGCCCAGCACCCGATCCGGGCCCGCCGCCCCCGGGGCGGTGACGTCGGTGAGGAAATCCTCCTGGACGAGGAGACCCTGGCCAAGGGCAAGGCCTATTTCCAGGTGGGCGGTGCCAGCCATAGCCCCGACCACAGGCTCTATGCCTGGGCCGCCGATGAGCAGGGGTCGGAATACTACACGGTCCGCGTCCGCGATCTGGTCACCGGCGAAGACCTGCCGGGTGCCATGGAAAGCGCCTATGGCGACTTCACCTTCTCGCCGGATTCACAATGGTTGTTCTGGATCTGGCGGGATGAGAACGCCCGCCCGGCCAAGGTCTTCCGCCGGCCGGCCCGAGGCGGGGCTGATGTGCTGGTCTATGAGGAAAAGGACGAGGGCATGTTCCTGGGGGTCGGGACGACCTCTGATGACAGCCATGTGGTCATCCATGTGGGCGACCAGGAAACCACTGAGATCTGGGTCATTCCAGCAGGCGACCCCGCCGCCGCCCCGGTCTGCATCGAACCCCGCACCACCGGCCTGCGCTATGAAGCCGACCATTGGAGCGACCGCTGGGTGATCCGCACCAATGCTGACGGGGCCGTGGACTTCAAGCTGTGCGTCTCTCCCGAACCCCTGCCTGTCCGCGCCAGCTGGCGTGACTTTGTGCCCCATCAGCCAGGCCGCTACATCACGGGCTTTGCTGCCTATGCCGGCCATCTGGTGCGACTGGAGCGGGTCAATGCCCTCGACCAGATGGCGGTGATGACCCGAGATGGCGAGGAACACATCGTGGGGTTCGAGGAAGAGGCCTACGCCCTGCACCTGGAGGGCGGCCTGGAATACGACACCACCGTGACCCGTTTCGTCTATCAGTCGCCCACCACGCCCCGGCAGTGGTTCGACTATGACATGGCCACCCGCCAGCGGAGCTTGCGCAAAACACAGGAGGTTCCGTCCGGCCACGACCCGGACGCCTATGTGGCCCGCAGGCTCTATGCCAAAGCCGCCGATGGGGAAGAGGTGCCGATCACCCTGCTGATGCGCCGCGACACCCCCGTTGATGGGTCCGCGCCGCTCCTGCTCTACGGCTATGGCTCCTATGGCCACGCCATGGACGCCAGTTTCTCCATCCGCAATCTCTCCCTAGTGGACCGGGGCTGGATCTGGGCCACGGCCCATATCCGCGGCGGTTCGGACAAGGGCTGGGGCTGGTTCATGGACGGCCGTAAGGCGAAGAAGACCAATACCTTCATCGACTTCATCGCCTGCGCTGAACATCTGGTGGCGGAGAACTACGCCACAAAAGGGCAGATTGCGGCCTATGGCGGCTCGGCCGGGGGGATGCTCATGGGCGCGGTGGCCAATATGCGCCCCGACCTCTGGGGGGCGATCATTGCGGCGGTCCCATTTGTCGACGTGCTCAACACCATGAGCGATGCGAGCCTACCTCTGACCCCGCCCGAATGGCCTGAGTGGGGCAATCCCCTCACCGACGCGCAGGCCTATGACACCATCGCCAGCTACAGCCCCTATGATCAGGTGAGCCCAAAGGCCTATCCGCCGATCCTGGCCACCGGCGGTCTGTCAGACCCTCGGGTCACCTATTGGGAGCCGGCCAAGTGGGTGGCGCGGCTGCGCGACCAGACCACAGGCGCGGCGCCCATCCTGCTGAAGATCAATATGGAGGCCGGCCATGGCGGGGCCTCAGGTCGGTTCGATTTCCTGAAGGAGATTGCGCTCGACTACGCCTTTGCCGTCTGGGCGCTCGACAAGGATTGGGCCCAATGATTGTCCGCCCGGCTGACGCCTCCGACATGGCCGCCCTGGCCGAGATTTACGGCCACCACGTCTTGCATGGCTTTGGCACCTTCGAGGAGGTCCCGCCTTCGGCTCAGGAGCTGAACCAGCGCCGTGAGTCCATCGTGGGACGGGGCTTGCCCTATCTGTTGGCCGAGGAGGCCGGCGCGGTGCTGGGCTATGCCTATGCCGGCCCCTTCCGCCTGCGGGCGGCCTATCGCTACACGGTGGAGGACAGCGTCTATGTGGCGCCCGACGCCCAAGGACGCGGGGTGGGCCGGGCGGTTCTAACGGCCGTGATCGCGGCCTGCGAGGCCATCGGCATCCGCCAGATGATGGCGGTGATCGGGGATTCACAGAATGCCGGCTCCATCGGCCTGCACAGCGCGCTCGGCTTCACCCACCTGGGCACCGCCCAAGGTCTTGGCTACAAGCACGGCCGCTGGGTGGACATCGTCTGGATGCAGAAGACGCTGAACGGCGGCGTAACCTGCGCCCCGGACGCCCCAGGCCTGGCGCTCAGCGGCGTCTAGACGGCTTCCTCAAAGGCGATGTGGAGGAACCTGGCGGCTCCCGCTAATCCGGGTCCCACTTTCTGCCAACGGGCGTTAGGCTGGTGACCTCAATCGCAGGAGCCGCCATGTCCTCATCGTCCCTTCCCCGTCGAAGCCTGCTTCTTGGCGCGGGCCTCGTCATGGCCGCCCCGCAGATGGTGTTGGCCCAGGGGGCAAAGCCCAGGGTGCGGATGATGACCAGCCTTGGCCCGATCACCATCGAACTCGAGGACAAGCGGGCACCGCTGACCAGCGCCAACTTCCTGCGTTATGTGGATGCCAAGGCCTATGATGGGGGCAGCTTCTTCCGGGCCGCCCGCAACGACTGGGCCCCCACCCAGGGCACCATCGTCGCTCAGCCGCCGGCCAAGTCCCGGCCTTTCGCGCCGATCCGGCACGAGAGCACCACCATGACGGGGCTAAGTCACGTTCATGGTGCGATCTCGCTCGGGCGGTTTGCGCCTGGCACGGCGACCAACACGTTTTTCATCTGCCTGGGCGACCAGACCTTCCTCGACGCCCAGCCGGGCGAACCTGGGGACAACCTCGGTTACGCCGTCTTCGGCAAGGTCGTGTCTGGCCTGTCCAACGCTCAGAAGATCCTCGCCCAGCCCACCGGCGGCGAGACCAAGTTCGTCGAACAGAAAGACCAGTGGCTGAAGAAGCCGGTGATCATCGAGACCGCGCGGCGCGCCTGATGCTGCCCCTGAAGGCCTGGCCCGACCATGTGCAATGAGTATCAGAAACGGGTCGCCCGCGGGTCGCTCACCGAGCGTTTCTCCGAGATCAATATCCCGATCACCTGGGCCGACGCCGAACCCAACCGTGACCTGGAGGATCCGATCCGGCCCACCGATCGTACCACCGTCCTGCGGGCCCTGGATCCGGCCGATCCGGCCGCCGGTCTGGAGGGACTGGAGATGCGCTGGTGGTTGGTCCCCGCCTTCCACCGGGGGCCGCTCAACGCCTGGCGGAACCTCTGCACCAATGCCCGGATCGAGACGGTAGACACCGCCCCGACCTTCCGGGAGGCCTATCGACGCCGGCGCTGCCTCGTACCCCTGACCAGCTTCATTGAGTACTCCGAACCCGAAGGCTGGAAAAAGGGGCGTCCCAAGACCCGCCACGAAATCGCCTGGGCCGGGGACGACGTGCGGGTCTTTGCTGGCCTCTGGGAGCGGTCCGAACCACAGGACCTGCCGGGTGGCTTGGAGAGCTTCGCCTTTGTCACCGGCCCTGCGCCCGCCGATATCGTCCCCTTCCATGACCGCGCGCCGCCGACGCTTAGTCTGGCGGAAGGTCTGGAGTGGCTGAACCTGGAGG
The DNA here is from genome assembly GCF_022402485.1 of Phenylobacterium sp. Classification (GTDB taxonomy): domain Bacteria; phylum Pseudomonadota; class Alphaproteobacteria; order Caulobacterales; family Caulobacteraceae; genus Phenylobacterium. Next base: position 68,853 of record NZ_JAKRSA010000015.1, on the reverse strand, counting down.
GGCCAGGCAAGGCGCTGCTGGCGGAGTTGCCCGAGGCCTGGGCCTATGAGGTGCGCGAAAGTCCCCGGGAACAGCTGATGACGCCGGAGATGCGCCGCCTGCTCTAGGACGCGCCCCACCTCAATCGATCATTCCCCCTGCCGGTCGGTTGGACCTTGGCCGGGCCTGGCCGCCCTGCAACGGTCTGAGCAGTACTTCACCTGGTCCCAGTCCTTGGCCCACTTGCGCCGCCAGCTGAACGGCCGGGCGCAGGTGACGCAGACCCTGGTGGGCAGGTCGGACTTCTGTCGCATCCGGGGCATGGGGGCCTCTGGCTCTGTTCTGGCGGCGAGTCGGCTCAGACCAACGGCGCATTGACGAAGCCCGACACCATCTCGCGCAGGGGAAGGCGGACCTGCATCCGCATGGCCAGCAGGGCCATGCCCGTGACCTTGCGCTGAATAAACAGGGTGCTGGCCGGGGGCACATGCCAGGCGCCGCGATCAGCCCCGATGGCCTCGGCGTTGCGGCGCACCTCCTCGACAAAGGCCCGGTCAGCGAAGTCAAACAGTCCTGGCCGGCCCAGCCGTTCCAGCAGGACCTCGATCACCGCGTCGGTGGCCAGGCCTTGGCGCTCCAGGGTCGCTTGGGAGACAAAGCCGGCGTCCAGCAAGCCTGTGCGCACGGCCGCATGATCCTGCGCCAGTCCCGCCTGCGCCAGACGGCGATAGGCCTGGGCGGTGGCCGGGGGCACAGCCATGGCCGCGCCGAAATCCAGCAGCACGATCCGTCCGGTTTCAGCCTGCCAGCGATAGTTGGCGAAGCTGGGGTCGGTCTGCATATAGCCGAATTCAAACAGCTCTCGCAGGGTGAGCCTGGCCAGGGCGGCCATGGCCCCATCGCGCCGGGTCTGGGGGGCGGTCAGCAGGGCTTCGATGGGCTGGCCCGGGATGAAGTCCATAGCCAGGACCCCGTCGGCGCACAGGTCGTCCACCGGCGATGGCAAGACAAACGCCCGGTCCTGTCCGAGGAAGGCCCGGTAGCGGCGCATCTGCTCGGCCTCGCGCCCATAGTCGGCCTCCTCGTGCAGCTGGCGCTTGGCCTCCGCCAGCAGCGGTCCGATGTCCAGACCGTCAGGCAAAAGCCCGGTCAGCCGCAGCAGACCCGCCACATTGTCCACGTCGGCGTCGATGCTGGCGGCCACGCCGGGATACTGCACCTTGATCGCCAAGACCCGACCATCTGGCAGGGTCGCCCGGTGCACCTGACCGATGGAGGCCGCCGCGATAGGGGTCATGTCAAAGCTGGCGAAACGGGGGCGCCAATCCGGTCCCCAGGCCTTCGCCAGGGCCGCATTCAGCTGGCCCTGCGGCATGAAATGTGCTGCGTCCCGCAGGCGGGCGAGGATCGTGGTCAGCTCGGCTGGCAGCAGATCACCGGCATCCATGGAAATCATCTGACCCAGTTTCATGGCCGCACCACGCAGGCGAGACAGCTGCTCGGTCACACGCAGGGCGTTGCCTGGGGTCAGCAGCAGGTCCGACAGCTGGGGCCGCTGGCCGCTGGCCAGCCGCCGGGCCCCCTCGGCGATCATGCCGCCGGCCACCCCGCCGGCCATCTGGCCAAAGAACGCCAGCCGGGCCGCCCGAGAGGACGGCACCTTGCGAAAGCGCGACTGGGTCATGGGAAGACCGCCCTCTGAAACCGCCCGTAGAACATCAAAGCCGATGTGGTGACGACCGAAGTCCAGAACCAGGGCCAGGGGGTTGAAGGCCATCGCCGCAGTTCCACGGGGCATCACCCGGAAAGCCGGTGCAGGACCCGTCCGGACGCCCTATCCGCGCCCTGGCGCAGGGGGGTTGATATGGCACTAATTGATTGAATTCGTTGGCTGGGGAACTAGGACTCGAACCTAGAATGACGGTACCAAAAACCGCTAGATGCTATAGCTAGTTCAATACACTAACTGAAAATTGCACTTCTAACTTCGCCAATAAGATCAGAAACTTAGTCGGAAAGCCCAAGCGTACATTGGACAATCCGGGCGCATTCCGATTTATCTTTGTCAAAGAACCGTCAGAACAGAGCGTCCTCGACACCAGTCTCTGCTCCATTCATAATCGCCGAAACAAATGAATCGCCAAACTTACGCGACAAGGTCTCATAGAATTCAGGTTCTACATCAGAAATAAAAGACAACATCCCTCGCAAGTATGATAGTTTTGAATTCTCTAATATTCCCATTTTCTGTAAATATATTAATGATTTTATCTTACGTTTCCGATCTCTACCTATAGATACATCTCTATCAGTTGTAATTACTAAACCTGTAATAGATCTACGCGCCTTTCTGGAAAGAAAGACCGTCTTTTGACTATTTATTTTTATATCAGCTAATACAAAATCACTCGCAAAACTTGATATAGACCCCATCGCTCCATTTAAGTGCTCTCCTTTCATTGCCGAAAGAAAAATGTCATCTGCGTATCTTGTATACACGACATCGCGCTCGCACGCCCATTTATTCAAATGATAATCAAAGTCGTACATCATTATATTTGTTAGCATCGGCGATGATGGCGCCCCAACAGTTAACCTGCCATGCCGTGAAACAATTTTTGTGATGATCGAAATATCTTCTAATCTAATATCAAAATTCAATTTTTGGTTTGATACACTCAAAAATCTGCCAACATCTTCAGAACGGAATGAGCTAAAAAAGTCCTGAAAGTCCACTCTAAGCGTATAGTTTGAGTCGACGTGACGCTCCGCATTAATTCGAATACTAGACCCCTTCGCATAAGCGGTCGCAGACTGGTGAACTGGAAAATGCTGAAAAAGCACCCTCACCAACCATCGCTGCAAGGCTTTAATTTCTCGACTGGGCTGAGAAATAATTCGTTCATTACCATTGCGCTTCAAAATTGAATAAGTCTTATATCGATTGGACGCAGTTTCCGCATACCGGTCAATCTGCGCGCGCGTTAGGCCTGTCTGCTTGCACAATCGATCAATCAGCATTCATCGACGCCTCTATGATTTCGATAAACTCGGAATCTCCAACTTCATATATGCCGGCCAAAAGAATTCTTATGTCTGTCTCTTGATTTACAAATCCGCTTCTGACCTCTAAAAGAGTAGATTTGTCTTTTCTTGCATAATAGTGTCCATATTTTCCAATTGATTTTATGTATTCGCATCCCACAAGAATTGAAGCCATATGCCGAATTTTCGAAACGGATACTATGGATTTAAAAATGCCTCTCATTATATATATGATATCGTCAATCGTTGCGATTGACAGAATTGTCACAATACGATGTATGAGGGCAAATAGTTCAAAGGCGGTAAGATCATTAAACCTTTCAACTTTCAGAAGTTTTCTATTTTTCGCGACTGACAGACGCCTAATTCTCGATGCGACTAATTCAAATGTCGGCTCTTGGTAATCCATCTGCACATTCGGTTGGAAGATAGACTTTGCAGCGATCTTTTTCGCTGGACCCATTGAAATAAAACTATCGAATTCTTGTCTTGGAGCGTCTAGGGCTAGAATTGTCTTTTCTGACAATTTATCTATGGCAGAAAAATATCCAGTCTCCGCAAATGAACCAGGCGCCTCTGGGAATATAACGATGGCATGCGATAACTCGCCAACAATATACTCAAAGTCAGCAATATCGAATGGCTCCGGAATGGATGAAGAAAAATAGTCTTTCATTGCGAATTCAGGGAAAAATATCTCGAATTCGCTAAGATGAGCTGCACAATACTGTCGGAATCTGGTCCTCATGTGGTGAACTTCATTTCCGCCACACACAAAGACAATGTTTCCACCCCGAGCTACGCTGTAGCCCATTTGGAGAAGCTGGATCACCCGCTTGCGGAGGTTACTATTTGCTTCCTCAATCAGCGGGTGATCCAACCACAGATCCTCTTACTTAAAGCGGCCGACTTCGGAATCCGGAGCCGGTGCCGAGACGCAGGCCGGGACCGGCTCCGGATTCCGAAGTCGGCGCCCAATCCCGCGCAATCGAATTCAGCCTGGCTACGCGCCCGGCATAGAGTGACACCTCGCAAGTCCGGTGTTTCACCCAGCTAAGAGGCCTGCGAAGTGTGCGCAATTCGCGGAACAGTTGCAACACGAAGAGCGTCGCTATAATTGCGTGATCCACATGCTCGCGACTTCAGGCAAGGGCTCAGGCCGCCCGGCAAACTCAAACAGGTTAGCCCCCGCTTGGGCCTCGACTGCTGGCAGCCACGCCGTCATTCGGGTGCAGCCATGCTTCCCGCAAAGTAAGAGCTTAAGCCGGTCCCGTTTACAGGACGTAGGAATGCATCCTACATCCAAGAGGAAATTTAGGAGCGACCAAGATCGGCTCAAGATTTTGATTTTGAAGGAAAAAACTGGCTGGGGAACTAGGACTCGAACCTAGAATGACGGTACCAAAAACCGCTGTGTTACCATTACACCATTCCCCAGCAGGAATGACGGCGGAGCGTATCCCCCCGCCGCGAGGGCGTGGAGATAGCAAAAGCCGATTCCAGATGCAACGGCCCTCCGGTCGCTTGCGGCGCCGAAATCGCTCCTCTATAAGGCCGCCTCCAAGTCGGAGTGTGGCTCAGTCTGGTAGAGCACCGCGTTCGGGACGCGGGGGTCGCAGGTTCGAATCCTGCCACTCCGACCATTCCATTCCCAAGCTCATATGGCGCGCCTGACCAGCCCTTCCAGGATGCTGGTCTGCTTGTCCTTGACGCCTGCGCGCGATCTCAAGCCCGGGCGTTGAGGTCCCAGTCATAGGCGTAGCCGGTGATGGCCGGTCGCCGGTCGAGCACCGCGCGCAGGGGCGGGGCGGCGAAGGCCGATAGGTGGCGGAGGATGTCGGCGTCAGTGTCGCCAAAGTCCTCGCGGTACCACTTGTAGATCGAGGACAGCACCAAGCCCTTGCCGGTGAACTGCACGGCCCGGGGGTGGTTGACGTAGTCCCGCGCCGCCTGGTCGAGATCCGCCGTCAGGGTGGCGCCGCGCAGGGCGCGCAGGGGCAGATTGGGGCAGCTGATCGAGGCGCAGTTCAGTCCGTAGTGGATCATCGGATCGCCAAGGCCCCGCAGGATCTCATGTTCCACCTCGTGCAGCGACAGGCGCGCGCCATCCACCCGCAGGGTCTTGGCCTTCCAGGGGCCAAATGAAACCAGCGTCGGCCGGATGGATAGGATCGACTTCACCGGATAGGCATCCAGCACCACCCGCAGGGTCTCGGCATTATAGAGATTGCACCAATAGGCGACCTGCTCAGGGCGGGACTTGCCCTTCGGGCTACTGGCCTGCAGGGCGGCGACATAGGTGTCCAGTGCGGCGCGGTCTGCGGCATTGGCGCGCCAGGCCCGGTAGTCAACCCGGTTGATCGCCCCCGCTCCAGGACGCGCATAGCGGCTCAGCAGGCGGTCAAAGGCCTGCGGACCCGCAGCCGCGGCTGGACTTGCGCCGGCCCTGCGCCCGGCAACCGAGGCCGCAACGCCAATTCCCAGCCCGATCAGCCGCCGTCGGTCCATGTCTGCCCGTCCCTTTGCGAAAAACATCATAGGACCTTCGTACGTCACCGCCCGAGGGTTACCTGCTCGCGGCCTAAAGCCATGCAGAACATGGGGTTTTTGCCAACCCAAGGCTCAGGGCTCGACCCGTTTTCAAGGCCAAAACCGGTCCTAGAGCATGATGAGCAAGAGCGTCCTTCGCCTGGCGCGCGAGATTCTTTCGTCAAAAATGCAGGGATTTGTTTGCCAGCGACCAATCTATCGGTACAGGGTATCGCGCAAGCTACAGGAAATGAGCAAACTATGACGACCGGAACAGTGAAGTGGTTCAACGCCACGAAGGGCTATGGCTTCATTCAGCCCGATGATGGCGGAGCCGACGTGTTTCTTCACATCAGCGCCGTTGAACAAGCGGGCATGAGCTCGGTGAACGAAGGCGACAAGCTCTCCTTCGAGCTCGAAAAGGACCGTAAGTCGGGCAAGATGTCCGCCGGCCAGCTCCAGAAGGCCTAAAGGCTAAAGGCTACGGCTAAAAGACAGAGGCCCCGGTCGGCAACGACCGGGGCCTCGACCTTTCTGCCCCGGGTCATTCTGGCCCCGACCCATCTGACATTGAGGCGCGACGGACCCTTCCGGCCCCTCTAATCTGGCGACCATGGTCGCGGTCCCCTCCCCTTTGTCCCCCTTAGACATCACCAACCTGGCCAAGCGCGTACCGGGCGGACGCCTGCTGTTCTCAGACCTGGCCTTACGACTGGCACCAGGAGAGATTATCGCCATCATGGGCGAGTCCGGCGTGGGCAAGTCCACCCTGCTCAATCTGATCGCGGGTCTTGATCAGGCCGATGCCGGACGCATTGAGATCGACGGGATCGATCTCGCCGCCCTGGACGACGACGCCCGAACCGGCCTGCGCCGGGACAAGATCGGCTTTGTCTTCCAGGCCTTCCATATCCTGCCTCACCTGACCCTGGCGCAGAACGTGGCCCTGCCCCTGATCCTGGCGCGGCGGCGGGAAACCCAAGCCCTGGCAGAAGCTACCGCCATGCTTGACCAGGTGGGGCTGACAGGGCGGGGCGGCGACTTTCCAGCCCAGGTGTCCGGTGGCGAGATGCAGCGCATCGCCCTGGCCCGCGCCCTGGTCCACCGGCCAGCCCTGGTGCTGGCTGACGAGCCTACTGGCAACCTTGATCCCCAGACAGCCGATGTGGTCCTCACCCTGCTCTGTGAGCGCCTGCGGGCCTCAGGCGCAGCCAGCGTGATCGTCACCCATTCCGAACGGGCAGCGGCGGCGGCTGACCGAGTGCTCACGCTTACCGCCCAAGGGCTGGTCGCCCATGGCACCTAGGCCCGGCGCGACAGCTACGGCAGGGCTCAGCGCCCGCCTGCTGGCCTGGATGGTCTTGGGGGAGTGGCGGGCCCAGCCTGGCCGTACCCTGGCAGCCGTCCTGGCCATCGCTGTGGGGGTTGGGCTGGGACTGGCCATTCATCTGGTGAACCGATCGGCCCTGGATGAATTCGCCGGTGCTGTGCGCAGCGTCAGCGGGGCGGCCGATCTCCAGGTCCAGGCGGTCAGCTCCAAGGGCTTCGAGGAAGGCCTCTATCCTACCCTGGCGCGGGTGCAGGGGGTGGCGATCGCAAGTCCCATCGTCGAATTGCGCGCGCGCAACGCAGACGGAGGAGCCCTGACCCTGCTGGGCCTGGACCCCTTGCGCGCGGCGGGGGTGACGCCAAACCTGCTGGCTAGGCCAGCCGCCGGAGACAGTGGGGTAACCACCGCAGAGGCGGTGTTTGATCTGGACGCCGTCTCCCTGTCGCCCGCCGCTCTGCAGCAAGCCGGGCTAAAGGTCGGCGACCAGATCCAGATCACGGCGGCTGGCCAGATTGCGACCTTCCGCATTGTCGGGGTCCTTGAGGGGGTCAGCGGCGACCGGGCCCTGGCGGTGATCGACATCGCCGCCGCCCAATGGCGGTTTAATCAGTTGGGGCGGCTGCAACGCCTGGACCTCAGACTTGCCCCCGGCGTGGACCGTAGCGCTGTGGAGCGTGCTGTTCAGACACGGCTGCCGCCTGAGGCCGCCCTGGTCACACCCCAGAGCGAGATGCGCCGCACCGAAAGCCTCTCGCGGGCCTATCGGGTCAATCTTCAGATGCTGGCCCTGGTGGCCCTGCTCACCGGCGGTTTCCTGGTCTATTCGGCCCAGTCCCTTTCGGTGACCCGACGCCGGCCGCAGTTTGCCCTGCTTCGGGTCCTGGGCCTGCCGGCCCGAGGGATGCTGGGCCAGGTGCTGGTCGAAGGGCTGGTGCTGGGACTGGTCGGCGCAGCCCTGGGGGTGGCGCTTGGCGTTGGCCTGGCGGAGTTGGCCCTTCGGCTGCTGGGCGGCGACCTTGGGGGCGGGTTTTTCAGCAATGGCCGCCCTCCCCTGGTCTTCACGCCAGTGGCGGCGGCAGTGATCTTTGGCCTCGGCGTCGCCATTGCCGTCCTGGGCAGTCTGTTTCCCGCCCTGGAAGCCGAGCGCAGCCCTGCCGCTGTCGCCCTCAAATCCGGCGCAGGCGAGACCGTGGATCCGACGGGCCAGCCGCCGCCCTGGATCAGTCTCGGCCTGCTGGCGGCCGGCGGACTTGCCGCCCTTGGGCCGCCGATCGCGGGTATTCCCCTGTTTGGCTACGGGGCCATCGCCCTGATCCTCGCCGGCGGAGTCGGTGCCATGCCCTGGTTGGCCCGAGGCCTGCTGGCCCCCCTGCGACGGGTCCCTGCCCCGCCGCCGGCCCTGGCCCTGGCCATCGCCAGGCTCTGGGGCGCGCCCCGGCAGGCGGCCGTAGCCCTCTGCGGCATCGTCGCCAGCACCAGCCTGATGGTGGCCATGGCGGTGATGGTCACCAGCTTCCGGGGCTCGGTGGAAGACTGGCTCGTCCAGATCCTGCCCGCAGACATCTATATGCGACTTGAGCCGGGCCTCTCCCTTGATCCCGCCATCCAGGCGCGACTGGCCGCGACCCCGGCGGCGGCCGCTGTGGAGTTCCGCCACAGCTTCAACCTCCGGCTCGACCCTGATCGCCCTGCGGTCCAGGTCAGCGCCCGGGGGGGATCTGAGGGTGGCGCAGGCCTTGGTTTGCCGCTGGTAGGCCGTCAGGCCCGGGGCGACGGCCTGGCAGTCTGGATTTCGGAACCCATGGCCAGGCTCTATGACCTGCAACCCGGAGACCCCCTCGTCCTGCCCATCGCCCCCGAAACCAAGATCTATGTGGCCGGGGTCTGGCGGGACTATTCCAACCAGTTCGGGGCCCTGGTGATGGATCAGGCCGCCTACACTCAACTGACCGGCGACCCCACGCGGGCTGAGGCCGCTATCAGCCTGGCACCGGGGGTTGAGCCTAAGGCCGCGATGGCGGCGCTTCGAGGCCAACTGCCAGACACCATCGCCGCCGGGGCGGAGTTCGCCGAACCTCGGGAAATCCGTGCTGTGGCGCTACGAATTTTCGACCGCTCCTTCGCCGTCACCTATGCCCTGGAGGCCATCGCCATTCTGGTCGGGCTGGCGGGGGTGGCCACCACCTTCTCTGCCCAGACCCTGGCCCGCCGTAAGGAGTTCGGCATGTTGCGCCATGTGGGGGTCCGACGGGGTCAGATCATGCAGATGCTGGCCGCCGAAGGGGCGCTGCTGGGGGCGATTGGTGCCCTGGCAGGCCTGACGCTGGGGGTGGTGATGAGCCAGGTGCTGATCCATGTGGTCAATCCACAGTCCTTTAACTGGACCATGGAGACGCGGCTGCCCTGGATCTTGCTGTCCAGCCTGGGGGCGGCGCTGGTGGTCACCTCGGCAGGGGCCGCGGTCCTCTCCGGTCGGGGTGCCCTGTCCGATAGCGCCATCCGCGCCGTGCGGGAGGACTGGTGATGTTTCCCCGCCGCGCCTTCGCAGCTCTCCTGGCAGCCGGGCTGCTGGTGCCTGGGGGCCTGGGCCTCGCCCAGCCCAGATCCCTGCCCGTCACCTTTGCCCCGGTCAGGCCAGGACGGCGCCTGAGCTTCCCTACCGACCATGGGGCTCATCCTGATTTCCGCACCGAGTGGTGGTATGTGACCGGCTGGTTGCAGGCAGCGGGCCAGCCCATCGGCTTCCAGATCACCTTCTTCCGGGTCCGAACAGCGGCCGACCCCGGCAATCCCAGCACCTTCTCTCCGCGACAGGTGATCTTCGCCCATGCCGCTATTTCTGATCCGGCTATGGGTCGGTTGATCCATGCCCAGCGGATCGCCCGGGCGGGGTTTGGCCTGGCCGAGGCCAAGGTGGGCGACATGGACCTGGTGCTGGACGACTGGCGGCTCAGGCGGGATGCCAAAGGCGTGCTGAGGACCCATGCGGGGGACGCCGACTTCGCCCTGGACCTGGCTCTAACTCCGACCCAGCCCGTGCTCCTTCAGGGGCAACAGGGGTTCAGCCGCAAAGGCCCGGGTGCCGACCAGGCCAGCTATTATTACAGCCTGCCACACCTGAAGGTGACCGGCACCCTGAGCCGCGAGGGGCGCCGCCAGCCGGTCAGCGGGGAGGCCTGGCTTGATCAGGAATGGTCTTCAACCCTGCTGGATGCCCGGGCGGTCGGTTGGGACTGGGCGGGGATCAATCTCGATGATGGCGGGGCCCTGACCGCCTTCGAGGTGCGCGACGCCAAGGGCAAGGCCGTCTGGGCCGGGGGCTCGTTCCGCAGCCCAGAGGGCCAGCTTACCCCCTTCGCACCAGGGGATGTTCGGTTCGACACCCGACGTCAGTGGCGCTCCCCCCGGACAGGGGCCCTCTATCCGATCACTCGTGACATTCGTGTCCGCTTGCCGGAGGGGCCCCGGGTCTGGCGCCTGGAGCCCCTTTTTGCGGATCAGGAACTCGACAGCCGGCCCATTGGCCCGGTCTATTGGGAAGGCGCTGTACGGACGCCGGGCGGGCGAGGCTATCTTGAGCTCACCGGCTATGATGCCCCGCTCGCTATCTAGATCGCGGCCCTAGGGGCCGTCCGGGAGGACCTGGCCCCATGGCCTACTGGCTGCTGAAGTCCGAACCGGACGCATTTTCCTGGGACGATCTGGTGGCCTGCGGTGACCGCGGGGAACCTTGGACGGGCGTGCGAAACCACAGTGCCAAACTCAATCTGATGGCCATGCAGGTCGGCGACCAGGCCTTCTTCTATCACTCCCAGACTGGGAAGGAGATCGTTGGGGTCTGCGAGGTGATCACCGAAGCCTACCCAGACGCCAGCGATCCCAAGGGGGTCTTTGTCTGCGTCGATGTCCGAGCCAAGGTGCCCCTGCCCCGCCCTTTCACCCTGGCTGAGGCCAAGGCCGACCCTGCGTTGAAGACCATGGCCCTGGTCACCGCCTTCCGACTCTCGGTTCAGCCGGTGAGCGCCGCGGAATGGGCCCACATCATGGACTGTGTTGGACTCACCGCCACGGGTTGACCTGGGTCGGCTTCGGGCCTTGATGCAGGGCTGGGGCTTCGCCGACATAGGGACTCCGAAAGGGACGCCATGACCGCGCCTGCCTGTTCCCACCGCCATGAGGTCTGCCGATGAAGGGGCGCGGAAGGCTCAAGCTCGCCGTTCTGGTGCTGGTGGTGGCGCTCATCGCCGCAACAGCCTTCATGCTCAGCCGTCGCCCCACGGAGGTGGCGGTGACCACCCTGGCCCCTGAGGCCACAGAGCTGGTCCTGGCCGTCGTCGGTCGCGTGCGTCCCATTGACCTTGTGGAGGTGCGTTCGCCCAATCCCGGCCAAGTGGTCGAGATGATGCGGGACGAGGGCGATCAGGTGGCTCAGGGAGAGCCCCTGGCCCGGATACTGGCCGTGGTTGAGGCCGCCCAGGGCGAAGCTGACTCCGCTCGGGTCCGCGCAGCTCAGGCTGAAGCCGCCCAGGCCAGACTGGCCGTCCAACGTACCGAAACCCTGGCCCGACAGGGCTTCGCCGCCCAGGCAGCCCTTGACCAGGTCAGGGCCGTCCTGCGCACCGCCGAAGCCAATGTCGCCGCCGCCCAGGCCACGGCCAGAGCCTCCACCGCCCGAAGCCAGGAGTTTGTAGTTCGCGCGCCCATGGCCGGTCTGATCCTGGCCCGTCCCGTGGACAGCGGTCAGGTGATCGCTGCGGCCACCCCCCTGTTCGAGCTTGGGTCCCTGGACGGCGTGGAGATTCTGGCGGAGGTGGATGAAGCCTATGCCGACGCGCTGGCCCCCGGCATGACCGCCCGCGCTGCGGCCTCAGGCGCCGAGGCCCGCTTCGCCGCCATGGTCAGTGAAATCTCCCCCAAGGTGGACTCCGCCACGGGGGGCCGACTGGTCAGGGTCCGCCCGGAGACAGGAACGAACCTCGCCCCGGGCCGCTCGGTGGACGTGACCATTGTTGTTGCCGTGCGCCCTGCCGCCATCGTCATCCCCCGACTTTCAGTGGTCGACGCCACGACCGCACCTAAGGCCTATGTGGTGGACGCCGAGGACACCATCCGGGTCAGGGATATCGTCATCGCCCGCTGGCCATCGCAGGGCGCAATCATCGAGAGCGGATTGTCCGCTGGCGACCGACTGGTCCTTGCACCCGCCGGGCTTCGACCGGGGGAAAAGGTTCGACCGGTGGCGACCTCGGTTGCTTCCCCGGACGGGTCCTAGGCCATGTTCGCCCTCACGGTGGCCCGACGCTACCTGACCTCCAACCCTGCCCAGACCGTGCTGCTGGTTACGGGCGTGGCTCTCGGGGTGACGGTGTTCATCTTTATCACCGCCCTGATCGAAGGGCTGGCCATAAACCTGACCGAACAGGTCACAGGCAATAGCGCCCATGTGACCCTGGAGCCCGCCACCCGCCTGGCGCAGATCCTGCCGGGAGACGACGGCGTTCGGACCGAGGGCGTGGCGCTGATCTCAACCTTTCAACGCAGCCAGATTCGCACCTGGAGCTCCACGGTCGACCTGATCCGCAGCCAGTCCGGCGTGGCCGGGCTCAGCCCGCAAATCAGCGGTAACGCCTTCCTGGTCAAGGGCGAGGCGGTACAGCCTGTATCCGTCACGGGGCTCGAGCCCGAAGGTCTGGACGCCATCACCCCGATCACGCCCAGCCTGGTCAGTGGCCAGGGCGCCCTGGGTGCCGATGGTCTGCTCATCGGGGTGGAACTGGCCAAGGATCTGGGTCTGACGGCGGGCCAGCCGGTGCTGCTGCGAACCGATCGGGGTGGCGAGCGCCTACTGACGGTCAGGGGGATTTTCAAGACGGGGCTGCAGAGCCTGGATTCCAGGGTCGCCTTCATGTCCCTGCAGACCGCCCGTCCCCTGTTCAACCTGCCCGAAGGCGTGACCAATATCGAGGTCAAGCTCGACGAGCCAGGCCGGGCGCGGGAGGTGGCCGACTTCCTGGCCGGTGCCACAGGCCTTCGCGCCACCCCCTGGCAGGACAAGAACCTGAACCTGGAGGCCGCCCTCGACGCCCAGGGGCGCACAGGAACCCTGATCCAGATCTTCTCGCTGATCTCGATCATCATCGGTGTGGCCAGCGCCCTGGTGCTGTCAGCCTATCGCCGGCGGAGCGAGGTGGGGATCATGCGCGCGTTCGGCATTTCCGGGCGCTTCATCGTAGCGGTGTTCATGCTGCAGGGGCTGCTGATTGGCCTGGCCGGCGGTTTGCTCGGCTGCCTGAGCGGTTATGGGCTCTGCACCTTCCTGGCCTCCCTGACCGGCGCGGACGGGACCCCGCCCCTGCCCATCGCCCCAGAGCGCGGTGGTTATGTGGCGGTGCTGATCCTTACCACCCTGGGTGCGGTGCTGGCCTCGGCCTTCCCGGCCCGTTCTGCCGCACGGATCGATCCCCTGGAGGCAATCCAGCAATGAGCTCGGTGCTTCAGGCGCGCGGCGTGGTCATGACCTTCCGCAATGGCGATGAGGAAACCCAGGTGCTGCGCGGCATCGATGTGGATCTGGCCCCCGGGGAACTGGTGGCCCTGGTGGGGGCCTCAGGTTCGGGCAAGTCCACCCTGCTGTCGATCCTGGGTCTGCTGCTGCGGCCGACCGAGGGTGAGATCCAGATCGCCGGACAGAGGGTGGACGACATGGGGGAAAAGGCCCGGGCGGCCTTCCGCAACCAGCGGCTGGGGTTTGTCTTCCAGTTTCATCATCTGCTGCCTGACTTTTCGGCCATGGAAAATGTGGCCTTTCCGGCGGCGGCCCCGGCGGGCGGCATTTCCCCCGAGATGCGCCGTCGGGCCCTATCGCTTCTGGAAAGGGTCGGTCTGGCCGATCGGGCGCACTTCCCGGCCTCGCGGCTGTCGGGCGGGCAGAAGCAGCGGGTGGCTATAGCGCGGGCCCTGATGAACCGCCCCGAACTGGTGATCGCCGATGAGCCGACGGGCAATCTGGACCTGCGCTCGGCGGGCCAGGTCCTCGACCTCATGGGCGAGGTCAACCGCGAGGAAGGTGGAACCTTCCTGATCTGCACCCATGATGAGCACGTGGCCGCCCGCTGCCACCGGCGCATCCTGCTGGTCGATGGTAAGGTCCAGCCGCAGGAGGAGAAGGCGATCCCTGGGGGTTGATCAGATCACCTTCACCGAGGGCTGGCCTTCCACCACCTTACCGACGACGGCTGCGGCACCGGCCCCCAGCGCCGCGAGACGCGCCATCACGGCTGGAACAGCGGCGGGATCCAGGGCGATGAGCAGGCCGCCGCTGGTCTGCGGGTCACAAAGGATATCCCGCCGCCATTCTGGGAAGCCCTCAGGCAGGCTGACCGCCTCGCCATAGCTGGCCCAGTTGCGCCCTGAAGCGCCGGTGCGCACGCCGTCCCGGGACAGGGCTTCGACCCCGGCCAGCAGAACCGGCCCGTCAGCTGCGATCTCAGCCGCGACCCCTGCCCCTCGGCACATTTCCAGGGTGTGGCCCAGCAAGCCAAAGCCCGTGACGTCGGTCACGCCATGCACGCCCTCGAACCTGGCCAGCTCGGCACCGATCCGGTTGAGCTGAGTGGTCGAGGCGATCAGGGCCTCATACCCCGCCGTCTCAAGACGCCCCTGCTTGAACGCCGCGCTGAGCACCCCCACCCCAAGGCCCTTGGTCAACAGCAGGACATCGCCGGGCCGCGCCATCCGGTTGGTGAGCACCTGATCGGGATGCACCAGACCAAGCGCCACGAGACCATAGATCGGTTCGACGCTGTCGATGGAGTGCCCCCCCGCCACCGGGATGCCCGCCTCGGCGCAGACCGCCGCGCCGCCGGCCAGGATCGCGGAGATCTGTTCGGTGGACAGCTTGCCGATGGGCATACCGACAATGGCCAGGGCGAAGATCGGGCTCGCCCCCATGGCATAGACATCGGAGATGGCGTTGGTGGCGGCGATGCGTCCGAAGTCGAAGGGATCATCCACCACGGGCATGAAGAAGTCGGTGGTCGCCACCAGGGCCTGCTGATCGTTGAGGCGCCATACGGCGGCATCGTCGGAGGTTTCGGTCCCGACCATCAGGTTGGGGAACAGACCCGCCTGGGGCACACCGGCCAGAATCTCGCGGAGCACGGCAGGCGACAGCTTGCAGCCGCAGCCGCCGCCATGGGCCAGATCGGTCAGCCGCTGCTGTTGCGCCATCGGGTATCGTCCTTGTTTCGAACGGTTGCAGGCGCGTTGTATAGCACCCCGACGAGGTTGGGAGTGCAGCATGGCCGGGTATGAGACGACCGAGGCGGTAAGCGCCGCCGACCTCGCCCGTTATGATGCGGTCATCGATGTGCGCAGCCCCGCCGAGTTCGCCCTCGACCACCTGCCCGGCGCGGAAAACCTGCCGGTGCTGGACGACCAGCAGCGGGCGGAGGTGGGAACCATCTATGTCCAGGAATCGCGGTTCCTGGCCCGTCGGATCGGCGCGGCCCATGTGGCCCGCAACATCGCCCGCCACCTGGAGACCGCCCTGGCCGACCGCCCGGCCAGCTTCAAGCCGTTGATCTATTGCTGGCGCGGGGGGCAGAGGTCTGACGCCATGGCCACCATCCTGTCCCAGGTGGGCTGGCCCGTCACCCTGCTGCGCGGGGGTTACCGGACCTATCGACGACACGTCACCGCAAGCCTCTATGACACGCCAAAGGCGCTGAAATTGCTCCTGATTGATGGCCATACCGGCTCAGCCAAGACCGAAATTCTGCACCAGCTGGAGGCCTTGGGGGTCCAGATCCTTGATCTCGAGGGTCTGGCCGAGCATCGGGGCTCGCTGTTTGGGGCCCTGGCGGGGCGGCCGCAGCCCAGCCAGAAGCTCTTTGAGACCCGTCTGCTCCAGGCCCTGAACACCCTTGATCCTGAACGCCCCATCGTGGTGGAGGCCGAGGCCAGCAAGATCGGCGATCGGATGACGCCGCCGGTCCTCTGGCAGGCCATGCAGAGCGCGCCCCGGGTGGTGCTTGACGCCCCGCAAGCCAGCCGGGCGCAGTATCTGGTGGGCGCCTATGGGGATATTGCCGCTGATCCAAACGCCTTGGAGGCGGCCTTTGACCGTCTGCCGGTAGCACCGAGCGCCGAGCGCAGGGCGGCTTGGCGGGGGATGATCGCTGCCGGTGCCTTTGCCGACCTGGCCCAGGCCCTGATCGACCTTCACTATGATCCGGCCTATGACCGCGCCGCCCGCAAGGCCGGGGCGCCGGTGGTGGGACAGATCATCGTAGAGCCCACCGATCCGGCAAGCTGCAGCGCTGCGGCCCGGGGGGTCGCCACTCTTGTCTGCGAGACCTTTGGGTGCCTCTAGGCCGATCAAATTCGCGTTGGAACGCCCCCGATCTGGGGGGCATGAGGTGGCCCTCGCACGGCAAGGCTTGCCACGGCGCTCGCTATGGCGAAGTTTGGCGCAGAATTGCAAAGGGGTAGCCAGATGGCCATGCAGTCCGGGGTCTTGGGGATGATCGAGAAGGTGGGCAACCGCCTGCCCGATCCTGTGGTCATCTTCGTCTGGATGATCGTCGCCCTGTTCGTGGGCAGCATGATCGCTGCGGGCCTTGGTGCCTCGGCGGTCAATCCGGCCACCGGCGAGACCCTGACCGCCGTCAGCCTGGCCACATCAGAGAACCTGCAGCGGCTGTTTGTGGACATGCCGCGCACCCTGACCAGCTTCGCCCCCTTGGGCTTCGTGCTCACCGTCATGCTGGGGGCCGGGGTGGCCGAGCGGACGGGACTGTTCACGGCGGCCATGAAGGCCAGCATCTCCAAGGCCCCCAAGGCCCTGCTGACGCCGATCATCATCTTTGTGGCCATCATCGCCAACCACGCCGCCGACGCCGCCTATGTGGTGCTGATCCCCCTGGCCGGCGTGGTGTTTGCTGCGGCCGGCCGCCATCCGGTGGCGGGTATAGCTGCGGCCTTCGCCGGGGTCTCGGGCGGGTTCTCCGCCAACATCTTTCCAGGCCATCTGGACGCCCTGCTGCTGGGGATCACTGAGCCTGCTGCGCGGCTTCTGGACCCCAGCTGGACGGCCAATATCGCCGGCAACTGGTGGTTTATCCTGGCCATGACCGTCATCTTCACGCCCCTGGGGTGGTGGGTCACGGACAAGATCGTAGAGCCCAAGCTCGGCCCCTGGGTGCCGCTGTCGCCCGCGATCGATGCGGCCGAGGCCGAGGGGGACGCCGAGGGGGCCAGTGCCCGCGAGCGTAAGGGCCTCATCTGGGCGGGTATTGGCGCGGTGGTGGTGATCGGCCTCTGGACAGCCATGACCCTTGGGCCGGCGGCCCCCTTCATCAATGCCGAGGGCGGTCCCGGCGAGCGGCTGACTCCGTTCTATTCCTCCCTGGTGGCGGGCTTCTTCCTGCTGTTCCTGGTCTGCGGCGTCGCCTACGGCGCGGCGGCTGGCACCGTCAAGAGCCAGGGCGATGTGGTCCGCCTGACCGGACAGTCCATGGCCGAGATGGGTCCCTATATCGTGCTGGCCTTTGTGGCCGCCCATTTCGTGGCCATGTTCAACTGGTCAAACCTCGGGGCCATTGTCGCCATCCATGGCGCTGAGGGCCTGCGCGCCTCTGGCCTGCCAACCCCGCTGCTCCTGTCGGGCATCGTCCTCCTCGCGGCCTGCATCAACCTGTTCATCGGGTCAGCCTCGGCCAAGTGGGCGGCCCTGGCCCCCATCCTGGTGCCGATGCTGATGCTGCTGGGGGTCAGCCCGGAAATGAGCACCGCAGCCTACCGGGTCGGAGATTCCACCACCAACATCATCACCCCCCTGATGGTCTACTTCCCGCTGATCCTCGGCTTTGCCCAGCGCTACCAGAAGGACTTCAAGGTCGGCTCGCTGATGGCGGTCATGATCCCCTACTCGCTCACCTTCCTGGCAGCGGGCATGATCATGGTGCTGGGATGGACCGCCCTCGACCTGCCGCTCGGCCCCGGGGCCGGCGTCACCTATGAGCTGCCCACCCTCAGCGCGCCCTAGGACCAAGAGCGACATATTGCGCCTCTGGCGGGTGATCTGGCTGATCGCCCGTCAGATGCTCTTCATTTCCCCGCAACGGGCCCCGATATAGGGTTGAGATAACATCCTCCTCCCTGCACGGGCCCCCGATGAAGCAGTTCCTGACCACCATGGCTGGCGTGTTCGCCGGCCTGACCCTGTTTCTGGTGGGCGTGCCCTTCCTGCTGATCGTCATCGCCGCGGGGGCGACACGGCCAGCCCCTGTGCCGGGGGCGGTGGTCCTGCAGCTGGACCTGCGCAGTGCCCTGACCGACCAGGATTCCCAAGGCCCCCTGGCGGCCTTTGGCGGGGGCTCGCCCTCAGTGATGTCGGTCATCGAGGCCCTGCACCGGGCCGAGGACGACCGGCGGGTGAAGGGGCTTCTGGTTCGCCTGCCCGAGGTGGGCATGGAGCCCGGCGCTGCCGATGAAATTCGACTGGCCCTCAGGCGCTTCGAAGCGGCTGGCAAGCCGGTGATCGCCCACAGCCAGGGCCTCTATCAGGCCGGCGTGGTGACCTCCACCTACATGGTTGGGGCGGCTGCAGGTGAGCTTTGGATGCAGCCGGGTGCCGGCCTGCAGGCCACCGGACTTGCGGTAGAGGACGTGTTCTTCAAGCGCTTCTTCGACCAATACAGCGTTGAGCCAGACTTCGAACAGCGCAAGGAATTCAAGAACGCGGTCAACACCTATCTCCACAGCGACTACACCGCCGCCCACCGTACCGCCCAGCTGTCGTGGATGAACTCGGTCTATCTGAGCACCCTGGGTCTGGCCGCCAGCGACCGGGAGATGGAGCCTGCCGTGCTGCGCAGCCGGCTGGAGGCTGGCCCCTATAATGCCGCCCGGGCCCTGGAGCTGGGCCTGATCGACAAGCTCGGCCATCTGCATGAGGCCCAGCAGGCGATGTTGACGGCGGCTGGCGACAATGCCCGCCTGCTGGACCTGGCAGCCTATGCCCGCAGCGCAGGCACAGAGGATGGCTCGGGGCCGACCATCGCCGTGATCGAGGCCGAAGGTCCGATCATCACCGGTCAGAACGGCCTGTCGAACCCCCTGGCGCCCAGCGCCATGATCTTCTCCGACGATGTGGCCCAGGCGCTCTATGACGCCGCCGAGGACGACGACATCAAGGCCGTGGTTCTGCGGGTCAATTCGCCAGGCGGGTCAGACACCGCGTCCGAACAGATCCTCGCCGCGGTCCGCGCCGCCAAGGCCGCCGACAAGCCGGTGGTGGTCAGCATGGGGACCTATGGTGCCTCCGGGGGTTACTGGATCGCGTCAGAAGCCTCGGCCATCATCGCCCAGCCCACCACCCTGACCGGCTCCATCGGCGTCTATGGCGGCAAGCTCGCCCTCGGCCCGGCCCTGGCCGAGTTTGGTGTCGACATGCGCAGCTTAGGGGTCGGCGGCGAGTTCGCCGGGGCCTATGGCATGGGCGGCGGGTTCACTCCGGCCCAGGAAGCCGCCTTCTCGACCATGATGGATGATGTTTACGACGCCTTCATCGTGCGGGTGGCCCGGGGTCGTGATCTGACGCCCGAGCGGGTGGACGAGATCGCCCGCGGCCGGGTCTGGACCGGCGCCCAGGCCAAGTCCCTGGGTCTGGTGGATGAACTGGGCGGCTTCTATCAGGCCGTGGACAAGGCCAAGGCCCTGGCCGGGATCGAGGGTGAGGTTCGCCTGCGCCGGATGACGCCGCACGCCAGCCCGCTCGAGGCCCTGGAACGGGCCCTGGGCATGAGTGCGGTCTCGGTGAAGACCCTGGCGGCCGCCGCCTGGGTGCTGGGGGATCCTCGGGCCCAAGGGGTGCTCGACACCCTGGCGGCCGAGCGGCTTCGGGCTCAGGGTTCAGCCGCGGTCCTGGCCCCGACGCCCGTGCGCTAGGCTCCAGGCGCGCGCTCAAGGACCCATGCCCGCGAAACGGGGCGGGTCACCTTCTGTCTGTGTCTAGAGGGGCCGCCCTAGGACGCTAGGCGGGGTGCCATGGATGAGCCCGGCTAGGGCGGGCACCGACACAGCACAGGCTGCGACGGTGGCATCCTGATGATCTGCGGGCCGCCAGCGCGGCCAGCTCACGCCTTGCGCCCTAAGGCCAGGAAACACTGCCGCCAGGGGCCCGTTCCGCAGAACACGCCCCGCCCCCGATACCAGTAACAGCTCGATGGCCCCGGTGGTCCAGAGCCTTGGGCCCCGTTGCGAGACCGCGTTTTCAGGGACCGCTGCGCGATTGGCAGCTGGCGGGCTGTGTCTGGCCCACGAAAAAGGGCGGCGGACCGAAGTCCGCCGCCCCCTCTCCAGGACTGAACTACGGTCCTTTAGAACCGCAGGTTCAGGCCGACCGCGAAGATGCGGCCGAGCGTGTCGTAGGCGCTGGGCAGGGTGTTGCCCGAGTTCGCCGAGGTGGTCGCTGCTTCGTTGCCGAGCACCGGGGGATCCTTCTCGAGCAGGTTCTGCACGGAGAAGGTCACCTTGGCGACGTCGTTGAAGGCGTAGCTGGCGGCCAGGTCGATGTAGTTATAGGCCTCGATCTCGCGGAACGCCCGGAAGGTGTTGGGCTGCTGCACCGGCTCGATCTCGACCTTGTTCAGGTGACGCCACAGGTAGGACACCTGCAGGTCGCCCATGGTCCAGGTGGTCCGCTGGACGAAGCGGAACTTGTGGGTCGGGTTGCCACAGGCATTACCGAAGAAGCCCAGGCAGTCGATTTCCGGCACGGTGTTGCTCGAGCGCGACTCGTTGGTCAGGTAGTAGTTACCCGTCCAGGAGACCGCCAGGCTGCCCCAACGCTCGCTCAGGCCCAGGGTGTCGAGGTCGAGGCCGAAGTTGACCGCCGCTTCGACGCCTTCGGCGCGAATGTAGTTGAGGTTGGTGGTGAAGCGCTGAACGCCCGAGCCCGGCGAAGCGATGTCGCCGTCGACGCGGACGATGCGCTGGCAGAACTGCTGGATACCCGAGATGTAGCAGCCGTCCAGGGTTTCCTGGGCGGAGAAGGCACCGATGTAGTCCTTCACCTCGATGTCATAGTAGTCGACCGACACGACCGGAGCGCGCAGGGCGGTCAGGAAGGTCGGGGTCCAGACAAGACCGACGGTGGTGGTGTCCGCCAGTTCCGCCGAGGGCAGTTTGGTCAGGTCGGTACCTTCGAAGGTGTTGATCTGGCCGGCCACGATATCCTGGACGGTGCCGACTTGGGCGGCCGTCATGCCGGTGGCGATACAACGGGCGCGGACGTCAGCGGTAATGGCCCGACGGGCACCCAGCGAGCAGGGATCGAAGTCGGCGTTACGCAGACCGATCACCACCGGCGCGGCGATTTCGCCGACGTTCGGGGCGCGGGCGGCGCGCTGACGCATGACGCGCAGCAGCAGACCGTCGAAGGGCTCGTAGTTCAGACCGGCCTTCCAGGTGCTGTAGGTCCCGGTCGGGTTGTAGTCCGAGTAACGATAGCCGAGTTCCAGGCCCAGGGACTGAGCCAGGGGCTGGTCCATGGCGATCGGAACGATCATTTCGCCGAAGATTTCGTGCGCATCGAAGCCGCCGACGATCGGCAGCTGGTTGCCGCCAGCGCCGCCGAGGCAGCTGATGGGCGGGAGCTTGAGGCACTCGTCCGGCGTGGAGGCGCCGAACTCTTCGCGGTATTCCACGCCGAGGGAGGCGACCACCGACTGCGAAGCCCAGGGACTCTTCAGGGCGGTCAGTTCACCGTTCACAGACGCGTTGAACACGGTCTGCTCGTAGCTCTCGATAAGGACGCCCGTGGCGCTAGAGTAGGCGGCCATGGCCGGAGTAATGGTGCCATAGGCACCGAAGACGTTGATTGGAACGCAGCCCGAACCGCCCACACGGCAGGTGGTGGTGGAGACCGCGTCAAGCGCGTTGCCGAAGTTGGTGGTATTGGTATAGCCGGCGCGGATTTCGGTCCGGTCAACCTGACCCTGCTGGAGATAGACGTTCCAGTTCCAGTTATCCATGAACTCGCCCCGAAGGCCGAGGGTGAACTGGAACATGTTGTTGTCATAGGTCGACGAACGGGCGCCGAGCTCGCCGGTCCGGCGACGGATCACAAGCCGCAGGTCATCAGCAGCGTCGACGACGCCGTTGGCGTTCAGGTCACGCCAGCTGGTGGCCGGCAGGGTGCCGGCGGTGCGAGCGGTGTTGGCCGAGTTAATCAGGGTGGTCTGGGCCTGGGCCGTCAGGAAGGGGTTGGCCAGCGGCACGTAATAAGAGTTGCCGAAGATGCCCGACGGGGCGATCTGCTGGGACACATTGGTGGAGGAGTAGACCACGCGGGCATAGGCTTCGACGTTCTCAGCCAGCTCGTAGTAGCCGATCGCGGTGGCACCGAAACGCTCCTGCGGGGTCTGATAATAGTTGAACGGGTTGAAGTTGAACACGCCGCAGTTGGGGCCAAGGGTGCCGTCTTCACGGAACTGAGCCGCCGAGGTGCCGACGCCGGTGATCTGGGTGCGGGTGGGAACGGTGGTGGTCGAACCACCAGCGGCCACAGAACCCGGGCCGCCGCAGCCTGCGGGAGCGGGGGTCGGCTGACGGCCGTCGAGGAAGTTCTGATAGTTGGCGCCCGAGGCGGTTTCGATGCCGAGGTTACCGAGCGGACGGGTGCCGAACAGCACGCCTTCACGCTGGGAATAGTTCATGCTCAAGGCGACATTGCCGCGGCCGTCGGCCACGTTCGAGCCGAAGGTGAGCGAGGTGGAGATCACTTCGCCGTCGCCAGCGCCGGTCACCGAGTACTTGGTGTCCAGTTCGACGCCTTCAAAATTCTTCTTCAGGATGAAGTTGATGGCGCCGGAGATCGCGTCCGAACCGTACACGGCCGAGGCACCACCGGTGATGATGTCCACGCGCTCAAGGAAGGCGGTCGGGATGACCGACACGTCCACCTGGCCAGCCGTGTTGTACGGGGTGACCCGCTGACCGTCGATGAGGACCAGGTTCCGCTGGGCGCCGAGGCCGCGCAGGTTGACGGTCGACACACCTTGCGTGCCGTTGTTCACCGCGTCGCCGTCCGAGGGGACGGAGATGGGCAGGAAGCGGATGATCTTTTCCACTTCAGGCTGCTGCTGCAGGCCAATTTCAGCCGCGCCGACCGTCAGGATCGGGCTGGCCGATTCAAGGCCGGGCACCTGAATGCGCGAACCGGTGACGACCAGTTCTTCGACTTCGGCGACCTGGGCGGTGGCCGGCGAAACAGCCATGGCGGCAAAAGCCGCGCCGCAGATCATCGATGACGCCAAAAGGCGCTGTCGGTTAGATTTGATGTTCAAGGTCAGATCCTCCAGCGGGCCAACCCCACGTCCGAGACGGACAGGCGATGAGCCGCTCCCCACAAAAAAAGTGTCCCGCGGATCGAGACCGATCCGGGTTACGGGGAGTTACGAGGGTTACGGAACAGGGGTCAACGGCCATTAACAAGCCGCAATGTTTTCACGCCCCACCTGTCACATTCCAGACACAGACTGGCCATGTCTGAGGCACCTGACGATCAATTCATGCCCCTGATCGGCGGCCTAACGACCCTCAACGCATAGATAACGCGTCCGGTGATGGTCGATGATGTTGTCGACCCAGCCGGTGATCCTGGGGTTCACCAGAGCCTTGGTGTTCAGGAAATAGACCGGCACGATGGGGGCGTCTTCCAGCATGATCCGCTCGGCCTCAGCCAGGTACCCCGCGCGGATTTCAGCGTCCGGCTCATTGTCGGCCTTGGCCAGCAGTTCGTCATAGAGCGGGTTGTTATAGTCGGCGTAGTTCTGAGAACCAGCTGTGGAGCGGTTGAGATAGAGGAAGCTCATCGCGTCGTTATAGTCGGCCACCCAGCCGGCATCGGCGATCTGGAAGTCTCGCACCCTGTAAGAGGCATAGGCGATCTGAACCTCGTTCTGAGCCAGGGCCAGATCGATACCCACCGCCTTGAGGTCGGCCTGCACCGCCGGCATGAACAGGGTCGGATCGGCGGAGTTGCGGTGCTTGATCTCGAGTTTCAGGGGCTTGTTGGGACCATAGCCGGCCTCGGCCAGCAGCCGCCTGGCTTCCGCCTGCCGACGCTCAAGGGGCCATTTCGCCCATTCCGGCTCCGGGGGCGAGGTGTAGTTGGCTACCCCCGGCGGGACATAGTTGTAGGCCGGGACCTGCCCGCCCCGCAGCAGCTTGTTGGTGATGAACTCCCGGTCCAGCGCCATGCTGATGGCCCGGCGCACCCGGACATCCTTCAGTGGCTCCACACTGGAGTTAAAGGCCATATAGGCCACGCCCAGATAGGTATGGGTCCGCACATAGTCCGGGATTTCTTCCCGCAGGAAGGCGATCCGGTTGGACTGAACCTCATAGCTGATGTCCAGCTCCCCCCGCCGAACCCGGCGCTCGGAACTGGCGGCGTCGGTGGTGGGATAATAATAGACCTGATCCACGCAGACCTTGTCGGCCTCATAGAACCGGGGATTCTTGGTCATCTTCACGTGGTCGCCCAGCCGCCATGTCGCGATCCGGTAGGGGCCATTGGTGACGATGTTCTGCGGTTGGACCCAGGCGTCCCCCAGCCGCTCCACAAGGTGCTTGGGCACCGGCGACATGGTCTGGTGCTTGGCCACCTCGGTGAGATAGGGGGCCGGGTGAACCAGGCGGATCTCCAAAGTGCGGGGATCAACGGCCCGGACCCCCAGGGCCTCGGGCCCGGTCTTGCCTTCATTGAGTTCCTGGGCGCCATCGATGAAATAGAGCAGCGAGGAATATTCCGACGCGGTTTCCGGCAGCAGGATCCGACGCAGGGAGAAGACGAAGTCCTCGGCGGTCACCGGCACGCCGTCCGACCAGGTGGCCTCCCGCAGATAGAAGGTCCAGACAAGGCCGTCGTCACTGACCTCCCAGCGCTCAGCCATGCCAGGGGCCACCCCGCCGCTGGCGTCGTCCTGGGTCAGCCCAATGAAGGCATCAGCGAGGATTCGGCTTTCCCACGTCCCTGTGGCCTTGTGTGGGTCCAGGGTCGCAGGCTCCGACCCATTGCCGATCAGCAGGCAGACCTCCCCCTCAGGGCAAGGGGGGCGGACCGGCGCCTGAGGGGCGCAGGCTGCGGCGAGCAGCACGGGGACGACGATCGCCAGGGCGACATGGGATGACGAGAAGAGATTGCGCCGACGGCGGCGGACCTCTTCAATGAGGCTTGGAAAGATCATGAGGCAACCGATGACAGGTTTTTGGCCCGGAGCAAGACTCAGCCTGGTGATCGCCAGTGCTGGGATACTCATGCCCGCAGGCGCGCTGGCGCAAACGCCTGAGGCCCCAGGGCGGGCGGCAATTCTCCAGTCGCTGCTGGATTGCCGGGGACTCACCGAGGACGCCGCGCGGCTGGCCTGCTTTGACCAGGCTGCCGGTGCCATGGACCAGGCTGAGGCCAAGGGCGACATTGTCGTGGTGGACCGCGAACAGGCGAGAACCGTGCGCCGTCAGACCTTTGGCTTCTCCATGCCGTCCATGGCGCTGTTTGAGCGGGGGGTAGCCCCTGAAGAGATGGACAGGGTCAGTGGCGTCGCCAAGGCTGCCTATCAGGCCAGCGGTAAGTGGGTGATCGAGCTGGAAGACGGCGCGGTCTGGCAGCAGACCGACAGCGAAGTGGTCGGCCGCCGCCCCCGGGCCGGAACCAAGGTGGAGATCCGCAAGGCTTCCCTGGGCAGCTACTTCATGAACCTGGACGGCCAGCGCGCTGTGCGGGCCAAGCGCGTCCAGTAGCTGACCCATGCGCGGCGCCTATCGGTCCTTGGGATCGATGGCGTCGCGCAGGCCATCGCCGATGAAGTTGAAGCTCATCAGGGTGACCACCATGGTCAGCGATGGGAACACCAGCAGCCACCAGGCCAGCTCCATGTCCTGAGCGCCATTGGCGATCAGGGTGCCCAGCGAGGCCATGGGCGGCTGCACGCCCAGCCCCAGGAATGACAGGAAGCTTTCGGCCAGGATCACGGCGGGGATGGTCAGGGTCACATAGACCACGACGGGGCCCAGCAGGTTGGGGATGATGTGCTTGGCGATGATGCCGCCATCGCCGAGGCCTGCGGCGCGGGCGGCTTCGACGAATTCCTTGTGCTTCAGCGACAGGGTCTGGCCCCGCACGATCCGCGACATGGTCAGCCATTCCACCGCCCCGATGGCCACGAAGATCAGGATGATGTTCGAGCCGAAGGTCACCATCAGCAGGATGACGAAGAAGATGAAGGGCAGCGAATAGAGCACGTCGACGATGCGCATCATGATCTCGTCGATCCGCCCGCCCACATAGCCAGCGATCGCCCCCCAGGCGACGCCGATAATCAGCGACACGGTGGTGGCCACCAGACCGATGGCCAGCGAGACCCGCAGACCGGTCAACAACCGCGCCAGGAGGTCCCGTCCAAGGGAATCAGCGCCCAGCAGATGGCCCTGCGTCATGGGCGGCGCCCAGACATGGTCCTTGTTGATCTGGTCGTAGGCGTAGGGGGTGAAATAGGGGCCGATGATCGCCGCCAGCACCAAGAGGCCCAGCACGATCATGCCGCCTACTGCGGCCTTGTTGCGCATCAGACGACGGCGGGCGTCATCCCAAAGGCTGCGCCCGCGGGCCGCCTTTTCCATGGTCTCGGCACCCACCCGGGAGCCCGGGGTCAGAATGGTCCCGGTCATGACAGACGCACCCGAGGATCAAGGGCTGCCTGCAGCAGGTCAGCGATCAGATTGAGGATCAGGATCAGGGCGGCGTAGAAAATCACCATCCCCATGACCACGGTGTAGTCGCGCTGCAGGGCGCTGATCACGAAGAACTTGCCCAGCCCCGGCAGGTTGAAGATCTTTTCCACCACCAGGGAGCCGGTGATCAGGCCCGCGGCTGCGGGGCCGAGATAGCTGACCAGGGGCAGGATGGCCGCCCGCAGGGCGTGGCGGCGCACGATCCGGTTCTCCGGCAGGCCCTTGGCCCGGGCGGTGCGGATATAGTTGGAGCGCAGCACCTCGACCATGCCGGCCCGGGTCAGGCGCGAGATGATCGCCACCTGCGGCAGGGTCAGCACCACGATGGGCAGGATCAGATTGGGCAGGGCCCCGCCATTCCAGCCTGCACTGGGCAACCATCCGAGCTTGGAGGCGATCACCAGGACCAGCACCGGCGCGGTGACAAACGTGGGAATACAGACCCCCAATATGGCAATGGTCATCACCACATAGTCGGTGGTCTGATTCTGTCGTAGCGCGGCCAGCACCCCCAGACTGACGCCAATGATCGTCGCCAGAATGATGGCGGACAGGCCAAGGGTCAGGCTGACCCGGTAATTCTCCTGCAGAATCTGCAGGACGGACTTGTCCTTGTACTTCAGCGACGGACCGAGATCGCCCTGCACCACGCCGACGAGATAGGCGGCGTATTGCTCATGCAGGGGCCGGTCCATGCCGTATTTGGCCATGACATTGGCCTCGATCTCCGGCGAGAGCTTGCGCTCCCCGTCGAAGGGGCTGCCTGGGGCGGCCCGCATCATGAAGAAGGCCACCGTGATCACGAGGAACAGGGTGGGAATGGCGATGAGGAGGCGTCGGCCTATGAAACGCAGCATTTGAGGTGGCTTGGGTCTTCCGCTGAAGGCCTGGGCGTTGGGCCGGGCGTTGCGAAACTTTCATTGCGCCCCGATGATGTCAAACGAAGCTGTAACCCATGTCACCTTCAAGGCCCTCATGACCCCGTTCAGACGCGTCACCGACCAGTTCTCCGTCAGCCCTCAAATCGCCGTGAGCGATGTGGCGGCGGCCGCCGAACAGGGCTTTGTCCTGATCATCAACAATCGTCCCGATGGGGAAGACCCGGCCCAGCCGTCGGGCGCGGAGATCGAAGCCGCCGCCCGCGCCGCCGGCCTCGACTACCTCGCCATTCCGGTCCGCGGCGGTCCGGACGCCGCCCAGGTCGAGGCCCAGCGCGAAGCGATGGACCAGGCCTTAGGCCCGGTTCTGGCCTATTGCCGGTCGGGCACCCGCTCGATTGTCACCTGGGCCCTGGGCCAGGCTGCGGCTGGCAGGACCGATCGCCAGACCCTGGTCGCCCTGGGAGCCGAGGCCGGCTACGACCTCTCAGGCGTGGTGGGCTAGAGGCAGGGCGGCTTAAGGAAGATCGGCCAGGCTGACCCGTGCGGCCATGACCGAAGGCTCGGCCTCGCAACTGGCCATGGCCAGGGTCAACTGGGCCGCCATGAGACAGAGCATGGCGAACGCCGCCCGCTGTAGCCGTTTTGAGACAAAAATAGCCGTATCTGCGATCATGGCCCTTACCCCTGCCCTTGTGTCCCCCCTGATCCGCAACATCGGCGCCGCAATCACCTGTCCTTCGACCGACGCCTTCGGGAGCTAACGCCCATGATTCCCTATGTCCGCGACATCCAGTTCGAGTACGGGGTCTGCGATCAGGTCTCGCCCCTGATCCGCCGGGTGGTGGCCCGCAATCCTGGCCCGTTCACCTTCATGGGCACGGGCACCTACATCGTCGGCCGGGGCGAGGTGGCGGTGATCGATCCAGGGCCGGACCTGCCCGAGCATCTGGAGGCGATTCTCGCCGCTCTGGAGCCTGGCGAGCGGGTGACCCACATCCTGGTCACCCATCACCACAGCGACCACTCCCCCCTGGCGCGACCCCTCAAAGAGAAGACCGGGGCCCCGATCTATGGCTGCGCGGTGGGTATCGCCGCTGAAGAGTCGACCATACGCACCGAGGCCGGTGCGGATTTCGGGTTTGCCCCGGACATCAGCCTGTGCGGCGGCGGGCAGGTCATGGAGGGCCCTGGCTGGACCCTGGAGGCCGTGGCCACTCCGGGCCACACCTCAAACCACATCTGTTTCGCCCTGAAGGAAGAGAACGCCCTGTTCTCAGGCGACCACATCATGGGCTGGTCGACCACGGTGATCACCCCGCCGGACGGGGATATGACCGATTACATGGACAGTCTCGAGCGGGTGAAGGCCCGGGGATTCGACGTGCTATGGCCCACCCACGGCCCGCCGATCCTGGCGGTGACGCCATTCATCGAAGCCTATGCCGCCCACCGCCGCGCCCGGGAGGCCCAGGTGCTGGCGGCGGTGGGTGAAGGCTTTGAGCGGATCGTCGACATGGTGCCGACGCTCTATGCCGATGTGGATCCCCGCCTGCACCCGGCGGCGGCCAGGTCGGTCCTGGGGCACATGATCGACCTGGTGCGCCGGGGCAAGGTGACGACCGATGGACCCCCGTCCATCGACAGCCGCTACCGTCTTGCCGGCTAAACCCCCAGCCCGCCGCTGGCGGCCATGACCGCCAGGGTGAGCACGCTGATCAGAATGGCAGCAAAGGCCGGCAGCCAGTAGCGACGGAAGCCGCCAATGGCCGCCACGACAATGGCCAGGACGCCGGTGGCGGCGCTGGCCATGGCCACCTGTGGGAACAGGCCAAGCAGCAGCCGCGCGGGGTCCCCGCCCACCCAGCCATAGCTCCAGCCATAGGTTCCCACGGCCCACATGGCGGCCGGCGCCAGGGCCACGATCAGGGCGACGACCATAAAGAGGCCCGGCAGGGGCGAGGACCGGCGACGCCGGGGTGCTGCGCCCGGCATGACGAACGGCTGGTCGCTGAAGCTGGCCTCCGTCGCCGGGGCCGCCTCTGGGACATAGGCGGGCCAGGGGGTCGCGTCGGTGTCCTCAGGCTTTACAGCCTCACCGGGAAAAGGGCCGAGGGCGTCCGCCACAGCCTCCTCAACCGACGTGGCGGCAGGCTCGGCTTGCGGGGCACCCACCACCGTCAAGCTGTCAGTCGCTACAGGTGCTTCACCGGGTCCGGGGGCCGGGGTCCAGACTGACGCGTGGGGCTCAACCTCCGACGCCTCAGGCTCCGGGGCATAGAGCTTGGGGGCGGACGCCAGCAGGGGCGCAGCCGGAGCTGGCGCGGCCGTCGGCAAGGTGTAGTCGGCCATCCGGTCGCGGATCAGCTTCTTGTCGATCTTGCCTGTGGCGCCGAGGGGAATGTCATCCACAAAGACCACATCGTCGGGCATCCACCATTTGGCGATCTTGCCCTCCAGGAAGTGGAGGAACTCTTCCTTGCTGGCGGTCTCGCCGTCGCGCAGCTTGACCAGCAGCAGGGGCCGCTCGTCCCACTTGGGATGGGCCACGCCGATCACCGCTGCCAGGGCCGCCTTGGGGTGGCCCGCCGCCAGGTTCTCGATCTCGATGGAGCTGATCCATTCCCCGCCGGACTTGATGACATCCTTGGCCCGGTCGGTGATCTGCATGTAGCCGTGGCCATCGATGGTCGCCACGTCGCCGGTGTCGAAGAAGCCCTCGGGGTCGAGGATCTTGCCCCCGTCAGCCTTGAAGTATTCGCCGACCACGAAGGGGCCCTTGACCTTCAGGCGCCCGAAGGTCGTCCCGTCATGGGGCAGACGCGCCTCGGCGTCGTCCACCAGCTTCATCTCGATGCCGAGCGGCGGACGGCCCTGCTTCAGCTTGAAGCGTAGCTGCTCCTCGGCGCTCATGGCGGCGATCTTGTGGTTCGGAGTCGCCTGGGTGCCCAGGGGCGAGGTTTCCGTCATGCCCCAGGCATGGGTGACATCGACGCCGTACTCATCGCGGAAGCCCCGGACGATGGCTTCAGGCACTGCCGAGCCGCCGATCACCACCCGCTTGAGGCTGCTCAGCTTGCCGCCGGTGTCGCGCAGGTGCTGCAGAAGCATCTGCCAGACCGTGGGCACAGCGGCCGAAAAATTGACCTGCTCGCTCTCCAGCAGCTCATAGACCGAGGCACCGTCCAGCTTGGGACCCGGCATGACCAGCTTGGCCCCCACAGCCGGGGCGGAGAAGGCGATCCCCCAGGCATTGGCGTGGAACATCGGCACCACCGGCAGGATGGAGTCCGCCGCGCCAACGCCGAGCACGTCGGTGCCCATGGTGGTCAGGGTGTGGAGGAAGTTGGAGCGGTGCGAATAGAGCACGCCCTTGGGATTGCCCGTGGTGCCCGAGGTATAGCAGAGGCCCGCTGCGGTGTTCTCGTCAAAGCCGCCCCAGGCGCAGTCGGGGGAAGCCTCGGCCACCAGGGTCTCGAAGCACAGGGCGCCCTCGATGGGGCAATCGGCCATGTGCGCCTCATCGGTCATGACGATGATCTTCTCCACCGTCGGCAGCTTGCCCTTTAGGGCGGCCAGAATCGGCAGGAAGGTCAGGTCGGTGAAGATCACCCGGTCTTCAGCGTGGTTGATGATGTAGGCCAGTTGCTCCGCGAACAGGCGCGGATTGAGCGTGTGGCAGACCATGCCCACCCCCATGATGCCGTACCAGGCCTCCAGGTGGCGGGCGGTGTTCCAGGCCAGGGTGGCAATCCGGTCGCCGGGCTTCATGCCCAGGCTCAAGAGCGCGTTGGACAGACGCTTGGCCCGCTCATGGACCTCGGCATAGGTGGTCCTAACGATCGGACCCTCAACGCTGCGGCTGACGATCTCCCGGTCCCCATGCCATTCCTTCGCATGGTCCAGGATCTTGTCGACCGTCAACGGCCAGTCCTGCATCAAGCCCAGCATCACTTCGCTCCCAGAGTTTTTAGGCGTTTCCTTGAGGGCTAAGCTAGTTTTGCAACAGCCTTTAGGCAATGCGAGTCGCCCATCAGGCGCGCCTTGCGACGGAACGGGTGCCGGATTTCCGGGCGAAACCCGCCCAAGCCGTGGAGGTGGTATCAATATTCAACCCCAGGGCGATTGCGGCGGGCTGCCACAGGCTCCCAGGGGACGATGACGCAAGAAACTTGCGCAACATGGGTGACAGCCGGCCCCCTCTGGGTTAAATCTTCTCTGTCATGTCCAAGAACGCCGCCAGCTATCTCTTTTGGTATTTTGGCTATCCGACGCCCCTGGCGACGGACGGAGTTCGGCTGACGTGACCCAGACGTAAGACGCACCCCACCGCCGCCGCCGATCCGGCGGCTTTTTTTTGGCCCGTCGGACGGCTCCCCTCGAGAGCCCCCTATGACCGCCACCTTACCCAGCACCACTGACGACCTGCGTATCCGCGCGATTACCCCGCTGACGCCACCGTCTGAGATCATGGCCGCCCAGCCCCGTACCGACCGGGCAACCGGCACAGTCACCCGAGCGCGCGCCGCCGCCCAGGACATCATCCATGGACGCGACGACCGCCTGTTGGTGGTGATCGGCCCCTGCTCGATCCATGATCCGGATGCCGCCATGGCCTATGCCCACCGGCTGGCCGCAGAGCGGACGCGGTTTGCCGGCGAGCTGGAAATCCACATGCGCGTCTATTTCGAAAAGCCTCGCACCACGGTGGGTTGGAAGGGGCTGATCAACGATCCTGGTCTGGATGGCGGTTTCCAGATCGATCAGGGGCTCCGGATCGCCCGGGGCCTGCTGGCCGACATCAACGACATGGGGCTGCCAGCAGCCTGCGAATTCCTGGATGTCACCACCCCCCAGTACATCGCTGACCTGGTGGCCTGGGGCGCCATCGGAGCGCGGACCACCGAGAGCCAGATCCACCGGGAGCTGGCCTCGGGCCTGTCCTGCCCGGTGGGGTTCAAGAACGGGACGGACGGCAATGTGCAGATCGCGGTCGACGCCGTGCGCGCGGCCAGCCAGCCCCACCATTTCCTGGCCGTGACCAAGGAAGGCCGCTCGGCCATCGCCGCCACCACCGGGAATGGAGACTGCCATGTGGTCCTGCGCGGCGGATCAGCGCCCAACCACGACGCCGCCAGTGTCGCCGCCGCCTGCGCCCTGATCGAGAAGGCGGGTCTGGCCCCCCGTCTGATGATCGACGCCAGCCACGCCAACAGCCTCAAGAAGCCGGAAAACCAGCCAGGGGTCGTGGCTGAACTCGCCGCCCGCCTCAGCGCCGGCGACCAGAGCCTGATGGGCGTCATGATCGAGAGCCATCTGGTGGCCGGCCGACAGGACCTGATCCCTGGCAAGCCCCTGACCTATGGCCAGTCCATAACCGATGGCTGCATCGGCTGGGACGACTCGGTCGCCGTCCTGGAGACCCTGGCTCAGGCCGTTCAGGCCCGTCGCCGGGTCCTGGCCCGGGAGCCCGCAAAGGCCTGAGCCTTCAGGCCGGGGTCTGGAGGTGACTCCAGGCCTCGGCGGCTTCGTCGGCCGAACCTGAGGCGTCGATCCTGACCCAGTTGATCTGGCCAACTTCTTGATCGATCTGCTTGCGAAGGGTGTCCACGGTGGCGTCAGAGGCGTCCCCGTGACGGGCGTTGATCCTCTCGGCCAGGATCTCCGCCGGCGCCTCCAGCCACACGCCGTCAAAGGCGACGCCGTAACGGGTCGCCAGGGCTTCGGCCCTTCGACGCAGGTCCGGGGCGATGAAGGTGGCGTCGAGCACCACCGCCCGGCCCGCCGCCAGGGCCTGACCCGCCTCGCTGAACAGGGTGTCATAGACCTGCTCATAGAAGCCTGGCCCATAGGCGCTGGCCGGCAGGCGGCTGTCGGGGGCGACCCCCATCAGTCGCTTGCGAACCTCATCGGTGCGCAGGACGATCGCCCCGGGTGCCGCCCCGATGCCAGGGGCAACCAGCCGAGCGAAGGTGGACTTTCCTGTGCCCGATAGCCCGCCCACCCCCAAAAGCCTCGCCGGGGGGGGAGATAGATGGGCCAAGGCCGCATCCAGATAGGCGATGGCGGCCGGATCATCACCGGTATGGGCCCAGACATGAGCCCGCACGGCCGCCCGCACCGCCATCATCAGCGGCAGGGTGGCTAGGCCATCCCAGAGTTCGGGCCCGAAGTGCCGGGCCGCCTCGTCCAGATAGGCTGACAGCACCCGCACCGCCGCGTCCCGCCGGCGGCGGAAGTCCAGGTCCATGAGCAGGAAGGCAATGTCGTACTGCACGTCCACATCCGACAGGGTGTCGTTGAACTCAATGCAGTCGAACAGGATCGGCCGACCGTCCTCCAACAGAATGTTCCCCAGGTGCAGGTCACCGTGGCAGTGGCGGGCAAAGCCCCCGAGAACCCGAGCGTTCAGCAGGGCCTCATGGCGAGAAAAGGCCACTTCGGTGGCGGCAATGACGGCCTCGACCCGATCGGCCCCAAGACGCGGGGCCAGCTGTCGCAAGAGATGGGTGTTGGAATCGATGGTGAACTTGAGCGCGCGTCCCCCGCCCCCTTCGGGACGCAAGGCTGCGCCCGCATGGAAGCCGGCGACCGTACGGCCAAGACTGTCGGCCAGGGGGCCGTCTACGGCCCAGGGCTGAGCGGCGAGGACCGCGTTCTCATCGAAACGCCGCATCTCCAGGGCGTACTCCACGGCCTCGCCCCGGCCATCGAACTCCAGCCCCCCGTCCGCTGCCCGGGTGATGGCGCGCACGCTGCGATAGATGTCTGGCGCCGCCGCCCGGTTGAACCGAAGCTCCCGGTCCAGGGCCCAACGGCGAAGGTCCAGGGTGGAATAATCCAGATAGCCGAGGTCCAGTCGCCGCTTGACCTTGAAGGCGCGGTCAGGGGCCAGAAACACCCGGGCGCAGGCGGTGTCGATGCGCCGCTCGGCCTGACCTTCAAGCCAGGCGGCGACCTCGACCTCTTCGGGGTCGGTCAAGGCTCAGGCGTCCTTCACGGGTAAAGTCGTTCAGTGGTCCAGCCCGCGCCGCTGCGGCGGAAAACCAGGCGCTCATGCAGGCGGAACGGCCGGTCGCGCCAGAACTCCAGGGCGGTGGGCGCCAGCCGAAAGCCCGACCAGTGCGGCGGGCGCTCCACCTTGCCCAGACCAAATCGCAAACCTGCCTCGGCGATGCGTTTCTCGAGCGCCAGCCGATCGGGAAGAACCTGCGACTGCTCCGAGGCCCAGGCGCCCAGCTGCGACGCCCGGGCACGGGTGGCGAAATAGGCGTCCGCCTCCTCGCTGCTGACCGGGGTGATCGGACCGCGAACCCGAACCTGCCGGCGCAAAGATTTCCAGTGGAACAGCAGGGCAGCCTGGGGATTTTCCGCCAGTTGACGGCCCTTGGCGCTCTCCAGGTTGGTGTAGAAGACGAAGCCCTGCGGATCGACATCCTTCAGAAGCACCATGCGCACGTCTGGGGTGCCGTCGGCGTCGGCGGTGGCCAGCGCCATGGCATTGGGGTCGTTCAGCTCCTTGCCGCCGGCCTCCTGCAGCCACTGGGCGAACAGGGTGAAGGGGTCGGTGGCACTCAGCAGAGGCGGCGGCTCAGCCTGGGTGACCTGGGCGACATAGTCGTCGTCAGACGGCGAGGCCGGGATCAGCGAGTCTTCTGGGGTCTTTGACATGACCTTGGCCTATAGCGCGCAAGGTGACCGCCGTCAGGGGTTTAACGCGCCGTTGACGGCGCTGAGTCTAGGACGTTCGTCCTATGAGCGGGACAGATCAGGCCCTGACAGCGCGGCAGGCGCGGGAGTTGCTGGGCGTGGCCGCCGCCGCCTCGCCCGGCGAACTGCGCCGCGCCTTTCGAAATCGCGCCAAGACTGTCCATCCCGACCGCGTCGGCGGCGATGCCGAGGCCTTCCGCCAGACAGTCCTGGCCTATGATATCCTGCGTGGACGTGCTGCCGGTGACCGGCGCTTTCAGGCCCCCCCAAGCGTTCCGGCACGTCCCGCGCCGTCAGAGGCGGCAACGCTCACCCTCACCCCGCATCACGCCCTGCACGGCGGTCAGGTCGAGCACCGCATTGTTGATGGTCGCAGACTGAAGATCACCGTGCCCGCCGGCCTGCGCCATGGCGACCGGCTGCGCGCCGGGGGCGAGATGCTCACCGTGGCGCTTCGCGGTGAAGGGCAGCTGATCGTGCGGGGCAATGATCTGTGGATCACCGTTGGGCTGGAGGCTTCACTTCTGGACCAAGGCGGTCGGATCAAGCTGGACACGCCTCTGGGACCTCGGGACGTCTGGATTACCCGCAAGGCCTCGGCCCGGGGGCTGATCAGACTGAACGGTGAAGGGCTGCCGGCCAGAGGCCGCCATCGCCAGGGTGACCTGTTCATCCGGTTGCAGGCAGCCCATGAAACCGCCTCCAGCGCTGCCCGCACCCTTCTGCGCCGGTTCGCCGCCGCCTGGGCGGCGTGAGAGCCGCGCCAAGCAGCTCATACTAGCCTTCGGGCTAAAGCCCTAAGCCGCGTCACGGACGTGGCGCCTGCGTGGA
The DNA here is from genome assembly GCF_022402485.1 of Phenylobacterium sp. Classification (GTDB taxonomy): domain Bacteria; phylum Pseudomonadota; class Alphaproteobacteria; order Caulobacterales; family Caulobacteraceae; genus Phenylobacterium. Next base: position 32,751 of record NZ_JAKRSA010000015.1, on the reverse strand, counting down.
AATGCGCTAAGAGCGCGGCTATGTCGCACAACACATTTGGTCATCTGTTCCGCGTCACAACCTGGGGCGAAAGCCACGGCCCAGCCCTCGGCTGCGTGATCGACGGTTGCCCCGCAGGTCTGTCCCTGACCGCCGAGGATGTGCAGGTCTGGCTGGACCAGCGCCGCCCGGGCCAAGGCAAGTTCGTCACCCAGCGGCAGGAGCCCGATGCCGTGCGTATCCTGTCGGGGGTGTTCGAGGATGCCCGCACCGGCGGCCCTGTGACCACCGGCACGCCCATCTCGATGATGATCGAGAATACCGACCAACGCAGCCGCGACTATTCAGAGATCGCCCAGGCCTTTCGCCCAGGTCATGCGGACTATGCCTATTTCGCCAAATACGGCGTGCGGGACTACCGTGGGGGTGGCCGCGCCTCCGCCCGGGAAACCGCCGCCCGGGTGGCGGCCGGTGCCGTGGCTCGGAAGATCCTGAGCGGCGTCAGCATTCGCGCCGCTGTGGTGCAGATCGGTCCCCATGAGATTGATCGCCGCCGCTTTGATTGGGCCGAGACCCGCAACAACCCCTTCTGGTGTCCTGACGCCGAGACCGTACCCGTTTGGGAGGCTCACCTGGAGAAGATCCGCAAGAGCGGCTCTTCCACCGGGGCCATTGTCGAAGTCGAGGCGACCGGCGTTCCAGCCGGCTGGGGGGCGCCCATCTATGGCAAGCTCGACGCCGAACTGGCCGGCGCGCTCATGTCGATCAACGCCGCCAAGGGGGTCGAAATTGGCGCAGGCTTTTCCTCGGCCGCCCTCACGGGGGAAGAGAACGCCGACGAGATGCGCATGGGCAATGACGGTGAGCCGATCTTCCTGTCCAACAAGGCCGGCGGCGTGCTGGGAGGGATCTCCACCGGACAAGCGGTGGCTGCGCGGGTGGCGTTCAAGCCGACCTCCTCCATCCTCACCCCCCGCCGCAGTCTGGATGAGACCGGGCAGGAGATCGAGTTGCGCACAAAGGGTCGCCACGACCCCTGCGTCGGGATCCGTGCCGTTCCAGTGGTCGAAGCCATGGTGGCCTGTGTGCTGGCTGACGCTTTTCTCCGGCACCGCGGCCAAGCGGGCGAGGCACGTTTCAAGCCCGGTCTACCAGACTAGACGCTAGAAAGACTGGGCGAGCCTTAAACCGGGTATCATTGGTTTTGACATTGACCGCGCGTCGGACTTACCCGAAATGGGCCACCCATGATGTCCCTCCGCCGCCCGTCCGACAGGACGCAGGCAGACCGCGAAAGACGGACCCTTGCGATACGAACTGCTCAGGATCCTGCTTGTTGACGACAACCACCACATGCGGGTGCTGTTGACCGAGATCCTGCGCGCCATCGGCGTGGTGCATATTCATGAGGGTGCCGATGGGGCCGAAGGGCTGCAGCAGCTGCGCAACCACCCTATCGACATCGTCATGACCGATCTGTCGATGCAACCCCTGGATGGCATCGACTTCGTACGTCTGCTGCGCAACTCCCCCGATAGCCCCAACCAGATGATCCCGGTCATCATGATCACAGGGCATTCCACCATGCGCCGGGTGGCTGAAGCCCGGGACGCCGGGGTCAATGAGTTCCTGGCCAAACCGTTGACGGCCCGCGGGGTGCTCGAACGGCTGAACCGTATCGTGGAATATCCCAGGCCCTATATCCGCACCCAGGACTACTTTGGCCCCGACCGCCGGCGCCGGGCAGACCCTGGCTTCACCGGGCCTTGGCGGCGTCGGGATGATGCGGCGATCTCCTTGGCGCACCAGCTCGACTGAGATCGGGCTACTCGCCACCATTTGGTGATGATTTGCGGGTCTTGTGGGGACTGTCCTGGGGGATCCAACATGACCATGCCGCTGCTTCTTCGCCTCAGCCTCATCGGAGCGCTGGCCCTCACCCAGGCCGGCTGCCTCGCCGCCGCCGTGGTCGGTACCACCGCCGGCGTCGCCATTGGCGTCACAGGTGCCGCGGTGGGTGCCACGGCCAAAGGTGTCGGCATGGCGGCTGGTGCCGTCATCCCCGGGGGCGACGATAAGGACGATGAGCGCAAGGCCCGCCGTGATCGCTAAGCCAAGAGGGTAACGTCAGGGCCCAATAGCCTAGACGACCCGCCCTAGAGGGACAGGGCGCAACTCTCGCCGATGGTGGGCCGGGATACCTTGACCCTTGCGAGGCCGGGAAACTGCACCTTCAGACGCTCTGCGAAGTACAGGCAGAGGTTCTCCAGGGTCGGACTGTCGAGCCCCGGCTTCTCATTGAGAAGGCCATGGTCCAGCTCCAGGGCGACCGCTCGCAGCGCCCCGTCCAGCTCGGCCAGATCGGCGACCCAGCCCACCGGCGGCTGCGGGGTGCCGGCTACGGTGGCCTCGACCTGGAAGGAGTGACCATGCAGGCGCGTATAGGGGCTCTCAGCCGGGCCATCGGGCAGATAGTGGGCCGCATCAAAGGTAGCGACCTTGGTGATCTCAAAAATTTGCGATGTCATTGGCGCGCTCGGGCAATCCGTCCAGCCGATCGGCCCTCAGGGAATGCCCAGATATTTGTGGGTTTGGACGCTTAAACGCCACTGAGGGTGCGCGAGGCAATAGGCGATCGCCGCCTCGGTGTTGGCGATCCTGTTGGGCCCATCCATGGGCTGAAGGTAAAATCGCTCGAAATCCAGGCTGGCAAACCGCTCTGGATCAACGCCGGGCTGAGGAAAGACCAGTTTCATTTCCTGGCCGGCCGTCTGGGCCAGGGGGGCCTGGGCCTTCGGACTGACGCAGATCCAGTCAACGCCAGGGGGCGCTGGGAGCGTTCCGTTGGTTTCCACAGCGATGGAGAAGCCCCGGTCCTTCAAGGCCGTGATCAGGGGCGGATCCAGCTGCAGCAAGGGCTCGCCGCCGGTGCAGACCACCAGCCGGTTAGCCGCGCCACCGGTCCACGCCCCGGCGACCGCATCGGCCAGTGCCGCCGCATCGGAAAAGCGGCCTCCCCCGGGGCCGTCCATGCCAACAAAGTCAGTGTCACAGAAGGTGCAGACCGCCTGTGCCCGGTCGGCCTCGCGCCCGGACCACAGGTTACAACCGGCAAAACGGCAGAACACCGCAGGTCGGCCGGCCTGTCCCCCCTCCCCCTGCAGGGTCAGGAAGATCTCCTTGACCGAGTAGCTCATGGGGCGAGCTCCGGGCGTCCCTGTGCCACCCACTCCGACCAACCTTTGGACCTGAGATCGCACGCCGGACAGGTGCCGCAACCATAACCCCAATCGTGACGCACGCCGCGCTCGCCCCGATAGCAGGTATGGCTTTCCTCACAGATGAGATCCGTCAGGTCCTCTCCGCCCAGCCCCTTGGCCAGGGCCCAGGTCTGCGCCTTGGTGAGCGACATCAGGGGGGTCCGGATCTGGAAATCCTGCGCCATGCCGAGGTTCAGGGCCCGCTCAAGGGCCTCGATGGTGTCGCGGCGGCAGTCAGGATAGCCAGAGAAATCGGTCTCACACATGCCGCCGACCAGGTCGCGTGTTCCCCGTCGGTCAGCCAGGGCCGCGCCGTAGGTCAGAAAGACGAGATTACGCCCCGGCACGAAGGTGGAGGGCAGCCCCTTGTCAGTGATCTCGAAGGCGCGCTCACGGGTCATGGCGGTCTCAGCGATGGCGCCAAAACTGGTCAGATCGATGAGATGATCAGGGCCCAGACGCTGCGCCCAATCTGGAACCTGATCAGCCATCGCCCGCCGGACCACCTGCCGCGCCTGCATCTCGACGGTGTGGCGTTGGCCATAGTCGAAACCCACGGTCTCGACATGGTCATAGCGAGCCAAGGCCCAGGCCAGGCAAACCGAGGAGTCCTGGCCCCCGGAAAACAACACCAGGGCGCGCCTGTCACGAGCAGTGTCCGTCATGCCCCCCATATGCGCGCGCAGGGGCTGCAAGGGAAGACGCCGCTGGCGCGCTGAGTGTCCAGATGATCGCCTTTTGGAGGGGTAAACCAACCCCCAGCAGTCCGACATTCCACTTTCAGTTGGCTACAACTTCAAGGCGTCTGATCCCAGCACCAACGAGACGTGCTGCGCGTTCTGCTTTTGAGCTCTGCGTCAAGGCGACACAGCTCGCTTAACGTCTCTGCAAAGTGTTGCACCCATCTTAGGTGGCAGATTGCAACGGCGTCCGAAACCATGCCCCCCTCCGAGTTCTTCTTCGAGCACATTACCGAAGAAATCCGCATCCAGATCGAGGGGATGCAGGCGCTGAATGCGCGCCTCGGACGACACCATCTTCCACCTGACGCCGCAGCCTGCGCTGACGGCATTGATGAGGCCGCCAACGCCATCTCGCGGCTGCTGGTCCTGGCCCAGGACCTGAAGCAGATAGCGACCGGCAGCCTGAGCGTGAGCCCCGCCCCTTATCAACTGCGGGACCTGATGGACGATGTGCAGGCCCGCTGGATCAGTCGCGTGGGACAAGGCGGCGTCACCCTGCTGGTGTCCTGCGTTGGGGAACCCGCCATGGCCGCGGTTGTGGACGCCCACAGATTGCACCAGGTGTTCGATGGTTTCATTGGCCTGGCCATCTCCGGGGTTCGGCGTGGCGCAGTTGAAGCTTCGCTTGAAGTCACGCCCCTGGCCGATGGGACGCTGCAGCTGGTGGGTCGCGTCCGGGGCGCTGGCGAGGCGACTGAGGGAAATCTGTCGGGCAGCCTTGAAGAGGTCACGGCGCGCTTTGGCCTGGAGACGGCCATGGGTGCTGCGCTCAGCCAGAGGCTTCTTGAGACCCTGGAGGGGCACTGCCGCACGGAACTGAATGCGGGGGGCGGAGAGACGGCTGTATTTACCCTGACCGCGCCCCTCGCGCCGGCTGCCGAGATGGTGCCAGGCGAGCATGCCGCCGAGCGCGTCGCCCATGTGCTGATCGTCGACGACAACGCCACCAACCGCATGGTGGCCGAAACCCTCTGCGAGATGTTCGACTGCACGGCAGAGACTGCCGTCGATGGGATCGAGGCGGTTGAGCTGGCCCGGACGGGGCGCTTTGACCTGATCCTGATGGACATCAAGATGCCGCGCATGGACGGTGTCGCAGCCACGCGCGCCATCCGCGCCTTGGATGGCCCTGCCGGCCAAACCCCGATCATCGCCCTCACCGCCAATGCCGATCCCGAGGATGCTGCGGGCTATATCGCCGCCGGCATGATCGGGGTGGTTGAGAAGCCGATGAAGCCCGAGCACCTCCTGCGGGCCTTGCAACAGGCCCTGGGGCAGGACAAGGCTCAGGCCGCCTGAGCGTCTAAATCAGCCAGGTCATGGCCCGTGACCTCGCCAGCGCCCTAGCCTCCCCGAGCACTGCAGGCCATGATGATCTCGCATCACCCGGGGGGCCTTGATGGCGAGCTATTACGAACGACGTATCCTGCCGGGTCTGCTGACCTGCGCCTGCGGATCGCCTGGCATCATGCGGCAGCGGGCGAAGATCGTGCCCCAGGCCCATGGGCGGGTCCTGGAGCTCGGCATCGGCGGCGGCCTGAATCTCGCCTTCTATGATGTAAACAAGGTCGAGAGCGTCACCGGCATCGACCCTTCCCCGGAACTGCGAGCCCTGGCTCTGACGGCCCCGAGGGATCCTGATCTCAGGCTTGAGGTGGAGGCCGGGACGGCCGAAGCTCTGCCCTTTGATGACCAGAGCTTCGACAGCGTGGTCTGCACCTTCACCCTCTGTTCGGTGGCGGACAGCGCCAAGGCCCTGTCGGAAGTCAGACGGGTGCTGAAGCCAGGCGGGACCTTCTTTTTTTGCGAGCACGGTCTGTCGCCCGAGCCGGCGATCGCCCGCTGGCAACGGCGATTGGACCCGCTTTGGAGCCGCCTCGCGGGGGGCTGCCACCTGAATCGCCCTGTGGCTGAGACGGTGGAAGGGGCGAGGTTTACCCTGACAAGCCTGGAAAAGGCCTATCTGCCCAAGACGCCCAGGATCGCCGGGTGGAATGAATGGGGCTCAGCCCAGCCAGCCTAGTTGCCGGGCTTCAGACCGGCCAGCCTGCCAGACTGCTGACGTCCCCCTGCCGGGCTGCCGGCTCCCTCACGACCTGATCGATCAGGCCAAGAAGGGTCTCAAACTGTACGGGCTTGGCCACCACCGCATCCATCCCCGCACCCATGTAGCGGCGGATCTCATCGGCCATGACACTGGCCGTGACGGCGATCACCGGGGTGCGGGTCATCGCGTCTGCCCGTTCCATGGCGCGGATCTGCCGGACGGCAGCCAGGCCATCAAGCCTGGGCATGTGAATGTCCATCAAGATCACGTGCCACTCACCGGCCGCCCAGGCCTCCACCGCCTGCAGGCCGTCGGCAGCTAGGCCACACTCGGCCCCCTCGCTTTCCAGGAGGGTCTGGAGAACCGCCCGGTTGGCCAGATTATCGTCGGCGATCAGCACCTTGCACCCCGAAAGCCCGACGGAAGGGGCCGGCTTGGTCACGATAGGCGGAAGAAGGCGCTCATTGCGCGCGGCGGTCATCGCATCTCCCGCCGCAACGGCGGGCAGGGGCAGGTCGAGGATAAACCGGCTGCCGCGGCCAGGCTGACTGGAGAAGGTGATCTGGCCACCCATGAGTTCGGCAAGGTCACGGCAAATGGACAGGCCTAGGCCCGTACCGCCTGAGCGACGGGTATTGGAAGAATCAGCCTGGACGAACTTCTCGAAGATGCTGGCCTGCTGATCTGTGGGAATGCCGACGCCGGTATCGTGAACCTCGCAGACGAGGTGCTCATGATCACCGCTGATCCTGACGATGACCGATCCCGCCTCGGTGAACTTGAGGGCGTTAGAGATCAGGTTGCTGAGGATCTGGCGGACACGGACCTCATCCCCCAGCCTCAGGCCCGAGACGTCCGGCGCGACATCCAGGCGGAAAATCAGACCCCGATCAGCCGCGAGCTGCCCATAGAGTTTCCGAAGAGTCTCTGAGAACCGGTCGAGGTCGAAAGGGGCTGGGGACAGGCTCATTTCGCCGGCCTCAATCCGCGACACGTCCAGCACCGCGTTGAGGATCTCCAGCAGATCTTCAGCCGAGCGCCGGACTGTGGTCAGGCGATCGCGCTGCTTGGGGGCCAGGTCATCGCGCTCCATCACCTGGACCATGCCAAGCACCCCGTTCATGGGGGTGCGGATCTCGTGGCTCATGGTGGCCAGAAACTCGCTTTTGGTGCGGTCAGCGGTGCGCGCGGCGACGGCGAGGTCTTGCGCCTCGCGGGCCAGGTCCTGATTGCGGGCCAGTTCGTGTCGCAGGGCATGGTTCAGCTTGTCAGTGGCCAGCCGGGCGCGGAGTTCGCGCATCATGGCGCTCCGCATCATCGCGGAAATACCGACCGCCGCGAACAGGCTGGCCAGACTGACATAAGCGTATTCACTGATCAGGTTTCCGGGGGCGTTCCGGGCCATCAGCACCAGCAGGGCCAGGGCCAGACCTGCCGCGGCAAACCCCAACCGCCGCGTCGGCGCGCCCGTGGCGAAGGCCAGGGCAAGCAGCACGTAGTAGATGAGTTTCAGGGGCTCGAAGTTAAAGCTGAGCTGCGTGGTGACATTGGCCAGAGGCAGGCCAAAGAGCAGAACGGCGAAGCCTTCAAGCTGCAGCAGCCCCACGGGCGCGCGCAGGCGTCGCCAGATCAGGAAACCGACCACCGTCGTCGTCGTCGACAGAGCCAGGAGCACCGGCAGCGCCACCCCCGACGTGAAGAAAGGATGGGACAGGGTGATGATCAGATAATAGACGGCCGCAATGGCCGCGAACATCCGCAGGATCGGTGCCTGGGACTTCGCCAGCACCTCCGGTTCGACCTTGATGTGGTCACCTTTTGATTTGTTCAGGATCAGCAAGTCGTAGTCCCGGCGTGTTTCAGAGCGAAGCTAGCGCGGTCATATGAAACCCCACGAGTTCATTGTGCAGACAAAGTGTCACACCCGTTTATCAGCCTCATCAGGAGGCTTCAGGGGACTCAGCGGACAATCCTATGGGGAGATCAGCCCAGGCCAGCCATATCCACATTGGGAAAGCGCGCGCACGCAACGAAAGTGAGGCGATCCGCGGCAGACTGACCTAAAACTGGGTGGCCGCGATGCACGGAGACACGCCAATGGCCCCCGAGACCATCCTCGATCCCCAGCTGCCGATCATCGATCCGCACCACCACCTTTGGGACATGCGGACGCGGTTTGGCCCCGATGCACCGCCCCCCCGCCACGGGTTTGAGGCCCTGCTGCGTCGCACGCCCCACTACCTGCTCGACCATCTTCTGGGGGACCTCGGCGCCGGCCATAATGTCCGCGCGACGGTTTTCATCGAGTGCGGTGCCATGTACCGCGCCGGTGCCTCACCAGCGCTCGCGCCTGTGGGCGAGACGGAATTCGTCAATGGGGTGGCGGCCATGAGCGCCAGTGGTCTGTATGGCGAGACCCGGGCCTGCGCCGGCATTGTGGGTCATGCGGATTTCACCCTCGGCGACGCCGTCGCCCCGGTGCTGGAAGCCCATCTCGCCGCCGGCGGCGGGCGGTTCCGGGGCGTCCGTCAGAGCGCAGCCCAAGATCCCGATCCTGCTGTCCTCGGGTCTCTCACCCCGCGCCCAGCGGGCCTGTTCCGCAGCACGGCGTTCCGTGAGGGCTTCGCCCACTTGGCCGCCTATGGTCTGTCCTTCGACGCCTGGCTGCTGGAGCCGCAGATCCCTGACCTGATCGACCTGGCAGACGCCTTTCCAGGGACAACCATCATCCTTGACCATGTGGGCACCCCCCTGGGGATCGGTGCCTATGAGGGCCAGCGGCAGGCGCGGTTCGGGGTCTGGCGCGATAACCTGCGGGCCCTGTCCCAAAGGCCCAATGTGCTCTGCAAGATCGGCGGGCTGGCCATGCCGTTTGCTGGTTTTCCGAGCTTCATGGCCGAGCCGCCCGCCCCCGCCGAAGCCCTGGCCGAGGAATGGCGGCCCTATGTGGAGACCGCCATCGACGCCTTTGGCCCCGCCCGCTGCATGTTTGAGAGCAACTTCCCGGTGGACGCCGGGACCTGCGATTACGCCACGCTTTGGAATGCCTTCAAACGCCTGGCGGCCGGCGCGTCGGCCGACGAAAAGGCGGCCCTGTTCCACGACACCGCCCAACGCACCTATCGCCTGGAGCTCTGAGGCGGCAAAGCCTCAGCGGAACTCCAGGCCCTCAAAGGCACCAGACGTCCGCCAGCCGTCGATATACTTGAAGTATGCGCTGGCACCCTGGGGGTAGCCGACGTTCAACTTTGCGGCGGGCCCCGGGTCCTGGCCTTCGTTGTTGTAGTAGCCAGGGGTGCAGTCGGGTGCCCCCAGCATGCGGCCCATGCCAGTGAGCAGCAGATTGACCCAGGCCTCCTGCGCCGCTTCGGTCACCTCCACCGCCTTGGCACCCCGATCAAGGGCGTGGCGGATGGTCATGGCGATGGTGCGGCCCGATTCCGTCAGATTGTGCGGAATGTTGGAGATCAGGTTGGCACCCTGGGTCGGCTGGACGAAGAAGGCGTTGGGGAAGTCCCGCACATGGATGCCGTGCAAGCTTTTCATCCCCTCGGCCCAGGCCTGTGACAGCTTCAGCCCGCCGCGACCGGAGAGGTCAAAGCCCGCCCGCTGCTCAAACGGCGTGCCCACCTCGAAGCCCGAGGCGTAGATGATGCAGTCGACCTCATACTCGACGCCGGCCACCACAAAGCCCTTTTCGGTGATCGCCTCGACCCCCTTGCCGTCGGTGTCGACCAGATGGGTCCCGGGCGTGTTGAAGGCCTGCAGATAGGCGTCGTGGAAGCAGGGGCGCTTGCAGAGCTGGCGGTACCAGGCCTTGAGCTTCTGGGCGGTCTCGGTGTCGGCGACGATGGAATCCACCCGGGCGCGGATCTCCTCCATCTTTTCGAAGTCGGAATCCTCGAAGGCGGCCAGCATCTTGAAGGGGCTGCGGTCTTCCGGCGGTAGTTCGTTGATGCGGGCGCGGATGCGACGGGAAAGATCGGTCCAGCCGTCCATGACCAAGTCGTCCTCGGCCAGGTTGCCGCCCTGGTTGGCGGTGAAGTTCTCCAGCCAGCGCTGCTGCCAGCCGGGCTCGGCCACGGTCTTGAACCAGTCCGGATCGATGGGGGCATTGGCGCGGACATCCACCGAGGACGGCGTACGCTGGACCACATAGAGCGCCTGGCAGGCCCGGGCGAGGTGGGGCACGGCCTGGACCGATGTGGCGCCAGTACCGATGATCGCCACCCGCTTATCGGCCAGCTTCTCCATCAGGCCGCCCTTTGGATCACCGCCGGTATAGTCATAGTCCCAGCGGCTAGTGTGGAAGGCGTGGCCCTTGAAGTCCTCAATACCGGGAATGCCCGGCAGCTTGGGCACATGCAGGGGCCCAGTCCCGAGACCGATGAAGCTCGCGGTGAAGGCGTCGCCGCGATTGGTGCGGATCAGCCAGCGGCTTTCGCCCTCGTCCCAGGTCAGATCCTCGACCTCGGTGTGGAACAGGGCGTTATCATAGAGGCCATACTGGCGGCCGATCCGCTGGCATTGCTCGAGGATCTCCGGGGCGTGAGCGTACTTCTCGCTCGGCATGTGCCCGGTCTCTTCCAGGAGCGGCATATAGATCATGGACGCCGTGTCGCACTGGGCGCCGGGATAGCGGTTCCAGTACCAGGTGCCGCCGAAGTCGCCGGCCTTGTCGAGGATGCGCACGTCGGTGATGCCGGCCTCCACCAGTCGCGCGCCGGTCACCAGGCCCGCAAAGCCGCCGCCGATGAAGGCGAAGGTGACATGGTCGGTCTTGGGTGCGCGCTCGACCCGGGGGGTGTAGGGATCCTCGAGATAGTCGGCGAACCGGCCGCTGAGTCGCACATATTGGGCGTTGCCGTCGGCCCGCAGGCGCTTATCCCGCTCAGCGACATATCTGGCGAGCAGGGCCTGCTTGTCGATCACCCGCCCCGTCGATGCTTCCGAGCCCATGGCCGCTTCCCTAAACTGTTCTTATAATTCAGAAAATTAACTTTAGAGCGAGTGGCCTCAGCCGGCTGCCTCACCCCTAACAGATTCGAATATAGGGTTTGGGCGAGGCCTGAGCCAAGGGTCTTGAAGCGTGGCTCCGTCAGGCGGCACCAAAGGGGCGCCTGCCCCCTAGGGATTGGCTGGCGCCGTGCCCCTGGGATCGGTGGCGCAGGTGGCGACCCCGTCACGGATGGTGATGATCGTCGGCTTACCGACTCCAGGTCGATAGGTGGTCTCCACCCCACCCGCCTTGACCCGCACAAAGTCCGGACCGGTGAAGTGGCAGGCCTGAAAGACCCCGCCGCCTGGCAGGAAGGTCTTGTGCAGTTCCACACAGCTGGCGTGACCAAACCAGCGCCCCAGGGTCACCCCGGCATAGTCAAAGCTCTGCAGGTCCGGCCGGCTCTTGGAGACCGGCAGCGGCCCCGCCCAGACCGGGCATTCCGGCCCCTGCGGCGTCCAGCGCTCCACGGCCGCCATCCGCTGCTGGCCCAGGGCGAACAGCACCCCGCCGATCAGCGTCACGGCGGCGACGCCCATAATTGTGAGTTGTACCGTACGGCTACTCGTCTTTACCGGGGCGTCATACCTGTTCCTCGCCATCTCAAGACCTCCAGCTCACAAGAGGCCGCAGGGGGCCTTCCGTCGACGTAATTTGCAAGGGGGGAGAGTGAGGCGGCCTCAAGAGAGACCGTGGTAGCTGGGGGCGGGCTCGAACCGCCGACCTGTGGGTTATGAATCCACCGCTCTAACCAGCTGAGCTACCCAGCCAAGGGTTCGCGCCGCTGACGCGCGAGGCGCGGGTTATAGGGATTTCAGATCGTCGCATCAAGCGGCTTGGGTGCAGGCCAAAGCGAGGCTAGGTTCGCGCCCGCATGAGCGTGCTTCATCTTCTGGGAACGGCCGGCGAAGGCGGGGCGGAGACCTATTTCGTCGACCTGGCCCTGGCGCTCGCCCGCGATGGCGTGGCCCAGGCTGCGGCCCTGCGTCCGCACCCTGCTCGCGAGCGGGCAATGCGCGCCGCCGGGGTGGCGGTGGAGACCTTCGGCTTCGGCGGGGCCCTGGACCTGATGACCCGACGCCGGGTGGCGCGCTTCGCGCAGGCTCAGACGGTGAGCGTGGCGCTCGCTTGGATGAACCGGGCCGCACGGCACACCCCCAAGGGACCCTGGGCGCGGATCGGGCGGCTGGGGGGCTATTACAACCTCAAATACTATGCGGGCTTCGACTTCCTGGTGGCCAATACCCAGGACATCGCCGACTGGGTGACCGGGCAAGGCTGGCCGGCGGACAAGGTGGCCTACATCCCCAACTTCGCCGAGGCGCCGGCCGAGGCTGCGCCGGTCGAGCGGGCGAGCCTGGACACCCCGGCTGAAGCCCCCCTGCTGCTGTCCATGGGCCGGTTGCATGAGGCCAAGGCCCATGACGTCACCCTTAATGCGCTGACCCGACTGCCCGAGGCCTATCTTTGGATCGCCGGCACGGGGCCGGAAGAGGCGCGGCTGAAGGCTTTGGCCGTGGCCTTAGGGGTTGCGCCCCGGGTGCGGTTCCTGGGCTGGCGCAGTGATCCCTCTGCGCTCTATCGGGCCGCCGATGTCTGCGTCTTTCCATCGCGCTTTGAGCCGCTCGGCAATGTGGTGATCCAGGCCTGGGCGCACGGCCTGCCGGTGGCCGCCGCCGCCAGCCAGGGGCCCTCCGCTCTGATCCGCGATAGCGAGGACGGCCTGCTGGTTCCGGTGGACGATCCCGAAGCCTTGGCGGTCGCCGTCCGCCGACTGCTGGACGATCCCATGCTGCGCATCCGCCTGGCGCAGAATGGGCTGGCCCGGGTGGAGGCGGACTTCTCACAGGGCGCCGTGGTCGCCCAATGGCGTGACCTCTTCGCCCGCTTCGGAGCCAGCTGATGTGCGGAATCGCAGGGATTCTGGACGGTGAGGCCTCCGCCCGCCCGCTGATCGAAGCCATGATCCACCGAGGACCCGACGGTGTCACAGTGGAAGACACCGATGGACGATCGCTCGCCCATGCGCGGCTGTCAGTCATCGATCTGGAGGGCGGCTGGCAGCCCCTGCACGCTGCCGGTGGGACGGTCATCGGCAACGGGGAGATCTACAACTATCTGGAGCTGGCCGAAGACTTCGGGCTCCAGGACGCGCTCTCCACCGGCTCAGACTTCGAACCCCTGTTGCACCTCTATGCGAAGGAGGGACCAGCTGCGTTCCACCGGCTGCGGGGGATGTACGCCTTCTGTCTGGTGGGCGCCGACGGTCGCACCTGGCTGGTCCGCGACCCCTTTGGCATCAAGCCGCTCTATGTGATGGAGCTGGAAACGGGACTGGCCTTCGCCTCGGAGGCCGGCGCCTTCGTCAAGGCGGGCCTGGCCCCGCCGGCCATCACCACCGACGGCGCCCGGGAGATGCTGGCCTTCAGCTATACCCTGGGCGACAAGGGTGCCCTTTACGGCCCCCGCCGGGTCGCGCCCGGCGCCATCATCGAGGTGGTGGCAGGCCGGCTGGTTCCCCATGAGATTCGCCCCGCCCTGCCCTCTGCCCCCACGCGGTCGCCGGCCCAGGGCGAGGCTGCCCTGCTGAGAAAGCTGGATGCGGTGCTGGAGGACAGCGTGCGGGTCCATCAGCGGGCCGACGTGCCCTATGGCCTGTTTCTGTCCGGCGGGATCGACTCGGCCGCCATCGCTACCTTGATGAGCCGACTCAACAGTCGGCCCGTCACCGCCTTTACCTGTGGGTTTGATGCGCCCGGCGCCCGGGATGAGCGGGCCCAGGCCGAGCGGGTGGCCCGGGCGCTGAACCTCGACTGGCGGGAGACCACCTTCACCGAGGAGGACTTCTGGACCCTGCTGCCCCAGGTCGCCGCCGCCCTGGACGACCCCACCGCCGACTACGCCATCCTGCCGACCTTCAAGCTGGCCAAGGCCGCCAAGGGAACCCTGACCGTGGTTCTCACCGGCGAGGGGGGCGATGAACTGTTCGGCGGCTATGGCCGCTATCGCCGCGCCCTTCGGCCCGCCTGGCTGGGAGGGCGACCGGCCGAGCCCCGGGGCGTCCATCCTGAACTGCTGGCGCGCTGGCAGAACCAGGCCCAGGCACCGGCTGGCCTGACCCGCCTGCAACAGGCCCAGTATGCTGACATCGCCACCTGGCTGCCCAACGATCTGCTGACCAAGCTCGACCGCTGTCTGATGGCGCATGGCCTGGAGGGGCGCACCCCGTTCCTGGATCCCGTCGTCGCAGACTTTGCCTTCGCCCTGCCCGACCGGTTCAAGGTGCGCGGCCGCCATGGGAAGTGGCTCTTACGCAAATGGCTCGAGACCGCCTGTCCCGCCGCCGCGCCCTGGGCGCGCAAGCAGGGCTTCACCGTGCCGGTGGAGACCTGGATCGCGCCGCGCGCCCGGGCCATCGCCGAGCGCATCGGCTATGTGATCCCCATCGGCGTGGCCATCGGTGCGCACGAGGCTCAACACGTTTTCCTGACCGAAAATGACCCTCGACGCTGGCCCCTGCTCTTCCTTGCGGTCTGGTCGCTCATACATGTAGACGGCGCCACGCCCCAGGAAGCCCTGGGGGCCGTGGTGGGAACGAACTAGGGCGCGTGCGCCAACAAAGCTCGACCAAAGGGAGAACCGTTCATGCGTCACCTGCTTCTCACCACCGCGCTCGCCGTGGTTCTCGCCGCCTGTGGCGCCACCGAAGGGGTGGCCCAGTCCGCAGCGCCTGCGGCGCCAGGGGGACAGCCATGGGAGACACGCCCTGCCAATGTGCCGTCTCAAACTCCCGCCTTCCCCGGCCAGACCCGCGCCCCGGAAGTCACGGCCAATGTGGCCTATGGGGTTGAGGTGGTCGCCACCGGTCTGGAGCGGCCCTGGGCCATCGCCTTCCTGCCGGACGGTCGAATGCTGGTGACCGAAAAGCCTGGACGGCTTCGGATCGTCACGCCTGCCGGCGAGTTGTCGGCACCCGTGGCCGGCCTGCCGGAGGTGGACGCCCGCGGCCAGGGCGGTCTGCTGGACGTTGTCCTGGACCCCGACTACGCCGAAACCAAGCTGATCTACTGGAGCTATGCCGAACCCCTGGGGGAGGGCACCAACACCACCGCCGTGGCCCGGGGCCAACTGGTGGAGGACGCCGCCGGCGCCCGGATCGAAGGGGTCCAGGTGATTTTCCGTCAGGAACCGGCCATGGCCGCCACCCTGCATTATGGCAACCGCCTGGTGTTTGACCGTGAAGGCCGACTGCTGATCGCCTTGGGCGAGCGCTCCATCATGGCGGGCCGGGTCCAGTCCCAGGACCTGAACTCCGCCTTGGGCAAGGTGGTCCGCATCAACCGCGACGGCTCCATCCCCGCAGACAATCCCTTCGTCGGACGGGAAGGCGCGCGCCCGGAAATCTTCGCCTCAGGCGTCCGCAACGTCCAGGCCGCCGCCCTGCATCCCAAGACCGGCCAGCTCTGGGAGGTCGAACACGGCGCCCGGGGGGGCGATGAGCTCAATATCATCGAGGCCGGCAAGGACTATGGCTGGCCGACCATCACCTACGGCATGGAGTATTCCGGTCGGCAGATCGGCGAGGGCCTGACCGCGAAAGAGGGCCTGGAGCAGCCGGTCTATTACTGGGATCCGGTCATCGGGCCGTCGGGCATGATCTTCTACCAGGGCGACCTGTTCCCGGCCTGGAAGGACAGCCTGTTCATCGGCGCCCTGCGCGACAAGCATCTGGTCCGCCTGACCCTGGACGGGGACCGTGTGGTGGGCGAGGAGCGTCTGGCCACCGAGGTCAATGACCGCATCCGCGAGGTCGATGTGGGCCCTGACGGTGCCATCTACCTGGCCACCGACAACGCCGAGGGCCGGATCCTGAAACTGGTTCCCAAGGCGAACTAAGCTACCCTCACCCCGTCATGCCCGCCCCAGAAGCGGGCATGACGGAAACGGGGCTAGGTTTTCGCCACCCCCAACCTCCCGGCCACCTCTTCCCCAATCGCCAGGGATGAGGTGAGCCCGGGGCTTTCGATGCCGAACAGGGTGACGAGCCCCTCGATGCCATGGGCCTCAGGACCGTCGATGCGGAAATCGGTGTGCGGCTCACCGGGCCCATGCAGCTTGGGGCGGATCCCTGCATAGTCCGGGGTCAGGGCGTCATCGGGCAGGGCGGGCCAGAACTTGCGTACATAGCGATAGAAGTCGGCTGCGGCGTCCGGTTCGACGCTGTAATCCAGCTCATCAACAAAGATCAGATCGGGGCCAAACACCGCCTGACCACCCAGGTCGCGGCGATAATGGGTGCCCAACGCGCCGGGGATCGGTGGCGGATAGATCAGCCGGGCAAACGGCGCCTTGCCCTGCAGCCGGAAATAACGGCCCTTGCCATAGTGGCCCTTGGGGATCTCGGCTGCAGGAAACCCCTCAATCTGGGCCGCCACGTTCTGAGCTGAGAGGCCGGCCGCCGTGATCAGCAGGCGCACGGTCAGCGTGGTTGGCTCCTCGCCGCCAGCCTGAACCTTCCAGCCCCTACCGGCCATCGGCACGGCCCCCTCGAAGGGGGTGGAGACCACAACCGCACCACCCGCGGCTTCGATCTCTCCCTGCAGGGCCAACATATAACCATAGCTGTCGAACACGCCGCTCTGGGGCGAAATCAGCGCGCCGTCGCAGGACAGTTGCGGCTCCAGGGCCAGGGCCTGGGCCTTGGTCAGCAGGGCCATGTCCTCGACATCGTTGGTCAGCGCCTGGGCCAGGATCGTCTCAAGCCGGGCGACCTCGTCAGGGCCATTGGCCACCACCAGCTTGCCGCAGCGGTCGAAGGCGACATTTCGGGCTTCGAGGAAAGGATAAAGCATCCGCCGACCCTGGACGCAGAGTCGGGCCTTCAGCGAGCCCGTGGGATAATAAAGCCCCCCGTGGACCACTTCAGAATTGCGCGAGGAGACGCCCTGGCCGATGGCGGCGTCCGCCTCCAGCACCACAACAGTCAGACCCCGGCGGGCAAGGGCATAGCCGCAGGCCAGGCCCACGGCACCGGCTCCCACCACAAGGGCGTCGAAATCAAAATCAGCCATGCCCTCTGGCTAACCTGAGGAACGGCGAAGGCAAATGGTTTTCGCCGCCGATCAGACCTTGCCCTGCACTGAGGAGGTTTCCCACCTCGCCCAGAGGGACGCTCGCCTCTCGCTTGCGGGCCCGAGCGAGGCAGCCTTCACGTGGCCAAAGCCACGAATGTCCTGTGGAATCTGGGCAATCTCGACGGCCAGGGGGAGGCGTTCGGAGGTCAATTCCCGATCGATGCGGTCCAGGTCGGCTTCGAACTGGACGATCAGACCCCGCTCCATCTGCCGCTCCTCAGAATAGCCAAATAGGTCCAGGGCCGTTCCGCGTAGCCCTTTCAGCCTGGCCAGGACCGGGAAGCCATAGTCCAGCATCCAGCCGCCAAAGGCGATCTTGCGCGGGTGGCCCTGGTCATCCCGGGCGCCCAGGATCGGCGGGGCCAGCCAGACCTTGGCCCTGCCGCCCCGGTAAGTCTGGCTGCGATAGGCGTCGAACCGACCGTCGGCATAGAGGCGGGCAACCTCATACTCGTCCTTATAGGCCATCAGCTTGTAGAGGTTGATGGCCACGGCCCGGGTCAGAGCCTCTGAGGCGAGGGGCGCCTCGCGGCGGGCGATGGCCTCCACCCGATCCTGGTAGCGACGGGCGTAGGCGGCGTTCTGATAGGCGGCCAGCTCGCGGGTGCGATGGGCGATCAGCTCCGCCAGGGGCAGGGTTTCCGGCGTGGCCACATCGGCCACCCGACGCCCACGGCCCTCGGGATCGTGGGCAGCCCGGCGACCCATCTCAAAGGCCTGCAGATTCTGCTCAGCCGCCACACCATTGAGCTTGATGGCGCGATATAGCGCCCGGCTGGAGATCGGAATGACGCCTGTCTGCCAGGCAAAACCCAGCATGATCATATTGGCGTAGATGGCGTCCCCCAGCTCGGTCTCGGCCATATGGTGGGCCGGGGTCTCGTCATAGGACCTGGCGGCCGCCGCGATCCGCCGGGACATGGCGGTTGAGTCAAACCGCACGTCCCGGTCGGTGACGAAGTCGGCTGTTGGGGAGAGGTCAGCATTGCCGAAGGCGATCGTCCGGTCCTTGGCGTAGAGGGCGAGCGCGTCGGCGCCGGCGGCGACCATGACATCGCAGGCGATCAGCACATGGGCGCTGGCCGCCGGCGTGCGACCACCGACCGTGCTCGTCTCATGTTCGCCGATCCGCACATGGCTGAACACCGCCCCGCCCTTCTGGGCGAGGCCTGTCATGTCCACCACGGACGCGGCCTTGCCATCCACATGGGCGGCCATGGCCAGGATCGAAGCGGTGGTGGTTACGCCCGTGCCGCCAACGCCGGTGAAGACGATGTTGCGCACGCCAGGCGAGGGCTGAAAGACCGGCAACGGCGTGGAGTCTGCCGTCAAGGCTGGCAGAACGGCACCATGGGGATTTTCGGCCCCCTCCAGGGTGATGAAGGAAGGACAGAAGCCATCCAGGCAGGAATAGTCCTGGTTGCAGGTCGACGGGTTGATCTTCCGCTTGCGGCCAAACTCGGTGTTCAGGGGTTCCACAGACACGCAGTTGGAAGCCTTCGAGCAATCCCCGCAGCCCTCGCAGACCAGGGGATTGATCATCACCCGCTTCTCGACCGCCGCCAGCTTGCCACGCTTGCGGCGGCGACGCTTCTCGGTGGCGCAGACCTGATCATAGAGCAGAACCGTGACGCCCGGCGTGTCCCGCAGAGTCCGCTGAACAGCCAACAGCGCGGCCCGGGGCTTGACCTCCACGCCAGGCGCCAGGTCGCGGACGCCGTCATAGCGGCTGGGGTCGTCAGCGACGATGACCGTGCGGGCTACCCCCTCTGCCGCCAGCTGGCGGGTAATCTGGGCCGGGGTAAAGCCGCTCTCGGCCGCCTGGCCGCCGGTCATGGCGACGGCGTCATTGAACAGCAGCTTGTAGGTGACGTTGGCCCCTGCCGCGACAGCGGCACGGATGGCGAGCGAACCCGAATGGTTATAGGTCCCGTCGCCAAGATTGACGAAGACGTGCGTCTCGGTGGTGAAGGGCGCGGCCCCCACCCAGCTGAGCCCCTCACCGCCCATATGGCTGTTCAGGTCAGTATTGGGGTCGGAGAAGCTGGCCATGTAGTGGCAGCCGATGCCCGCGAGCGCCCGGGAGCCTTCCGGCAGCCGGGTAGAGTTGTTGTGCGGGCAGCCCGAGCAGAAGAACGGCTTGCGCTGCTGATCCGATGACAGGCTGACGGCGGCAACGCCGGCCGCCGAAACCCGGTTCAGATAGTCATAGACCCTGTCCATGTGCGGGCCCGGCGGCAGGCGGTCGGCGATGGCCAGGGCGACCTCGGCCACGGACAGGGCGCCGAGGTCCGACAGCAGGGGATGGCCATGCTCGTCGGTCTTGCCGATGATCCTCGGCCTGGCCTGGGCCGGCAGGTCATAGAGGGCGGCGCGGGACTGACCCTCGATCAGGGGGCGCTTGTGCTCGATGACCATCAGGGTCTCAAGCCCGGCGGCGAAGGCGCGAAGACCCGTGGGTTCCAGCGGCCAGGGCATGCCGATCTTGTAGATCGAGACCCCGAGGTCGGCGGCCTCACCCGGGCTGATCCCCATGGCCGCGAAGGCCTCGATCACGTCCTTATAGGCCTGACCCTGGCAGGCGATGCCCAGGCGAGGCCTGGCTGAGGCGAGCGTCACCCGGTCGATGCGGTTGGCGCGGGCAAATGCCAGGGCGGCGGGGATCTTGTAGCTCCGCAGCCTGCGCTCCTTGTCCATCGGCTGATCCTTCAGCCGGATGCCCAGGCCACCGGCTGGCAGGTCAAAGCGCGGCAGGACGAACCGGTGGCGGTCGAGCGCCACATCGATGGTCATGCCGGAATCCATGGTGTCGGCCAGGGCGATCAGCCCGACCCACAGGCCTGAGAACCTCGAGAGCGCATAGCCCATCAGGCCGTAGTCCAGCACCTCCTGCACATCGGCGGGCGACAGGACGGGCATCTCGAAGTCCTGGAACGCATATTCCGACTGGGACGGGAGGGTGGAGGACTTGCAGTTGTGGTCATCGCCGGCCACGGCCACCACGCCGCCCTGCCCCCAGGTCCCGGCGAAGTTGGCGTGTTTGAAGGCATCCCCTGTGCGGTCGACGCCGGGGGCCTTGCCGTACCACATGCCAAAGACGCCGTCGTAACGGGCACCGGGGAACAGATTGGCCTGCTGGCTGCCCCAGACCGCCGTGGCCGCCAGGTCCTCGTTCAAGCCCTCCTTGAACACCACCTGGGCGGCGTCGAGGTACTTGGACGCCCGATGGGCCTGCTGGTCGAGGCCACCCAGCGGCGAGCCGCGATAGCCCGACAGGAAGCCCGCCGTATTCAGGCCCGCAGCTTCATCCAGTCGCCGCTGATCCATCAGGACCCGCAGCAGGGCCTGAACCCCCGTGATGAAGACTCGACCGTCGTTGAGCAGAAACTTGTCGTCGAGCGTCACTTCTGTGTGCCGCATCGCAATATCTTTCCCTTTGGGACTCCCTATAGGCTTGCAAGATCATATAAGAACGCCGCAATTGCTTACCTAAGGCGTGCCCCTCTCATCGGGTTCCAGGGCACGAACCGGGCAGATTCGCCGACAAATGGGGGAGAAAAGCGTGGCCGAGACCCTTGATGCCGTTGATGCCAAGATCCTGGACCTGATTCAGCACGACGCAGGCCTGTCGGTGGCGGAGATCGCCGAACGCGTGGGGCTGTCCTCCAGCCCCTGTTGGCGGCGGATCAAGCGCCTGGAGGACGCCGGCATCATCCAGCGCCGGGTGACCATCCTCGACCGTGGACGCCTGGGGCTGAACTTCGAGGTCTATTGCACCGTCAAGCTCTCCCTGCCGACGCGGGACAATCTCGACGCGTTTGAGACCGCCATCACCAAGCTGCACGAGGTGGTCCAGTGCGCCACCGTCACCGGCGCGGCCGACTATGAGCTGCGCATCGTCACCCGGGACATGCACGCCTTCGACAACTTCCTCCGCGACCAGATCCTGTCGTTGGGCCTCGTTTCCAACATCGAGAGCCGCATCGTCATCCGCGCGGTGAAGAACACCACCGCCGCCCCCCTCGGCCTCATCAGCCCCTATGTGAGCAGCCAGGGGTAGTAGCCTCCGGCAAAATGGGTGGCGAACAGGATCGGAAGTCCTGCAACGGAATTGCAGGTCAACTGAAAGCGGCCGCTTAGGCAGCGTGTGGGGGTGCGGATCGTGGGACGGGCAAAGACTCTATTCCGAGGGACGTTCCTCGTCGTCGGAGTCTATATGCTGGTGGCGCAGCCTATGGGCTGGCCCTCCCTACACTGGAGCCTGCTGATGATCCTGGCGGCGCTCGTTTTCGGATGGAAGACCGGCCAAGTCCGTAACGACGCCCAGCGACTTCGAATGCTGTGGAAAGAGGCCTCACCGGAAAGCCGCCGGCAAATGCGCAACCTGACGCTTATCGCAATGGCGATCGCGGCGCTTTTCACCGCCTGGGCCGTCGCACAGCCTTAGAATAGGACCGAGGAAGGCAGGTGATGGTGCCTAAGCGTGATTGCTCCTCAGACGCCCGCCACGACCCTGACATTCCGCCGCGCACGCCCCTCCATTCCCCGCTAGGCTTGGCGACAAGCTGAGCCGGGAAAGGACCTGCGATGTTGAGGGGAAGCTGTCTGTGTGGCCGCGTGGCCTATGAGGCCGAGGCCGAGATCGGGACCATCGCCCACTGTCACTGCGAGACCTGCCGCAAGGCGCACGGCGCGGCCTTTTCCAGCATCGCCTCGGTTCCACGCGACCGGCTCCGCTGGGTGCGGGGCGAAGACCTGCTCAGCGCCTACGAATCCTCGCCCGGCAAGGTGAGGCGGTTCTGCTCGGTCTGCGGGTCGCAGCTGGTTGCTGAGCGGGACGGCGGGCCCAACATGATGCTCAGGCTCGGCTGCCTGGACACGCCTGTGACGGTCGACCGCCAATGGCACATCTGGCGCTCAGACGGCGCGAGTTGGTACGACCCCAGCGCGCCGCATCCCGAACTGGCTGAGGGTTTCCCGCCCGCCTGACTGGACCAGACGCGCTAGCGAAGCTCGGCCAGAAAGGCCGCATGGCTGGGGATGGTCTCGTCGGTCAGGCCGACGGCCAGGGACTCGGCCTCGACGATCAGGTCAGCCAGTTCATCGTTGAAGCCGGCCCCGAGACGGCGGAGTGCAACGGCCCGGGCCCTTACCAGCAGCAGGGCCGCCTGGGGATGCCGGGCTGAGAGCCGCTCGGTCCAGGCCGGCAGGTCATTGACCGATCCGCGCAGCTCCGAGCGCCGTTGGAGGATCAGCGCTGCGGCCTCCCGGTAGGCGGGCCAGTCCATCAGGAAGGTCAGGGCCTTCATCAGGTCACCGAACGTGGCGGCGATCGCGAAAGCCCGGTCTAGCGCCACCACGTCCTCAAAGTCCGCCAGCTTGGCCAGCAGCGCCCTCAGCGCGTCTGGCGCCAGGGTCCGCTCGAACAAGGCCCACCGTGCCGCATCGGCGGCGGTGCCCTCGCCCTCGGCCTCGAGGACGGCAATCTCAGCGGCATACCAGGCCTCGACCTGGGGTGCGGGCTCGCCGGTCTTGCCACGGGGGCGGCCGCCAGGACTTGGGACAAATGCCGCCTCCAGGGCCCTCCGCGCCGGTCCCGGCCGGCCGTCCAGCGCCAGCCGTCTGGCGATTTCAGCAGCGGTGTCCGGCTTTTTCCGGTCGGCGTCCGACAGGGAGAGGATCCAGGCGTCCAGATCGCCGGCCCGGTCGGCCAGCCGGCGCACCACCAGGGCCAGTCGACCTGTAGGCTGAGCCTTGCCCGCCGTAAGGTCGACCAACAGCCGCCTCGCAAGCTCCGGGCTCAAGGCCCCGACGCCACGGCCGACCCAGACGGCCCATTCCGACAGCCGGGTGGCGAGCGCCTCGCCCAAGACTGGCCCTGCCACTTCAGGCCCCAGCTGTGAGGCCAGGGCGGACAGGTCGCTGGAGGCCGCGTCGAAGATCAAG
Source organism: Phenylobacterium sp. (assembly GCF_022402485.1). Taxonomy (GTDB): domain Bacteria; phylum Pseudomonadota; class Alphaproteobacteria; order Caulobacterales; family Caulobacteraceae; genus Phenylobacterium. Next base: position 9,643 of record NZ_JAKRSA010000015.1, on the reverse strand, counting down.
GCCAGTTCGCCCTTGGGGTCCTGCACCCGGCGGGTAAGCGCGGGATAAAGATCGAACCAGACCACTAGCCGGTCTAGGGCCAAGCCTTGATCCAGCCCCGCCAGCCGCTGGACGATCAAGGTCTGTAGCGACTTCAGTTCCGCCAGCAGCTCGGGCCGTTTGCGCCACGAGACCCGCGTCTTGCTGGCCTCCAGGGCGGCCAGGCGCTTGTCCAGCTCAAAGGCCAGATCGGCGGCGCCCGCCTCGGCGGCGAGCTCCAGACGCAGGCGTCGCTTCAGGGCCGGGCTTGCGGTCTCCATGAGCAGGGCCGCCAGCCGCTCTGCCCCAAGGGCGGCCAGATTGGCCTCCGACAGGGCCTTTTTCGCGGTGGCCGGGCGACGGACCATCAGACCCGGCTCCGCAAGGCCGGCCTTCGCCATCTCAGGCCGTGGAACGGATTGCGTCTGCCCATCGCCCTAGAACACGTGATTGCCCTCCGATGGCAAGGTGGGCGGCACAGGTGGCGGCTTCATCCCACCACAGTGGCGGCGGTCGCCACGGCCGGGGTCGCCACCTATAGTTGGGGGCAATATGCAGGGAGCCGCCCATGATCGACCTCGTCATCGACCAGCGCCGGAAGGATCTTGGCGGCTTTGAGGTGGGCCGCGTACTGCCCTTCCCCCGGCGGCGGATGGTCGGGCCGTTCATCTTCTTCGACCATATGGGCCCCGCCCGGTTTGATCCCGGCTTTCCGGCAAATGTGGATGTCCGCCCCCATCCGCATATCGGGCTGTCGACGCTGTCCTATCTGTTCGATGGCCAGATGACCCACCGCGACAGCGTCGGCGCCGTGCAGGAGATCAAGCCCGGCGAGGTCAACTGGATGACGGCGGGCAAGGGCATCACCCATTCGGAGCGCTTCGAGCATCTGCGCGGAAACGGGGGCCGGATGGACGGCATTCAGGCCTGGATCGCCCTGCCCCAAGCCCAGGAGGAAATCGATCCGAGCTTCGTGCACTTTGGCACCGATGACCTGGTGAGCTACGTCGCCGAGGATGGGCTCAAGGCGGTGCTGATCGCCGGCGAGGCCTTCGGGGCCAGGTCCAAGGTGCCGGTGCACTCGCCATTGTTCTATGTCCATTGGACCCTGCCGGCCGGAGCCCGGGGCCAGCTGCCGGCGGAATATCCCGAGCGGGCAGCCTATGTGGCCCGGGGCGAGGTGGAGGTGGATGGCCACACCTATAGCGAAGGCAAGATGCTGGTCTTCGCGCCGGGCCAGCCGGTGCTGTTCACCGGCGTCACCGACGCCATCGTCATGCTGCTGGGCGGCGAGCCGGTGGGCGAGCGGTTCATCGAATGGAACTTTGTCTCGTCGTCCAAGGAGCGGATCGAGCAGGCCAAGGCTGACTGGCGGGCCGGGCGCATGAAGTTGCCCGACGCCGACGACCAGGAGTTCATTCCCCTGCCCGGCGATCCGCCGGCGGCAGCCAATCCCATGTCGTGACGCGGAAAGGCCCGGAGCAAAGCCCCGGGCCCTGGTCTCAACGTCAGGTCAGATCAGGCCGCGCTGAGACGCCAGCCGCCACCAGCATCCGGGCAAGCCGTATAGCGCTCTGTGGTGGCCTGGCCCGAACGGGGCTGAATGGTCTGCTGGACCAACTTGCAGCTGACATTGGAATAGCCGCCGCCCACGGGCTGAACCACCCATTCGGCGACGTAGCCGGTGATGTAGCCATTCTGCTCCACCAGAAGCCAACGGTCGCCCGCCACCCGGCCAGCGACATTGAAGGTCTGACCCCCGCGCAACTGGCCGACCACGGCGGCATTGGCTGAAGGAGAAGCGCGCAGATTGACCGTGTTGCCGGTAGTAAACTGGGCGTTTGTCGGCTCGAAGCTCGTCCGCAGGGGCTGGACGCGACCGGTATAGCGCAGGTTGGCCGTCGAGGTCGGCTGGCCATAGGCCACTCCGCCGCCGCCGCCCAGATTGGCGTTGATGATGTCCACCCGCCCGGTGCTGCCCGTGGTGGAGTCTCTCCAAGTCTGGCTTTGATTGGTGTTCAGGGCGGTTTCGAAGGCCGTGCGGGCGCGCTGCTGCTCGCTGACCTGCATGCGGCAGCCGATCCAGGATCCGGCCACAGCGCCCAGGCCCGCGCCGACCACAGCGCCCAGAACACGCTCGTTCTTGCTCACCTGGCTCCCCAGCAAGGCACCGGCCACGCTGCCCAGCAGGGCACCGGTTTCCTGGCGCTGACCGCTGGCATCACAGGCAAAGAAGTTGCTGAGCGGCGTGCCGGCCGCCTGGGCCGAGGCGAATGTGGGCACCGACGACAGGGCCAGGGCCGCGACCAGGGTATAGGCGAGAGGGCGCATGGAAATGTCTCTTCCGTTGTTAAGTCTATGGAACGCGTGACGGGCCCTGGGGCTCCGCCCCGGCTGGAGACCCTTGACCATTATTGCGATTCATTCTCATTATCTGAGACGGGAGCGTTGGGTGGAACAGGACAGGGAGAAACCCCGATGATGCTGCGGATGACCGGCGAGGCCATGCTGGTGCGGCTGATGCAGATGGACCGGACATCTGGTCCGCCCCCTCCACCCCGCAAGCCGCGCCCAGCGCCGCTCATTCCGCCAGGGCCTTGCGGGTCTGCTCCCAATACTGAGCGCCGGTGATCACCGTCACCAGGGCGGCCAGCCAGAACAGGGTATTGGCCGCCAGGGTGGCCGGGCCCAGTAGCTCAGGGGTGTGCGGCAGACCAAAGGCGCCCCAGCTGGCCACGAACAGCTGCGCGGCCAGGGCGGTCATCTGCAAGGCGGTCTTCCACTTGGCCAGCAGGGTCACCGGCAGGGTGACGCCCTTGCCGGCGCCCACCTCGCGCAGGGCACTGACGGTGAACTCCCGGAACAGAATCAGGCCTGCCGGAAGCAGAACGAGCGGCTGAGGCCCCAGGGACATCAGGCCCAGCACCGCGCCACAGACCAGAACCTTGTCGCCAATGGGATCGAGGATCGAGCCCCAGACGGTCTCGGCGTCGAACTTCCGCGCCAGCCAGCCGTCGAACCAGTCGGTCACCGCAGCGATGACGAAGGCGTAGAAGGCCCACCGCTGCAGGGTAAACTGCGCCTCCAGGGTCAACCGCTCGCTGACCCAGGGGGTCCCGCCCGCCGCCGTAGCCAAGGCCACGAACATGAACAGCGCCAGGACCAGGCGAAGGGAGGTGAGGATGTTCGGCAGGGCTTTCATCGCAGGCCTTATCTGAGCGGTCGGGGGCGCGGCGCGGCTGTCTGTCTTGATCTTCGCGATCATAACCGAGCGCGGCCGAAACGGGCGCCTATTTGCGGAAACGTTCGAAAATCCGCTGGGCCAGGGCTTGGCTCACCCCGTCAACCTTGGAAAGGTCCTCCACCGAGGCCCGGGAGACGCCCTTAGCCGAGCCAAAGGCGTGCAGCAGGGCGCGTTTGCGGCCTGGCCCCACCCCCTCGATCTCGTCCAGGGGGTTCTTTTTCATGTCGATGGCCCGACGCGCCCGATGACTGCCGATGGCGAAGCGATGGGCCTCATCGCGCAGGCGCTGGAGGTAGTAGAGCACCGGCGACTTGGGCTCGAGCATGAAGGGCGTACGCCCGGCCATGAAGAACCGCTCCAGGCCAGCGTCCCGGTCCGGTCCCTTGGCCACCCCCACCACGGCGATGTCGTCCACGCCCAAGTCAGCCATGATCTCCTGGGCCGCCGCCAGCTGGCCGGCCCCGCCGTCGATCAGCACCAGGTCGGGGCGCGGCGCGGCCTCGCCGGCCTCCTCGTCCTTGACCATGCGGGCGAACCGCCGGCGCAGCACTTCGCGCATCATGCCGTAGTCGTCGCCGGGGGTAAGCTCGGTCCCCTTGATGTTGAACTTCCGATACTGGGCCTTCAGGAAGCCTTCGGGCCCGGCCACGATCATGCCGCCGACGGCGTTGGTCCCCATGATGTGGCTGTTGTCATAGACCTCGATCCGCTCCGGCGGCGCATCCAGGCCAAAGGCCTCGCAGACCCCGAGCAACAGTTTGGACTGGGCTGAACTCTCCGCCATCCGCCGGCCCAGCGCCTCCCGGGCATTGGTCAGGGCGTGCTCCACCAGCTGGCGCTTTTCGCCGCGAATGGGCCGGAGGATATCCACCTTGCGGCCCGCCTTCAGGGCGAAGGCCTCGCACAACAGGTCCCGGTCGGCGGGCTCCACATTGGTCAGGATCAGCTTGGGGATCGGCTTGTCTTCATAGAACTGGCCGAGGAAGGCAGCCATGACCTCAGCCGCCTCATCGCTCTTGTCCACCCGGGGGAAATAGGCGCGGTTGCCCCAGTTCTGGCCGGCCCGGAAGAAGAACACCTGGACGCAGGCCTGGCCGCCCTCGCCGTGCAGGGCGATGATGTCACCCTCCTCCAGGGTCTCGGGATTGATCTGCTGCTCCTGAGCCACCGAGGCCAGGGCCCGGATCCGGTCGCGCAGGCGGGCGGCGCGCTCGAACTCCATCTCGTCGGACGCGGTTTGCATCTCGGCTGACAGCTTGGCCAACACCGCCCGGCTCTTGCCCCGCAAAAAGGCCTCGGCCTCGTCCACCAGGGCCCCGTAGTCCTCAAGGGATACAAGGCCTGTGCAGGGGGCGGCGCAGCGCTTGATCTGGTGCAGCATGCAGGGCCGGGTGCGGCTGTCATAGACGCTGTCGGAACAGGAGCGCAGCAGGAAGGCCTTCTGCAGGGTGTTCAGGGTGCGATTGACCGCCCAGGCGCTGGCGAAGGGCCCGAAATAGTCCCCCTTGATCGCATGGGCGCCCCGATGCTTGCTCAGCTGTGGGGCGTCATGATCCCGGCGGATGACGATCTCAGGGAAGCTCTTGTCGTCCCGCAGCAGGACGTTGAACCGGGGCTTGAGCTGCTTGATCAGATTGATCTCGAGCAGCAGGGCGTCGGTTTCGGTACGGGTGGTAACGAACTCCATCGACCGGGTCAGGTCGACCATCAGGGCGATGCGCTGGGTATGGAACCGGCCCTGGGCGTACTGGGTCACCCGCTTCTTGAGGGAGCGCGCCTTGCCCACATAGAGCACCTCGCCGTCCTCGCCGACCATCCGATATACGCCGGGCGTATCGGGCAGGCGCTTGACCTGTTCCTTGATGAGGGCGGCACCGATTAGCGGCCCGGCGGCGGGTTCAACCATTCCGCCGATATAGGCGACTCTGGCGGCGAGACCCAGAGCCAGGGATCAACGCCGCCAGACCGTTGTGTACGCCTAGAGCCGATAGCCGCCTGAGACCACCTTGGTGAACACCGTCTTGGTCAGCTTCACATAGCCCTTCTCAGGGTCCTTGAAGTAGAGCGGGGTCTTGATGGCAGCAGGATCGAAACCTTCGGCCACCAACTCCACCTTGCGCTGCTTGAAGGTGCCGGTGGTCTCCATGGCCGGCATCATGCGCAGGAACAGGGGTTGGGCATAGGGTGCCAGCTCCCGGCCCACATGGGCATTGAAGGCCTCCAGATCGAAGGCCTCGTCGGTGACCAGGGCGGCCATGCCGGCCCGTCCGTCGGCACCAGGCACCTCAACCCCGTAGACATTGGCCTCCAACACGCCCAGGGCCTCCTGCAGGCGGGCCGAGACCTCGTTGGTGGAGACGTTCTCGCCCTTCCAGCGGAAGGTGTCACCGATCCGATCGATGAAATAGTAGTAGCCCTCGGCGTCCTGAAGCATCAGGTCGCCGGTCCGGAACCAGGCGTCGCCCTTGTCGAACACGTCGCGGAGGATCTTCTTTTCGCTGGCGGCCTTATCCAGATAGCCCGTGAACTCCGTCCGGGGATCATTGCTGATACGCCCGATGCACTCTCCGATCTGGCCCGAGCCGCAGGTGATGCAGAAGCCGTCCGGACCCCGGACTGGAACCTCGTTTTCTACATCGAACTGGACCAGTTTGAAGCCCAGGCGCCGCCGCAGATAGCTCGGGATACGACCGATCGAGCCCACCTTTCCGTCGAAGTTGAACATCGACACATTGCCTTCCGTGGAGCCGTAGAACTCCAGGATGTCGGGAATGCGGAAGCGGCTGGTGAGCACCGGCCAGACATCGGGCCGCAGCCCGTTGCCGAAGGCCAGGCGCAGCTTGTGCTGGGTCTCGGCCTCTGTCACCGGATGGTTGACCAGATAGCGGCAGAGCTCGCCGATATAGACGAACATGGTGCAGCCCTCGGCCACGATGTCCGGCCAGAACTGGGTCGCCGAGAACTTCTTCTTCAGCACCACCGCACCGCCGTTCAGCAGGGCCGCCCCCAGGGCGCAAAGGCCTCCGGTGGCATGATAGAGCGGTAGCGTCACATAGATGCGGTCGGTCTCCCGGGCGCCGGTGGAGCCCGCAAACCCCAACATGTAGAACTGGGCGCGCATGTGGGTGACCCGGGCGGCCTTGGGCAGGCCGGTGGTCCCGCTGGTGAAGATGTAGAGGCAGGTGTCCCGGGCGGTCATGCCCTCCCGAACGCTGCGATCGGGGGGCAGATGGCTGCAGCTCTTGAGCGCCTGCACAAGGTCGCGCTGCTCATTATGCGCCTCGCCAAGCATCCACTGCTGAACCTGGGTCTCCAGGGTGTCCTTGATCTCTTCAAAGGCCCCGGAGGTCTCGGGATCGACGATGCAGTGACTGGCACCGGAAATGTTCAGGCAGTGGGCCAGGCCTGCGCCGGTGAGCTGATTATTGATCAGGGCGGTGACCACCCCGACCTTGGACAGTCCGTACCAGATGCAGAAATACTCAAGCCGGTTGGGCATGAAGAGCGCCACCGTCTGGCCACGGCGCAGGTTCAGCCCCGTCGCCCAATGGGCGTAGCGGTTGGCGATCCCGTCCAGCTCGGCATAGGTGACCGTGCGGCCCTCGAAAGTCATAGCAGGGCGGTCAGACCACTTGTCCATCGCCGCCTGCAGGTCATCACAGACCAGATTGGCGGAATCCGGTGAGACAGACTTCACCCTGGGCAGGGTGCGCGCGATCTTACGGATAAACCGCAGTTCACGTGCTAGCCGGTCTTTCAAGCGCATTTGGACCCCCTGATTTTAACCTAGTTGATGGTCGGTTTTGATTGGGGTCAAGGCATAGCAGCTACAAACCGGGTATAGATTTCTGAACCGACAGCGAAGCGCACATCAGGCCCCACGCCGGGCCATGAAGCCTGCGTCCAGACGCCGCAGTCTGGCCTCCCGTAAGAAATATCTAACGGCCGTGTGCGCAGGATCAGCCCACCGCAGAAGGTGGGATATCCGCATGCTCAAAGGGCTGTTTTCGCAAGGCATGGCCGAGTGGGGCACCGCCAGCCTGGTCTTTGTCTCCGGTGCCATGACCGGTCGACTGCTGGCCACCGGCATGACCGAGGTCCAGGCCCTGGGGGCCATGATGGCGGTCCTCGGCTCCCTTACCGCCGCCATCGCCGTACGCGCCTGGCCCGCAGACGGCGTCGTCAAGACCCGCCATTCAGACCCTTCAGACTGAGCAGCCGCGGGAACCTCAGAAGCTGGATGACAGCGACAGGAAGCCGCGCAGGCCCTTGTCAGATTGGCCGAAGGGCGTGGGCCCCAGGGGCTTGGCCATTTCAAACCGCAGGCTCAAACGATCCCTGAACACCAACCTGACCCCTGCCCCGGCCGAGGCCAGGTCCACAGACTCCCATCCCGGCGCAGCATTGTAGTTCCAGACCTTGGCCCCATCGAGGAAGCCATAGGTCTGAACAAAGGTCAGGGGCCGCAGTTGTGGATCCCAGCCGACCCGCAACTCGGCCTGGGCTGAGACACCCCGGTCGCCCATGATCTCGGCATAGTCATAGGCACGCCCCACCGGCAGACCGCCGGCCGAGAATTCCTCGGAGGCCAGCAGCGGGTCGGGGGACCACTGGCCGGCGGCGGCCAGGAAGATGCCGGCCCTTTTGCCCAGGTCCCGGTAGTGGGACCCGTAGGCATAGAGCTTCCAGAACCGGCCGCTGGCGTCAAACCGGCTGCGGCCATCGCCGGCGTCGCCACCGAGACCGCCAAACCCATGGCTGATCTGAGCATAGGCCGTGGAGGATGAGCCATCACCACGGCGCTCGCCCTGCAGGGCGATGCGCGCGACGGCGAGCTCGTCCCTGAGGCTGGCATTGGTCCAGTTCTGCTCCACCCGCCGGGCGTCGCCCTGGGCCACGAACCACAGGGAACGGTCCTGGCGGCGAACGATCGGCAAAGAGACCCTGAGGCTGGCCGACTGGCTCTCATTACCCAGGGTGGCGGTTAGACCTTCACCATTGCCGTCGGCCTTTGACGCCGCCACGGCCCCGCGCAATTGCCCGCCGCCCGGCAAGGGGACCCCGTAGGCGATGTCCACCTGGGTAAACCGCGGTGCCCCCCCGGGTGTGTTCAGGACCCCCAGGGACACCTGATCACCGGACCGCAGGGCGGAATTGACCGCGCCCCGGGCATAGACCTGCCAAGGGCCAGACTGCTGTCCGCCCCGATTATCGGCATAGACCTGTCCCTCAAACCGCCTCAGCTTGGTGGTGACCACCAGCCGGTGGCGGGCCGGATCATCGAAGTCCGGCTCCAGGCGGGCGGTGACCTTCACCCCAGGAAGGTCATTCGCCAGGGCCAGGCGACGGTCCAGATCTGCCAGTTTCAGGGGCCGGATATCGACGATGTCGGCCAGCAGCGCCCCGACAGCGGGCACCGCATCCCCATCAAAGGCCACTTCGCCCACATAGCCTTCGTAAACCACCAGCCGGGCATGGCCCTCGCCACTGGTCTGGCGGGGGGTTGAGGCCCGGGCCAGGAAATAGCCGTCCCGTCGATAATGGTCGGTGAGCGCCTGGGCGACCCCAGCCAGATCGGCGACGCTGATCTCCCGGGCTAATTCATTGGCGTAAAGCGGGGCCAGATCGCCCAGCGGATAGGCGCTGACCCCGTCGATCGTCAGGGCGTGCAGCACGAAACGACCATCTTCAGCAGCCTGGGCGGCCTCTGCGGCCTCCGCGGCCCGGGCCTCGTCTTCGGCTTCCGCCAGCGCGCGATCTGCCGGTCCACCCCCGAACCCAGCCGTGAGTATGGCAACGACCGACGCCAGGGCAGGCCCTGAGCGGCGCAACGCCAGACGGGGTGACAAAACCAACCTCAGGGTTGTGAACATGGTTAACAGATAGTCGGACAATAAGGTGAACAGCAAGCTAACAGCTTATTTTCATTGGATCATTAGCTCTCGGTTAGGGCTGCGCGTCTAGGGTCATGGTTCGACTGACAGCCGCCGAAGTGCGGTCTGGCCAAAGAGGCGTAGAAAATGCAACGGATTAGGCAATTCCTCGCGACCCTCGCGGGCATGATGCTGCTGCTCGGCGCAGGGGCCGCCACCGCCGCAGATTGGCGGCTGATCGAGGTCACCGGCCGGGTGCGAATCGCTTCACCAGGACAGGAACCTCGGGCCGGGGCGGCGAATCTGGTGATTCCCCCGGGCGCGGACATCACAACTGCTGGTGGGGCGCGGGCGGTGCTCAGCGACGGCGATCGGCGCATCGTCATTGGCCCCAACAGCCGCATGACCGTCGCCGCAGGCCAGCCGGCTGGCATGACCCGGATCATGCAGGATCTCGGCTCCATCGTCTTCCAGGTCAACACGCAGGTGCAGCCGCACTTCCGCGTCG
>NZ_JAKRSA010000014.1 GCF_022402485.1 Phenylobacterium sp. | reverse complement strand
TGCAGTGGGCGGCACCGACCATCGGGTTCCTCATCGCCTGGCCTCTGCTGCTGGCCTGTCTCGGGGCGGCCATCAGCAGTCTGGGCGCTTCCAGAGCCCTGCCGCCACGCCTGTTGCTCATCGCCATTGGCGGCCTTGGCCTGGGCTGGCTCGGCTTTCCCATCCATGCGGTCTATGTGAACCTGGATGTGGTCGAGCTGCTCGCCCTGACCGCTTGGCTGGCAGCGTTTCTGCTCTGGCCCTTCGCCCATCCGCGGATGGGTGGGGCGGGCAAGGTCACAGCCATCCTGGTCTTGGGAACAGCCTTGGTTCTGCTGACGATCACGCGCTTTGATCCGCCCTGGTCGGCCCGCTACCCTGAGGCCACGATGGTGCAGTATCTGGTCGATCAGACCGAACAGCGCGCCTATCGCCTGGAGGCCGCGCCGAGGCTTTCGTCCTGGAGCCGTCAGGCGCTCACTGCCGACGGGGGCGAGGTCACCGCTCTTGAGGCCGCGCCGGTCTGGCGCCAACCGGTCCATGCCGCTGCAGCCCCCATGCTCGACCTGCAGGCCCCAGAGTTTGAGCTCGACGCGGGGGCTGGACGCCAGCTGCTTTCGATCACGCCCCCGACCGGAGCCTCGACCCTGGTCCTGCAGATACGCGCCACGAGCCCGGTTCGTGATGTCCGCCTGAACGGACAACCGGTCTCTCTGCTGGGCCAACCTGGCCAATGGTCCCAGGTGCGCTGGAGCGCCGACCCGCAACCCCTACAACTCAGCTTCCTGCCTGACACCCCCACGGGCGCACTGGAGGTCCGCTATGGCGCAGTGACTCCCGGGTGGCCGGCCGGCGCGACGCCCCTCCCCCCGCGTCCTGAGGATGTCATGGCCTTCGATGCCTCAGACTCCACCGTCGTAAAGGGGGTCAAATCGCTTTCCTGGTAAGGCTTTGCTTGGTTAAGCCGCCCGCCTCAGCTATCGGTGGCGCATGAGCCGATCTGACGTGGTGATCTATCACAACCCCGCCTGCGGAACCTCGCGCAACACCCTCGCCCTGCTTCTGGAGCAGGGTGTTGAGCCCATAGTGGTCCCCTATCTGAAGGTGGGTTGGACCAGCGCTCTGCTTCAAGACTTGGCTGCTCGCTCGGGCGGCAGCCTGCGCGACCTGCTCCGTAAACGTGGCACCCAGGCCGATGCCCTCGGCCTCACAGACGCCGCCACCCCTGAGTCTGCCCTTCTAGCGGCCATGGTCAACGATCCCAGCCTGGTCGATCGCCCGATCGTTGCCACTGAAAAGGGGGTCGCCCTGTGTCGACCGCCTGAACGCGCCCTGGGGTTGCTGTGAGGGGATTCACGCCTCAGGCGATGAGGCTCTCTTCTGGCGCGCCAAGGGGCGACAAATCAGCTATTCTCTCTAAAGTTACCAACGGTTAACCGCATGACCCGACTTTGGCGTGGCCTACCACTTGCTGTTTCTCGTCATGTCAGGTCGCTGGTGACCCAGACTGTTACGTCGTTGGATTCCGGGGGCACGATGCAAGAGTTCGATCCCAGACGCCCGACCCTACGCTATGCCCCTCGCCTGATGGTGGGAGTCGGCGGGATCTGCGCCCTTGCGCTCGGCTGGAAGCTGACCGCCGCTGAGGCCACAGCCCCTGTCCCTCCGCCTCTGAATGCCGCCGCCATCAGCGCCCTGCAACACGAGGCCTTCGCCCAATCCGAGGCCCTGCCCGGTTTCGCCCGGCCTGAGAGCGTCGCCGTCAAGGTGCTGCCCGGCGACACCCTGGAAGCGGCCGTCGCCCGCACAGGCGTCTCCCTTGAGGAGGCCCGCCAGGCGGTTCGGACCCTTGGCGAGGCCATGGACACCGTCCACATCAAGGCTGGCATGACCTTTGACGCCGCCATCGCCAAGCCCCACGGCGAAGTTGGTCAAGCCCGGCTGATCGGCCTCTCCCTGCGGACGGGCCCGGCGACCGCCGTCACCCTGTCACGCACCTTCGACGGCGCCCTGCGCCTGCGCGAAATGGAAGAGGCGATCACCAACGAGACCACCGTCGCCCAGGGCGAAATTCACGGCTCGCTCTATGAGAGCGCCGCCAAGCTGGGGGCCACATCCACCGTGACCGCCAAGGTGGTCAAGCTGTTCTCCCACAAGCTGGACTTCCAGCGGGACATCAAGGCCGGTGACGATTTCAAGCTGGTGTTCGATCGCCGGGTCACCGAAAGCGGTCGTGTGGTCGAGACGGGCGAGTTGGAATACGCCGAGGTCAAGGGCGTCAAGTTCTACCGCTTTGAGCGCAACAACGGCGATGTCGACTATTTCGACGAAACCGGAAAAAACATCCGTGGATTCCTGTTGCGTACTCCGGTGGACGGGGCGCGGATCACCTCCAATTTCGGGCCCCGCCGCCATCCGGTGCTGGGTTTCCGCCGCAGCCATCAGGGCGTTGATTTCGGGGCGGGCACGGGCACGCCCATCCTGGCGGCCGGTGATGGGGTGATTGTCGAGGCCCGTCGCTGGGGGGCCTATGGCAACTGGGTCCGGGTCCGCCACACCGATGGCTGGGAGACCGGCTATGCTCACGCGTCGCGCTTCGCCAACGGCATCCGTCCGGGTCTGCGGGTCAGGCAAGGTCAGGTCATCGCCTATGTTGGCTCAACCGGCATGTCGACAGGGCCGCACCTGCACTACGAGGTCTGGAAGAATGGCCAGCGGGTCAATCCCCTAGGGGCGAAGGTCCCCCAAGGCACCATCCTGACCGGCGGAGAACTGGCGGCGTTCAAGGCCAAGAAAAACCGGATCGATGCGCTCCTGGCTAGCGCGTCGCCGTCTGGGGGCGATGAAGCCGTTAAGCTGGCGGCCGCCGAAATCGATCCTGTGGCCCAGGCCAATCTGCGCCGCTGAACTGTTGTTGAAGCTGACCTTGCGTCAGGCTTCCACCCCCGGCTTACCAAGCATAAGCTGACGTTACGAGCGAACGTCAGCCCTCGGAGGCCCCTTGGCCGTCGCGTCCAGTTCACCGACCCGCGCCCGCTATGCGGCCCGCCGCGACGCTATCGTCAGCGCCGCCTGCAAAGTGTTCGTCGATCAAGGCGTCAGTGGTTTTACCCTGGCTGCCGTGGCCAAGCGGATGGACCTGCACCCCGTCAGCCTGACCTACTATTTCAAGCGCAAGGAGGATCTGGCCGCCGAGTGCATGCGCCTGACCCTGTCGCGCTTCAACGCCATGCTCGAAGCGGCCGAGCAGAAGCCGAATGCCGCTGCGCGGCTTAAGGCCTTTGTCAGCGCCTATTTCGAGACCCGCCGAGCGATCATTCTGGGCCAGGCGCCCCGCCTGTTGCCCTTCGGCGAAATCACGCAGATCAGCGCCCCAGGCGATGACGAACTGGTGGACGCCTATCAGGCCCTGCGCCAGCGCCTGGCCCGCTTGTTGAGGCCGACGGACGCTCCATGGCTGACAGGACCGCGGCGCTACATGCTGGCGCACCTGATCATCGATCAGCTCTGCTGGTCTGACACTTGGCTCGCCAGCTATGAAATCGCCGACTTTGATCGCGTCGCTGATCGAATCTCCGATGTGATGATCAATGGCCTGGCCGCGCCGGGCCAAAAGCGCCCAGACAAACCCCTTCTCGACCTAGGGGCACCGCCGTCACAGAACGATGAGGTCACTCGGGAGCGGTTCTTGGTGGCCGCCACAGAGATCATCAATCGTGAGGGCTATCGCGGCGCCTCAGTGGACAAGATCTCAGCCTATCTGAATGTCACCAAGGGCTCGTTCTACCACCACAACACAGACAAGGACGAACTGGCCCGGGCCTGCTTTGAGCGCACCTTCGACCTGATCGACGAGGCCAAGACCCGCGGGCGGACTGAGGCGACGGGGTGGGAGCGCCTATGGCAGATCTCCGCCGCCCTGACCGCCCATCAGACCAGCGGCGAACGCGGACGGATGCTGCGCCACTTCGCCCTGTCGGCCATGCCCGGGGAACTTCGCCGGTCGATCTCCGGGCGCTTCCAGCAGATCGCCAACGCTTTCTCGGGGATTATCAGCGACGGTATCGCCGACGGCTCCATCCGACCGGTGGACCCCTTGCTGTCGGCCCACCTGGTGATGGCCATGTTCAACTCGGTGCTGCTTCTGGAGCACTGGGGTGAGGACGCCACCGTCGAAACGGTGATCACCGCCTATGTGCGTCCGGCCATGATGGGCTTTTTCAGTCCCGAATAGGCGTGCGTTCGAAGCCTCAGGGCCGGAGCCAGCCGCAAGGCTATCGAGCAAAGAAAAAGGGGCGGCCGCCGCCGCCCCTTTTGGACGCCCCCAGAATCGGCGCGGACCAAAGCCGCCGCGCCAGATCTCCCCCCTAGGAACGTCGTTGACTGAACCTCAGTGGTACAACCTTGCCCAAAGCCTCGGCGAGGGACAAGAGCGTACGCCTTTTACGGGAAAGGCGGGCCGTGTCACGACCCGTCTGCCCCTCCACCGGGCGATCAGGAATCAAAGACGATGACAGAGCGGGCGATTTCCCCGCGCTTCATCTCATCGAAGGCTTCATTGACCTGTTCCAGCTTCAGCCGCCGGGAGATCATGTCGTCGAGCTTCAAACGACCCGACATATAGAAGTCCACCAGACGGGGCATGTCGACGGGGAACCGGTTGGATCCCATCATCGACCCTTGAATACGCTTTTCCCCGAGGAAAGCCGCGCCCATCAGGGTGATGGTCTGCCCCACCGGGATCATGCCGATGATGTTGGCGGTGCCGCCCCGACGCAGCATGTTGAAGGCCTGTTCAGCCGTCTTGGACAGGCCGATGGCTTCAAAGGCGTGATGCACGCCACCCTTGGTCAGTTCCATAACCGTCTTCACCGCATCAACATCTGCGGCGCAGATGAAATCGGTGGCCCCAAACGCCATGGCCAGGTTCTGCTTACCCGGCACCATGTCGATGGCGATAATCCGGCCCGCGCCAGCAATCGCCGCGCCGTTGATCGCCGACAGGCCGACCCCGCCGCAGCCGATCACCGCCACGGTCTCGCCGGGCCGGACGTTGGAGGTATGGATTACCGCACCGACGCCCGTGGTCACCGAACAGCCGATCAGGGCCGCACGGTCGAAGGGCATGTCCTTACGGATCGCCACGCAGGCGTGCTCGTGGATCAGCATTTGCTCAGCAAAGGACGACAGATTCAGGAATTGCGGCAGGCCAACGCCGTTCTGCATCAGGCGCGGCTCTTCGTCCTTGTCGCGCTTGGTGTCCGGCGAGACGCAGAGGCTCATCCGGCCGGTGAGGCAGGACTCGCAATGGCCGCAATAGGCTGACAGGCAGGTGATCACGTGATCGCCCGGCTTCACCGTGCGCACCTCGGACCCCACCTGCTCGACGATGCCGGCGCTCTCGTGGCCGAGGACCGCCGGAAGCGGGTGCGGATAGGAGCCTTCGATAAAGTGCAGGTCAGAATGGCAGACCCCGGCGGCCATGGTGCGGATCAGCACCTCGTGCGGGCCGGGCTTGTTGATCTGAACGTCTTCGATCTGAAGCGGCTTGCCCACTTCGCGCAGAACGGCGGCCTTCATGTGATGCGTCCCCTCATGAGCGCCCGCTGAACGGGCGGTACAGGGCCGCTGATTGGACCCTTTGATGAGAGTTATCGCTGTTCAGGTCGAAGCGGCCAAGGGGTAAAACCCCTCCTTTGGTCGGTTTTGAGCGGGGGGATCGTCTAGACGCGATCAGACGGACTCGCGGGTGACGGTCATCATGTAGTTGACCTCGCTGTCGCGGGCCTGGGACCAGCGCCCGGTCAGGGGATTGAAGACCACCCCATAAGGACCGTCGACCTGCACGGGTTCGCTGGCCAGAAAGTCCCGTAGCTCTTCGGGCTTGAGAAACTTTCGCCAGTCGTGGGTCCCGGCCGGCAGCCAGCGCAGGACATATTCCGCCCCGACCTTGGCCAGGGCCAAAGCCTTCAAGGTGCGATTGAGCGTGGCGACGATCATGATGCCCCCAGGGGCCATCAGCTGGGCGCAACTGCGAAGATAGGCCCCCGGATCAGCCACGTGCTCGATCACCTCCATATTGAGGATCACGTCGAAGGGCTGGGTCTGCTCGGCCAGCAGTTGCTCGGCGGTGGCGCAGCGATAGTCGATGACCAGGCCTTGCTCGGCGGCATGGGTGCTGGCGGTGCCGATGTTCCGCTCAGAGGCGTCGACGCCGGTCACTTGAAAGCCCAGGCGGCACATGGGCTCGGACAACAGCCCTCCGCCACAGCCTATGTCCAGCAGGCGCAACCCCTCGAACGGGCGCCGGGCCAGGGGGTCACGGCCAAACCGGGCCAGGGCCTTGTCCCGGATAAAGGTCAACCGTGTGGGATTGAATTTGTGCAACGGGGCAAACTTGCCCTTGGGGTCCCACCATTCGGCGGCGATGCGGGAGAACCGCTCCACCTCTTCGGGGTCGATGCTAGAGCGGAGATCGGGGGCTGCTGACATGGCTGCACATATAGCGTGCGGCGAGGCGGGCGGAAGGGTCTCGCCGCCTCGAGCACTGGAGGGACCCGCACAGTGACCTGCGATTGTTACATTGCAGGCAGGCTTGGCCGTCGGTAGAAGAGCGGCCTTCTGTAATGGGGGTCGATCCAGCGTGGCCCGTCTGGTGATGAAATTCGGCGGCACTTCGGTGGCCGACCTTGAGCGCATCCGGCGCGTGGGACGGCTCGTGGCCGCTGAGGTCGCGGCTGGCCATCAGGTGGCTGTGGTGGTCTCAGCCATGTCGGGCAAGACCAATGAACTGGTGGCCTGGACCGATGGGGCGGGCCAAGCCGCCGACGGTCTTCTCCCCTCTGACGACGAATACGACACCGTGGTCGCCTCGGGCGAACAGGTGACGGCGGGCCTTCTGGCCATGACCCTGCGCAATATGGGGCTGCCGGCCCGCTCCTGGCTTGGCTGGCAGATCCCGATTATCGCCGACGAGGCCCATGGCCGCGCGCGGATCGAGGACATTCCCCCCGAAAAGCTGGCGCAGGCGCTGGATTCCGGCGAGGTGGCGGTGATCGCCGGCTTCCAGGGGGTGACCCGAGACGGCCGCATCGCCACCCTGGGGCGCGGGGGCTCCGACACCAGTGCGGTGGCCATCGCCGCAGCCCTGAAGGCTGAGCGCTGCGACATCTATACCGACGTGGACGGGGTCTACACCACCGACCCCCGGATCGAGTCCAAGGCCCGCAAGCTGCCGAAGATCTCCTTCGAGGAGATGCTGGAGATGGCGTCCCTGGGCGCCAAGGTGCTGCAGACGCGCTCGGTGGAACTGGCGATGGCGCAGAACATGCCGGTGCGCGTGCTGTCCAGTTTCGTAGAACCCGGAGAGGCCCCCGGTCAGGGCACCATCGTCTGCGACGAGGAGGAGATCGTGGAAAAGCGCATCGTGAGCGGGGTCGCCTATAGCCGCGACGAAGCCAAGATCAGCGTCTTTGGCTTGCCCGACCATCCCGGCGTCTCGTCGGAGATCTTCGGACGGCTGGCCGACGCCAACGTGAATGTCGACATGATCGTCCAGAGCCGTGCCCGCACCCGGGACATGGCGAACATGGAGTTCACCGTCGGCAAGCGGGACGCGGCACGGACCATTGAGATCATGCAACAGGCCAAGTCCGTCATCGGCTTCGAGGACGTGGCGGTGAATGAGGACGTGGCCAAGGTCTCGGTCATCGGGGTCGGCATGCGCAGCCATGCCGGGGTGGCCAAGACCATGTTCGGTGCCCTGGCTGACAAGGGCGTCAACATCCAGGTGATCTCCACCAGCGAGATCAAGATCAGCGTGCTGATCGACGCGGCCTACACTGAGCTCGCCGTCCGCGCCCTGCATGCCGCCTATGGGCTGGACAAGCTTTAAGGTCCGATCCGGATTCCGCAGGCGACACGGTTTAGCGGCTTGACCTGACGGGCCGCCTTCAGGGACCAACCGCGCGGGCGTCATGCTTCTGGATCAGACGCCAGGCGGTGAAGATCGCGGCCGCCGCGACCGGGATCGCGGCGGCGAACACCCAGACCGATGCCGCCTGAGCGCTGGCGAAGGTCAGGCCTTCGCCGAAGCCAGCGAGGTTGGCCAGGGCACCGGCTACCGCTGCGCCCACGGCCGCGCCAGTGAACCGCACCGTACTGATCGCCCCGCCGCCCAGGCCCCGCTCCTCGGCAGGCAAAGACGACAGCACCATCTGGTTCATGAAGGCCGACGACAGGCCAAAGCCCGTGCCCAAGAGCGCGGCCGCGAGGATCAGGGTCCAGAGCGGCCCCTGCACGATGACGAACAGGCAAAGCGCGATGCCGATCGCCGCGAGCAGGGCCCCTAGCCGCACCATCCGGCCGCGCCAGACCCCCGTCAGATGGGTGATGGCCAGGGCCGAGATTGTCCAGGCCAGGGCCTCGACGGCGATCACATAGCCCGCCGCCAGGGCTGAGTAGCCCCGGGTGGTCTGCAAGATCGCCGGGCCATAAACCGTGAAACCCATGGAGGCGGCGGTCATCAGGAAGATGGTGGCGAAGCCCAACCCCCCTACCGAGCGAAAGTCGCCGGAGCTCTTGGGCAACAGACGCACCACCGCCCGAGCGTCGATCCTCACGCTCAGAGCTAACACCCCCAGTCCGGCGGCGATCAGGATCACCGCCAAGCCAAATCCGCCCAGAACATCCGCGGCAGCGATGGCGCTGATGCCGCAGGCGATCAGCAACAGTTGCAGGGTCGGCACCCCGCCGCCTTGGGTCTTCTCACCCTTGGGCAGCAAAAACAGCGCCGCGCAGGCCACCAGCAGGCCCTGGATGACGAAGGACCAGAAGGCCCATCGCCAAAGGCCGGCATCGGCAAACAGCCCCCCAAGCAGCGGGCCGATCAGGGTGGCGATCCCCCAGATGCCGGTCACCGCGGCATAGACCCTAGGCAGCGTGCGATCAGGAAACAGCAGGCCGATCGCCACAGAGCTGAACCCCGCCAGCCAGCCGCCGCCCAGGCCCTGGACCAGGCGGCCGGCCAGAAAGGTCCAGATGTCCGGCGCTGCCGCGCTCATCAGACAGCCGAAGGCATAGATCACGGCAGACAGAACAAACGCCTGGCGCAGGCCCATGCGCCCTGTAAGCCATCCGGCGCTGGCGCCGGCCACCACTGAGCCCAACAGAAAGCCGGCTGTCGCCCAGCCAAAATAGGCATAGCCCCCCAGGTCTGCGCCGACGCTGGGCATGATGGTGGCGGTCACCAGGCTGTCGGCCGCGTGCAGCCACACCGCAAGGCAGATCAGGACGAACTGGGCGAACCGACCCTCGGCCAGCACGTCTTTCCAGCTCCCGGCGGCGGGGGCGACGGTGGGCATTTGCGGAGGCCTTGTCCTGCGAGCGGGCAGAGCCTTCCCGCTAGACCTGCCCAGGGGATTCCGCAACCTGGCGCACGCCTCAGGCTCTGCGCGTCAAGCGGCAGAGGCCGCCCAGTGGGTGGCGGTGCCGCCGACGATATACCAGGTGATGAGCAGACCGCAGATCACCGCACCTGGCACATAGGTGTTGGACCGTCGGTAGGTGAAGGCACCGATCAGGCCGATGACGGCCAGCAGCGGGGCGAACTGGATGGCGATGATGGTGTTCAGCGGCTCGGCCGGGGTCAACAGCCGCCCGGTCAGGAACAGCGCTCCATACTCCAGCACCAGAAGCGCGACGAAGCCCAGGCTCATGGCGAGGGCCCAGGCCGCCATTTCGGCCCTGGCCGACTGGCCGCTCAGGCTGATCCTGGCGGCGACGGCCCGGTGGCTGACCAGGAAGAACAGGATCCAGGGGCAAAGATAGACCAGGGCCAAGGCCATTTGCCGCTCATCCAAGGGCTTCAGGGCCAGGACCCAGAACCGGAAGTCCGTGGTGAAGAGCGCGCTGCAGGCGAGAACCGCCGCGTAGGCCATGCCCACCGAAGCCAGCGCGATGAGCGGCGACAGCCACCAGCGATGCTGAAACCGCGGCGCAGGCCCCCGCAGGACAAGCCCCAGAACCAGGGTGATGAGGCCGTTCAGCAGCGCCCAGACCAGAAGCTGGTTGGTGACCTGCTGCGGAAACAGCGGGCCAGCGCTGACCAACTGACCAAGCGTCATGAAGGGGAAGTAGGTCAGGGCCGGCAGCGCCCCGGTCAGGAGAAAAGCGATCCACCAGCGGCGATCGCGTGTCTGGTTCCGGGGCTGGGCCGCCGGGGCCTGGGTGACGGCACTCAGCACGGAGAACGTCCCAAGGATCAGCAGAACCGCGCCAACTAGGCCAGCCAGCGTGCCAAGCTCTTTCCAGAACCAGATCTGGTCCTGCGGCGGCAGGGGCCGTGCCTCGCCCTCCAGGGTCTGTTGCAGCCAGTCTACCGTGGTTCCGACACCCGACCCCGAGAAGTGTTCCCAAGGGTGGGTGATCGGCGGGACCTGCAGCCAGCGGGCGTCGCCTGCGGCGATGTCGCCGTAGATCTGACCGGGCTTCACCGGGCCGTCGGTTCCAAACAGGGCCTGAAGGCGCGGGGACCTGACGATGTCACCCCCGGTGGGGACCTGCCACATGAGGTCCGGAAACTCGTCATATTGGCCGAAAACCAGCGCTAAATTGCGCGGAAATGTGCGCCCTTCGCCCTCTGGCGCGCCGAAGATTCCAGGCGTCGATCCCACCAGGACCATGGAGCGATATCCGTCTGGATTGGTCTTGGCAGCAAACAGGATCGGCGCGCCGCCGAGGCTGTGCCCGGCCATGCCGATATTGGTGCCATCGACCATGGGCAGACTGCGCAGATAGGCAAATGCAGCGGGTCCGCCAAAGGCGTTGGCCCCGACGGTGCCCTCCGAATAGCCGTGCCCGGACATGTCCATGGCCAGGACCACAAACCCCCGGCGCGACAGCTCGATGGCGAAAGCCGACTGCATTTCGCGGGTGTTGATATAGCCGTGGCTGAGCAGTACGGCCGGGGCCTTCTGCTCAGGCGTAGCTCCAGAAGGTGTGTAGAGCAGGCCGCTGAGCTGGGTTCCGTCCGGCGCGGGGTAGCGCACGTCGGTGACCTCGGTCCCGCCGGATGTCTGCACCAGATGGGCCGCCCAGCCGCCGCCCAGGGCCAGGACCCAACCCAGCGCCAGCAGCGCCAATCCAAGACGCATGGCCCCCTCCCCGAGGACTTATGTTTGTTGCCCCAAGGATGGCCCCGCTGCCGCCCTCCGTCCAGGCGACTTGTGGGTGACATGCCCCCGGGGCGTGCCCGGGACGAGATCCTCGGATCAAATGGCGGATTCCGTCTCTGATCCGACGTCTGATACTGCTAGAAAATCCTGAGAGACAGGAGACACCCAGACGATGGCGATGACCGGTGCGGTCATTCGGGGTCAGCGCAGCCTGCTGCGGCAGATCCGCGAAGCCGTCCAGCGCGGCGAGCCCGCCCAGGACCGGCTGGACATGGTGGTGCGGATCATTGCGCGCTCCATGGTCGCCGAAGTGTGCTCGCTCTACATGCGCCGCTCGGGCGGCGAGATGGAACTGTTCGCCACAGAAGGTCTTGATCCCCTGGCCGTCCACCTTACCCGCATGCGGCCCGGGGAAGGACTGGTGGGCGAGATCATGCGCCTGGGCCGACCGCTGAACCTGGCCGACGCCCCTAACCATCCGGCCTTCTCCTATCGCCCGGAAACCGGCGAAGATCCCTATCATGCTTTCCTGGGCGTCCCCCTGCTGCGGGGCGGGCGCGCCATCGGGGTGCTCGTCGTCCAGAACCGGACCGAGCGGGTCTATACCGAGGACGAGGTCGAGGACGTCCAGATCATCGCCATGGTGCTGGCCGAAATGGTCGCCGGCGAGCTGATCTCCGAGAATGAGTTGTCCGGCGTCGAGATCGCCCCTCACAGGTCTGAACGTCTGAAGGGAGCCAAGTTCGCCGACGGCCTGGCCCTGGGCGTGGCCGTGCTGCATGAGCGGCCGGTGGCACCGTCCAAGCTGCTCGCCGACGACGTGGTGGCCGAAGAGGCCAAGCTAACCCAGGCCATTTCCAGTCTGCAGGCCCAGCTGGACGAGATGCTGGAAGGCCAGCACGGACTGGTGGAGGCCTCCTATGAGGTGCTCGACACCTATCGGATGTTCGCCCACGACCGGGGTTGGAACCGCTCCCTGCAGGATGCCGTGCGCAATGGTCTGACCGCAGAGGCCGCCGTAGAGCGGGTGCGTTCTGAGCACAGGGCGCGGCTGGGACAGGCCCGTGACCCTTATCTGCGCGAGCGACTGCACGACTTTGAAGACCTCGCCGACCGCCTGCTGCGGCATCTGGCCGGGGACGGTCATGTGGCCCGGGAACTGCCGGAAGACGCCATCCTGATCGCTCGAAACCTCGGGCCCGCCGACCTGCTGGAATATGACCGGCACAAGCTCAAGGGCCTGCTGCTTGAGGAGGGATCCTCGGCGAGCCACGCGGCCATTGTCGCCCGCGCCCTGGACATCCCCTGCGTTGGCCGCCTGGATGGACTGCGCGACCGGGTGAACGAAGGCGATCCGGTGATCGTCGACGCCGAGACGGGTGAGGCCTATCTGCGGCCGCGCGTGGACGTGGTGCAGGCTATCCGCTCGCGGATCGAGGTTCGGTCCCAGCGCCGGGCGGAATTCGCCAAGCTGCGCGACACGCCGGCCTTCACCCGAGATGGGGTCAAGGTGACCCTGCTGATGAATGCGGGCCTGGACGTGGACCTGGAGATCCTGGGGGAAACCGGCGCGGAGGGCATCGGCCTGTTCCGCACCGAATTTCAGTTCATGGTCGCCGAGGAGTTGCCGCGCTTCAACGCCCAGACCGCGCTCTACAGCCGCGTGCTGGACGCTGCCGGCGGCCTGCCGGTGACCTTCCGCACCCTCGACCTCGGCGGCGATAAGGTGCTGCCCTATCTGGAAGCCGAACGGGAGGAAAACCCCGCACTGGGCTGGCGAGCGATCCGCATGGGCCTGGACCGGCCCGCCCTGCTGCGCCTGCAGCTTCGGGCCCTGATCGCTGCGGCCCGGGGGCGTCCGTTGAGGATCATGTTCCCCCTGGTGGCCAGCGTGGATGAGTTCCGCGCCGCCAGAGCCCTGGTGGATCATGAGGTCGCCTGGGCCCAGCGCCGGGGTCGCCCTGCACCCGCCCGCCTGGATGTGGGCGCCATGATCGAGGCCCCGTCCCTGGTCTGGCACCTGGACGCTCTGCTGCCCATGACCGATTTCGTGTCGGTGGGGACCAATGATCTGCTGCAGTATCTATTTGCGGCTGACCGCGGCAATGCCCGCATGGCCGATCGCTATGACCCCCTGTCGCCGCCAGCCCTGCGGGTGCTGGCCGAGATTCAGAAGGCCTGCGCCGACACCGGCACCCCCGTCTCTGTATGTGGCGAGATGGCGGGCCGGCCGCTGGAGGCCTTCGCTCTGGTGGCCCTGGGCTATGAGCGTCTCTCCATGCCGCCAGCGGGCATTGGTCCGGTGAAACAGATGGTGCTGTCCTGCGACCGGGAAGCGGCCCACAGGGGGGTCACCGCCCTGATCCGCGGTGCCGGCGGATCAGTGCGTAACGAGATCGAGACCCTGGCCCGGAAGCTCTACCTGTCGGTTTAGCTTGACCGTTGAGAATCAACCACAGGCGGACATTGAGTTCCGCCCGCTATCGCGTTATGCTAAAAGGGAAATTAAGAGTTCCGTGTCAAAACGGACCAGGTGGGCGGCGACCTTTGGTCGCATCAACTTTTGCTGAGGGCGGCGATCAGACATGGCGCTCGACACGAGCCGTGTGACCGATTTCGATGTGGGCCGCGACAGCCTGCGTACGTCTGCCTTTGACGATTCATTCATGCCCACCCTCGATTCCGGTCCGAATATTGGCGCGGCGCTGAAGGCTGCGCGGGAATTCCGTGGCCTGTCGCTGCAGGATGTGGCGGACTCCACCCGCATCCGCCGAGCCTATCTGGCTGCCATCGAAGATATGCGGATCGAGGATCTGCCCTCCCGGCCCTTCACCATCGGCTATGTCCGGGCCTATGCCCGCGCTTTAGGTCTTGAAGCTGAAGCCGCTGTCTCCCGCTACAAGAACGAAGAGCCGGCCACCGATGACGCCCTGCGCGCCCCCGTAGGCGTGCGCCGCACCGGCGATCGCCGCCTGGGCTTTGCCATGATCGCCGGAACCCTGGTGATCGGCGCTATCGTGGTCTGGAACTTCGCCCAGCGGGGCATTCAGGAGGCCCAGGCCCCTGAGGCCCCTGTGGCGGCAACCGCTGCCCCCATCGCGCCCTCAACAGAGCCCCAGGGGCCCCTGGCCCTCGGCGCGCCCTTGCCTGCACCGGTGGAATCCACCGTGCCCGATCTCTACGAAACCCCTGGACTGGATGTGGCCACCGCCGCTGGCGGTTCGGCGGACGCGGTGATCGCCGCCAATCAAGCCCGGGCCCGGGAGCCAGAAACGACACTCGCCCCCACGGACCTTCCAGCCACATTCAGGGCTGAGGGCGCAGTGTATGGAACCCCTCCCGCCACGGCCAGCGTGGTTCTCAAGGCCCGGGAGTCTGCCGCCCTGATCGTGCGCGGCGCGGATGGCTCGGTCTATTTCGCTCGGCAACTTGCCGCCGGTGAAGCCTATGGGGCCCCGCAATTGAAGGGGCTCGTCATCGATGTTTCCGAGCCCACCGCCTTCCAGGTTTTTGTCGGCGGTCAGACCCGCGGCCTGCTAGCCTCCAGCCAGACGCCGGTCAGCCGCCTGACCGACTAAGTCCTGCGCCTGAGCGCTTGGGAATCCGTGGCCGAAGCGCTATTTTCCCGCAGTCATGACCCAGCTCGATCACACACATCTCCGCCCTTGGCGCACGATCCAGCGTCGGGTCAGCCGCAAGATCCGCGTCGGCGCGGTGGAGGTTGGCGGCGACGCGCCGATCACCGTTCAGTCGATGACCAACACCCTGACGTCGGACGCCGGGGCGACCATCGACCAGATCCGTCAGCTGGAGGAGGCCGGTGCCGACATCGTCCGCGTCTCCTGCCCCGATGAGGACTCCACAGCCGCCTTCGCCACCATCGCCAAGGCGGCCAAGGTTCCGCTGGTGGCCGACATCCACTTCCACTATCGCCGAGGGATTGAAGCGGCCAAGGCGGGTGCCGCCTGCCTGCGGATCAATCCCGGCAATATCGGCTCTCCAGCCCGGGTCCGGGAAGTGGTCCAGGCGGCCAAGGACTATGGCTGCTCGATCCGCATCGGCGTCAATGCCGGCTCCCTCGAGCGCGAGCTGCTTGAGCGCTATGGCGAGCCCTGTCCCCAGGCCATGGTGGAAAGCGCCCTGAACCATGCGCGTATCCTGCAGGACCACGACTTTCACGAGTTCAAGATCAGCGTGAAGGCCTCCGACGTCTTTATGACGGTGGCCGCCTATCAGATGCTGGCGGAGGCTATCGACTGCCCCCTGCATCTGGGGGTCACGGAGGCTGGTGCCCTGCGGACCGGCACAGTGAAATCCTCCATCGGCCTCGGGTCCCTGCTCTGGGCCGGCATTGGCGACACCATCCGGGTCAGCCTGGCGGCTGACCCCGTTGAGGAGGTCAAGGTCGGCTTCGATATCCTCAAATCCCTGGGCCTGCGCCATCGGGGGGTCAATATCATCGCCTGCCCGTCCTGCGCCCGGCAGGGTTTCAACGTCATCAAGACGGTAGAGGCCCTGGAGGAGCGGCTAGCGCACATCTCCACCCCGATGAGTCTGTCCATCATTGGCTGTGTCGTGAATGGCCCAGGCGAAGCCCTGATGACCGATCTCGGCTTCACCGGCGGGGGCAAGGGGTCTGGCATGGTCTATATGGCGGGCAAGCCCGACCATAAGATGGACAACGAGCACATGGTCGACCACATCGTCGCATTGGTCGAGGCCAGGGCGGCAGAGCTGACGGCTTCAGAATTGGCGGCTGCAGAACTGGCGGCGAGACCAGCGGCAGAGTAATACACCCTGCGGTAGTCCTGCCGTATCTGGAATGTGCGCCCACAGCGCCCCACTGAAGTGTGCTGCGCATGACATCGCCCCCCGACAACCGACGCCTGACCACGCGAATCCTCAGCTATGAGTTCATAGATCTCCTGAGCGAAATGGCGCGAGACCATGGGGGAGACATCATCGCACTGATGGTGTTCACCGGGGTTTGGACATCCAACACCAGCCACCTGCGCAACACCACCGAGCGCTATGGCAGTCTGCACGACATTCCCCCAGACAGCCAAAGGCGGCCGATCACCGACGCTGACCTGTCGGCACGGCTCAGTCTCAGCCGGGCGGTGCAGGACCCCTATGTTGAGGCGCTAATTCAGACCGGGTTGCTGGAACGGCGGAGTGGCGGTCTGGTGGCACCTGCGGCCGTTTTCACCCGACCGGACATGATGGCGGGCACCAATGAGACCTATGGCCGGCTGATCTCCATGCTGGCGCGCATGCGTCAGGCGGGCATCCCCCTCGGAGATAGTAACAATGAGGACCAAGCTGACGTGAGCGTCACGCTTGCGCCGCCCACCAGCAGTTGATTAGGTGCCGGCTCCATAAATGGGGAGGACGTTATGTCCGCAGACGGCAACTGGAAGATCACGATCAACACCCCGATGGGGGCGCAGACGGTCAACGCCACCATCACCACCAACGGCGACACCTTCACCGGCTCGACCTCCGGCCAGATGGGCACCCAGTCCGTCGAGGGTAAGGTCAATGGCGACACCCTGGTCTGGTCCACCCAGATCACCTCGCCTATGCCCATGACCCTGGAATTCGAAGCCACGGTTTCCGGCGACTCCATGAGCGGCAATGTGAAGCTGGGCGCCTTCGGCTCGGCCCCCCTGAGCGGCGTCCGCGCCTAAACAGCGCAGTGGGACGGAGAACCCGGGCTTTATGGCCCAGGGCTCGACCGACGAAAGGCGGCTGCGTGCGCGCAGCCGCCGACCGCCTTACAACCCGGGATAGCCCGCCCTCAGCACGGCGGCCAGATAATCCACATAGGCCTTGGCCGACCCGGACGGGGACCTGGCCTCCAGGTCCAGACCTTCGGCCTGCTTCTGCGCCCAACGGGGTAGCTTGCCTGCCTCACAGGCCTTGCGAAGCCGAGCTTCAAGGCCTGTCTCCGGACGCCGCGGCGGTCCAAACAGCCGCGCCCAGAACCCTGTCGGCGGCTTAGCGGCAACGGTGGCCGGATGGCCAAGATCTGTCAGAACCTCGTCCAATAGCCACCGGCACCCAGCTGCGGCGGTGTCTCCTCGCTCTGGCCGAACCGAATCTTCCGCCAGACGCTTCAGCCTGTCGGCAAAGTCCTTGGGCAGTTTGGAGGGCAAGACCACCAGGGGCGCCGCGACGGGGCGATCTGGGCGATAGACCTCGACCCTGCTGACCTCGTTGGGCTCCATGCTCTCCAAACTTCGGGCACCAGGGACGCCCGGGCGGGAAACCAGCGCACTGAGCAGCCCACACTTCAAGGTCAAGATCAGGGAAAGGGGGCCGTCACAGCTGGGACAGATGGTGCTGAAAGCCGCCCGGGCCTCCTGGTCAGGCAAGACCTTGCCAGGCAGGCTGGCGGCCAGCTCTGAGCGGCCCTGAGGGGGCCACCAGCGGTGAAAGACCTCCGGCGCGACGGCCGTCGACGCCCCGCAATGGGGGCATTTGACCGGGAACAACGCGCCCATGCCTCAAACAACTCCCGGCGAACAGTGGCCCGCCCCCCACAGGCGCAGCTCCCCGATACAAGCCCCCATGCTGCAACGCCATTCACGGGGGTGGCAAGGGGTTCGCCCAATGCCTGGCGGAAGCATCGATGATGACGCTCAATGAGCCGGCGCATTTTTCAATCTGATCACCGCCTCCCTCTTTTCGGAAAATGTTCTAGATAGGCCGACTTCGTTCAACAGGTGCTTGAATATCGTGCGACTTCCCCAAGCCCGGCTCGACCAGGTGCTCGACCGCTATCATGAGATCGAGGCGCGGATGGGCGCGGCTGCAGACGGCGCTGAAATCGTCCGCCTGTCCAAGGAGCATGCCGAACTGCGCCCGGTGGCCGAGGCCGTGCAGACCCTGGTGAAAGCCAGGGCCGAGGCCCCTGACCTGGAGCTGATGGCGGCTGCCTCCGACCGCGAAATGGCTGGCCTTGCCCGAGAGGAACTGGCCGAGCTCAATGCCCGCCTGCCGGAGCTGGAGCGCCAGGTGGCCCTGCTGCTGGCCCCCAAGGACAAGGACGAAAACGCCTCAGCGATCCTGGAGGTGCGGGCGGGCACCGGAGGCGATGAGGCGGCTTTGTTCGCCGGCGACCTGTTTCGGATGTACCAGCGCTATGCCCAGACCCGCGGCTGGCGGGTGGAGATCGACTCGGTCTCCGAGGGCGAGGTCGGCGGCTATAAGGAAATCATCGCCGCCATCACGGGCGACGGCGTGTTTGGCCGGCTGAAGTTCGAAAGTGGCGTCCACCGGGTGCAGCGGGTGCCTGAAACTGAGGCCGGCGGACGCATCCACACCTCGGCGGCCACAGTGGCGGTCCTGCCCGAGGTCGAGGACGTAGAGATCGAGATCAACGACGCCGATCTGCGTATCGATACCTACCGGGCTTCAGGTTCGGGCGGCCAGCACGTGAACAAGACCGACTCTGCGGTCCGCATCACCCACCTGCCCACGGGCATCGTGGTCACCTCATCGGAAAAATCACAGCATCAGAACCGCGCCCGGGCGCTGAAGGTGCTGAAAGCCAGGCTCTATGACCAACAGCGCGAGGCCCTGGATACCGCCCGCGCTGACGCCCGCAAATCCCAGGTCGGGTCTGGCGACCGGTCAGAGCGCATCCGGACCTACAATTTCCCGCAGGGCCGGGTCACCGACCACCGGATCAATCTGACCCTCTACAACCTGCCCAAGATCATCGAGGGCGAGTCTCTGGACGATGTCATCGAGCCCCTGATCGCCGAGGATCAGGCGGGGCGGCTGGCGGCGCTGGAAGACGAGTTCGGCTAGACTCCCACGGCCTGGGGTTGGAAAGGCCGCCCAACAGTCACCCTGATCAAACCTCAACATATGGGCCGCCGTTCCCCTTGTGACGCCGCTCGCCTTGCGGCAACAGAAGCTCATGGCCGGACACATTGCAGCCCTCTACCGTCATCCCGTGAAGGGATTTACCCCTGAGCCCCTGTCACGGGCGCAACTGAGCGCCGGCGCGCCCTTTCCCTGCGACCGGCTCTATGCGGTGGAGACCGGCCCCTCGGGTTTTGACCCGACCGCCCCGGCCTTCGTCTCCAAGCAGAAGTTCGCCGTCCTGGCAGCCCTGCCGCAGGTGGCCAAGGCCGTGACGGCGTTCGACGAGGACAGCCAGACCCTGAGTGTCCAGGCCAAGGGCCTGCCAGACCTTATTGCGCCCCTGGGCGAGGAAGCCGGCCGCCAGGCCTTTGCCGACTGGC
>NZ_JAKRSA010000013.1 GCF_022402485.1 Phenylobacterium sp. | reverse complement strand
CAGAGCAGATCACCCAGATCATCGGCGTGATCGACGAGATCGCCTTCCAGACCAATCTTCTGGCGCTCAACGCAGGCGTCGAGGCCGCCCGGGCCGGCGATGCGGGCCGCGGCTTTGCCGTGGTCGCCTCTGAAGTCCGGGCCCTGGCCCAGCGTTCCGCTGACGCCGCCAAGGAAATCAAGGGCCTGATCAGTGCCTCGTCACAGCAGGTGGCCCAAGGGGTTGGCCTGGTGGGAGAGACCGGCAAGGCCCTGGAGCGGATCGTTTCCCAGGTGGCCCAGATTGACGGGCTCGTTTCGGAGATCGCCGCCAGCGCTCAGGAGCAGGCTACCGGCCTGCATCAGGTCAACACCGCCGTCAATGAAATGGACCGCGTGACCCAGCAGAACGCGGCCATGGTTGAAGAGACCACGGCGGCGAGCCACTCCCTGGCGACCGAGGCCGAAGCCCTGACCCAAAGCGTCGGACGCTTCAACATCGGTGCCAGCGGCGCAGTACAGTCAGCGCCACCCACCCGTGCGCCGGCTCGCGCGGCCCGCAGCGAAAGCTTCGCAGGCCGACATATTCCCCAGATGAAAACCACCGCCCGGGAGGGTGGGGCCGCCCGCCGACCCGAGCCCGTCGCTGACGGTGAAGGTTGGGAAGAGTTTTAACGATTTCGTCGATATCTAAGCCAACAGGTCTGGGGGGAAATGCCGAATGACGGACACAGACGCCAATGTCGCAGAAGTCAGCCTGGGTCAGGTCCTCGACCTGCAGGCGGCCGAACCGCTGCGCGCTGAGCTCATGGCTCTGCGAGGCCGGCCCCTGCAGGTGGACGCCTCCCAGGTCAGCCGATTGGGCGGACTGTGCCTGCAGGTCCTCCTGTCGGCGCGGATCAGCTGGGCGGAGGATGGACTGCCGCTGCGTATCGAGCAGGCCTCTGACGGTTTCCTTGAACAACTGGCCGCCTTTGGCGGACCGCAGATCAACTTTGAACCCGAGGGGGCACACCTGTGAGCAAAACCGTTCTGACCATCGACGACTCCCGCACCATGCGCGAAATGCTGAACATGGCCCTGGTCCAGGCTGGCTATCGCGTCATTCAGGCCGTTGATGGCGTGGAAGGGCTCGAGGTTCTGCGCGCCGAGGGCGCCGATGTGGTCATCACCGACATCAACATGCCCCGCATGGATGGTTTCGGCGTCATCGAGGGCGTCCGCGCCGACCCGGCGCACCGGGCCACGCCGATCCTGGTCCTGACCACCGAAAGCGACGCAACCAAGAAGGAGCGCGCGCGGTCTGCGGGCGCTACCGGCTGGATCGTCAAGCCGTTCAACCCGACCAAGCTGGTGGAAGCCATCCGCCGCGTCGCCGCCTGAAGGCGGCCGAGGCCTGCGATCTAAGCTGACCTGAGTCCGGAGCACCCCGTGGACCCTTTCGAGAGTATCAAAGCGACCTTCTTCCAGGAGTGCGAGGAGCTGCTGACCGACATGGAGTCGGGGCTTCTGGCCATGGAGCAGGGCGACGATGATTCCGAGACCATCAATGCGGTCTTCCGGGCGGTTCACTCCGTAAAGGGGGGTGCCGGGGCCTTTGGCCTTGAGGAGCTGATCCGTTTCGCCCACGTCTTCGAGACGGTCCTGGACGAGATGCGGTCGGGCAAGCTGCCCCTGACCGACGAGGTGGCCAAGGTCCTGCTCCGCGCCTCTGATGTGCTGGCCGACCATGTGGCAGCCGCCCGCAGCGGCGGCGGGGTCGATGAAGGCCGCACTGTCGGCATGATCGCCGACCTGCAAGGCCTCATCGATCAGGATCGCGCCAATGAGCTTGGCCTGAACGACCATGGCGACGCGTCTGGCGCTGATGAAGACTTCGGCTTCGTGCCTGTGGTGCTGAGCCTGGATGAGCCCGCCACCGACGCCCCCGACGTGGACATCGCCGCCCTGTTGTCGGCTGCCGCTGAGCCGGCGGCTGCAACCCCCACCTGGAAGGTGATCTTCCGGCCCCGGGCCGAAATGTATGCCAAGGCCAACGAGTCTGCCCTGGTGCTGCGCGAACTCGCCCGTCTGGGGGATGTGGAGGTCAGCCTCGACGCCTCGGGCGTACCGGCCCTTGATCAGCTGTCGGCAGAGGCCGCCTATCTCACCTGGACCATCCGCCTGTCGGGGGACAAGTCCGAGGCTGAAGTCCGCGAAGTCTTCGAGTTTGTCGAAGACGACTGCGACCTGACCGTGGTCCGCGAGGGCGAGGCGCCCGAGATGGCCGCCGCCGATGGGGCAGAGAGCGACGCCTCGGCCAGTGCCGTCGAGGCCGCCGCAGCTGCGCCCCTGGATCTTGAAGCCCTGTTGGCCCGGGTCGCGCCGACCGCAGAGCCTGCCCCCCTTGAGATTCCCCCGGCTCAGCCTGTGGCCGCTGCACCCGTCGCAGCTCCAGCCCCGGCACCCGCCAACCTCGATGTGGCAGGTCTGATCGCCCTGGCCGAAAAGGCCTCACAGGATCACGCCCAGGCCGCCCAGACACCCGTCGCCAAGGCCGATCCCAAGGTTGACCAGAAGGCCGAAGCCCGCGCCGGTTCAGGCGCGGCGACCGCCGCCACCCCGACCATCCGGGTCGATCTGGACCGGGTCGACCGCCTGATCAACGCGGTCGGCGAGCTGGTCATCCAGCAAGCCATGCTGTCCCAGCGGGTCTTTGAGAGCGGCCTGGCCCGCTCCTCGGATGTGGCCCTAGGTCTGGAGGACCTGGAACTGCTGACCCGGGAAATCCAGGACAGCGTCATGGCCATCCGCGCCCAGCCGGTGAAATCGGTGTTCCAGCGCATGCCGCGCCTGGTCCGGGAAGTCGCCGACATGGTGGGCAAGAAGGTCCGCCTGGTGATGGACGGCGAGAACACCGAAGTCGACAAGACCGTCATCGAACGTCTGTCCGATCCCATCACCCACATGCTGCGCAACGCCATCGACCATGGGCTGGAGACGCCCGAGGAGCGCGAGGCGGGCGGCAAGGGCGCCGAAGGCACGGTACGCCTGGCTGCACTTCACCGCGGCGGGCGCATCGTTATTGAGGTCCAGGACGACGGTCGCGGGATCAATCGTCCCCGGGTGCGCGGCATTGCGGTGACCAAGGGCCTGATCGCTGAGGATGCGGTCCTGTCCGATGACGAAATCGACAACCTGATCTTCCTGCCCGGCTTCTCCACCGCCGACGTGGTGTCCGACATCTCTGGCCGCGGCGTGGGCATGGACGTGGTCAAGCGCTCTATCCAGGCCCTGGGTGGACGCATCTCAATTACCTCTGAGCCCGGCAAGGGCTCGAAGTTCTCCATGAGCCTGCCCCTGACCCTGGCCGTCCTTGACGGCATGGTGGTCTCGGCCGCTGACCAGACCCTGGTGGCGCCCCTCTCCAACATCGTCGAAAGCCTGACTCCCCGGGCTGAGGATGTGCACCTGATCGGTGGACGCGACGCGGTGATCTGTATCCGCGACACCTTCGTGCCCCTGATCGATGTTGGGGTGGCTCTGGGCTTCCGGGACACC
This sequence comes from Phenylobacterium sp., assembly GCF_022402485.1. Taxonomy (GTDB): domain Bacteria; phylum Pseudomonadota; class Alphaproteobacteria; order Caulobacterales; family Caulobacteraceae; genus Phenylobacterium. Next base: position 16,432 of record NZ_JAKRSA010000013.1, on the reverse strand, counting down.
CCCCTGCCGCCGGCATCGGGTGTGGCCGTGCTGGTCGAAAGCGAAGGCGGCGGCAAGGCCGCCCTGCTCGTCGAGGCCATCCAGGGCCAGCGCCAGGTGGTCATCAAGAGCCTTGAGGCCAACTACCAGCACATCCACGGGGTCGCTGCGGCGACCATTTTGGGAGACGGGCGGGTCGCTTTGATCCTCGACGTTGACGCTCTGGTGACGACCTCGAGGCGAAAGTCGCCCCGAATCGAGAAGCGAATGGCGGTTTGATCATGACAGATACCGTGACCCAAAGCGTCGCCCAGCGGCGCGAACTGATCGCGTTTCGGATTGGAGACCAGGAGTTCTGCGTCGACATCATGTCGGTGCGGGAAATCCGTGGGTGGGCCCCGGCAACGCCTCTTCCCCGCACGCCTTCCTTCGTGAAGGGCGTGATCAACCTTCGCGGCGCGGTTCTGCCGATCATCGATCTGGGCGCGCGCCTGGGTCTGAGCACGTCGGAACCCACCGCCCGGCACGTCATCATGGTCGTCCATATCGGCGAGCGTACCATTGGGCTGCTGGTGGATGCCGTGTCCGACATCATCAATATGAGCGACGATCTGGTTCAGCCGACCCCCGACGTGGCCAGCGATCAGGTCAAGACCTTCGTCAAGGGCCTGTTCGCCCTGGATGGCCGTATGGTCAGCCTGATTGCCCTCGACCGCGTCCTGCCCGAGACCGAAGCTGAGGCGGCATGACGCAGACGACGGACTCACGGCGTGGTGCCCAGAGCCAAGGTCTGGTCGATGGGGAGTTTCTGCTGACGGCGGAGGATTTCCGCAAGATCGCTCAGATTCTGCATTCCTATGCCGGAATCGCCCTGAACGAAGGCAAGGCCGCCCTGGTTTATTCGCGGCTGGCCAAGCGGCTGCGGACCCTTGGCCTCCGGGATTTCCGCGAGTACTGCGCCCTGGTGGAGGACGCTGACAGCCTGGACGAGCGCCAGGCCATGATGGCGGCCCTGACCACCAATGTGACGCGGTTCTTCCGTGAACCGCATCACTTCGACCACCTGCGTGACCAGGTGATGCCTGAGCTCGCCGCCCGCGCCCGGGCTGGTGGCCGTGTGCGGATGTGGTCGGCCGCCTGCTCAAACGGCCAGGAGCCCTACTCCATGGCCATCACCCTGCTGTCGGTCCTGCCTGAGGCCGCCAAGCTGGACGTGAAGATCCTGGCCACCGACATCGACCCCAATATGGTCGCCGAAGGCAAGGCCGGCTGTTACCGCGAAGATTCCGTTTCGCCGGTGCCCCTGGACCTGCGTCGCCGCTGGTTCGAGAAGGTGCAGGCCTCCGACGGTCGTGTCTGGTCGGTCTCCCCCGAACTGCGTGACCTGGTGTCATTCCGTGAGCTGAACCTGATCGGCGACTGGCCGATGCGGGGCCGCTTCGATGTGATCTTCTGCCGCAACGTGGTGATCTATTTCGATGAGCCCACTCAGGAGCGGATCTGGAGCCGCTTCGTCCCGGCGATGAGCCCGGGGGGCACGCTCTATATCGGCCACTCCGAACGGGTCTCGGGTCCTGCCATGTCGACCCTGGAGACCGCTGGCCTGACCACCTATCGCTTGAGGTCCAAGCCATGACCGTCCGCGTTCTTATCGTCGACGACTCGGCGACCATGCGCAGCCTGATCGCCGCCACCCTGCGTCAGGACCCCGAGATCGAAGTCCTGGGCTTCGCCAATGATCCCCTGGAGGCCCGGGAGGCGATCAAGCGCCTGAATCCCGATGTCATCACCCTGGATGTCGAGATGCCGCACATGAGCGGACTCGATTTCCTGGAAAAGATCATGCGCCTGCGGCCGATGCCGGTGGTGATGGTCTCCACCCTCACCCAGGCTGGGGCAGACGCCACCCTGTCGGCCATGGAACTCGGGGCTGTGGACTGCGTGGGCAAGCCCGGTGCCGGCGCGACCGCCGCCGAGGCCTTTGCCGACCTGGCTGAAAAGGTGAAGGCGGCCGCCCGCGCGCGGGTCCGCCCCTTCGCCGGCCCTGTGGTCCGCACCGAGGAGAACCGCACCTATCGCGCCCAGGACGTGGTCGTGGCGATCGGCTCGTCCACGGGCGGGGTCGAGGCCCTGATGACCATTCTCTCAGCCTTCCCGGCCACCTGCCCGCCGACCGTGGTCACCCAGCACATGCCGGCCACCTTCACCCGCAGCTTCGCCGAACGCCTCGACCGGGTGTCTGGCGCCAAGGTGGCTGAGGCCTGGGACGGGGCGCGCCTCCTGCCAGGCCACGTCTATCTGGCCCCCGGCGGCGCGGCGCACCTGGAAGTGACCGGCACGACCCATCCCACCTGCCGGCTTCGTGTCGACGAGCCCGTGAACGGTCACCGTCCGTCTGTGGACGTTCTGTTCGAATCTGTCGCCCGCCTGAAACGCCCCGCCCTTGGGGTGATTCTGACGGGTATGGGCCGTGACGGCGCCCAGGGCCTGCTGACCCTCCGCCAGTCCGGTGCCCATACCCTGGGACAGGATGAAGCCAGCTGCGTGGTTTATGGGATGCCCCGGGCCGCCCATGAAATCGGGGCGGTGGAAAAACAGTCGCCGCTTGCTCGGATGAGCGCGGCAATCCTTGGACTATGCGCGGCCACCGAGCCGCAGAGGAGCGCCTGATGCCCGCAGCCGCAGCCATCAAGACCTTGATCGCCGATGATCAGCAGTCCATGCGCTCGCTGATCCGCACCAGCCTGAACGCCCTGGGGATTAATCAGACCCGGGAAGCCGCCGATGGTGAAGACGCCCTGCGTGCGCTGCTGGCCCAACCGGCCAATCTGGTGATCACCGATTTCAACATGCCCAAGCTCGATGGCCTTGGGCTGCTGCGGGCGATTCGCGCCCACGGCCCGACGTCCAAGACCGCTGTCATCATGCTGACCGGCCGCGCCGATCGGGAGCTGGTGCAGCGCGCCGTGCAGTTCGGGGTGAACAACTATCTGGTCAAACCCTTCACCACCCAGACGCTGAAGGAAAAGATCGAAGCCGTTTTCGGGCCCCTCGAATGATCGTTGAAAACATCTCGCAGCGTGCGGGCCGCAGGATTCATGTGGTTCAGGGCGAGCACTATGTCACCGGCGATCCGGATGTGACCCTGACCACGATCCTGGGCAGCTGCGTGGCGGCTTGCGTGTGGGACCCCGAGCGTGGCGTGGGCGGCATGAATCACTTCCTGCTGCCCGAGGGTAAGGCCGAGGGGGCCGATGAAGGCCGGCGGTATGGCGCCTACGCCATGGAACTGCTGATCAACGAAATACTGCGTCTGGGGGGGCGCCGGGAGCGCCTGCAGGCCAAACTGTTTGGCGGCGCGCGAATGTTCAGCGGCCTGTCCGATGTGGGCGCCTCGAACATCGCCTTTGCCGAGCGCTTCATGCGCGACGAAGCCATTCCGGTCATGGGTACCAGCCTGGGCGGCTTCGGTGCCCGGCGGATCCAGTTCTGGCCGGCAACCGGCCGCGCTCAGCAGAAGACCGTGACCGACACCCAGGAGCTGACGGTCCTGAAGGAAGTCCCCAAGCCAGCGCCGGTGGTGGTCGACGACGGCGCTGTGGAGCTGTTCTGATGCGTCCCGGCCAAGTCGCTGTTCTTGCCCCGCCGATGCTGACCGCACTGGCGGCAGAGATTGATCATGCTGGCGAGCTGTGTGCCCGGCTCGAGGAGCTGGTCGCGCGACTGGCGGCCGCAGTCGAGGGCGAGCCCCGAGAGCTGGCCCTGAGCGAGGCCCAGACCCTGGATGTCCTGACCCAGCACCTGGCCTCTCTGGCGACGTTCATGCGGGGTCTGTCGGGCCAGTTGACGGACGCCCGCTCCATGGACGCTGACGCTGTCTTGGGCCAGGTGACCTTGGGCGATCTGGCCGGCCGACTGCGGGCGGTCCTTTACAATGTCAGTCAGATCCCGCCGCCCCCCGAGGGGGCGGCCGGCGACCTTGATCTCTTCTAGGGCTGGCCGCGGTGAGCCTTCACCCTGATGTCCGGCTCAACCTGGCAAGGTCGAATGTCCTGCTCATTGATGACAATGAGCAAGCCCTTGAGGTGCTGGCCTCGATCTTCCGCGGCTTCGGGGTTCACCGGCAGGTCAAGTGCGGCTCTGCCGCTGACGCTCAGGCTATCCTGAACAGCCGGGAAATTGATCTCATTGTCTGCGACACGTCCATGCCGGACATGGATGGTTACAGCTTCGTGCGCTGGCTGCGACGGGAAGGTCCGGAGGAGGCCCGGTTCGCACCGGTCATCATGCTCACGGGCCACGCTGCCCGCTCGACGATCGAGAGCAGCCGCGACTGTGGAGCCAACTTTATCGTCTCCAAGCCCTTTACCCCTGAGGTCCTGCTGCAGCGGATCTATTGGGTGGCCAAGGATGAGCGGTCAATGGTCCGCAGCGAGGGCTATGTCGGTCCTGACCGGCGGTTCCGCAATATGGGCCCGCCCCTGGGGGTCAAGGGACGGCGCAAGGACGACCTTTCAACCCATGTGGGCATCGCCAAGGATCCCAACATGGACCAGGACGAGATTGATATGCTGCTGAAGCCGCAAAGGGCCGCCCTATGAGCGACGCCGAAATCTTCAAGGTTCGCAACCGGCTGGCCAATCATGTGGCTGAGCCCGGCGGCATGACGGCCGGCATGGCAGGCTCCCGCGCAGCCCGGGAATTGGCCGCCCAGCAAGGCAAGTCCTATGAGGCCATCGGCGAGGCCCTGGAAACCCTGGAGTGGCTCTGCCAGGACAAGTCCGCCCCGATGGACTCTGTCTATGATCTCTCGACAACAGTGCTCGATATTGCTGGCCTGTTCGATGACAAGCCGCTTTGCCGGGCGGCCTACAGCCTCTGCGAACTGGCCGACAAGCTGCGCACCCGAGGGGCCGCCGATTGGGCGTCGATCAAGATTCACGTCAATGGCATGCGGCTGATCTGCAACACCCCCGAGGCCGATCGCGCCGGGCTCACCGCCATGGTCGAGGGGCTATGGATGCTGACCGAGCGTCTGCGGATCGATGATGGGGACGCCGAAGCGCCCGCCGCCTAAGGTGAGCCGCCGCCGGGAGCCTTAAGCCCCCGGCGACCTGCCTTCAGGCCGATCAGGCCTCGTTACTGAAGATCACCGTACCCGAGGCGGCGAACATGCCGCCGACCCCGTGACAGACGCTGATCTTGGCACCGGGCACCTGAGCCGGCGCAATGCCGCGCATCTGACGCACGCTCTCCTGCAGGGCGTACATGCCGTACATCCCCGAATGCATGTAGGAGAGCCCGCCCCCATTGGTGTTCAGGGGCAGCTTGCCGCCGATGGCCGTGTTGCGGCCATTGATGAAGTCCTTGGCCTCGCCGGGCTTGCAGAACCCGAGGTCCTCCAGGCCATAGAGCGGCAGGTGGGCGAAGGCGTCATAGATCATCAGGTGATCCACATCGGCATGGCTGATGCCGGCTTCGTCAAAGGCCTTCTTGCCCGAGACCCGGAAGGCCTTGGACGAGGTGAAGTCCTCCATCTGGCTGACCAGGGGGGTCTCGACGCTCTCGCCGGTGCCGAGCACATAGACCGGCTTCTGGGGGAAGTCCTTGGCCCGTTCGGCGCTGGTGAGGATCAGGGCCCCGCCCCCGTCAGTGACCAGGCAGCACATCAGTTTGCGGAACGGCCAGGCGATCATGTCGGAGTTGAGGACATCATCGATGGTGATCGGATCGCGGTAGGACGCGCGAGGGTTCTTGGCCGCCCACTCCCGCTGGATCACGGCCACATTGGCCAGGTCCTCCACGGTCACCCCATAGGTCTTCATGTAGCGAAGCACCGGAATGGTGAACATGGTCGGCGGGGCCGTGACACCGAAGGGCATCTCGAATTGCCCCATCATGCTGGAGGGCGCCCGGCCAAAGCCCCCGGCACCGACCCGTGAGCGGCCCGATTCCCCGTGGGTGATCAGGACGGTAGTGCAGTGTCCTGCATTGATGGCCGCAGCCGCATGGCGGACATGCAGCATGAAGGAGCAGCCGCCGACGCTGGTTCCGTCGGCATAGGTGGGGGTGATCCCGAGATACTGGGCGAGCTCCACCGGCGAAATGCCGGCGCAGGCCACGCCATCGATGTCGGAGGGCTTCAGGCCGGCGTCAGCCAGGGCGTTGAGGGCGGCGTCAGCGTGCAGGCCGAGCACCGACACGTCCGGAATCTTGCCCATTTGGGTGGTTTCAGCCGCACCGACGACGGCGATGGATTTCTGCTTCATGGTCGCCTTACCCCTTGGCCGGCTGGAAGAACGGCAGCGAGATGGTGTCGCTCATCTTTTCGAAGACGACCTCAAGCGGCATGTCGAGCACCAGGGCCTCAGGAGTCTGCGGGCAACCGACGATGTTGGTCATCATCCGCGGGCCTTCTTCGAGCTGCACCACGGCGATGGCATAGGGCTCGGTTCCCATGTCCGGGCGGGGACGATGGTTGATGACATAGGAGTAGAGCGTCGCGCGGCCGCTGGCCTTGAAGACCTCCACATTGCGCGATCCGCTCTTGGGCGCGAACGGGCGCGGCGGGAAGTAGGCTTCACCGGTCTCCTTGCAGCGCTGGAGCAGCAGCTCCCCGTTGCGGGACCCGTCCCAGAAATGCTGGGTCTCCGGAGTCGGCTCCGGCAAAATGCGAGGCGGCATTCGTCTCCATCCCTCAATCAATGATTTCAAAAATCCCGACCTGTCCCGGTCGAGCGGCGCCAGAAAAGACGAGAGCGGCGCGATTGTCGACCGACTTAGACCGGGGAGCCTGATAGTCGACTGCGGAGGGCGGCATCGGCAAGCCCCCGCCAGACGTCGGCCTCAAGGGCCTTGGCCGGCGGATCATCCCGTCCTTCCAGGTCAAGTTGCAGGGCAATCAGGCCTGCGCGCAGGCTTGAATTGGCGCTCTGCAGGGCGCTGAGCCTAAGACTCGCCTCGCCCCCAGAGGCCAGCGTCTCCAGCGCCTGCCTGAGCGCCGAGGTCGAGGCGACGGAAGCGCCCTTGGCCAGAAGCCCGCGAAAGCCACGGTTCTCAAGCACAAGGCGCTCGGCCGCCCCGTCCCACATCTCGGCGGCGAGACCGAGCAATAGGGCCGACAGCCCCAGCTCCCCGGCTCGCTCGGCGGCTGGAATCTGAGGGGCGGCGTTGCGGGCCACGCGGGCCGCCAGATCGGCCAGCACCTGGGGAACAGCGGGGGTCATAGGTGTCCCATCACTTTCAGAGCGCCAAGGTCCTGGGCGTTGATCAGCGCCCAGGCCGGATAGACCAGGATCGGATCGCGATTGGCACCGTCCAGCCAGGTCTTTGCGCTGGACACCCAGATGGCCTGACCCTTGACGCAGGCAAACAGCTCCCACCACTTCAGGGCGCTCGGCTCGGCCGTCAGGCCGCTGGCGGCCTCCCAGGCCGCGAGGGCCTCGCCCCGGGGCAGCAGACCGCCGGGATGCTCCCGTCCAAAGGACCAGACCGGATTGAAGCTCCAGCCCAGGTCCTCCAGGGGATCGCCGAGATGGCACATCTCCCAGTCGAGGATGCCGTGGATGCCGCCCTCGGTATCGTAGAGGAAATTGCCGGTCCGGTAGTCCCCGTGCACCACCGCCACCTTCTGGGCCGGCGGCGGCGGATTGGCCCGCAGCCACCGGATGGCGCCGCGAATCACCGGCAGGGGCTCGGTCTCATTGGCGTCCAGCACCCCCTCCCAGTGGTCGAGCTCCCGACGCCAGACCGTTTCCGGGTGGGTCGCGGGAAGGACGGCTGCGAGCCCCAGGGCTGAGGGATCGGCCTGAGCGATCTGGCCGAGAATGCTCCACTTGCGCCGGCCCAAGGCTGGCAAGCTGTCCAGATAGGGCGCGGTCCAGAGCGGCCCGGTGCCCGCCTGGAAGCCCGCGATCTCCTCGGCCACGAAGAAGGGGCTGCCCAGGGCCTCCCCCCCCTCCTCCAGCCAGAGCATTTCGGGCACGGGCACGTCGGTGCCGTGGAAGGCGCGATAGGCCTCGAACTCCACCCGCCGCTCGGTGTCGATCAGGCTATCGGCGGGATCGCGGCGGAGGATCATCCCCCGACGCCGGGCAACCCCAGCCTCCTGCCAGGCCAGGGTGAAGCGATAGGTCTGGCGTGAGGCCCCGCCGGTGATGCGGGCGATCTCGGTGACCGCCACGTCCTGCGCGCCGGGCATTTTTCCGGCGATATAGGTGCCAAGCCGCTGGACGAGTTCAGACTCCTGCATCGCGTCAGGACATCTTGAAGCGGATCGGCAGGGTCTTGGGACCGTTGACGAACACCGCCTGAGACATCTGCGGCTCGCCGGCCAGCTCAAGGGACTCCAGGCGCGGAATGAGCTCCTCCCAGAGAATCCGCATTTCCATCTTGGCCAGGTGCTGACCCAGGCACAGATGCGCCCCATAGCCAAAGGCCAGGTGCTTATTGGCCTTGCGATCGACCCGGAAGGCCTGGGGATCGTCGAACACCGCCTCGTCCCGATTGCCCGACGCGTAGCAGAGCATCAGCCAGTCCTGGGCCGCCAGGTCCCGGCCGCCCATCTGGGTCGGCTCGGCGACGGTGCGCATGAAGGTCTTCACCGGGGTGGTCCAGCGGATGGACTCGTCCACCAGGCCGGAGATCAGGGACGGGTCGGCCCGCAGCTTGGCCAGTTCGGCGGGATTCTCCGCCAGACCCCAGATGGCGCCGCCGGTGGAGGACGAGGTGGTGTCGTGGCCGGCGGTGGCGACGATGATGTAGTAACTCATCGCCTCGAACTCGGAGATCGGCTGCCCGTCGATCATGCTGTTGGCGATCACGCTGGACAGATCATCGGTGGGGTTGGCCCGGCGGTCGGCCGACAGCTTGCGGAAGTATTCGAAGAAGTCGGTGATGACCCCAGGGGTCAGCTTCTTGCCGGGATCGACATCTTCCTTGCGGGCCAGTTCCGGATCGGCGGCGCCGAACAGCTCCTGGGTCAGCATCAGCATCCGCGGCTCGTCCTCCCGCGGCACCCCCATGATCTCCATCACCACCCGAAGGGGATAGTGCAGCGCCACCTCGCGGACGAAGTCGCACTGACCGCCGGTGGCGGCCATCTGCTCCACGGCGGCCTTGGCGACCACGCGGATCCGCGCCTCCATGGAGCGAAGGTTCTGCGGCATGAACCAGGCCTGGGTCAGGGCGCGGTACTTATGGTGATCGGGCTCGTCCATGTGGATCAGGGTGCGCAGCAGGTGCGGGCTTCCCCCGGTCATCTCGCGGATCTTGGCGTCGGTCTCGCGGTTCACGATGGTCGGCGACTTCGCCCCGTTCAGAAACAGGGCGTTCTGCCGGCTGATCTCCAGGATGTCGGCATGGCGGGTGGCGACCCAGAACGGCTCATAGCCCGCAGGCTCCGCACGGCCGAAAGCATTATTGGCCCGCAACCAAGCGTAGGTTTCGTGGATGCGACCGTCGGCATAGGCCTTAGGGTCCACCAGAGTTTCCGCATGTTCACTCGGAATGCGCACATTTGAATCAGTCATGATCACCTCTGCGAACGGCTTTACCCTGCGGAATGCTTACCCAGCGGCAGCAATTTCGTTCCGTAACGTTAGGCCGCCGACGTCTCCCTTGCCTTGTTCTACTTGAACAATTGATACTGCCAGCCTAGGCAGCGTCGCAATACCGACAATGAAACGGCGTTAGAAAATGCGTCTGGAGGACCCGCCCCATGCTCACCAAGGCAGATGACTTTCCGATCCACCAGACGCCGGAGCCGGTGGCCCATGCGGGCACCGACCGCAACTTCTATGACCGATACTTTTTCAACGGCTACAGCCCCGAAGGGAGCACCTATTTCGCCATCGCCTTCGGGGTCTATCCGCACCTGAACATCGCCGACGCCCACTTCAGCGTGATCCGCAACGGGGTGCAGCACTGCCTGCATGCCTCCCGGGTCCTGCATTCCGAGCGCATGGACCTGTCGGTCGGCCCCATCTCCATCACCGTGGTGGAGCCCCTGCAGACGCTCAAGGTGACCGTGGCTGAGGAGAGCGGGGTGGCGGCCGAGCTGACCTTTACCGGGCGGGCCTTCCCCATCGAGGAGCCCCGCTTCACCCGCCGGATCGGCCCCCGGGCCTTCATGGACTATACCCGCCTGACCCAGAACGTCCGCTGCACCGGCTGGATCGAGGTCGACGGCGATCGCCAGGACCTGCCGGCGGGAACCGTGGGCTCCCGGGACCGGTCCTGGGGCATCCGGCCGGTGGGCGCGCCTGATCCCCAGCCGCCGGTTCCCATGACCATGACCGGCTTCTTCTGGCAGTGGACGCCGCTGAACTTCGCCGATCAGAGCCTCTTCTTCCACGTCAATGCCGACCCGGACGGGACCGCCTGGAACACCCGGGCGGTGGTTCTGCCGGACGGCGCGCCCCAGGGCGGCGGCTATCACACCTCAGCGGCCCGCATGACCGAGGTAACCCTGGTTCCCGGGACCCGTCACGCCCAGGGCGGGGTGCTGGAGATCCCGGCGGAGGGGGGTCTGATGAGGGTCCAATTTGAGCCCATTATGACCTTTTTGATGCGCGGAATCGGCTATTCCGGTGCCTGGCGACACGGGGCCTACAAGGGCGAGCTTGCGGTCGAGCGCGAGGACATCGATCTGACCGCCGCCAATATGGGCGCCCCGGAACACGCGCACATTCAGGCCCTGTGCAAGGTCACCCTGACGGCCCCTGGCCAGGTAGCCCAGGCAGGCCTTGGGGTCTTTGAGCAGCTCATTGCCGGCCCCTATCGCCCCTACGGCCTGGGGTGAGGCCAGGGGGGGTTGCCAAGCCTGCCCTGGGCTGGTGGCTTACGGGTCCATCTAGGACGGAGTTGATCCATGCGGCGGTTTCTCGCGCAGATGTTTGGCCCATCGCCAGCCCCCGGGTCATCGCACCCCTCCCAGCCCATGTCGGGGGAGGTCGAGCGCCTCTGGACCTCCAGTGATGGCCTCAAGCTCTCGGCGCGGGACTATGCCGGGGCCGGGGGCCCCGCCCGGCTGCCGGTGATCTGCATCCATGGCCTGACCCGCAATTCCCGGGACTTCGAGGACGTGGCGCCGGCCATCGCCGCCACCGGGCGTCGGGTGCTGTCCCTGGACGTCCGCGGGCGGGGACGATCGACCTATGATCCCAACCCGACCAACTATAATCCTGCCGTCTATGCCGGCGACGTGATCGCCCTGATGCATGAGGCGGGCCTTTCCCGGGCAGTGTTTCTCGGCACCTCCATGGGCGGTCTGATCACCACCACCCTGGCCACCCTGAGGCCAGATCTTGTGGCCGGGGCCATCCTCAATGACATCGGCCCGGAGATCGCCACCGAGGGCCTGACCCGGATCGGCTCCTATGTGGGCACAGGGGGCCCCGCCGCCAGCTGGACCGAGGCCGCGGCTCGGACCAAGGCGATCAACGGCTCAGCCCACCCCCATCTGGCCGATCCTGATTGGGTGCGGTTCGCCCGACGGGGCTGGCGTGAAGCCGCGCCTGGCCAGGTGGTCCTCGATTATGATCCGGCCATCGCCCAGGCCTTCGCCACCGCCCCGGCAGGCGCACCTCAGGCCAGCCCCGATCTCTGGCCGCTGTTCATGGCCCTGGCGCTCAACCGCCCGCTGCTGCTGGTGCGCGGCGGCGCCTCGGACCTCCTGGCGGAAAGCACCGCTGAGCGGATGCAGACCCTGGCCCCCCACATGCGCCGGATCGATATCCCCGGCATCGGCCACGCCCCGACCCTGGACGAACCCGACGCCCGGCAGGCGGTTTTGGACTTCCTTGCCGACGCCCCCTGAAGTCCCTCTGGCTGGTGCCCCGGGTGCCCCAGGCTGCGAAGCGGCTTGCCTTATGCGCACGGGCCTTGGCAGTATCCCCCGATTGATCTTCAGCGGCCCGGTTGCGGCCCGTTTCCTCGCCTTTTTTTGAGAGATTGAGACTTTGACGATTTTGGCTCAGGCGGCGAACGCCTCGCCGTCCATGGATTCCTTCGCCTCGGTGGACGCCCTCGTCGAGGGTCTGGGCGGCGTCGGCTATATCGCCTCGCGGCGGATCGCCACGGCCCTGTACATGTCGGTCCACCTGCAGAAGCCGATCCTGGTTGAGGGGGTCGCCGGCGTCGGCAAGACCGAGCTGGCCCTGTCCACCGCCGCCCTGCTCGACCTGCCGCTGATCCGGATGCAGTGCTACGAGGGCCTGGACGAGTCCAAGGCCCTGTACGAGTGGAAGTACGGCAAGCAGCTCCTCTACACCCAGATCCTCAAGGACCGCATGGGGGCCGAGCTGGCCGACGCGGCCGGCATGGACGAGGCCATGGAGCGCCTGCACGGCATGGGCGACATGTTCTTCTCCGAGCCCTTCCTGGAGCCCCGGCCCCTGATGAAGGCCCTGCGGGAGGACGCCGGCTGCGTCCTGCTGATCGACGAGATCGACAAGTCCGACGAGGCCTTTGAGGCCTTCCTGCTGGAGGTGCTGTCGGCCTATCAGGCTTCGGTGCCGGAGCTGGGCGTCATCAAGGCCAAGACCCCGCCCATCGTCTTCCTGACCTCCAACAATGTGCGTGACCTGGGCGACGCCCTGAAGCGCCGCTGCCTGCACCTGCACATCCCCCTGCCCGAGGCCAGCCTGGAGCGCCGCATCGTGGCCAGCCGGGTGCCGAACATCGAAGAACGCCTGACCCACCAGTTGGTCGGCTTTGTCCACGCCCTGCGGGAAATGGACCTGCGCAAGTCGCCCTCGATTTCCGAGACCGTCGACTGGGCCCGGGCGCTGATCCTGATGCATGCCGACAGCCTGGACGCGGCCATGGTCCGCGACACCCTGAACGTGATCCTGAAGTACGAGCAGGACATTCAGATGGTCGAGCCGCAGGTTAGCGAACTGCTGCGAACGGCCCTGACCACCCCATAAGGGCCGCCCCATGCAGCACCAGATGGAGGACTTCATCCGCGCGCTTCGGGCCGCCGATGTGAAGGTCTCGCCGGCAGAGTCCATCGACGCTCACGAGGCCGTCGCCCGGATCGGCTATGCCGACCGCGAACTGCTGAAGGACGCCCTGTGCGCGACGCTCGCCAAGAGCGAGGACGAGGTGCGCCGGTTCGACCGGGCTTTCGACAACTTCTTCGCCCGGGACCCCTTCGACTTCGCCCAGCCCCCGCCCCCTGAGGGCGGCGGGAGCCCCCCGCCGGAGGCGCGGCTGGAGGACGTATCCGAGGAGGCCGCCAGCTCCGAACTCGCCCAGATCATCCTGGCCGGAGACTCCACCGCGCTCTCCCAGGCCATGGAACGCGCCGCCCAGGCCGCCCAGGTGTCTGAGATCCGCCTGTCCACCCAGAAGAGCCGCCTGACCCGGCGGTTGCTGGACGAGATGGGGGTGGCCGAGATTGAGAAGATCATCAGCCAGGCCCGGCGCCTTGAGGGCGAGGGCGGCAACGCCCTGGCTGACCGGCTGGAGGCCGGCCGCAGGATCGTGGCCGCCGAGGCCCAGCGCTATATGCAGCGCCAGCACGACCTCTATGCCGCCGAGAGTGGTCGCCAGCTGCGCGAGGAGCTCCTGGCCCGCAAGGCCCTGAACGCCGAGGGGGGCATCGATCCCGTCGATCTGCAGGTAATGCAGGCGCTCGTCCGCAAGATGGCCAAGCGCCTGGCCGACCGCTACTCCCGCCGTCGCAACCGGGCCCGCCGGGGCCACCTGGATGTCCGCCGGACGCTCCGCCAGTCCATGGCCTATGGGGGGGTGCCGTTCAATGTGGTCTGGAAGACCGAGCGGGTCGACAAGCCGAAGATCATCGCCATCTGCGATGTCTCAAAGTCGGTGGCCGCGGCCGCCCAGTTCCTGCTGACCTTCCTCTACAGCCTCAACGAGGTGGTGGACCGGATGGACGCCTACGCCTTTTCCGGCCGCATGATACCGGTGAACCAGATCCTCGACGAGCATGGGGTGGACAAGGCGATCCTGGAAGTTCTGAAACTGATCGGCTTCCAGCAGACCGACTATGGCAAGGCCCTGCAGGACTTTGCCGAGAACCACCTCGACCGGCTCGACCGCCACACCACGGTGATCATCCTTGGCGACGCCCGGTCCAACTATGCCGACCCGCGCCTGGACATCATGCGCACGATCCACGAGCGCTCCCGCTCAGTGATCTGGCTGAACCCGGAACCGGAAAGCTACTGGAACCAGGGCGACAGCGTCATGAACCGCTACCTGCCCTTCTGCCACCTGGCCAAGACCTGCAATACGCTGGACCAGCTTGAACGCATCATCGAGGACGTCCTGCGCCAGTACGTGCCTCACTGAGGGGGCGTCAGCTGCGGCTGGGCCAGCGGTGGGTGATATAGATCCGGCTATCCGTGAAGCCGCCACGCAAGTAGGCGTCGGCCACAGCGATCTCTTCACGCGCCTTTGCGATCGCTGCGCCGATCAGATCGTCGGACGGTGAAGGATAGCTGGTCGCTTCACTAAGGCGTTTCCAGCTGAAACCTTGCCAGAACGAACGCTTGGCTCGGGCCGGGCCGACACCGCCCGACAGGCCAGACGCCACACCGTCATTAACCTCCTGGCTCATGAAGCGGACGTTGATGTAGGTCTCCACACCGCTGCTGTAATTGAAACTGATTGATTGTTGGCGCCCATGAAGCTCGCGGCGGATAACCCCGAAATCGGCCATCGCCGGCCGGGGCGGGAATGACCAGCCCAGGTCCATCAGCAAGGGCAGGAGTTCAGCCCGCATTGCTTCGAGCATCGACCGCTTGGGTGCCTCTGCGCGTGATGCGCCCCGCCTTGTCAGTCTGAGCCATTCGAGAGCTGGCGTCTCTCCGGCACGATAGCCGCACAGGCTTTCAGCCAAGACGAGGGGTGCCTCGTAATCATCCGTCCCAGGCGGGATAGGAGGCAGCTCGCCCAGGGAGGTGGGTTCTCCATGCTCTGACGCCGACGCCAGCGACCACTGCATCAGGCCGTCAAGATAGGCCTGCACTTTGTAGAAGCTGACCGTATCGACGATCTCTGCCCCGATTGCCTCTCCACATGCCCCTGACACCCGGGGGAGATCGGACAGCAGTTGATCGTCGAACGCGTTACCGACCAGCACAAGCCAGCCTGATGGCAGTTCGGCCATCACCAGCCCCACGCCAACTTCCTGGCTCACCTCACCGGCCGGCTCCAAGCCAAGACACTCCAGCAGCGCCTCCCGCCGCTCAGCCTTCACCGCCACCCAACTTAGCTTAAGGCCCATCGGTCGCCCCTTCTTGCGTCAAGAACACCGTTTTCCGTCTACGGATACTTCTTGTCTTGATCCAATACTGGTGGCGCGAAAGGACTTAAAATAGCAGAAGCGGCTTTACCGACGTCTGGCGGGCCTGTGTGGTAAAGGACAAATTTTTCCCCAAGCCGCTTTTGGGCTAGACTTTGATTTGGACTGAGACGTGCGTCGAAACCAAATTTGTCCTCAAATCTGATAGATCTTCCCGAAACGCCGTCTGGATACCAATATATCGTCTTCTCTTCGTTGAGATAATCACGCCTCTTTGGCATCGGGGCCCGGTCATCTGGATCAATCAATTTATCACCGTCTCTTGGCCAATACCCAACCAACGGCCTAGGTTCTCCATTCAATTTACTTCGCGCACTGCCAATAAAATCGCCGAGATTGCCCTTGCCCTTGGTTGAAAGCCCATTGGACCAGTGCTGAGCGGTGCCATCGGCGGCCCCGCCCAATAGACCGCCGAGCATGGCCGCTTGCGCTGCAGTCTCAACTGATGGTGTTCGGCCATTGAAAAGGTATTGCGCCGTTGTTGTTGCGGCTGCACCGAGCGCACCAGCACGGACCGGGCCGGCCGGCAGCGCTGCCACGCCCACGGCCCCACCTATAGCGGCACCAAGGCTATCGCCGGCCGTCGACCTCTGCCCTTGCAGGGTATCTGAGGCCATCTGAACGCCAAGCCCCGCCAGACCTCCGCCGGCGACAATGGCGGCAGTCTCTCTGCTTGTCAGTCTGGCTGCGCCAGCCAGTCGCGGGATGGCGGTGGCAACACCCAAGGCAGGCGCTGCCGCAGCGGTCGCGGCGACACCCATGACAGCGCCACCCGCGTGACCCACACCCCTTGCGACGGGGCGCTGAGCGGCGTCCTGACGCCCTCTCGCCCTTTCATCTCGAATATTTGATTGGAAACTCTCGACCAGATCCGCCCCGTTCACAGCCTGGACCACCGCGTTAGTGCCGGCAGCAAAATAGTCCGCCCCTCCCAGGGTCATGACATTGGCCGCCCCCCTGGCGACCGTATCGAGCTGAATCGCCCCTTGCTGCGCCAAGGCGCTGGCCCTGCGCAGCGCAGGCACGCCTTGGATCGCAGCGGCAAGAGTCTCCTGCGCCTCTCTTCGTAGAGCATTCGTCTTCCGCCACTGCGCCTGCAGGGCATCCCATTGTTTGGAC
>NZ_JAKRSA010000012.1 GCF_022402485.1 Phenylobacterium sp. | reverse complement strand
TGCCCGGCGCCACGTCCCCGTGGATCCAGACCGGCGGGCGGTTCCAGTGGGTGGAGAGGGCGGCCTCCCAGAGGGCCAGGGCCTCAGCGCCCCTGATCTGGTCGCCGAGGGCCGCCACCGCTGCGCGGGTCTCCCCGTCATAGACCGCCGGGTCACCGCCCCGGTGGAAGTTGTGCGCCCCGGCCACTGGGCCGTCGCCGGCGTCGATGGCCTGCAGGGCCAGCAGGAAATCGGCTAGGTCTTCGGCGAGGGTCTCGTGGTCGAGGCCGTCGGCGGCGGCCACCGTCTCACCCTCGATCCAGGCGCAGATCGACCAGGGGAAGGGATAGCCACGGCCGGGCGCGCCCACGCCTACGGGCGCCGGGATCGGCAGGGGCAGGTTTGACGCCAGTCTGGGCAGCCAGGCCTGCTCTTTTTCCACCTGGGCGAGGTAGTGGGAGGCGGCCGGCATGCGGACCAGCAGGTCGTCGCCCAGGCGGAAGGTGCGATTGTCCCAGCCACCGGGCCTGACCCGGGTGACCGACAGGGCCGCCCACTGGGGAAACTGTTCGGCCACCAGAGCGGCCACGGTCGCCTCGTCCACCTTGATCCGCTCGACCATCGGCCCGCCCCCAACGACCTTCCCCTATGTCAGGGGTTGAAGCCCCCGATCGGTGCGGTCCATGGTCCGCACCATAGTTTTCGCCCATTCAAGCGCACTTAGGGAGGGCCATATGCCCATCAGCCGCGAAGTCCACCTCATTTCCCGCCCCAATGGCATGCCGCAGGAGGGCGAGTTCGAGATCATCGAGACGACGGTCCCCGACGCCGCCGACGGCCAGGTGCTGGTCCAGAACCTCTACATGTCGGTGGACCCGGCCATGCGCCCGCGGCTGACCGCCGGCCAGGCCCTGAACGAGGCCATGATGGGCGGGGCGCTCGGCCGGGTGGTGCAGTCCAAGAGCCCTGACTTTGCGGTCGGCGACCTGGTGAACAACCGGATGGGCTTCCGCGAGTATTTCGTTTCCGACCCCAAGGCCCTGTCCAAACTGACGCCCGCCGAGGGCCTGCCGCTGACGGTCCA
Source organism: Phenylobacterium sp. (assembly GCF_022402485.1). Lineage (GTDB taxonomy): Bacteria > Pseudomonadota > Alphaproteobacteria > Caulobacterales > Caulobacteraceae > Phenylobacterium. The sequence continues at coordinate 211,986 of NZ_JAKRSA010000012.1, read as the reverse complement.
TATGCATGCGCTCGGCATGACCGGCTTCACCGCCTATGGCGGACTGCTGTTCATCGGCGCCATGAAGGAGGGCGAGCAGGTGTTCGTCTCCACCGCCGGCGGGGCCGTGGGCTCGGTCGCGGCCCAGATCGCCAAGATCAAGGGCGGCTATGTGGTTGGCTCCACCGGGTCCGATGACAAGGCCGCCTGGCTGCGGGACGAGGTCGGTCTGGACGCGGTGATCAACTATAAGACCCAAGCCATCCGCAAGGCCGTGGAGGAAGCCACCCCTAAGGGCCTCGACGTCTATTTCGACAATGTGGGCGGTGAACACCTGGAAGCCGCCCTGCGCCGCATGAACACCCTGGGCCGCATCGCCGTCTGCGGCATGATCTCGGGCTATAACGAGGGCCAGTCCCCCGTGCGCAACCTCTCCAACATCATCTACTCTCGAGTGATGTTGCGGGGCTTTGTGGGCACGGATTTCATGCACCTGCAGCCCGACTTCCAGCGCGACATGGCCACCTGGCTGCGGGAGGGCAAGATCAAGTACCAGGAGACGGTGATGGACGGCATCGCCTCCGCGCCCCGGGCCCTGATCGGTCTCATGGAAGGCGCCAACGCCGGCAAGATGCTGGTCAAGCTGGCCGACTAGGGCGCGCAGCGCCAGAGAGGATCTGGGACACGAAGGGGCGTGAAGGACACAAAGACGAGCGGCTGACCCCTTCGTGTCCTTCGCTATCTTCGTGTCCCTCGTGTCCCCTGTTTGCCGTCGCCTGCGGCCCGTGGGGCGTGGCCTGCCCACATCACTCCCGACGCGCCGGCTTTCGCGGGGCGCTCAGGATGCTATGGCTTTGGCCTTTCGTATTCCTGGAGCCCGCCATGTTCCGCGCCTTCGCCCGCCTCGCCTTCGCCGCCGTCCTGCTGGGCACCCCGGTCGCCGTACAGGCCGAAGGCATCCCGCCGATCGAATACCGCGAGCGGGTGCTGGACAATGGCCTGCGGGTGTTGAGCGGGGTGGATGCCACGACCCCCAATGTGACGATCCAGGTCTGGTACGGGGTCGGCTCCAAGGACGATCCGCAGGGGCGGTCGGGCTTTGCCCACCTCTTTGAGCACATGATGTTCAAGGCCACCCGCAACATGCCGTCCGAGACCCTGGACCGGATGACCGAGGATGTGGGGGGCTTCAACAACGCCTCCACCTGGGACGACTTCACCAACTATTTCGAGGTGGTGCCCGCCAACCATCTGGAGCGCCTGCTCTGGGCCGAGGCCGAGCGCATGGGGTCCCTGGTGGTGGACGCCGAGATCTTCAATTCCGAGCGGGATGTGGTGAAGGAGGAGTTGCGCCAGCGCATTCTGGCCGCCCCCTATGGCCGGCTGTTTGGCCTGATGATCCCGCAGGCGAGCTACCAGGAACATCCCTACAAACGTCCCGGCATTGGCTCGATCGCTGAGCTGGACGCGGCCACCATCGATGATGTCCGGGCCTTCCACCGGGACTATTACCGCCCCGACAATGCCGTGCTGATCGTTATCGGCAACTTTGACGAGGCGCAGCTGGACGCCTGCGTCGACCGCTATTTCGGCCCCCTGAAGACCCCTGAGGCCCCCTTGAAGCGGGTGGATGCAATCGAGCCGCCGCGCGCCGGTCCGGGTGTCTTTGACGGCTATGGTCCCAATGTGCCCCTGCCGGCCGTGGTGCTCACCTGGCTGGGCGCCTCGGCCGCCAGTCCGGATGCCCCGGCGCTGAAGGTGCTGGACGCCATCCTGTCCGGGGGCAAGTCCTCACGGCTCTATAACAGCCTGGTCTATGAGCAGCAGATCGCCGTGGAGGCCTTCTCCCTGGCCGAGCTGCCGCAGCAGCCGGGCCTGTTTGCGGTGGGTGCCATCCTGGCCAGCGGTCAGACGGTGGACGCCGGCGAGGCCGCTTTGCTGGGAGAGGTCGCCCGCCTTCGGGCGGCGGCACCGACTCAGTCTGAGCTGGACGAAGCGCGCAATGAACTGATCGCCGCGGCCCTGCGCGAGCGCGAGACCGTCGATGGTCGGGCCTTTGCCCTGGGCTATGCCTGGGCGACCCAGGGCGATCCGGCCAAGGCCAACAGCGAGCTGGCCGAACTGGCCGCCGTCACCGCCGCCGACGTGCAGCGGGTGGCCCAGACCTATCTGGCCGAGGACCGGCGGATGAGCATCCGCTATCGTCCGGAAGCTGAGCGCCCGGCGGGGACGGTGCCAGCGGAGCCCCCCATCCCCCCCACCCAGGCGGTGGTCTTTGACGGTGAGATCGTCACCCTGGCCCCGGAGGCCGAGCGTCAGGCCCCGCCGCCGGTTGGCGCTGCCGTTGATCCGGTGCTGCCAACCCCCTCGGAGGCAGTGCTCGACAATGGCCTGCGGGTCATCATCGCCCGGTCCAGCGACCTGCCTCTGGTCTCCGCCAATCTGATCGTCAGGGCCGGTGCCTGGGCCGATCCCGTCGGTGAGGCCGGGGCCATGTCCATGACCGCGGCCATGCTGACAGAGGGCACCACCACCCGCACGGCCCCGGAGATCGCCCAGCAGATCGAGGCCCTCGGCGCCAGCCTGTCGTCATCGGCCGGCCTGGAGTCCGCCAGCCTGAGCCTGACGGTGATGTCGGACAAGGTCGCCCCGGCCTTTGCGATCCTGTCCGATGTGGCGCGCAATCCGGCCTTCGCCCCGGCGGAACTGGCCCGCCAGACCGCCCAGGCCCTGGACGGCATGGCGGTGGCCTATGAAGACCCCGGCCAGATCTCGGGCATGGCCGTGGGGCCGGTGATCTTTGCGGGCACCCCCTTCGGCCATCCGGTCGATGGCACGCCAGCCTCCCTGCCGCGTCTGACGGTTGAAGGCCTGAAGGCTTTGCACAGCCGCCATTTCCGGCCCGACAACGCCATCCTGGTGCTGAGCGGCGACATCTCACAGGAGGCCGGCCTGGCCCTGGCCCAGCAGGCCTTTGGGGACTGGGTCCGCCCTGCCGAGCCTTTGGCAGCCCAGCCGCAGGTCTCCCCCACCTCTCGCCGACAGGTGCTGGTGATCGATCTGCCAGGGGCGGGACAGGCCGCTGTTCGCCTCGTTAAGCCGGCCATTTCCCGTCAGAATGAGGCCTATTACCCCGGTATTGTCGCCAATTCGGTGCTTGGCGGCGGCTATTCGGCCCGGCTGAATCAGGAAATCCGCATCAAGCGTGGCTTGTCCTATGGTGCCGGGTCTGGGCTCACCACCCGGCGGACCACCGGCGCCTTCCAGGCCCAGGCCCAGACCAAGAACGAATCGGCACCTGAGGTCATGGACCTGATCGCCACGGAAATGACCCGACTGGCTGCGGCCCCGGTGACGCCTGAGGAACTGACCGCCCGCAAGTCGGTGCTGATCGGTGCCTTTGGCCGGTCCCTGGGAACGGCCGGGGGCCTGGGCGGGGTGCTCGGTGAACTGGCCCTGCAGGATGTGCCCCTGGCCGAGGTCGGCGCCTATACGGCCAAGGTCGAGGCGGTCACGCCCCAAGAGGTCCAGGCGTTCGCCGCCGCGCACCTGTCCCCCGCCGACGCCGCCGTCATCATCGCTGGGGACGCCGCGCTGTTTATTGAGGCCCTGGAGACGCAGGCGCCAGGCCTGCGCCGCGTTCCCGCCGAGACCCTGGACCTGGAAGCGCCTGGCCTGTGAGCGGCCGGAAGGCAGGGGTTGAACCTTGGCGCTAGAACCTGCCTAGATAGCCCATGCAGGATGAGTTCGATGTTGTGGTGGTCGGTGCAGGTGCCGCCGGTCTGGCCGCCGCCGCGCGTTTGTCCAGGGCCGCCCTTTCGGTTGTGGTGCTGGAGGGGCAGGGGCGGATCGGCGGTCGGGCCCACACCCTGGCGGCGCGCATGGACCTGCCCCTGGACCTGGGCTGCGGCTGGTTGCACAGCGCCGATCGCAACCCCCTGGCGACCCTGTTCGCCCGGGCCGGGGTGGCCCTGGACCGGACGCCGCCGGCCTGGGGCAGAGGTGCCGCCCATCTGAACCTGACCCCGGAAGATCAGGTGGCCTTCGCCGCCGTCCTGCGGGACTTTGAAGCGGCCCTGGAAGAGGCCGCCCGGACCGGCCAGGAAGGCCGCGCCCTGACCCTTCTAACCCCGGGGGCCAGCCGTTGGGCGGCGCTGCTGGAGGCCAACAGCGCCTGTTATCACGGGGCTGGCCTGTCACAGATCTCCATCCAGGACCATGCGGCGCGCCAGGACACGGGCGTCGCCTGGCGGGCGCCGGACGGCTATGGGGCGGCGATCTGCGGCCTCGCCCCGCGGTCGCTGATCGTTCCCCACTGTGCGGTGCTGTCCATCGACCATGAAGGCCCAAGGCTGCGGCTGGAGACCGCCCGGGGCAAGATCACCGCCAAGGCCGCTGTGCTGACCCTGTCCAGCGCCCTGATCGCTCAGGAGGCCATCCGGATTCATCCCCGGCTGCCGGCCAAGGTCGATGCCGCCACCGGCCTGCCCCTGGGCCAGGCGGAAAAGGTCTTCCTGCGGCCGTCCGCGCCGGAGCTCTTTCCCCGGGAAAGCCACCTCTGGGGCTGCCAGGACCGGGCGGCCACCGGCAGCTATTACATGCGGCCCATGGGGCGCCCGGTGATCGAATGCTACTTCGGTGGCGACCATGCCCGCGCCCTGGCCGAGGCCGGTCCCGGCGCCGCCACAGCCTACGCCATTGACGAACTGGCCGACCATTATGGCGCCGATGTGCGCAGCCAGCTTCAGCCGGTGGCCGAGACCCGCTGGGGTGCCGATCCCTGGGCTATGGGGGCCTATTCCCACGCCCTGCCCGGCTGCGCGCCCGCCCGCCGCGCCCTGGCCGAACCTGTGGATGGCCGGCTGTTCTTTGCGGGCGAGGCCACCTCATCCCATTCCTATGGCACCGCCCACGGGGCCTGGGAGAGTGGCCTGCGGGCCGCCGATGAGGCCTTGGCCGCCCTGGGTCTCCGGGAGCCCTGACTCGCAGGCGTCACACATGCCGATTATGATGGTCTCCAAACTGCGGGGGCGCGGCATGGACGACCACATCACCCGGGCCTTGAGCCTTTCGCGGCGCCGCCTGATGGCGGCGGGCCTCGGTGCCTTTCTGGCCCCGGCCCTTGATCCCCGGCAGGCCCTGGCCCAGCCGGTCTATGCCGATTATCCGTTCCAGCTGGGGGTGGCGGCGGGCGATCCCGCTCCGGACGGCTTTGTGATCTGGACGCGACTGGCACCCCGACCGCTGGAGATGGGCTATGGCATGCCCGCCCGCCCCGTGGCGGTCAGCTGGGAGGTGGCCGAGGACACGGGCTTTACCCGCATCGCCGCTAAGGGCGAGACCGTGGCCCGGCCTGAGCTTGGTCATGCGGTCCATGTGGAGGTGGGCGGCCTGTCCCCGGCCCGGACCTATCACTATCGCTTTACCTCGGGCGCCGAGCGCAGCCTGGCCGGCAGGGCCCGGACGACGCCGGCCCTCGGTGCCTCAGCGGCCCAGGTTCGCTTCGGGGTGGTCGGCTGCCAGCACTATGAACAGGGGCTCTACACCGCTCACCGGCGTCTGGCGGAGGAGGACGAGCTCGACTTCGTATTCTGCTACGGGGACTACCTCTATGAGGGCCGCGCCGCCCGGGTGTGGAACTCCGCCGCCGGGCCCCAGGCCAATCAGCGCCAGCATGTGGGCCAGGAAATCTACAGCCTGGACGACTATCGCCGCCGCTACGCCCAGTACAAGATGGACGCCGACCTCCAGGCCAGCCATGCAGCGGCGGCCTGGTTCGTCACCTGGGACGACCATGAGATCGACAACAACTGGGTCTCCGACCTCGATCAGGACGGGACGGATCCGGCGATCTTCCGCCTGCGCCAGCAGGCCGCCATGCAGGCCTTTTACGAGCACATGCCCCTGCGCCGGTCGGCCTTCCCGGCCGGGTCAGCCATGCGTCTCTATCGGCGGGCCGACTACGGGACCCTGCTGCGGCTGAACCTCCTGGACACCCGCCAGTACCGGACTGACCAGCCCTGCGGCGACCGCTGGGGGGTCTGTGATGAGCTGGAGCGGGCCCGGGCCGAGGTGCTGGGGGCGGCGCAGGAGCAGTTCCTGCTCGACAGCCTGTCGTCCTCCCCGGCCCGGTGGAACGCCATCGCCCAACAGATCATGATGATGGACCTGGACCGTGATCCAGGCCCGGCCTATCTGGCCAATCCTGACTCCTGGGGGGGCTATCGCACGCCCAGGGCGAGGCTTCTGCGCCAGATCCGCGACCGGCGGGTGGCCAATCCGGTGGTCCTGACCGGGGACGAGCACCAGAACTATGCCGGCGAACTGCATCTGGACGGGCGCAATCCTGAGCCTCGGGCCATAGCCACGGAATTTGTCGCCACCTCCATCACCTCAGGGGGCGACGGCATGGATCAGCAGCCACGGATGGTCCAGATCCAGGCGGCCAATCCGCAGCTGAAGTTCAACAACTCCCAGCGCGGCTACCTGCTGTGCGAGGTGACCCCGGAGCGCTGGCAGACCGCCTTCCGGGTGTTGGATAAGGTCAGCGTCCCGGGCGGGACGATCAGCACCCGGGCCAAGATGGTTGTGCCAGCCGGTGAAACCGTGGTGGTTCCGGCCTAGAGCCCTTTCCGATCTGATTGGTTCAATCAAATCGGACAAAAAGGGCTCCAAAACAAAAAGGTCAGAGCATTTTTTGGCCCGATAACCGTTTCACACTTATCGGAAAATGCTCTGGAGCGCGACCAGATCGAAAACGCCTCTAGCCCAGGTTCGCCCGCTCGCCCCAGCGGGCAAGGTCCGGTTCGTGGCCCATGAGCGCCAGGCCTGAGGCGATGGACTCCAGCTCCCCACCGGTCTCGATGGTTTCTGGGGCAAAGCGGCGGGCGAAGATGGCGCGGACCGCCGGCACCAGGGAGGAGCCGCCGGTGAGGAACACCCGGTCGATCCCGTCCGGGGTCAGGCCGGCCTCGGCCAGGGCCTCGTCCACCGCGACCTCGATCTTGTTCAGCTCCGGCGCGATCCAGGATTCGAATTCGGTCCGGACCACCTCGCGGACGATGGAGACCCCGCCGGCCTCGAAGGCGAAGGTCGCCTCATCCTGGACCGACAGGGTCTCCTTCAGGCGGGAGACCGCCCGGTAGAGGGGGTAGGCGTGGTTGTCGTCGAGGATCTCGATCAGCCGGGCGATCTTGTCGGGTTCCACGGCCTCGCGCTCGAGCCTGCGGATCTCGCGCATGTCCCGGGACGCCCGCAGGAGCGCCAGCTGGTCCCAGCGGGCGAAGGCCGAATAGTAGCGGTTGGGAATTGGCAGGGTCTTGCCGAAGGTCCTGTAGCTGGAGCCCTTGCCGAGCGCCGGCGAGACCAGCTGGTCGATGATCCGATAGTCAAAGGCGTCGCCGGCCACGCCAACCCCAGAGCGCCCCAGGGGCTCGGCCCGGAAGGCGCCTGACCCATCCCGCCGGAAACGGATGATGGAGAAGTCGCTGGTGCCGCCGCCGAAGTCCCCCACCAGCACCGTGGCGTCGGCCTTGAGCGTACGGGCAAAGAAGAAGGCCGCCCCCACCGGCTCATAGACATAGACGATTTCCGAGAATCCTAGCCGGGCGAACGCCGTCTCGTAGCGGGAGAGCGCCAGGCGCGGATCGGGAGCTGCACCGGCAAAGGTCACCGGGCGACCGACAATTACCCGGGCAGGCAGGTGGGCAAGGCTGCCGCCCCCATGCTCGCGGAGCTTGAGGAGGAAGGCCGAGAGCAGGTCCTCGAACCCGTAGCGGCGCCCCAGGATCTGGGTCTCGGTGAAGCTCGACGAGGCGGCGAAGGTCTTGAAGGACTGGATGAAGCGGGTCTCCAGCGGGTCTTCCACATAGGCCTCGATGGCCCAGGGGCCGGCCTCCACCGTGCGCTCGGCGGGCTGGTCGGGGGGTGCGTGGAAGGCGAGCGCCGAGCGGAAGGCGAACACCTCCCCCTCTGGCGCCGGAAACCGCACGAGGCTGGCCGGTGCGCCAGGCGCGGCCAGGGCCAGCACCGTATTGGTGGTGCCAAAATCGATCCCCAGGCTCAGTCCGGCCGGGGCAATAGGCAGGGCGCTCATGGCGCGGACTCCTTCGGGGGGGCGGACGGCGGATCGCCCGCCGCCCCGAAGGCGCGCGATCCGTCAGGTGTGCTGGCGGGCGCCGGTGTTCATCAGCGCGGGGCCTCGGTCTGGCGCAGGTCGTAGGCGGCCAGGGTGGCCAGCTGCAGGATGCGGGTCACCGAGGAGGACAGGGGCGCAATCTGCACCGACTTTTCGAGGCCCAGCAGAATGGGGCCCACGAGCGTGGCGCCGCCAAAGGCCTGCACCAGCTGGGTGGAGATATAGGCCGAGTGGATGGCCGGCATGATCAGCACATTGGCCGGGCCGGTCAGCCGCATGAACGGGAAATTGCCCCGACGCTCGGGCTCCAGGGCCAGGGACGGGGGCATCTCGCCCTCATACTCGAAGTCCAGCTCCATCTCGTCGAGCATGGACACGGCGTCGCGCACCTTCTCTGAGCGGTCGCCCATGGGGTTGCCGAAGGTGGAGTAGGACATGAAGGCCAGGCGCGGGGTGTAGCCCAGCGCCTTCACAGCCTGGGCGGCCTCCAGCGCGATCTCCACTAGGTCCTCGGCCTCGGGCATTTCGGTGACATTGCTGTCGGCGATGAACAGGGTGTGGCCCTTGCCCAGCAGCACCGACATGCCCATCACCCGGCCGGCCGGGGCCGGATCAATGACCCGCAGGACCTCGTCCAGCACCTGGTCGTAGGAGCGGGTCACCCCGGTCACCATGCCGTCGGCGTGGCCCAGCGCCACCATGCAGGCGGCAAAGGTGTTGCGGTCCTGATTCACCAGCCGCTGCACGTCGCGCATCAGATAGCCCTGGCGCTGCAGACGGGCATAGAGGAAGTCGGCGAATTCCGGATTGTGCTCCGACACCCGGGCGTTGATCACCTTCAGGCCCGCATCGTCGGGGTTGAGGCCCACGGCGAGCATGTTCTCGGCCACCAGCTCCTCGCGGCCCACCAGGATCGCTTCCCCAAGACCGGCGGTCTGGAAGGCGTAGGCCGCGCGGATCACGCTGGGCTCCTCGCCCTCGGCGAACACCACCTTCTTCTTCGGCCCGGCCATGACCGATCCTTGCAGCTTCTGCAGGAAGGCCGCGGTGGGGTCGAGGCGCTGGGCCAGCTGGGCGCGATAGGCGTCCATGTCCTCGATGGGCTTGCGGGCCACGCCGGAGTCCATGGCCGCCTGGGCCACGAAGGGCGGGATGTAGGAGATCAGCCGGGGATCGAAGGGGCTGGGGATGATGTATTGCGGGCCAAACTTCAGCTGGGCCCCGTGATAGGCCGCAGCCACCTCGTCGGGGACGTCCTCCTCGGCCAGGGCCGCCAGGGCTTTGGCGCAGGCGATCTTCATCTCCATGTTCACCCGGCGCGCCCGCACGTCCAGGGCGCCGCGGAAGATGTAGGGGAAGCCCAGGACGTTATTGACCTGGTTGGGATAGTCACTGCGGCCCGTCGCCATGATGGCGTCCTTGCGCACCGCATGGACCTCCTCGGGCGTAATCTCCGGATCGGGATTGGCCATGGCGAAGATGATCGGATTGGGCGCCATGGAGGCCACCATCTCCGGGGTCACCGCCCCCTTGACCGACAGGCCGAGGAAGCAGTCGGCGCCCACCAGGGCCTCGGCCAGGGTGCGCTTGTCGGTGTCCACCGCATGGGCGGACTTCCACTGGTTCATGCCCTCCGACCGGCCGCGATAGATGACGCCGGTATTGTCCACGGCGATGCAGTTCTGATGCTGCACCCCCATGGCCTTCATGAGTTCCAGGGAGGCGATGCCCGCAGCACCCGCGCCGCACAGCACCACCTTCACATCGGCGAGCGACCGGCCGGTGATCTTGCAGGCGTTGATCAGCCCCGCCGCCGAGATGATCGCCGTGCCATGCTGGTCGTCATGGAACACCGGGATGTCGAGCAGCTCCTGAAGCTCGGTCTCAATGCGGAAGCACTCGGGGGACTTGATGTCCTCCAGATTGATGCCGCCATAGGTGACACCGATGTTCTTGATCACCGTGATGATCTCGTCGGCGTCGGTGGCCGACACCTCCACATCGATGGAGTCCACGTCGGCAAAGCGCTTGAAGAGCACGCTCTTGCCCTCCATCACCGGCTTGGACGCCAGCGCGCCCAGATTGCCCAGCCCCAGGATGGCGGTGCCATTGGAGATGACCGCCACCAGGTTGCCCTTGGAGGTGTAGTCATAGGCCTTGTCCGGATCCTCGGCGATCGCCAGCACCGGTACGGCCACGCCAGGGGAATAGGCCAGCGAGAGGTCCCGCTGCGTGGCCATCGGCTTGGTCGGCACGATGGCGATTTTCCCAGGGGTGGGCAGACGGTGGAAGCTCAGGGCTTCCTCGTCGGTGAAGGTGCGTTTCTCGGCGTCGCTCATGAGCGCGGACGGTCCTTGCAGACACTGGTGATGGAAGAGGGGCGCAACCTACATACCCCGCCCCCCCGCCACAACCGCAAGACTCCTGCGGGGCGATAGGAATTGCGGGGGGGCTAGGAAAGGCTGTAGCGTGCGCGTAGATTATGCGCATGGAAAACGCGCATTCACCGGGTCGTCAGCGACTGAACCTTACGCTTCCAGGCGCCTTGGTCGAGGAAGCCAAGGCCCTTGGCCTGAACCTGTCGCGGGCCTGTGAGAGTGGTTTGGAGGCGGCTGTCGCAGCAGAACGGGCGCGACGCTGGCAGGCCGAAAATCGCCCATTCTTTGACTGGTACAACGCCAAGGTGGAGCAGGATGGCCTGTTGTTGGCCGAGTACCGGCAGTTCTGATGAAGCACGGAGTTTACCGGCTTCCCAGTGGCGTTTTGGTTGTCGACGTCCAGTCGGACCTGCTCAGCCCTACAAACACACGCGTGGTTGTGCCGCTGATCCCGTCGATTGACCCCAAGGGCTCCCAGCCGAGGCGACTGACGCCCATCTTTGAGGTTGAGGGGCAGAAGGTCATGCTGCTGCCGCTGCAGATGGCCGCCATTCCTCTTTCCGAGCTAGGCCATCACCCCCTGCGCATGCTCACCGAGGATGAAGCCTATGCCGTGAGGGGTGCCCTTGGCGTCCTGTTCGAGGGCGTCTAGCAAATCCTGTCGTCTGGGGGCGGTCCAATAGCTATTTCGGGTGCAATGCCGGCGCCGCCTCAACCCTCTCTTTGCGCCCTCCACCACCTTGTATTGTACGATACTTCGTACATATTGAAGGGCAGGAGACGACCGATGGATGTGATCACCTATTCTGACACCCGCGCGAACCTGAAGAAGGTGATGGACAAGGTCGTCGCCGATCGGGCGCCGGTGGTGGTGACCCGCACCCGTGGCGAGGCCGTGGTGATGGTGTCGCTGGCCGACTGGAACGCCATGGAGGAGACCCTGCATCTGGTCTCCCGGCCGGCCAACGCCCAGCGCCTTACCGATGCGATCGCCCAGCTCGATGCGGGCGCTGGCTCGGAGCGGCAGCTTATTGAACCGTGAGGCTGGTCTTCGCCGACCAGGCCTGGGACGACTATCTCCACTGGCAGGAGACCGACGCCAATGTGCTGGCGCGACTGAACGGCCTGATCAAGGAGTGCCTGCGCACGCCGTTCCAGGGCACCGGCAAGCCCGAGCCCCTTCGCGGGGAATTGAAAGGCTGGTGGTCCCGCCGGATCACCCTGGAGGACCGGCTCGTCTACCGGGTGAGCGGTGCAGGCGCCGCCCAGCAGCTCGAAATCGCCCAATGCCGCTATCACTATTGAGCCCGGGGCGTCAGTCGGGCCTCCGCCGGTGACGGCGCCGAGAACAGCCCCCGCGCAAGCTCCGCCCTTGACCCCACACGCCCAGGGGCGACATTCGCTGCCTTGCGTCGCGTGAGCCCCGGAGAGACCGTCCTGACCGCACCTGTTCGTTTCGCTGTCTCAGGCGCCCTTGGCCGGATGGGCCAGGCCGTGGTGTCGGTGCTGGAGGCGCGGTCCGACGCCGGCGTCTTCGCCTGTTTCGATCGGCCGGGCGCCGACGATCCCCGGCTGGTGGATCGAGCCAGCGCCTTGGCCGCTGCCCAGGTGGTGGTGGACTTTTCGACCCCCCAGGCCTCGATGGAGCTCGCCCAGGTGTGCGCGGCGAGGGGCGATATTGCGCTCGTGATCGGCTCCACCGGCTTTGACGCGGCGCAGGTCGCGGTGATCGACCAGGCGGCGAGGTCCATCCCCATCGTTCGGGCCGGCAACTTCTCCCTGGGCGTGAACATGCTGCTAGGGCTGGTGGAGCAGGCCGCGCGGGCCCTGGCGGCGTCGGACTACGACATCGAGGTGTTCGAGGCTCACCACCGGCGCAAGGTCGACGCGCCATCCGGCACGGCGATCATGCTGGCCCAGGCCGCCGCCGAAGGACGCGGCGTGGCCCTGGAGACCGTGGCCCGGGCCGCCCGGGACGGGATCACCGGCGCGCGGCCCACGGGCGAGATCGGCTATTCGGTGATGCGCGGCGGCGGGATCATCGGCGAGCACGCGGTGGTCTTCGCCGCGGATGACGAGATTCTGACGCTTTCCCATTCGGCAAGGGACCGCAGCCTGTTTGCCAGGGGCGCGGTGGAGGCCGGCCTCTGGGCTGTGCGCCAGCCGCCCGGCGCCTATGACATGCAGGACGTGCTGGGCCTGAGGGGGCGCCTGTGAACCCAGATCTGGATATCCTGGCCCTGGACGCCTCGGGCCAGCTGGCTCTTTTGGCCTCTGGCCGGGTTACGGCGGTGGAGCTTCTGAAGCTGACGCTTGCCCGCCACGAACAGACCCATCGCCGGCTGAACGCCGTGGTGACGGCTGATCTGGAACGGGCCCTGGAACGGGCCAAGGCCATAGACGACATCCGGGCCCGGGGCGGGGCGCTAGGTCCCCTGGCGGGCCTGCCCATGACCATCAAGGACACCCTGGACGTGGCCGGCATGCCGGCGTCTGCGGGGCTGGAGGCCCTGCGCCGCCGTCAGGCCGAGGACTCCGTCGTGGTCGCCCAGGCCAGGCGAGCGGGGGCGGTGATCTGGGGCAAGACCAATGTGCCGGTGATGGCCGGGGACTGGCAGAGCTTCAACCGCCTCTATGGGACCACCAACAATCCCTGGGATGGGAGCCGCACACCGGGGGGCTCGTCGGGCGGCGCGGCGGCGGCCCTGGCGGCAGGCGTCACAGCCCTGGAGATTGGCTCGGACATCGGCGGGTCCTTGCGGGTGCCGGCTCATTTCTGCGGGGTGTTTTCACACAAGCCCACCTGGGGCCTGGCCCCCCAGCACGGCCATGTCCCCCCCAGCCCTGGGTCCTGGCAGGAGCCGGACCTTAATGTCATTGGCCCCCTGGCCCGCTCGGCCCGGGACCTGCGACTGCTGCTGTCGGTGATCGCCGATGGCGGGGTCTCCCCCAAGGCGCCGCCGGCTGATCTCCATAAGGCGCGGATCGGTCTTTGGCTGGAGGCACCGGGCCTGCCCCTCGACCCGCAGGTGGCCGCCGTGCTCACCGCCTATGCCGGCGAGCTCGCCGCCGCCGGGGCGACGGTGGAGGTGATCTCCCCGCCAGTGGATGTGGAGACCCTGCTGGAGTCCTACCTGCTGCTACTGGGCTCCATCATCGGCGCGGACATGCCGGCCAGCCAGATCCGGCGGATGGAGATGATGCGGCCCCTTGCCAGGATCGCCCGGGGCAGGGGGGCTGGCCCGTTCTCCTGGGCCGGGACGGTGATGGCCTATACCGCCCGGCATCGGGACTGGCTGGCCGCCGACGCCATCCGCGCCCGCCTGCGCCGGGAGATGGAGGCCGTCTTCGAGGGCTATGACGCCATCCTGGCACCAGTATCCCCAGGGACCGCCTTCCCCCACAGCCACGGATCCTTCCTCTCCCGACGGCTGAAGTTCTCCGATGGGCAGGGCGCGCCCTATATCACCATGCTGGGCTGGATCGCCTTGGCCACGGCCTGTCTGCTGCCGGCCACCACCCTGCCGGCCGGGATCGCCGCAGATGGCCTGCCGGTGGGGGCCCAGCTGATTGGCCCGCATGGAGGTGATGCGCGGCTCCTGTCCCTGGCCCAGGCCATTGACGAGAACGTCCGAGGGTTCACCCCGCCGCCGCCGGCCTAAGGTTCCATGGATCCGCGCGGCCTCAGCGCCCCGCCGCCCAGGGCTTGGAGAGCAGCGTCGCGCAGTTGATCAGCCCGACCAGGGAATAGGTCTGGGGATAGTTGCCCCATAGCTCATCGTCGTCGAAGGAGATGTCCTCCGACAGCAGGCCAGCCGCCGTGCGCCGGGTGAGCATTTCCTCGAACAGAGCCCGGGCCTCTGCGCTGCGGCCGGACATGTGCAGCGCCTCGATGAGCCAGAAGGTACAGATGTTGAAGGCGGTCTTGGGCTCGCCGAAGTCGTCGGCCAGGGCATAGCGCAGCATGTAGGGCCCCCGGCGCAGGCCTTTTTCAACGGCTTCGATCGTGGCGGCCATGCGCGGGTCGCTGGCCGGGACAAAGCGGACGTCCACCAGCTGCAGCAGGCTGGCGTCCAGCTCGTCCCCGTCGAAGGTCGCGGCGAACCGCCCGAGCGTTTCATTGAAGGCCCGGTCTTCGATCACCGCGCGCATTTCATCGGCCCGGGCGTTCCAGTGGGCGGCGCGGTCTGAAAGGCCCAGCTGGTGGGCGGCATTGCCCAGGCGGTCGCAGGCGGCCCAGCACATCACCGCCGAATAGGTGTGGATCGCCGCCCGGCCTCGGAACTCCCACAGGCTGGCGTCGGGGCTCGCATAGACGCGGTAGGCCCGCTCGCCCACTGGCTCCAGGGCGCAGAAATCTTCCACCGTGGCCGGCCGCAGCAGGCGCGCGTCGAAGAAGGCCTGCACGGTGGACAGGATGATCTGACCATAGACATCGTGCTGGGTGTGTTCGTGGGCCTGATTGCCGATCCGCACCGGCCCCATGCCGCGATAGCCGGGCAGGGCGTCTGCGATCTTCTCGACCAGGCCAGGCTCCAGCCCCACCCCGTATACCGGCTGCACAGGCCCCCCGCCGGCCTGGGCCACCAGGTTGCGCAGATAGCCCAGATAGTTTTCCAGCATGTCAGCGGCGCCCAGCCGGTTAAGGGCCTGAACCACATAATAGGCGTCCCTCAGCCAGCAGTAGCGGTAGTCCCAATTGCGGCCCGACTGCGCATGTTCGGGGATCGAGGTGGTCAGGGCCGCGACGATGGCCCCGGTCTCCTCATAGGCGCAGAGCTTCAGGGTGATGGCCGAGCGGATCACCGCCTCCTGCCATTCCAGGGGCACCGACAGGGTCCGCACCCATTCGCGCCAGTATTGGGTGGTTTCGGTGAGCATGCGGGCGGTGGTGGCCATGATGTCGGCGTCGAACCCCTCGTCGGGGCCAAGGAACATGGCGATCGGCTCCTCCAGGCGAAACAGCCGCTCTTCGGTGATGTGGCTCACCGGCGCGTTGGTGGTCAGGCGCAGGGTCGTCGGCCCGCCCACATAGCGGATGTGGTTGGAGCCGGTGGTCTGTCGGGCCGGTGCCTCACCCCAGTTGATGCTCGGGCGCAGGCGGATGCGGATACGCGGCGCGCCCGACAGGGGCCGGACCAGCCGGATCAGGGCCATGGGCCGGTAGATCCGCCCGAACTGCCGGTAGCGCGGGGCAAAGTCGAGGATCTCCAGTCGGCTCCCGTCACCTGTGGTCACCTCGGTGCGAAGGATCGGGGTATTGCGCAGATAGGCCTGATGGATCTGGGTCATCCCCTCGGCCTGGATGTCCCACAGGCCATGCCCTTCGGGGTCACTCAGATCGCGGTCACTGAGCAGGGCGCTGAAGGCCGGATCGCCATCCACCCGGGGGACGCAGGCCCAGACGAAGCGGCCGTCCCGGTCAATCAGCGCGCTGGCGGCGCAGTTGCCGATGGGAAAGAGGTCGAGGGTCTGGGTCACGGGGCCTCGCAGCGGATCTGTCGCATGACTGCGTCCTTTTTCTCGATGGCGTGCGTGCGCCGTTTGCTAAGCTCTGGTCCTGGCCGCGCGAAGCGACTCGCCGCCCTTCTCAGCCCCACCCGGGCCACACCGCCAAAAACGGGGATCCCATGATCCGAGCCCGCCGCGCCCGCATCGTCGCCACCCTGGGGCCCGCCAGCCGCACGCCAGACCAGGTAGAGGCCCTGGCCAGGGCGGGTGCCGACGTGTTCCGGGTCAATTTCAGTCATGGAACCCATGAGGACCACGCCCGGGCCATCGCCACGGTGCGCGCGGCCGAAGCTGCGGTCGGTCGCCCCCTGGCGGTCCTGGCCGATCTGCAGGGCCCCAAGCTGCGCCTGGGTCGCTTTGCGGAGGGTCCAGTCCAGATCAAGCCGGGTCAGGCCTTCCGCCTCGACCTTGATCCGACTTTGGGCGATGCGACGCGGGTCTGTGCGCCGCATCCGGAGATCCTGGCGGCGGTCAAGGTCGGCGCCGACATCCTGATCGACGATGGTCGGGTGCGCCTGCGGGTGGTGCGCCATGGCAAGGACTTTGCCGATACCGAGGTGGTGGTGGGCGACAGCCTGTCCAACCACAAGGGGCTGAACCTGCCCGGTCACCCGATCCCGATTCCCGCCCTGACCCCGAAGGACCGCAAAGACCTGGCCTTTGCCCTGGATCAGGGAGTCGACTGGGTGGCGCTCTCCTTTGTCCAGCGGGCCGCTGACATGGCGGAGCTGCGCCAGCTGGTCCAGGGTCGGGCCGCTGTCTTGGCCAAGATCGAAAAGCCCGCCGCCCTCGATGCGCTGGATGAGATCCTCGACCTCTGCGACGGGGTGATGGTGGCCCGGGGCGACCTGGGTGTGGAACTGGCGCCCGAAGACGTGCCGGTGGTGCAGAAGGCGCTGATCCGCGCCTGCCGCACCCGAGGGCTGCCGGTGATCGTGGCCACCCAGATGCTGGAATCCATGACCAGTGCGCCGACCCCCACCCGGGCCGAGGCCTCCGATGTGGCCGGCGCGGTCTATGAGGGCGCTGATGCCCTGATGCTCTCGGCCGAGACGGCAGCCGGAGACTTCCCCCTGGAAGCGGTGTCGATCATGGATCGCATCATCTGTCGGGTGGAGCGCGATCCCCGCTGGCCCGAGCTGATGGCGGCGGAATATCCCATCGAGGACGCTGAGGCCGACGCCCTTGTGGCGGCCGCCAGCCGGGCGGCTCAAGGCCCCTCCATTGTTTGTCTGGCGAGCTTCACCACCACGGGCCAAACGGCCCTGCGTCTGGCCCGTGAGCGGCCCCTTCAGCCGGCTCTGGCCCTTACACCGCATGTGGCGGTGGCCCGTCGGCTGGCCTTGAGCTGGGGGGTGGAGGCCCGCGTGGTGCCGCAGCCGTCCGATTCTGAATCCCTGGCCAAGATCGCCACCGAGATCGCCCGGGATCTCGCCCTGGCGGCACCGGGTCGGCGCATCCTGATCCTGGCTGGCCTGCCCATGGGTTCGCCCGGTGCGGCCAATATCTTGCGCCTGGCCCATGTGCCCCGCCGCTGAAGTCCGCTGCTCTGGTCCTGGCGCGTCGATCAGCTGATCACCACCTCAACCCCCTCGACGGGGTTGAAGCGGACCTGCACCTGGCCCTCGATCGTCTCAAAGCCAAGGCTGATCCTGTGCGGGCCGACCCGCAGATCCTCCACCCATAGGCGGTCGATGCCGATGGGCAGACGGGGGTCGCAGATTTCCACCCGACGCTCCGCGCCCTTGATCCTCAGCCCCAGGCAGGCCTGCAACATCATGAACACCGCCCCGGCGGCCCAGGCCTGGGGCAGGCAGGCCACGGGATAGGCCACGGGAGGCTCCCCGGCCGCCCGGGGAAAGCCGCAGAACAGCTCGGGCAGACGCATCTCGTAGTGGGAGGCGGTCTCGAACAGATGCGAGGTCATCAGCACCACCCCGTCCCGCTCGCCATAGTTGGCCAGGCCTTGAACGCAGAGGGCGGTGTCGTGGGGCCAGACCGAGCCATTGTGGTAGGACATGGGATTGAACCGCGCCTCTCCGGCCGCCAGGGTGCGCACGCCCCAGCCGGTGGCAAACGCGCTGGATAACAGGCGCTGGGCCACCGCCTTGCCCCGGTCGGGTGCCGGCAGGCCGACAAACAGCAGGTGACCGGGATTGGAGCCCATCACCGCGCAGAGCTCGCCGTCGCCATCGATGGCCATGCCGTAGAAACCCTTGTCCGGCATCCAGAAGCGGCGTTCCACCACCTCGCGGAGGTGCTCGGCCCGGCCTCGCCAATGGTCGGCCGCGCCCATGTCGCCCCGCCGCTGGGCGAATGCCGCCATGGTCTGAAAGGCGCCATAGGCGTAGCCCTGCACCTCCACCAGGGCGATCGGCCCCTTGGGGAACCGGCCGTCGGCGTGAAAGATGGAGTCTTCGCTATCCTTCCAGCCCTGGTTGGACAGACCCGACGCCTCGCCCCGGGCATAGTCAATCAGCCCATCGCCGGTGGAGTCCCCGAACCGCTCGATCCAGGCCATGGCCCGTCTCAGGGCCGGCCATAGGGCGTCCACCAGCTCATAGTCGCCGGTCCGCTCGGCATAGGCGCCAGCCAGGACAATGAACAAGGGTGTCGTGTCGACCCCCCCATAATAGCGGGCGAAGGGCACCTCGCCGACCGCGGGCATTTCGCCCTTGCGGGTCTCATGCATGATCTTGCCCGGGGCGGCGTCCCGGAAGCTCGACACCTCCTCGGCCTGATGGGCGGCCAGATAGGTCAGCACCCCCTTGGCCAGGCCGGGCTCGAACCAGAGCAGTTGCAGACTGGTGATGATCGCATCCCGGCCAAAGGCGGTGGAGAACCAGGGAATGCCAGCATAGGGGTAGGGTCCGGTCTCCAGCCGTGTGGTCAGGAGCGCGATGTCCGAGCGCGACCGGGCCAGCCAGTCGTTGAAGAGCCTTCCTGTGGTGCGCAGGCGGGCGCCGTGCCTGCGCCGTCGGCGCATGTCCCAGCGGGCATGGGTGGCGGCGGCCTCATAGCGCTCCTTGGTGGGCGGTGGTCCCCCGTGGGCACCGATTTCCACATAGATCTCGTAGCGGCTCTCCGGGTTCAGGCTGCACATGAAGTCCGCCCGCTGCGGACTGATGCGCCAGGGGGCGTCGGAAAAGGCGATGACGCTGGCCCGCTCCACATAGTCGAGCCCCTCATAGCGAAAATGGACCGAACGCCCGTCACAGACCGGCGGCTGGGTGACGCCGCGCCGGCGGCGCTTGGCGCCGCGAACCTCGAACATGTCACGGAAGTCGGCGGCATATTCCAGGGAGAGGGGCGTCTGGACCACGTCGCGGCTGTAGTTGACCACCCGCACCCGCTCATAGAGCCGCTCGCCCCACAGGAAGCGTCGGCGCTCCACATGCAGCACCCCTGGTGGCCCCATGGGACCGCCGGGAAAGGGAAGGGCCTGGTTGGTGCCATTGGAGGTGAAGAACACATTCTCCTGGCCGATGGCCGCCGACAGCAGGGACGGCTGGCTGCTCCCCAGCAGCAGCCGGAACCGTGACAGGATGCGGGTGTCGTTGTGGAACAGGCCATCCCCGTCGCCGGTGATGTCGCCGCAGGCGTCAGCGACGATGAAGGTGTCCTTGTCCTTAAGCGCGAACAGACGGTTGGGGGATCGGGCCTCACCGGTTTGACCGGTGCCGGCAGGGGCCTCGGGGGCAAGATCATGCATGGGCTGTTCAGGCGCCAAGGACGTAGGACAGGTCCTGGGGCGTCGACTGGGCGCTACGGGTCTCGTGCAGGGCGACGTAGCGTCGCGCCATGGCCCGGGCGGAGAACCGGGCTTCGAACCGGTCGCGAATGGCGCGGCGGTCGTAGCGTCCAACCGCATCCACGGCTGCGATCGCCTGATCGAGGCTGCGCACGATCAGGCCGGTCAGCCCCGGCTCGACCACTTCGGGCACCGAACCGCAGTCATAGGCGATGACCGGCGTCCCACAGGCCATGGCCTCGATCATCACCAGTCCAAAGGGTTCGGGCCAGTCAATGGGGAACAACAGGGCCCGCGCCCGGCCCAGAAAGTGTGACTTCTCGGCGTCCCCGATCTCGCCAACGAACGTCACCAAGGGGTGCTCCATCAGAGGGCGGATCCTGCCCTCATAATAGTCCCGGTCGGCGGGGTCGATCTTGGCGGCCATCTGCAGGGGAACCCCGGCCCCAATGGCGATCTGGATGGCCCGGTCAGGGCGTTTTTCCGGGGAGATTCGACCGAGAAAGGCCAGATATTCCCCGGGTTCAGGGTGAAACCGGTAGAGGTCGGCATCCATGCCGTGATGCACGGTCCCGGCCCAGTTGGCGCCTAGCATCGGCAGGCGCTGATGGTCGCTGATGGAGACCAGCGGATAGTCCCGCCAGTGGGCATAGACTTCGGAGACGTCCTTCATGTCCAGCCGCCCGTGCAGGGTGGTCAAGGTCCGTTCCGCCATGTGGCTGAAGAACGGGAAGTGGATCATGTCGGTGTGAAAGTGGATCAGGTCGAACTCGTCGGACCGGGCGCGGACCTGGGCCAGGGCGTTCATATGGGCGGCCAAGTCGGACTTCAGCGGCGCCGGGTCCAGGCGGATGGCCTCGCTGCGCACAGCCGCCAGCTGGCCTTTGGTTCGGGCCTCGGCGCTGGCGAACAGGGTCACCTCATGGCCCAGGTCCACCAGGGCGTCGGTCAGGTGGGCGACGACCCGCTCGGTGCCCCCGTAGAAGCGGGGCGGCACGGCCTCGTACAAGGGAGACACCTGTGCGATGCGCATGATTTTGGTCCTCGGGGCGGAGCGCCAGAGACGCAGACGGTGCCGGCGGCGCACCGACGCCCATCGACACGCCCCCTGCAAACCCCTTCGCGGCCTGGAAAGTTCCCGTCCATGGGTCCGGAGGGACTGCCCGCCTGGGCGGGAAGGGACTAAGAGAGGACATGATCGAGCCCTTCGAGACCCCCGCCGCCCTGGCGCAGGCCGCTGCGGGCGCGACCGTCCAGGCCCTTCAGGCCGGGATCGCCGCCCGGGGCCGAGGCCGCCTTGTGGCCACCGGAGGTCGCGCACCGGGTCCCGTCTATGACCTGCTGCCGTCGGCTGACCTGGACTGGGGCCTGGTCGATGTCACCCTGTCCGATGAGCGCTTCGTCCCCCTTGACCACCCGGCTTCCAACGCGGGCCTGGTGAGAACGCGCCTGCTGCGGGGCGCGGCCGCTGCCGCCCACTTCATCCCCCTGTGGCACCCGGCGTCGGATGCGATGGCCTGCGCCGATCTGGCCGAGGCCGAGGTCGCCGCCCTGGCCCCCTTCGACATGACCCTTCTGGGGATGGGCCTCGATGGCCATGTGGCCTCACTGATCCCGGGTGCCGATGGTCTCGCGGCGGCCATGGCAGCCGACAGTGGGCGCTTCTGCCGGGGCCTGAATGAGGCGATCGGCGATCCGCCCCTGCCGCGGATCACATTGACCCTGGCGGCGTTGTTACAGTCGAAAGCCATCCTGATCCTGATCTCCGGCGCGGAGAAGCGGCACGTGTTCAACCAGGCCCTGGCCGGGGCGGACCTGCCGGTCGGTGCCCTCTTGACCCAGACCCGCGTTCCGGTCCGGGTATTCTGGACCCCCTGAAGGAGCCCCCATGCCTATCCATCCGGTAGTCGCCGAGGTGACTGACAGGATCATCGCCCGCAGCAGGGACAGCCGTGCGGCCTATCTGGCCCAGATGGCGGCGGCTCAGGCCTCTGGTCCTGGCCGGGCCAAACTGTCCTGCGCCAACTTTGCCCATGCCTTCGCTGCCCTGCCGGAGGACGGCAAGGCCAAGATGCGCAATCCCAACGCCCCGAACCTGGCCATTGTCACGGCCTATAACGACATGCTCTCGGCCCATCAGCCCTTTGAGCGGTTTCCCGATGTGATCCGCGCCGCCGCCGAGGCGGTGGGGGCCACAGCCCAGGTGGCCGGCGGGGTGCCGGCCATGTGTGATGGGGTGACCCAGGGCCGTCCGGGGATGGAGCTGTCCCTGTTCTCCCGGGACGTGATCGCCATGTCGACCGGCATCGCCCTGACCCACGACGCCTTCGACGGGGCGCTGATGCTGGGGGTCTGTGACAAGATTGTGCCGGGCCTGACCATGGGCGCCCTGGCCTTTGGCCACCTGCCGGTGATCTTCGTGCCTGGCGGCCCCATGACTTCTGGGCTCTCCAACGCTGAGAAAGCCCGGGTGCGCGGGCTTTACGCCGAGGGCAAGGTCAGCCGTGAGGTGCTGCTGGACTCCGAGATGAAGTCCTATCACGGCCCGGGCACCTGCACCTTCTATGGGACGGCCAACACCAACCAGATGATGATGGAGATGACCGGCCTGCACCTGCCCGGGGCGGCCTTTGTCCATCCCAACACGCCCCTGCGTGAGGCCCTCACGGCGGCTGCGGCCCAGCGGGCGGTGGAGATTATCGCGGCCGGTGAGGCCTACACGCCCATGGCCGCGGTGGTGGATGAGAAGGCCATGGTTAATGCCATCGTCGGGCTGATGGCCACCGGCGGGTCGACCAATCACACCCTGCATATGGTGGCTATTGCCCGGGCGGCGGGCATTCAGCTGACCTGGGCCGATTTCGACGACCTGTCCCGGGTCACGCCGCTGATCGTCAAGGTCTACCCCAACGGGTCGGAGGACGTGAACGCCTTCCAGGCCGCCGGGGGCATGGCCTTTGTCATCCGCCAGTTGCTGGACGCGGGTCTTGCCCATGAGGACGTGGTGACCGTGGCCGGGGGCGGCCTGCGGGCCTATCAGCGCGAACCTTTCCTTGAGGAGGGTCGGCTGGTGTGGCGGGAAGGGCCTACCGAAAGCCTCAACCTCGACATCCTGCGGCCGGTGGCCGATCCCTTCCAGCCGGAGGGGGGGCTGCGCCTGATGCGGGGTGGCCTGGGCCGGGCGGTGATGAAGACCTCGGCGGTGAAGCCTGAGCATCTGGTGATCGAGGCCCCGGCCAAGGTGTTCGACGATCAGGAGGACCTCCTGGCCGCCTTTCGACGCGGCGAGTTGACCGAGGACTTCGTCGCCGTGGTGCGTTTCCAGGGGCCGAAGGCCAATGGCATGCCCGAGCTGCACAGCCTGACCCCCACCCTGGTGGTGTTGCTGGAGCGGGGTCTGAAGGTGGCCCTGGTCACCGATGGGCGTATGTCAGGGGCCTCAGGCAAGGCACCGGCCGCCATCCATGTGACGCCAGAGGCGGCCGATGGCGGGGTCCTGGCCCGGGTCCGGGACGGTGACCTGATCCTGGTGGACGCCCTGGCCGGTCGGCTGGAGATCAAGGTGGATCCCGCCGTGTTGGACGCCCGGCCTGCGGCTGTAGCGCCCGGTCCCGTCCGGGGCTATGGCCGGGAGCTGTTTGGCTGGATGCGTCGCGCGACCGGCCCGGCCGAGGCAGGCGCCTCGGTGCTGTTTGAGGACGTAGTCTGATGGCCATGGTCTATGCGGGTCTGGTGGGCGATGTGGGGGGCACCCATGCGCGGTTCGCCCTGGTGGATGGCGAGGGCCATCTGCGCCATGCCAAGACCTATGCCTGTGCCGACTATGGTGCCCTAGATGAGATCATTGCGGCCTATCTGACCGAGACCACGGGCCGAAAGCGCCCGGCCAAGGCGGTGATCGCGGTGGCAGGCCCGGTGGTCGACGGCGAGATCGAGTTCACCAATCTCGACTGGCAGGTTTCGGAGACCGAGCTGATCGCCGCTTTTGGCTTCGACGCCATCAAGCTGGTCAATGACTTCGCCGGCCAGGCCATGGCCGCGCCGGTGCTTGATCCCGCCGACCTGCGCCGGATCGGCCCGGACCTGCCCGGTTCCCCCACCTGTCCCATCGTGGTGCTGGGGCCAGGCACAGGCTTTGGCGTGGCGGCCGTGGCGCGCTCGGCCCATGTGGACATTGCCGTGGCCACCGAGGCCGGCCACACGGGCTTTGCCCCCCATGACGCGGTCGAGGCCGAGGTCTGGCGGCGACTGCAGGCTGTCCATGGGCGGGTGTCGGTGGAGCGGGTCCTGTCAGGTCAGGGCTTGTATGATCTCTATGTGGCCCTGGAGGACATGGCTGGCCGGACGCCAAGCCTGGCCGATGAGCGGCGGCTGATCGAGGCCGGCGCGGCGGGTGATGTCGGAGCCGGGGCGGCCCTGGACCGGTTCTGTGCCATCCTGGGGGGCGTGGCCGGGGACCTGGCCCTCACCTATGGCGCCCGGGGCGGGGTCTATGTGGGGGGCGGCATTCCCCCCCGCCTGGTTGAGCGGCTCATGTCCGGGGGGTTCCGCGCCCGGTTCGAGGCCAAGGGGCGGCTGGCACCCTATGTCCGGGACATTCCCACCTTTCTCATTACCCATCCGTTCCCGGCCCTGGTGGGCTGCGCCCGGGAACTGGCCCAGTTGGAAGGCGTACGCCTGTGACCCTGGACGACATCATGGCCCTGGCCCCGGTGGTGCCGGTGCTGATCATCGATGATGTGGCCGACGCGGTCCCCCTGGCCCGGGCGCTCACCCAGGGCGGCCTGCGGGCCCTGGAGGTCACCCTGCGCACCCCCGCCGCCCTGGAGGCCATCGCCGCCATCGCCGGCGAGGTCGAGGACGCCGTGGTCGGGGCCGGCACCATTACCTCAGCCGCCGCCCGTCAGGCCGCGGCCCGGGCCGGCGCCCGGTTTGCCGTCAGTCCAGGCCTGATCCCCGGTGAAGGGCTGGAGGGGCCGATCCCCCTGCTGCCTGGGGTCGCCACGGCCAGCGAGCTGATGGCTGGGCTGGAGCGGGGCTTCACCGCGTTCAAGCTGTTCCCGGCCAGCGTGGTGGGGGGCGTGCCCCTGCTGCGGGCCTTCGCCAGCCCCTTCCCCCAGGCGGTGTTCTGCCCCACAGGCGGCATCGATGCGGCCCGGGCGGCGGAATATCTGAACGAGCCCAATGTGGCCTGTATCGGGGGCTCCTGGGTAGCGCCTAAGGCTGCAGTGGCCGCTGGAGACTGGGCGACGATCACCGGGCTGGCCAGGGCTGCGGCTGACCTGCCGCGCCGCCGCGCCGCGCCGCTGACCTTGACCTAAAGCATCCACAGGCGCATAAGCCCGCCCTTCCGGCGCAACCTCGGTCAGCGCCCTCCTCCGCCACGACCCCCATCACCATATGGGACGAGGGCGGCGAGGCCCCCCGTCGACGTGATCGTCCACGGGGGTCGATCGCGTTTGGGCTCCTGGCTTCCCTGTTCGCGGGGGGCCAAGACCAACGGAAGGCAGCGGGCGTGACGCGGTCACGTCATGGGAGAACCGATGTTCGACGCACTTTCTGAACGGCTGTCTGGGGTATTCGACCGTCTGTCGGGCCACGGTGTGCTGTCTGAAAAGCACATCGACGAGGCCCTGCGCGAGGTCCGAATCGCCCTGCTGGAGGCCGATGTGGCCCTGCCGGTGGTCCGCGAGTTCATCGCCAAGGCCAAGGAGCGGGCCTCCGGCGAAGAGGTGCTGCGTTCGGTTCGCCCCACCGATCAGGTGATCAAGATCACCTATGACGGCCTGGTGGAGATGCTCGGCGGCGAAAACGTCGAGGGGCTCAACCTCTCGCTCAATCCCCCGACGGTCATGATGATGGCCGGTCTGCAGGGCTCGGGTAAGACCACCACCGCCGGACGTCTCGCCCATCGCCTGGTCCGGGAGCGCAAGAAGGTCCTGCTGGCCTCCCTCGACACCCGGCGGCCGGCCGCCATGGAACAGCTGGCCACCCTGGCCACCCAGGCCGGGGTCGACAGCCTGCCCATCGTCGCAGGCCAGTCGGCGCCCGATATCGCCCGGCGCGCGCTCTCAGCCGCCAAGCTGCAGGGCTATGACGTCCTGATCCTCGACACCGCCGGTCGCACGACCCTGGACGAGGCGATGATGGCCGAGGCGGCCGAGATCGCCAGGATCGCCAATCCTTCTGAAACCCTGCTGGTGGCCGATGCGCTCACCGGCCAGGACGCCGTGCGCACGGCCACAGCCTTCCACGAGCGCCTGCCGCTCACCGGCCTGGTGCTGACCCGTTCGGACGGCGACGGCCGCGGCGGGGCGGCGCTCTCCATGCGCGCGGTCACCGGCCTGCCCATCAAGTTCCTGGGCATTTCGGAGAAGATCGACGGCCTGGACGTGTTCGACGCCCGCCGAGTGGCGGGCCGTATTCTCGGCCAAGGCGACGTGGTCGCCCTGGTGGAAAAGGCCGCGCAGGATTTTGACCAGGCCAAGGCCGAGGTCATGGCCAAGAAGCTGGCCAAGGGTCAGTTCGACCTGGACATGATGGCCGACCAGTTTGCCCAGATGAAGAAGATGGGGGGCATGGAAGGGCTGATGGGCTTCCTGCCCGGGGTCCAGAAGGTCAAGAAGCAGATGGCCGAGGCCAATGTTTCGGACAAGTCCCTGGACCGACAGGCCGCGATCATCTCGTCCATGACCAAGGCCGAGCGCAAGAAGCCCGATATTCTTCAGGCCTCGCGCAAGCGCCGCATCGCCAAGGGCGCCGGCGTCGAGGTGGCCGAAGTCAACCGGCTGCTGAAGCAGCATCGCCAGATGGCCGACGCCTTCAAGATGATGAGCCGCGACGGGGGCAAGGGCTTTGCCAAGATGGCGGGCATGCTCACTGGTGGCGCAGGCGGGGCCGATATGGCGCGCCTGAAGGCCATGGGGGGCGGCAAGGCCCCTACCCCACAGGAGATCGAGGAGGCCAAGGCGCGCCTTGCCGGTCTTGGTGGTCCCGGTCTTGGTGGTCCGGGCATGGGCGGTCTCCCCAAACTTCCCGGTCTGGGTGGCGGTCTGCCCCCAGGAATCAATCCCTTCAAGAAATCCTAGAGCTCACAAGGAACATTCATGCTCAAGATTCGCCTGTCCCGCGGTGGCGCCAAGAAGCGCCCCTACTACTCGATCGTCGTCGCTGACAGCCGCGCGCCCCGCGATGGCCGCTTCATTGAGAAGGTTGGCGCCTACAACCCGCTGCTCAAGAAGGATGACCCCAACCGCGTCGTCCTGAAGATCGAGCGCATCGAGGAGTGGGTCAAGAAGGGCGCCCAGCCCACCGACCGCGTGGCCCGTTTCCTGTCCCAGCAGGGGCTGGTGAAGTGGGAGCACGGCAACAACCCGCAGAAGGCCGAGCCGGGCCGCAAGGCCAAGGAGCGGGCTGAAGAGCGCGCCCAGCGCGAGGCCGACCGCGTCGCCGCCGAGGCCGAGGCTGCCGCCCAGCCCGCCCCTGAGCCCGAGCCCGAGGCCCCCGTTGCTGAAGAGCCCGCCGCCGAAGCCGCCGAGGCCGCCCCCGTTGCTGAAGAGGCCGCGGCTGAACCTGCTGCGGAAGACACCAAGGAAGGCTAAGAGCCTGCGCCTGACGTCTCGTCTGTCACCCTTGGGCCGCGCCCGAGGGGGGCAGACGATGAGCGCGTTTGGTGACAAGACCTCCTGCCGCGAAGGTTGCGATGCCCGATAAGCTGATTCAGGTGGCCCGGGTGGCGGGGGCCTTTGGCGTCCGCGGCGAACTCCGCATCACCACCTTCACCGAAGACCCCATGTCCGTGGCGGCGTTCAAGGCCCTGCTGCGTAAGGACGGGTCTGTCGGACTGACCTTGAGCGGCGCCCGGCCGGTCAAGGGTGGGGTGGTGGCGCGTGCCAAGGAAATTGAGACCCGCGAGCAGGCTGAGGCCGCCCGGGGGCTAAGCCTGTTCATTCCCCGTGAGGCCCTGCCGCCCCCGGAGGAGGACGAGTTCTATCTCACCGACCTGATCGGGGCCGTCGTGGAGACGCCCGGTGGCGAACGCCTGGGGGAGGTGAAGTCCGTGCAGGATTTCGGGGCTGGGGATCTGCTTGAGGTTCAGCCCACAAGCGGCCCCTCCTGGTGGCTGCCCTTTACCCGCGAGGCGGTGCCCGAGGTGAAGCTCGCCGAGGGCCGACTGATCGCTATCCCGCCGGAAGAGACGGAGTAGGGCGACAGCCCTGCCGCCGCCCGGCCCCTCAGTCCCCCTGGCGCAGCCGCATCAGACCTTCCTGGGCCACTGAGGCCACCAGGGTTCCGTCCTGGGCATAGAGGGCACCACGCACAAAGCCACGTCCGCCGGACGCCGAGGGGCTGTCCTGGGTATAGAGGTGCCAGTCGTTGAAGTTGGACGGCTTATGGAACCACATGGCGTGGTCCAGGCTCGCCGACTGCAGGCCCGGCGTCTGCCAGACCACCCCATGGGGCCGCATGGCGGTAGACAGCAGGTTCATGTCCGAGGCATAGGCCAGGATGACCTGGTGCATACGCGGGTCATCGCCAATGGCACCGGTGGCGCGGATCCAGACATCGGACTTGCCCTCCCGCGGGGTGCTGTAGCCGGCGAAGCCAAAGGCATCGCGGCCGCGCATCTCGATGGGCCGGGGCCGCGACATCATCTTGCGCACCTCCGGCGGGGCCTTTTCCATGGCCTTCTTCATGGACTCTGCATCTGAGGGCAGGTCGTCGGGGCCCGGGACGCTGGGCATGGGCGACTGGTGCTCAAAGCCCTCTTCCACCACCTGGAAGGAGGCGGCGAGGTTGAAGATCTGCTTGCCGTTCTGGATCGCCACCACCCGCCGGGTGGTGAAGGTGCCCCCGTCCCGGGAGCGGTCGACCTCGAACAGGATCGGGATGCGCGGGTCACCAGGGCGAATGAAGTAGCAGTGCAGGGAATGGCACATGCGCTCTTCGACGGTTTCATAGGCTGCCAGCAGCGACTGGGCGATGACCTGGCCGCCAAAGATGCGCGGGGGTCCCCCCTGCGGACTCACGCCGCGGAACAGATTCTGTTCGATGCGTTCCAGCGCCAGGGTGTCAGGCAGGATCTCGGGGCTGTCCATGGGAATGACTTATCGTATGTTGCAGGTGCGAAAGCGCCAGGGCTTAACCCCTGCCGCGCACAGGGGCAAGCCGCCGCCAGGGTCTTGGCTTTTGCCTGCCGGCTGGTGCAGATGGGGCCATGTCCTTCGACGCCACCGTCCTGACCATGTTTCCCGAGGCTTTTCCCGGCCCGCTGGGGGTTTCCCTGATCGGAACCGCCTGGCGCGAGCAGGGGCTATGGACGTTGGAAACAGTGGACATTCGCAGCTTTTCCAAGGATAAGCGCGGCTTCCTCGACGACACCCCTGCGGGGGGCGGTCCGGGACAGGTGATGCGAGCGGACGTCATCGCTTCAGCGCTGGACAGCGTGGAGCGGCGAGGGCGGCCGCTTTTGTATATGAGCGCCCGGGGTCAGCCCCTGACCCAGGCGCGGGTCAAGACATGGGCCAGCGGTCCGGGCGTCATCGTCCTGGCCGGTCGGTTCGAGGGGGTGGACCAGCGGGTGCTCGACGCCCGGGGGTTCGAGGAGGTCGCCGTGGGTGACGCTGTTCTCGCCGGTGGCGAGGTAGCGGCCATGCTGACCATCGAGGCGTGTGTACGTCTGGTGCCCGGCGTATTGGGTCAGGCGCTGAGTTTGAGTGAAGAGAGCTTTGAAGACGGGCTCCTGGAGCATCCGCAGTATACGAGACCGCGGACGTTCGAGGGGCGCGATATCCCGCCGGTGCTGCTTTCAGGGCACCACGCTGAGGTCGCCAAATGGCGGGCAGAGCAGCGGGAAGAGACCACGCGGGCGCGGCGGCCAGACCTCTGGGCGCAGCATCTCGCCAATCAACAGGCAAAGGGCGCTTAAAGCCCAGTGACACAGGAACTGAACCGATGAACGTGATCCAGCAGCTGCGCAAGGAAGAGGCCGACCGCCTCAAGACCGCCCGCAACTTCCCCGACTTCCGTCCGGGCGACACCGTCCGCGTCAACGTCAAGATCAAGGAAGGCGAGCGCGAGCGCGTCCAGGCCTATGAAGGCGTCTGCATCGCCCGGTCGGGCGAGGGCGTGGACGAGAACTTCACGGTCCGCAAGATTTCCTTCGGCGAGGGTGTGGAGCGGGTCTTCCCGCTGCTGTCGCCGATGATCGAGTCCGTCGAGGTCAAGCGCCGCGGTGTCGTGCGCCGCGCCAAGCTCTATTACCTGCGTGATCGTCGCGGAAAGTCGGCGCGGATCGCCGAACGCCAGATGACCCCGGCCGAGCGCGAGGCCGACAAGGCTGAACGCACCGCCCGTGCGGAGGCCTCAGCCGCCGCCAACGCCCCCAAGAAAAAGGACGCTGAAGACTAGATCGTCTTTCGCGGACCCTGACATGAAGGGCGGCTGCAGACTCCTGCAGCCGCCCTTTTCACTTCGGACCGTCGTTCAGGCCCGTGGTGGCCGAAGATCTTCCGTCAGGGCGGCGACCAGATGGTCGAACATCAGCCGCATCCGCCGGGTGGTACGCAGGCCCTCCGGCATGCAGACCCACATTTCCAGATCCAGCGACACCCGGTCTGGCAGGATGGGCACGAGACCATCGCGCAGGCCAATCGGCAGGGGGCAAATGCCGATCCCCAGCCCCGCCCTCAAGGTCGACAGTTGGGCCATGTCGCTGTCGCTACGAAAGGCGAACACCTCGCGGGTCACTGGCCGGCCAATGTCGACATCGACGGCGCGCTTGGGGGTCTTTCGGTCAAAGCCGATCATCGCGTGGCGCTCCAGGGCCTCGACATCGGTGGGAAGTCCCCGCCGGGCCACATAGGACGGCGCGGCGAAGAGACCCATCTGAACCACCCCGACGCGCCGTCCGACCAGGGTGTTCTGGGTGGGCCTGGTCATGCGGAGCGCGATGTCAGCGTCCCGGCGGCTGAGATCGGCCTGTTCGTTGGAGAGGGTGAGCTCGACCTCGATCATCGGGTGGGCGGCATGAAAGGTGGCCAGGATCGGTGGCAGGATTTCGCAGCCGACCAACTCGCTGGCGGTCACGCGCACCGTGCCGCCCGTCTGGGCTGCGGCCCCGGCCACATCGCGTAAGGCAGCCGCCGCCGCCGCGGCCATATCCTCCAGCCGTGGCCGAAGCTCCAGCGCCAGTTCCGTAGGCTGCAGGCCTCGGGGGGAGCGCAAAAAAAGTGGCGCCCCCAGTCGGGACTCCAGGGCCTCGATATGGCGCCCGATGGTGGGCTGGGAGACGCCACGGGTCCGGGCGGCCGCCGACAGGCTTCCGGTCTCCAGCACGGCGTGCAGGCTTTGGAACAGGTCCCAGTCGGTCGCGGCATTGGCGGGCATGGGTCGATGATGGGGGCTGACGGGGCGCCACACAATGTTCGACGCGCCGCGAGGGTCTGTCTCGGAGCGTCGGGAGAAGGCTTTGCCCCCTGGAGACGGCCTAACCTGCGGCCCCACGTACCGGCCGCTGCAGCCCCCAGAACCCCATTCTGACCGACCAGATCGGCCTGGGACCCTTGGGGATCATCGCTCTGCAAAGGGACTTCGCCGAGGCGCAATTCCAAGATGTCGTCGCATTGAACGGGCTTGCCAGGCCGCTTGCGACCTTTACGTGATGGCCTTTGCGCACCTACATAGCCGCCCATGGCCGCCAAGACGCTCTATGACAAAATCTGGGACGCTCACCTCGTTGCGCAAGGCGACGGGGAGTCGATCCTCTATATCGACCTGCACCTGATCCATGAGGTGACCACACCCCAGGCCTTTGCGGGCTTGCGGGCGGCCGGGCGCCCGGTTCGCCGGCCTGACCGCACCCTGGCGGTGGCCGACCACAATGTGCCCACCGAGGGTCAGGCCCTGGGCGCCGGCGCCGTGGCAGATGAGGAGGCCCGCCTGCAGCTCCTGACCCTGGAGCGCAATGTGGCCGAGAACGGCATCGAATACTTCCCCATGGGGGATCTGCGGAACGGCATCGTCCATGTGGTGGGCCCCGAGCAGGGCCGCACCCAGCCGGGCATGACCATCGTGTGCGGCGACTCCCACACCTCGACCCATGGCGCCTTCGGGGCCCTGGCCCAGGGAATCGGTACCTCTGAGGTCGAGCATGTCCTGGCCACCCAGACCCTGCGCCAGGCCAAGTCGAAAAACATGCGCGTCACCATCAAGGGGACGCCGGCACCCGGCGTTGGCGCCAAGGATTTCGCCCTGGCCGTGATCGGCGCCATCGGCACGGCCGGGGGCACCGGCCATGTGATCGAATATGCCGGCGACGCCATCCGCGCCCTGTCGATGGAAGGGCGTATGACCCTGTGCAACCTGACCATCGAGGCGGGAGCCCGGGCGGGTCTGGTGGCCCCGGACCAGACCACCTTCGACTATATCTGTGGTCGGCCCGCAGCCCCCAAGGGTGCAGCCTGGGACATGGCCCTGGCCCACTGGAAAACCTTCTTCACCGACGAGGACGCGGTTTTCGACCGGGAGATCGTTCTTGATGCGGCCCAGATCGCGCCGCTGGTCACCTGGGGCACCAGCCCCGAAGACGTGATGCCCATCGATGGGCGGGTGCCCGATCCGGCCAGCTTTGCGACCCCTGACAAGCGGGCCTCGGCCGAGCGGGCCCTGGACTATATGGGCCTTGCCGCCGGTCAGTTGATCACCGAGGCGAAGATCGACCGGGTGTTCATCGGGTCCTGCACCAACAGCCGGATCGAGGACCTTCGCGCCGCCGCCGCCGTCGTCCAGCAGGCCTTCCTGGAGGGCCGGCTGGTGGCACCCCATGTGCGGGCCATGGTGGTGCCAGGCTCAGGCCTGGTGAAAGAACAGGCTGAGGCCGAGGGCCTGGACGCCATCTTCAAGGCCTCTGGCTTCGACTGGCGGGAGCCGGGCTGTTCCATGTGCCTGGGCATGAACCCCGACCGCCTGGCGCCGGGCGAACGCTGCGCCTCGACCTCCAACCGCAATTTCGAGGGCCGGCAGGGCCGGGGCGGTCGCACCCACCTGCTTAGCCCGGCCATGGCAGCAGCTGCGGCCATTGCGGGCCATCTCACCGACGTGCGGGCCTATATCTGATGATCAGCGGTCTTGACCATGTGGCCCTGGTGGTCAGCGACCTCGATCAGGCAATCGAGGCCTATACCCGGCTGCTGGGCCGCACCCCCAACTGGATCGGAGCCGAGGGCGGCATCCGCCAGGCCTGGTTCCAGCTGCCCAACATGGCCCTGGATGTCATTGCCCCGGACGGCGAGGGGGGCTTTGGCGACCTGATCAAGGCCCATATTGATGCCCACGGGGAAGGGGTCTGGGCCCTGGCCTTCACGACCCCCGACCTTGAGGCCGCCATCGGCCTGCTGCGTCGGCGGGGGATCGCGGCCACTGATCCCGGCACGGTGCGCACCATCCATGCGGACGGACGCAAGCGCTACTGGACCACCTCGACCCTGGATGCGGCCACCACCGGGGGGCTCAATATTCTGCTGGCTGCCCCGCCCCGGGACGGAAAGCCCTGGCCGCTTTCGGAGGCCACCCATGGGGAGGCCGCCGCGGTCAGTGCCCTGGATCATGTGGTGGTTCGCACCCCCAATCCCGACCGGGCCCTGGCCATCTATGGGGCCAAGCTTGGCCTGGATCTGCGCCTGGACCGCTCCAATCCCGACTGGGGCGCCCGCCAGCTGTTCTTCCGCTGTGGGCAAGCCCTGGTGGAATTTGGCGCGAGCCTCAAGGCGCCGGCATCTGACGCGCCAGACACCTGCGGCGGTCTCGCCTGGCGGGTGGATGATCCCGCTGCGGTACATGCCCGCCTGAGCGCCGACGGATGGGACGTGTCTGACCTGCGCCAGGGCCGCAAGCCGGGCACCCAGGTCTTCACCGTGCGGTCGGGTGCCCCGGGGCTTCCGACCTTGATGATCCAGCAGACCGAGCGACCCACACCGCCAGAGACCGCCTGATGAAGCCCTTTACCCGCATCGACGCCAAGGCCGCTCCCCTGGCGCTCTCCAACATTGATACTGACCAGATCATCCCCAAGCAGTTCCTGAAGACCGTGGACCGGGTCGGCCTGTCCAAGGGTCTGTTCTACGATTTCCGCTTCGATGAGGCCGGCGTCGAAAAGCCGGACTTCGTGCTCAACCAGGCGGCCTATAAGGACGCTGGCGTCCTGATCGCGGGGGACAATTTCGGCTGCGGCTCCTCGCGCGAGCACGCCCCCTGGGCCCTGCTGGATTTCGGGATCAGCTGCGTGATCTCCACCAGCTTCGCCGACATCTTCTACAATAACTGCTTCCAGAACGGCCTGTTGCCGGTGGTGCTGCCGGCGCAGGCGGTCGAGGACCTGATGGGCCAGGCCAAGGGCGGCAACCATGTGATCAGCGTCGATCTGGACGCCCAGACGGTCACGGCCCCCGACGGTCGCGTCTATGGCTTCGAGATCGATCCCAGCCGCAAGCACAAGATGTTGCATGGCCTCGACGCCATCGGTGAGACCCTGCAGAAGGCACCCGATATCGACGTCTATGAAAGTGCCCGGGCGCTGGATACCCCCTGGCTGGAGCGGGCATGACCCTGGTCATCGCCGGGACGATCTGCGTCCCGCCCGACCGGCTGGAGGCCTTCAGGCCGCATATGCGGGCCATGCTGGAGGCCAGCCGGGCCGAGGATGGCTGTCTGGTTTACAGCTATGCTGAGGATGTGGCGGAGGCTGGCCTGATCCGGGTGTTTGAGGTCTGGCGCGATCAGGGCGCCCTGGAGGCCCATTTCCAGATGCCGCACCTGGCGGCCTGGCGGGCGGCCTGGCCGGAATTCGGGGTTTCCGATCGCCGTCTCATCGCCTACGAGGTCGCCTCGCAAAGGGCGGTCTAGATCTCCGCCGAAGACGATCAGTGACGGGGCGACCACCATGACCGACCTTCTCCTCCTGCCCGGCGATGGCATCGGCCCGGAAGTCACTGCGCAGGTCCGCCGGGTGATCGCCGCCCTGACCCCGGACCTGGTGGTTGAGGAGCGGCCCTTCGGCGGGATCAGCTATGACCAGACCGGCGTCCCCCTGACCGATGAGACCCTGGCCCTGGCCAAGGCCGCCAAGGCTGTGCTGATGGGTGCCGTTGGCGGCCCGAAGTGGGCTAATGTGCCCAGGGACAGGCGCCCTGAGGCCGGTCTGCTCGGCCTGCGGGCGGGCATGGAGGTGTTCGCCAACCTCCGCCCGGCGCTGTGCTTTGGGCCCCTGGCCGATGCCTCGTCCCTCAAGCGTGAGCTGGTGGAGGGGCTGGACTTCATGATCGTCCGCGAACTGACCGGGGGCATCTATTTCGGGGAGCCGCGCTTCATCGAGGACCTGCCGGGCGGCGGCAAGCGCGCCGTGGACACCCAGGTCTATACCACCGCCGAGATCGAGCGGGTGGCCCGGGTGGCCTTCGAGCTGGCTCGGGGCCGGCGCAACAAGGTCCATTCGGCCGAAAAATCCAATGTGATGGATTCCGGCCTGCTCTGGCGTCAGGTGGTCACCGACTTGCACGCCCGGGAATTTGCCGATGTCGAGCTGGAGCATATCCTGGCCGACAATGCGGCCATGCAGATCGTCAAGAATCCCAAGCAGTTCGACGTGATGGTCACCGACAACCTGTTCGGGGACATCCTGTCGGACGCTGCAGCCCAGCTGACCGGCTCGCTGGGCATGCTGCCCTCGGCAGCCCTGGGGGCACCGGGCAAGCCTGGCCTCTATGAACCCATCCATGGCTCGGCCCCCGATATCGCGGGCCAGGGGGTGGCCAATCCCCTGGCCGCCATCCTGTCCTTCGAGATGGCGCTGCGCTGGTCGCTGGACCGCCCCGAGGCCGCCGATCAGCTGAAGGCCGCGGTGATCAAGGCGCTGGAAGACGGGGCGCGCACCCGTGATCTTGGCGGCAACCTGACCACCGTCCAGATGGGCGATGCGGTTCTCGCCGCGCTGGCCTAAGGCCTGGTTTCGTCGACGGGATAGACCACACCTCTAGAGGTCATTGGCCAAGGCGGGGTCTATAGCGATGGCGGCGGCCTGATCAGCGGCGGCCCCATCGGCGTCGCCCAGCTCAGCGCGGACCAGGCCCCTCAAAAAGAGGGCGCTCCCCAATCGGGGATTGATCGCCAGGGCCTTCTCCAGCCATTCCCGGGCGCTGAGGGGATCGTCGAGCAAGTAGTAGACCCCGCCCTTCTCCTCCATCAGGTCGGTGTTCTCAGGGTCCAGGGCCAAGCCAGCGTTCGCCTCCCGAAGGGCGGCCTCATAGTTCTCCTGGACCCGGTGAATGAAGGTGGCCATGTAGCGGGTGTTGGCGCTGTGGGCGTCTGCGGGAAGTCGCTCGAGCTGTTCCAAGGCGCCCTCGAGGTCGCCGAGCATAAACAGCACCTCGCCGCGGATGATCCTATAGCTGGGCTCGTCCGGGGCCAGTTCCACGGCCCGGCGACTGGGGGTCTCCGCCGCCTCGAGTTGGTCGAGGTCTCTCAAGCTGGCGGCCAGGGACGCATGGAGTTCGGCGTCATCTGGAAAGCGTTTCACAAGGCGGGCAAAGGCGTCTGCGGCATTGGCGTAGTCACCCGTCCAATAGAGGGCCTCGGCCAGGCCAAATTCGTAGCCGGAGTCGTCCGGTGCGAGGCTGTGGGCCCGGCGATAGAAGACCAAGGCCTCAGCCGGATCGGTTTGCAGGGTCAGGGCACCCAGCCCGGCCCAGGCGCTCGCTTCCTCGGGATTCAGGAGGGCGGCGCGCTCGAAATCGGCCTTGGCCAGGTCTCGCTCCCCCTTCGCGAGCCTTAGATCACCCCGCCGCGTCAGACTGTACGGAAGATCAGCGGGGGAAGCGGTCGCCACCAATTGCTCGGCAAAGATCAGAGCTCCAGCCTGGTCTCCCAGGGCCTCGGCGGCGGAGGAGGCATAGACAAGGGCCGTGCTTTCCAGCGCGGCGGGATCGGTGAGGGCGGCCATGTCCGCACGGGCACCTTCCACGTCGCCGCTGGCGAGCCGGGCAAAGCCCCGGAGGGCGTAGGCGTTCTGGGTCGGTGTCTGGGTGATCACCACGTCCAGGTCGCCGAGGGCTTGGGAAGGGCGGCTCGGAAGCTCAATGACCGCCCGGGCCAGCCGGAGATCTGATGCCTCCGGGCTTCGGATGATGGCGCGGTCGAGAATCTGGTCGCGGCGCCGGGTCTGGCCGACCTCCTGCAGGGCGACGACCAGGGCTAAGGTCACCTCATGGTCCTCAGGCAGGACCCGGTGCAGGCGCTCCAGGTCCGGGATGACCTCGCTGCCTCGCCCCAGGGCCGAGTGGCTTAACAGGCGGGTGCGCTGCAGCCCTGTGTCTCCGGGGAACTGGCCAAGACCGGCCTCGGCGATGGCGAGGGCTTCGTCATGGCGATTGACCAGAAAGCGCAAACTGGCTTGGAGGCCGAGGGTCTCAGGGGCAGGCAGGAGGCCTGCCGCGTGATCGGCGGCCGTCATGGCCTGGTCATAGCTCCCCGCCGCCATGGCCGCATGCGCGATGCCGAAGTGGCTGAGGGCGCGGTCAGTATCGTTCACGGCCACCATCAGGGCGGCCTGACAGAGGGCAATCGCGGCCTCTGGGTCGGTGTTGGCAGGGGACTCCAGGCAGGCCTGCAGCTGCGGCGGGAGCTCCTGGGGGGTGGGGGTCTGGGCGCCAAGGGGCCCGGCCAAGAGGCAGAGCATCAGCACCCCTGCGGCCGGGGCCTTGGGCGAGATTGAAGATTTCACAGTCACGGGGTGTCTCCCATGGGCGCCGCCGCGGGGCGGGCCAGGACAATGAAGGGCGGCTGCGACAGCCAGGCCCGGGCGAGGTCGTGCAGGTCACCGGGGGTCAGGGCGGTAACGGCTCGACGAAGGTCGTCGAGCTCGGTTCGCCTGGTCTCCCAGGGCTCGGAGCTGGCCAGGAGGTGGGCCCAGTAGGCGTCTGACCGCGCCATGGCCTCCAGCTCCGCCAGGAGCGGGCGGCGGATATGCTCCAGGGCCTCCGGAGTTGGGGGCGCGGCGGCCAGCTGATGGGCCGTCAGGCGCACGGCCTCGGTGACCTCATCGAGGTTGCGGGCCTCTGGGCTCAGCGCCATGTGGAGCCAGACGGGATCGGGGCCATCCAAGGGGTTCGACAGCTCTGCGGTGGGGGAATAGGTGTGCCCCCGACGCCGGCGGGTCTCATCGATCACGGCCGTCTCCAGGAGACTGCTCAGGGCCAGGGCCGCAGCCTGGGTCTTGAACTCCCCCATGGGCGGATGGGCCCAGGAGAGCCGGGCAGCGCCCCGCTCGGCCGGACCCTGATGGGTGACCTCGATCCGATCGGGACGGGCTGGGGCAAGCTCGACCGGGGCCTGGGCCAGCCCTTGACTTGACAGGGGACGAGGGGGTCTAGCGCCCAGGGTTCGGGCGGCGGCCTCGATCGCCTGCGCCTCGGTGATGTCGCCCACCAGGATGAGCTCGACAGGGCCGGTGACCAGATAGGGCCACAGGGCTTGGCGCAGGGCTTCTGGGGTCAGGCGACGATAGGTGTCGGGATCCAGGGCCGCCCCGTGGGTGTCGGGCCAGATCGCCCGGCCGACGGCGAAATCGACGGCGCTCACCGGATTCAGGCGGTTTTCCTGCTCCAGATGGGCCGCCACCAGCGCCAGATTGTCGGCCATTTGCGCATTGAAACCAGGTGTCGCCAGATGGGCCGTGATCATGCCCAGCTGCGGCGTCACATGGACGGCGAAGCTCTGATTGCGGATGACCACTCCATCGTCGGTCAGAACGGCCGTAAAGGCCCAGTCCCAGTCCGGGAACAGCTCCTGCAGCGCCCCATAGGTGTGGGTTTCCAGACCGGCCATGGGCAGGATCTGGGCGGCGACAGCGGCGGCGACTGGGGCGGCGACGTCGCCCCGCTGACGGAGGCTTCGGGCGCTCGGGCCCATGCGGATGATGATCTCCACCCAGCCCGGCGCCAGGTCGCTGGCCTTGTGCTTGAGCACCAGCCCGTTGGCGAAGGTCAGCGCCGTGACGCCGCCGCCCAGATCTTTGCGCCGCAGCACCCGTCCGGGCTGGCCAAAGTCATAGGCGAGGGGCCTGGGTGGCGGCAGGGGCTCTGCCAGGGGGGCGGCTTCTCCCGCCTGCCACAGGGCCAGCGCCGTCTCAGCAGAGACCGCACTGTCTTCGAAGGACAGGGTGGGGGGGCTCTCCGCCGGCCAGATCGCCTGGAAAGCCCTGGTCAGATCCTGGGGCGAAAGCTGCGGTGCCCGCCGGCTGATCTGGCGCATGGTCTGGTGCGGGTGCAGGAAGGGGCGGCCATAGGTCGTGGCGTAAAGCAGCTCGTCAGCGATCTCCGCGGGGGTGGCGCTGGAAAGCTCGGTGAGAGCGCCCCGGGCCTTGGCTCTTTCGCGGGCCACCGCCGCATCGATCTCCGTCTGGGTCGGACCCTGGGCGGCGAAGGTGCGCAAGGTCGCCTGGGCTATCCCGATGGCGACGGGTCCGGCACCTGGGGCGTGGACGGCGCGCACGCAGCTCACCTGCCGGGTTTCGTACTGGCCGGCCGCGGCAAACTGCAGCTGATAAATCCCCGCGGAATGGGCGGCGGCCCATGCCAGCCGTCGGTTGAGGATCTCGTAAAGCACGTCCTCATCCAGCGTGCCGGCCGGTGGATCGCGGCCCTCGACGGGGGTGGGGGTGTTGCGGCAGGCCATGCTCTGCGCCGGCAGGCGCGCCGGGGCCAGGATCAGGGCGGTTGACGCCCCCGGGGGGTCCGGGGCCAGGGTCTCGGCCATGCGGGGTCGTGCCCCGGCGCCGGCCCATCCGCCGAGGTGGGTCTCCAGCTGGGCGACGATTTTGTCTGGCGACACATTGCCGGTGACCACCAGCTCGCTGCGGTCGGGGCGGTACCATTTGGCGTGGAAGGCCTTAAGGTCGTCCGGCGTCAGGGCGCTCAAGGTGGCGGCCTCGCCCCCGGGGCTGAGGGCGTCCTCCGGCCGGAAATGGAAGGCGGTCTCCAGGTCGTCATTGGCGTCGCCTGATCGCTGGCGCTCCAGGCGCTCGGCCAGCACCACCCCCCGCTCGGCGGCGACCTCTTCGGGACGGAAAAGAATGCCGTCGCCCACGTCCCGCAACCAGGTGAGCCCTCGGGTGAGGGCCGCGGCGTCTGCGGTGGGCAAGTCCAGCTGATAGGCGGTGGACCAGCGGCTGGTATAGGCGTTGTGGTCCTGCCCGAGCGCCGCGCCGGCCTCGGCCATGGCCGCCTCGACCTCCCCATCGGCGAAGCTGCGGGTCGACCGGAAGGCCATGTGTTCGACGAAGTGGGCGATGCCGCGGGACTGTGGGGTCTCAGCCTGGCTGCCCACCCAGACCAACAGCCGGAAGGACACGCCCGTCTGACCGGGCTGTGGCAGGATCAGATAGTCGAGCCCATTGGAGAGGGTCCCTGTCACCAGATCGGGGTGAGCCTCCTGGAGGGCTTCCGCAGCCTCGGTCTTCACGCCAGCGCCAAGCACCGCTATCGCCGCCAGCGCGGACGCCGCCCACCAAAACCGCAAGGTTCACCCCCGAACAAAACAGCAACAGCCGGGGATATCTATAATAGGTTGTGTTCAGGCGCCAACACTAATCGGCATGCGCGTGTTTTCGCGGACCGGGGGCGGTGTGCCGCTGTTCAGAGCCCCAGACGCAAGAAAGGCCGGCGTCGCCGCCGGCCTCTCCCGTTGGTCCCGATCGGGCCGTTCTGACCCGGGATGGGGTGAGCTTAGCGCTGGGCCAGCTCCATGCCGGCCACGGCGGCCAGGTCAGCGTCGCCGACCTTTTCCAGGGTGGCTTCCACGGTGGACTTCACGCAACGGGCCTGGGCTGAGGCGCGGAAGGTTTCGGTGGTGGTTTCGCGCAGGCACACCGTACGGGCGGCGCTGACGATGTCGGCGTGGACCTGCTCGGCGGACTTGCCGGCGAGGGAGACCTTGACGCCTGCGAAGGCCGGCGCCGAGAGAGACACAGCCGCGACGGCGGCGAGAACAGCGATACGAGCAATCATTTTTTCGATCCCGGAGAGGGGTTGATGACAACCACTTTTCGGGGCGTTCCTCTGGCGGCCTTCGTCGTCAATTTGCGTCGTTGTCGACCGCCGTGAGGACAGGTGTAGCGGCGCTTTCCTCAGGGCCGCAAGCCACAATTTTGCGACGCAGCATACCAGTGTTGCGCTGCGGGAGGATCGGGCGCCGGTGATCAGGATTTAGGCGCCGGGCCCAACTCCACCGTCATCTGGGTCTGGAGGACCAGGGCCAGGAGCTTGCCGTCTTCAGCGGTGATGCGGGTCTGCCAGACGCTGGAGCGGCGGCCGATGTGCAAGGGGATCGCCTCGCCGGTGACCGTGGTCCCCACCTTGGCCGAGCCCAGGAAGTTGGTCTTGCTTTCCAGGGTGGTGGTGCGGGTGCCGGCCGGCAGGTTCAGGAAGCCGCCAATGGCGCCGAGCGCGTCGGCAAAGGCCATGAAGGCACCCCCGTGCAGGATGCCGCCGGCGGTGCAGAGGTCCTCGCGCACCTGAAGCTGGCCGACCACCTTGTCCCTGGCCCGTTCCAGGATCTGGACGCCCATCAGGTCCGCAAAGGGCATGCCGGTGGGGGGCTGGCTCATGGGATCGGGTTCCTTGCAGGGCGCTGAGGGCGCAAGTCTGACGGGTTGCGCCTTCCGATCCTAGCCCCTAGGTGAGGGGTCACGAAGCGGTGGCCGCGAGGCCCCTGCGGCGGGCGGCTTGCGCCCATGCCAGCGGCGGCGTAACGGAACGCTCCGCCTTAAGACATTCAGGAGAGAGTTCGATGGGTTACCGGGTGGCCGTCGTCGGCGCCACGGGCAATGTGGGCCGTGAGATGCTGAATATCCTCGAGGAAGTGGAATTCCCCGTGGACAAGATTCACGCGATCGCCTCGCGGAAATCCATCGGCGTGAAGGTGTCCTTCGGCGACCAGACGGTGGCCTGCGAGGATATCGCCCAGTTTGACTTCTCCACCGTCGACCTGGTGCTGATGAGCGTGTCGGGGTCCTTCTCCAAGGAATGGTCGCCGAAGATCGGCGCGGCCGGCCCCATCGTCATCGACAATTCCTCGGCCTTCCGGATGGACCCGGATGTGCCGCTGATCGTGCCGGAGGTGAACCCGGACGACGTTTCCTTCGCCCACAAGAAGAACATCATCGCCAATCCCAATTGCTCGACGGCCCAGCTGGTGGTGGCGCTGAAGCCCCTGCATGACCGGGCGAAGATCAAGCGGGTGGTGGTCTCGACCTATCAGTCGGTGTCCGGCGCCGGCAAGGAGGGCATGGACGAGCTCTGGGATCAGACCAAGGGCGTCTTTGTCCTGGGCGCGCCGCC
Source organism: Phenylobacterium sp. (assembly GCF_022402485.1). Taxonomy (GTDB): domain Bacteria; phylum Pseudomonadota; class Alphaproteobacteria; order Caulobacterales; family Caulobacteraceae; genus Phenylobacterium. The sequence continues at coordinate 169,842 of NZ_JAKRSA010000012.1, read as the reverse complement.
GCCCAAGAAGTTCCCCAAGCAGATCGCCTTCAACGTCATCCCCTTCATCGGCGCCTTCAACGAGGACGGCTACACCGACGAAGAGGCCAAGATGTGGAACGAGACCCACAAGATGATCGACCCGGCCATCAAGCTGACGGTCACCTGCGTCCGGGTCCCCGTGATGGTCGGCCATTCCGAAGCGGTGAACATCGAGTTCCACGAGCCCCTGGACGCCGACGAGGCCCGCGACCTGCTGCGGGAAAGCCCCGGCCTGGTGGTCATCGATAAGCGCGAAGACACCGGCTACATGACGCCCAAGGAGGCCCAGGGCGAGTTCCCGGTCTTTGTCAGCCGCATCCGCAACGACCCCACCGTCGAGCATGGCCTGAACCTGTGGGTGGTGGCTGACAATCTGCGCAAGGGCGCGGCACTCAACGCCATCCAGATCGCCCAGCTCTTGGACGAGCGTGGCCTGATCGGGACCAAGGCCCTCGCCTGACCGACCGGGTCCCGGTCTGCCGCGATCAGTGCTTGTGAAGCCCCCGCGAAGGTCTAGGTAGGGGCTCCGCAAGCTGAAAGCCCGACCCGTGGCCCAGACGCCGCTCTCCCCGCCGATCCTGTCCGCCTCGGTCTCGCCGCCGCCGATCGCGTTTGCCGCCGGCCTCAGCGCCTATCTGATCTGGGGCGTCATCCCCCTGGTCTTCCAGGTAATCGGCAGCTACGGGATCGGCCCCTGGGAGACACTCGCCCACCGGACCTTCTGGGCCATTCCGGTGGCGTGGCTGTTTGTCTGGATGGCCGGTCAGAGCGCCCAGGCCCTGGCGGTGTTCCGCAGGCCCAAGGTCCTGGCCCTGCTGGCCCTGTCGGCCCTGCTGATCGCGGTGAACTGGCTGGTGTTCATCTGGGCGGTGAACAACGGCAAGGTGCTGCAGACCAGCCTGGGCTATTTCATCAATCCCCTGCTCAGCATGGCGGCTGGGGCGATCTTCTTCCGAGAGCGGCTGGACCGTATCGCCCAGGCGGCCATCGGCCTCGCCGCCGTTGGCGTGGTGTTCCAGGCCGTGGCCATCGGCGGCCTGCCCTGGGTGTCCCTGACCCTGGCGGCCAGCTTCTGCGGCTATGCCATCGTGCGCAAGCAGGTGGAGGCCGACGCCCAGACCGGCCTGTTCATCGAGTGCCTGCTGCTGGGCGTGCCCGGCGCGGTGTTCGCCCTCTGGCTGGCGCAGACCGGGGGGGACCACTTCACCCAAGGGGTCGCCCCGGCCGCCTGGCTGATCTTTTCCGGCGCGGCCACAGCCATTCCGCTGGTGCTGTTTGCCTGGGCCGCCCGGCGTCTGCCGCTCTCGGCCATGGGCTTCATGCAGTTCCTGGCGCCGTCCATGACGTTTGTGCTCGGCGTGGTTCAGGGCGAAGCGCTTGGCCTCACCAAGATCGCCGCCTTCGCCTTCATCTGGGCCGGGGTCGGGGTCTTCGCCTACGGCCTCTGGCGGGCGTCGCGCAGATTGCCAGCGCCGGTGGTCTAGCCGCGCGCAGCGCAGCCAAAGAGCACCACCACGAAGGACACAAAGGGCACAAAGAGGCCGCGCTGACCTTCGTGGGCTTTGTGCCCTTTGTGGTTCAATCTTTGAGCGCCTGCGGCGTGCGGGTGCTCAGCCAGAAGATGTTAGTGCCCGTGGGAGCCTTCATAGACGCCGGGCACCAGGGCCTCGGGGGCGGCGTCTGCCCCGGCTTCGGGGGCCTGTTCGAAGCGGCGGTCGCAATAGGGGCATTCGACAAACCCGGCCCCGCCCATTTCCAGCCAGACCCGGGGGTGGCCGAGCGCGCCGCCAACCCCATCACAGGCGATCCGGTGGGAGCGCACATAGACCACCTCTGGCGCAGGTCCCCCCTGGGCGGTGAGGGCGGTGACCGCCGGCTTGGCCGGCATGGGCTCGGGGGCGGTCTGCGCCTTGACGCCCTGGGGTTTGGTCGCACGGGCCATGGGAAATCTCCGGTCGGTAGCTTGGCGCGAGCGCCGCTGCGGCCTAGGTATGCGAGGCGGGCTTGGCCCGTCAATGATCGCGCCGACGAACCCCCCGCCTGCGCGCGCGTCTAAGGGGACTGCATGGACCTTCCGGAATTCGCCATCGAGGCCCAGGGCCTGGTCAAGACCTATCCGGCCACCAAGACCACTCCGGAGATGAAGGCCCTGCGCGGCATCGACCTGGCCATTCCCCGGGGGTCGATCTTTGGCCTGCTGGGCCCCAATGGGGCGGGCAAGTCCACCTTCATCAACACCCTGGCCGGCCTGACCAAGAAGACCTCCGGCACGGTGAAGATCTGGGGCCGGGACATCGACACCCATCCCAGGGACGCCCGTGCGGCCATCGGCGTGGTGCCCCAGGAGATCGCCGCCGATCCCTTCTTCACGCCGCGGGAATCCCTGGAGGTCCAGGCCGGGATGTATGCGGTGCCCCGCAAGGAGCGCCGCACCGACGAGCTGCTGGCCGCCCTGGGTCTCGCCGACAAGGCCAATGCCTATGTGCGTCAGCTCTCAGGGGGCATGAAGCGCCGGCTGATGGTGGCCAAGGCCATGGTGCACAATCCCCCGGTACTGATCCTCGATGAGCCCACCGCCGGCGTCGACGTGGAGCTGCGCCGCCAGCTCTGGAACTATGTGGTCGAGCTGAACCGCCAGGGCGTGACCATCGTGCTCACCACCCACTATCTGGAGGAGGCCCAGGCCCTGTGCGACCAGATCGCCATCGTCAACAAAGGCCAGGTGGTGGCGTGCGAGTCCACCGCCAAGCTGCTGTCGCGCCTGGACACCCGCAGCGTGGTGCTCACCCCGGAAATTCCGGTGGAGTCCGCCCCGGTCCTGGCCGGCTTTGAGGCCAAGCTGCGCCCCGGCGGCGCCTTCAGCGTCACCTACCGCACAGGCCAGTCCAGCGTCGAACAGGTGCTGGCCGCCGTCCGCGCCGCAGGCCTGCGCATCAAAGACATCGCCACCGAGGATCCGAGCCTGGAGGACGTGTTCGTCGACCTCACCACCGACAAGACCCCGCAGGTGGCGTAAGGCGGGGTAAAACACAGCCCAAACCCGTTTGCGGTCCCGGCCCCTTTCGGCTAGAAACCCGCTCCGCCCCAGGGCGACAAGCACCCGTAGCTCAGCTGGATAGAGCGTTGCCCTCCGAAGGCAAAGGTCACACGTTCGAATCGTGTCGGGTGCGCCAACGGCCTAGTTAAGGCGCTGAAATTGCTCGAAAAATTGTACGAGCAAATCTGAACCATAACCTGAGCCAATATGGACCTGGTTGTCACAGGGCGGAAGCATTCGATTTGGCCCAGACCTACTTCCCCGGAAAGCACTGGAACCTAGCGTCGTCGGTGCCATGGTCCGCAATCTCGACAACAACGTCGGGCGCATCCTCCAAGCTTTGAAGGACGAAGGCTTCGATCAGAACACCCTTGTGATCTTCACTACCGACACCGGTGCCGCCGGGTACATTGGCCTCCCCGAAATCAGCATGCCCTTCTGAAGCTGGAAGATGACCTTCTTCGAAGGCGGCGCGCGCCCTACGTTATTCGGTGGCCCAGCGGCATCCCGTTCGACACGGTCTATCCCAATCAGGGCTGCGGCATAGACATCTTCTCGACCGCCGCAGTGGCGCGCCGCCGCCTAGCAACCGCGTGATCGACGGCGACTGGAAGCTACAGAGCTGCGGGCCTTGCAGGAAGTTCTAGCTCTACAACCGAGCCAGCGACCCCACCGAGCGCGCTCCCTATCAATCGCGAGTCGCGAGGGGCTGCCCAAGAACGACGGCGGCGAACCTTAGGCGCGGCGGGTACCCCCAATGCGAGTATAAATTTAGCTTGATTCAGCTATTCCAATGTGGAATTAGGAACTATAATTTCGGTTCTACTAAATTCCAATGATTAAAATGCGAGAGAGTTGAGATGGCTGTCGTGCATGATCTGGTGGCGTTGCACGGGGTGCCGGGCTCGCCCTACACCCGCAAGATGCTGGCTGTGCTCCGCTACCGGCGGATCGCATATCGTTTGATCCTGGCCTCGCATGAGGTCCAGGGCCTGCCGCGAGCCAAGGTGGGCTTGCTACCCACGTTCTACTTCCCCGATGCCGAGGGCCAACTGCAGGCGATGACCGACTCCACCCCGATCATCCGGCACCTGGAGAAGATGTTCGCTGGGCGATCGGTGCGGCCCGCCGACCCGGCTCTGGCCCTACTGGACGCGCTGCTGGAGGACTACGGTGACGAATGGCTGACTAAGGCGATGTTCCATTATCGCTGGCACTACGCTGATGATATCGCCCACGCTGCAGCCATTCTGCCAGCGTGGACCCGTGGGCTCATGCCCGACGCGGCGTTGAAGGAGGCGGGCGAAACCATTTCCGGCCGGCAGATCCCGCGACTGCGCTATGTGGGCTCGAACGAGTCAACCTGGGGGCTGATCGAAGCCAGCTACCTGCGTTTTCTGGAAGCCATGGAGGCGCACCTGACCGTGCACAGGTTCCTGCTCGGCGAACGGCCTGGTGCCGGCGACTTCGGCTGCCTGGGCCAACTCACCCAACTAGCTCTGTTCGACCCAACGCCCATGGCTATAACAGCTGTCAAGGCACCCCGCGTCTTCGCCTGGACGAGCGCTGCGGAGGATTTGACGGGTCTCGAACCCACCGATGCCGACTGGTTCGACATCACCGCCCTGCCGTCCACCTTGACCGCAATCCTCAAGGAAGTGGGCCGGGTCTATGCGCCCCTGCTGCTGGCCAACGCGAAGGCGGTGCAAGCGGGAGCAGCGGAAGTAGTCACCGAGATCGACGGCCAGAGGTGGGTGCAACAGCCGTTCACCTACCAGGCCAAATGTCTGATGTGGCTACGTCAAGAATATACCGCCCTCGCGCCCGCAGACCGCAAACGGGCCGACGCCGCCCTGGCCGGAACAGGTTGCGAGGTGCTGTTCGGCTCACCCATGACAGCTTGAAGTAGAAACCACTTCAAGCTGTCACTTCCTAGGCTCAGGACCCGCTAAAGGGACACGCAGGGCGTATTCGATCTCATTCACTTGTGGCGGAGAGCCTGTCATGAGTGATCTGTTCTGGCTGACGGATAAGCGGACGCGGCGGATAGAGCCGTGTTTCCCCCAGTCGCACGGCAATCCACGGTTGGACGAGAAGCGAGTGCTGAGTGGCATCATCTTCGTGATCCGCAGCGGCTTGCGCTGGCGTGATGCGCCGAGGGATTACGGGCCGCAGAAGACGATCTACAGCCGGTTCATCCGCTGGAGCCGTTTGGGCGTGTTCAACCGGATCTTCGCTGAACTGTCGGCCAAGGGGCCTCGGCCCGAGCGATTGATGATCGACGCCACCCACCTGAAGGCCCATCAGACGGCGGCTAGTCTGCTCATAAAGGGGCTGTTGCCCGACGTATCGGGCGCACCAAGGGCGGGCTGAACTCCAAGCTCCACGCCGTGTGCGACGGCCACGGGCGTCTGCTGGTCCTGTTGCTCTCCGATGGGCAGATGAGTGACTACAAGGGGGCCGCCCTGATGATCGACGCCCTGCCCAAAGCCAAGGCCATGCTGGGCGACCGGGGCTACGACGCCGACTGGTTCCGGGCCGCGCTGATCCAGCGGGGCATCACCTCGTGCATCCCGTCAAAGGCCAACCGAAAGGTCCACACCGATCACGACTGGACCCTCTGTCGCCAGCGCCACAGGATCGAGAACATGTTCGGCAGGCTCAAGGACTGGCGACGTATCCACACCCGCTACGACCGATGCGCCCAAACCTTCATGCCCGCCATCGCCGCAACCGTCATCTTCTGGCTATGACCAATGAGTCCTGAGCCTAGCTTTCGCGGTCTTCTCAAAAGGCCTTGCGCGGATCGCGGCGCAGGATTTTTCCCGAGGCGTTGAGCGCGATCGCATCGACGAAGTCTACCGTCTTAGGCAGCTTGTAGCCGGCGATCTGCTGGCGCCCGAAGGCGACGGTCCCGGCGGGCTCAATGCTTGTGCCGGACTTCGTCGCGATGATCGCCTTGACTTCTTTGACCCCTTTGAAGTGAACCTCCTCGTTCAGCTACATAGCGATATCTACGGGCGGTCCGACCTTGTCGGGACCGAAGGTAGGCGGGGTGGGGGCCTGGGCCACGGCCGTTACGGCCGCGGTCGCAGCGAGCAGCAGGGTGCCCCGGTGCCGACACCGATTATCTGCCCCTTCGGCAAGCGTCGCGTTTATCGCAGCGATTCTGGAGTTCCTCGACCTGATTCGGTCGGCCCTCACGCCACGCGTCGGGCGGCGTTGTAGGCCAAGACATCTTCGGCCTGGGCCATGATGTTGCGCACCAGTTCGGCGCACGTGGGAATGTCGTGGATCAGCCCCTGGCTCTGACCAACGGTCCAAATGCCGCCATCCATGTCGCCGGCCTGCATGACGTTTGTGCGCCCGCGGATACCCGCGACCAGATGGCGCACGTCCTCGATAGTCTTTGTGGGGTCGCGTTGAATCTCGACGACCTCCTTCGACACAGCGTTTCGCGCCACGCGGGCTGTATTCTGCAAGGTGCGGTTGGTGAGGATGGTGTCGCGTTCAGTGTTCTCGACGATCTTCTTCTTCACATTCTCATGGATCTCCGCCTCGCGGGTGGCCATGAACCGTGTGCCCATGTTGACCCCCTCGGCGCCCAGGGCCAGGGCCGCCACTAGGCTGCGGCCATCGGCCATGCCGCCGGAGGCGATCACCGGAATGTCCAGCTTGTCCACCGTGGCCGGCAGCAGCACCACCAGGCCGATGTCGTCCTCACCGGGGTGACCGGCGCACTCAAAGCCATCGATGCTGATCACGTCCACGCCCAGGGCGGCGGCGGTCACTGCATGACGCACCGAGGTGCATTTGTGGATCACCTTGACCCCAGCCTCCTTGAAGTCCGGCATGTGGGCCACCGGGTTGCGCCCGGCGGTCTCCACGATCTTCACCCCGCTCTCGATGATCGCCCGGCGATACTCATCATAGGGGATCGGGTTCAGCGACGGCAGGATGGTCAGGTTCACCCCGAACGGCTTGTCGGTCTTGTCACGAATCTGCTGGATCGCTTCCATCAGCGCCTCAGCCGTGGGGTAAAGGTGTGCCACCAGGAACCCCAGAGCCCCCGCCTCCGCCACCGCCGCCACCAGGGGCGCATAGCTCACCCCGGTCATCCCACCCATCACGAGGGGAGTCTCCACGCCGAACATCTCGGTGATGCGTGTCTTGATCATACTTGCTAGTCCGTGAGTTGCGACCCGCGTGGGGTCAAGTGGCCGGCGGCCCGCGGGGGTCGCCGGTATCAAGGGTTTGGATGTTCGGAGCCCAGGTCGGGCGGCTAGTAGCGGATCGTCAGCTCGACGCCATAGGTGCGAGGCTCGGCATAGTAGCCGCTGTAGCCTCGTCCGCCAGCTACCCCACCGGTGCTCACAAGCGTGGTTGCTGGGGTGGCGCTAATGAACTGGAAGTGGTGCTCGTCGGTAAGATTCCGAGCCCACAGACCCAACGCCCAGCGCCCCTCCTTTGGCTTGAGGGCGATGTTGCCGTTCAGCAGGGTGACCGCCGGTTCCCGGGTGTTGGGGTCCAGAGCCGCATCATAGGTCTGCGAGCTGGTGTGCTGCACTTCCAAACGGGCGTCCAACGACAGATGGTCGCTGATCGGGGTGACGTAGTTCGCCGCAATGTTCAGCTTGACCTTCGGTGACCTGTCGGGCCGCAGACCGTTGAAGGTGCAGGTTCCGGGCGCGGCACCGTCCGACGGTCTTCCGCTGTAGCAAGGACCGTTGGCATAGTCGGTGTATTCGGCCGCCAGATAGGTGATGCCGCCGTTCAGCCGCACATGTTCCGAAAGGACCGCTACGAAGTCGGCCTCGACGCCCCGGGTTTCGCGGGCACCGGCGTTTCCGGTGATGAACCCGGAGCGGGTTACAGGGTTCAGGATCGAGGACTGGAAGTTCTTCAACTCGATGTCGAAGGCCGTCACATTGAGCCGGAACCGGCGGTCGAACAGTTCGGATTTGATCCCCACCGCATAGTCGGTCGAGGATTCGGATTCGAACTCCACGGGCACGCCGACGGGGGTCAGTCGGGCGTTGAACCCCCCGGATTTCCAGCCGGTCGAGACGGTGGCGAAGACCATGATGTCGGGTGTGATCTTGTATTGAGTGCTCAACAGCCAGGTGAAATTGTTCTCTGTGCGCGAGACTGGTCCGACCGGATTCGGACCAAAGGCTGCCCGGAAGGCGGCGTTGGCGCCGGGAAGGTTCACATGGAAGATGGTGCCGTCCTTGTGCTCCCACACATAGCGCGCCCCCGCCTGGATCTTCCAGGTGTCGGTGAGATTGAACCAGGCTGTTCCGAACACCGCTTCACTTTCGGTGTTCAGTTTGACGTTGGTAACTTCCGTGTCGCCGGCCTTGAACCGGGTCGGCCCGCCCGCCGCAGCCGGCAGCGGCAACAATCGATTGGCATCGGGACCGATCGTCACCGTCGAGTTAAAGTCATAGGTCTGGCGATAGGCGTAAAGTCCCGCGATGTATTCTAGCCGGCGGCCCGCCGGTGAGGCTAGGCGCAGCTCCTGGCTTGAGGACTTGATGATCCCCTGCTCCGTAAGGATCAGGATTTTCTGAGGCAACGCCGCGTTGGCGTAGGGATTTCCGCCGCCCTTGTTGTAGTCACCCGCGGTGATCGCGGTCAGCGTGTAGCCGTTACCGAACGCGTAGTTTACGGTCAGACTGGAACCATACGCGATCGCCTTGGAGTTGGTTAGATCCTGGGTCTGGACGACGAAGTCGCGGTTTCCGTAGTTCTGAAACGTATATCCCAGCGCCGCCGTCGCCGCGAGGTAGCCGGGCGTCGCCACCCCAGTGGGTCCCGCCGCGTCGATGACATCGGAGACCCCGTCATTGGCCGATACGTTGGAGTAGTAGGTCGCGAGGTCGAGCTTGAGGGCGTCAGAGGGCTTCCAGACTGTGCGGAGGCGTCCGCCTGCGCCCGCGAAGTCATTGACGTGTTTCCCGGTCGCAAGGTTGTAGGCAAAGCCACTTCGATCGCGGGCCCAGAACGAGGCGCGCGAGGCCACATTGGTCGCCAGCGCCCCGCCCACATAGCCCTTCACGGACGTCTGATCGTAGTTGCCGTAGCCTGCGGTCAACATGGCTTCCAGATCGACCTGCGGTTCGCGCGTGACGATATTGACCGCGCCCAGAGGCGTGTTGCGGCCATAAAGCGTACCCTGCGGGCCGCTCAGCACCTCTACCGACTGGATGTCCGTCAGGTCTGCAATCAGGGCGCTGGACCCTGGCACATAGGCGCCATCGATGAAGACGCCGACGCTGGACTCGATACCGGGATTAGCGCCCGACTGGCCGATGCCTCGCAGTGAGATCGTCGCGTTCCGGAAGTTGTTCGAGGTGCTGAACTGCAGGCTCGGAACAACGGAGGTCAACTGCGAAAAGTTCTGGATATGTGCCCGATCAATCTCGGCACCGCTAACCGCCACGATGGAAATTGGCACGTCCTGAACGTTCTCGACCCGTTTCTGGGCGGTGACCACTAATTCTTCGAGCTCGACTCCTGTCGTCTGCGCGAGAGCCGGTGACCCCCAATTCAGAGCGGTGATGACGCTCCCTAAAGCCAATGCACTTTTGCAGGTACAATTCAATGTCATCGAAACCGCCCCTCTATTTGCATAAAATGCGAATGAGATTCTTGGTTCCGATAATGCCACGGCCGCCGGGCCTTTTAAAGCCCAATCAGTGGGAAGATTCGCCTGGGCCTCAGACCGTGCGAATGTTAAGAGTGGAAGCGATCATGAGCGTGAGGGTCTTTACGATATAATCTTGCGTAAACTCCTCATTGATCTCCCAATTCAGAATGCGGTGGATGAGCATTCCTTCTGATGTGCGCAGGCAAAAAACACATAGCGCGTTCAGGTCGGGGCGGTCCGCTTCAGGCGCTTTGCGCCGGATGAGTTCGGCGATCTTCAAGGCAGCGAATTGAGTCCCGGCTCTTAGTTCGGGCCAATGGACCGTCTCGTCGCCGACCAAACTTCTCTGGTAGAGCGCCCGGAAGAAGCCCGAGTGCCGTGCCAGCACCCTGAGGGTGCCTTCGATATAGGCTTCTATGACCTCCGCTGGTGGAGCGTCATCCCATCGCTTCAGGTCAAAAAACTTCTCGATGTTTGCGCGGCCGCGACGAGTGAAGCGGTGCTGCAGCGCGGCGAACAGCGCATCCTTGTCGCGGAACCGCGCATAGAATGTGCCGATCGAATATCCGGCCGCGCTGGCGATCTCCGTCACATGGGTGTCGTCATAACCCTTGCTCGCGAAGACGGCGTTTCCGGCAACGAGCAGCCGCTCTCGGGCCATTCGGCTTCGCGCCTGCCTGGCAGGGTAGACGCCATCAAGTCCGTCGATGTCTGAGGTGCTAGGATCGACCATCTGCTCTTCGTTGTACGACTTTGCTCAACGTTCCTTGGACAACCGAGTGGCCCCGGCCGATGATGGCCGAACGCCTGCGGATTGTCCCTGGGGACTCACCGCGGATCGGAAGTCCAAGTACACGTTTGCGGCAGTTTTGTTCTGTATTTCGTTCGAGCCGCTACCGGAGACTTCAGGCGGCGCACCGAATCTTCTCCAATATCGGGACGCCCGGCCGTACCACCGGCGCTCTGCCAGAAACCTCACGGCAAGTGACAGTCACCGCGCCGCGTCCATAATTGAAGCGGAATAATCGTTCGGGATACATGGTGGAGGCAACCCGAAGTGGAGGCAACCCGAATTTTCGGTCTTGCCCGCTGATCGGCTTGACAATCGGGCCGTACAATATCTCTTGAACGGGAATACTGGTTCCGAATCCAAGCGAGCCGTCAGCAAGCGTACGATGCGTCGTGCTGAGCTGGGTCGCCGGGGCGAGACCCAACGCCGAGCCGCACAGCGGAAATCATGATCACAAAGGGACTTCATGCCATGACCGACCATTTGCTCGAGACGATTGAGGATGGCGTCGCCACCTTGACCATGAATCGGCCCGACGCCCGCAATGCGCTCTCGGGTGAAATGCTTGCAGCCCTGTCGGAGGCTGCCCTGCGAATTGCCGCCGATCCAAAGGTCAGGGCTTTAGTGCTCACCGGCTCGGGCGGTGCCTTCTGTGCTGGCGGCGACGTCAAGGGGTTCGCCGCCGACAGTCCAGGTGGGCCGGGCGGAGCCGGCGGGGTGAGTTTCGAGCAGAAACTACATGGCCTGCGCACTGGCATGGAGCTCAGCCGGCTGCTGCACGAAATGCCCAAACCGACGCTGGCGGTGATCCCGGGCGCCGCAGCCGGCGCGGGATTCTCCATGGCGCTGGCCTGCGACCTGCGCATCGCCGCGAGCGAGGCCAAGCTGACCACGGCCTTTGCGAAAGTCGGCGTGTCGGGCGACTATGGAGGCAGCTATTTCCTCAGCCATCTGGTGGGCGCGGCCAAGGCCAGGGAGCTCTACTTCATGGCCGAGGTCATCACCGGCGCCGAGGCGGCCGCGCTGGGAATCGTCAATCGGGCGGTCCCCGCCGCTGAACTGGCCCAGGCCGCCGGCGAACTGGCGCGACGCCTGGCCAGCCTGCCGACCATCGCCATCGGCCACATGAAGAAGAACCTTAATGTGGCCGACCACGGCACTCTGACCGAAGTGCTCGACTCCGAAGCCATCCACATGATCCGCACCATGATGACCGAAGACCACAAGGCCGCGTCAAAGGCCTTCGTCGAGAAGCGCTCGCCTGTGTTTCAAGGCCGCTGATCCGGCGTCGTTGTGACGGACGCTAGGGGGCGTCCGTCACAACTTCATGATCGGCGTGGGGCCGAGTCCGGATGTTCAGCTGACCGGCGAGCCCGGCGCGGCGGTGGTGGGAAATGGCCTGCATTTCGGGGCACCGCATCATCTCGCTCATGGCGGCCAGAGAGGGGTATTCCGCCAGGGCGATCATGTCCCAGAGCTCGCCTACCTCGCCCAGCAGGATCCCCGTCACGGTGCCAGAGAACCGTGGGCGACCCCCGAACGAGACCAGGAGCTTGCGGACTTCAGCCGTGTAGCGCGCATAGGCCTCGGCCCCGGTGATGTGGGCGTCCGAACCGTCCGCGTACTCTGCGAACGGCTTGAACTTCAGCAGGTTGACCATCACGAATGGGCCATCGTCGGGCGTGCTGAAGAAGTCATTGGCTTGGTCGCCGCCGGGTTGCACCGCGTTGATCACCTGCATCGTTACACCTTCCAGGATCGAACAGCCGGCGCTTCAAGAGTCTGGCGCGCGTTTTGACACCAAAAGCGGAATAATCATTCACATCATCATTGGCAATCTGTATTGTCGTTTGAACCCCAAACTGACCGATGGGGACAGGCGGGCGGAAGACTGTCCAAAGGGGCCCTACATGGACGACGAACCTAAGCTCCTCACCGTGATCGCCGACGGCGTGGCGACGCTGACGTTCAATCGGCCGGAGAAGCTGAACGCGCTGACCCCTGCTATGCTAGAGGACTTCTTCGCGATCATCGCGCAGTGGGGCGCCGATCCGGATGTCCGCGTTATTGTCATTACCGGCGCAGGGCGCGGTTTCTCAGCCGGGTTGGACCTGGGCGCCATCAGCGCTGCGGCGTCGGAAGGGGGCTCCAACCTATCGGCGGACAGGACAGCAGCGGCCCGGACCAATAATGCGCCGCAGCCCCATTGGGGCGATGACGTTGGTCCCGCTCTTGGCCACGACTTCACCCGCGGGTGGAACGGATTGATCACCTGCCGAAAGCCAACCATCGCGGCCATCAACGGACCGGCGTTTGGCTGGGGTTTCATCCTGGCCCTGCACTGCGACATTCGCTTCGCGGCGCGCTCGGCCGTGTTCAACGCGACATTCGCCCGCCTGGGCGTTCCGGCGGAGAAGGGCATGGGTTGGTTGTTGCCGCGGCTGATCGGGATCGCCCGGGCCGCCGATCTTCTCTACACGGCGCGGCGGGTCGATGCGGCTGAGGCCGAGCGCATCGGGCTGGTCAATGAGGTGGTCGAAGATGATCGACTGATGACCCATGTGGATGTCTACGCCCGCGCCATCGCCGCCAATGCGGCGCCTCGGGCCCTCGCGGCGATGAAGGCCCAGATTTGGACGGCCGCCGACAATGGATACGACGCTGCGTTCGCGGCGGCTGACCTCGAACAGGGGCGGTGCACCCAAACCGAAGATTTCAAGGAGGGTGTTGGAAGTTACCTGGCCAAGCGGCCTCCGGTGTTCACCGGCCGCTAGGCGACGCCGCCCCCGAGTGGCGGAGGTTCGACCCTACCGCCGAGGCCGCCCTCGAATCCGGCGTCCAACGCTCATTCACAACGAAGGAATCTCTTCATGCGCGAAGCCGTCATCGTCTCCTACGCCCGCACCGGCCTGGCCAAGTCCGGCCGAGGCGGATTCAACATCACGCCGCCAATGTCTATGGGCGCCCATGCAGTGAAGCATGCCGTTGCGCGCTCAGGCGTCGAGCCGGACTTTGTCGAGGACTGCTACATGGGCAACAATGCCCATGGTGCCGCCAATATCGGGCGCCAGGTCGCGCTGCTGGCGGGCATGCCGGTGACAACGGCCGGGGTGACGGTAAACCGGTTCTGCTCCTCGGGCCTGCAGACCATCGCCATGGCCGCCAATCACATCCGCGGAGATGGCGCCGACTGTGTCGTCGCGGGTGGCGTCGAGAGCATCTCCATTCCCGGCGGAGGCATGCCGAAGGAAGCCATCGACCCCGACCTGATCCGCCGCGCGCCCGACATCTTCATGGCGATGATCGACACGGCGGACATCGTGGCGGAACGCTACAAGGTGAGCCGCGAGGCCCAGGATGCGTTTTCGTTAGAATCACAGCGCCGCATGGCGGCCGCCCAACAGGCCGACAAGTTTCGGGACGAAATCGTCCCCATGCCCACCCAGATGCGGGTAGTGGACAGGGATACCAAGGCGGAATCCGTGGTCGCCTACACGGTCTCGCGCGATGAGTGCAACCGCCCCGACACGACGCTTGAGGGCCTCCAGAAGCTGGACCCGGTGAAGGGCTCCGGAAAGTCTGTAACCGCAGGCAATGCGAGCCAGCTGTCGGACGGTGCGGCGGCGGTCGTCCTCATGGAGGCCAAGGAAGCCGAACGCCGAGGCCTCGAGCCCCTGGGCCGCTTCGTCTCGTGGGCCGTCGCAGGTTGCGAGCCGGACGAGATGGGGATTGGTCCAGTGTTTGCGATCCCGAAGCTGCTAAAGCGCCAGGGGCTGACGGTAGATGACATCGACCTTTGGGAGTTGAACGAGGCTTTCGCCAGTCAGTGTCTCTACAGCCGTGACCGAATGGGCATTGATCCGGAGAAGTATAATGTGAATGGCGGCTCGATCGCCATCGGGCACCCCTTCGGCATGACCGGTGCGCGGCTCACCGGCCACATCCTGCAGGAAGGCCGTCTGCGCAAGGCCAAATGGGGTGTCGTGACCATGTGCATCGGCGGCGGCCAGGGCGGGGCGGGCCTGTTCGAAATCTATAGCTGACAGGTCTCCACGCCTGGGGCGCCGCTGGGTTCCAAGCCGGCGGCGCCGGCAGCCTTCGCTGCGTCGCTGCTTTTCCGCGAGATCGCCAAGTGCTTGTTTGGAAACGGTCCTTGTGGTTGTTGGACCGCCAGGGTTCGTCCTGGCGATTGCCGTTCTGCTGACGTGAAGGCGCCGATCCGGGCCGGGGCGAGCTAAGGTCTTGCCGGGCTCAGACGTCATGCTTTCCCCGCTCCAAGGCAGGATAGTCGCGAGAATCAGCGCCTTCGACGGGATCGCGCGCCACGGCCGTCCAGGACTCCAACAACTGTTTGTCTTTCGAGGTTCATGTGGCAATTCACCTACACGCTGCTCGCGGATCGTCACTTGAGCGGCGAGAACGGGACTCGCCTTGGAACGGATCAGCTTGAACCTTGAGGAAATCGATGGCGTTTTCCCGGCTAACCAGGCCCGGAGTCGGGACGCGCAGGCCCGGCTGATGCAAGCCGGTGAACAGGTCTTTGCGCAACACGGTTACGATGCGGCGAGGGTCAGCGATATCTCGGTGTTAGCCGGTTGCTCCATCGGCAGTTTCTATCGCCGGTTTCGCGACAAGGAGGCGCTGTTCCGCGCCCTGCAGACTCAGTTCGCGCTGCGCGGACGAGAGAATATCGACCGCTTCTTTTCGATGCCGGCTTGGAAGACGGCGCCGGTCTCAGAAGTGCTGCGGACGCTGGTGATGAACACGGCGCGCCAGATTGAACGGCACCCCGGGTTCTTTCGCGCGCTCTTCCAGCGCAGCCTGGAAGGGGTCGGGGCACCGTACTTCGCCGCCCTGGCCGATGCTGACGTCTACGCAGCGCGCGGGCTCGCGGCCTTCCTTCGGTCACGGGACGCTGCGCCCCTCGGCGATGCGGAAGCCCTTTGCAAATTCGCATTGCAGTCGGTGTCGGCGGTCCTGATCCAAAGGATGCTGCATGGCGAGGCGCCGGGCCCGATCACCGACCCGGGCCTCATCGATCAGCTCACCCGGCTGATGATGAACTATCTGGAGCTACCCAAGGAATCCTGACTGGACGGACCATAGTATCCTGGCTCAGTTCACGGCGCGGGTGCGGTCCGCCCAGTAAGGCTTGCGAAGGTCGCGCCGGAGGATCTTGCCGGAGGGGTTCCGAGGAATCACGTCGATGAAGTCGATGCTCTTTGGGACCTTGTAGCCGGCGATGTGGGTTCGCGCCCGGGCGATGATCGCAGGGCCATCGGCGGCGGCACCTGGTCGCAGCACGACGATCGCCTTGACAGCCTCGCCCCATTTCTCGTCAGGCACCCCGATCACCGCCACATCAGAGATATCCGGATCCTTGGCGAGCGCATTCTCGACCTCGGCCGGATAGACGTTCTCACCTCCGGAGACGATCATTTCCTTCACCCGGTCATGGATGTGGAGATAGCCGTCCTCGTTGAAATAGCCTGCGTCGCCAGTGTGAAGCCAGCCGTCGCGAATAGTCTCCGCGGTCGCCTTGGAGTCCTTCCAATAGCCGGGGGTCAGCATTGCCCCCCGGGTCACGACCTCGCCCACCTCGCGCGTGTCACAGGTGCTTCCGTCGGGGCGCACCACCTTCAGTTCTATGCCCAGAAGCGGGCGGCCACAGGCCAGGAGGCGGCTGTCATCCCGGTGGTCGGCGGGGGTTAGCATCGTCAGGGCACCGGATGTCTCGGTCATGCCGTATGCCTGGGCGAAGTCGCAGCCAAACACGTCGCGCGCCTTCTTCATGACGGTCTCGCTGATGGGCGAGCCCCCGTACATGATCAGCCGGAGCGCTGAAAAGTCCCGCTCAGCGATCCCGGGAACTTCCAGGCACATCTGCACCATGGCCGGCGCCATGCCCCCCCGCGTGACCCGCTCGCTCTCGAAGAGTGCAACCACCTCTGCCGGGCGGAACTGATCGACGCTCAACAGCCGGCTTCCAGACTGGAGCGAGCGCAGGATTCCATTGAGACCGTTCACATGGAAGAACGGCGCCGGAGCGAAAATCGTGTCCTCGGGACCAGTCCTGTTCCAGTCCAGGGCATCCATCGCCGCGAATGATGCCGCATAGCTGGCATGGGTCAGTTGAACGCCCTTTGGCAGTCCGGTGGTGCCGCTGGTGTACATCTGCACAAAGATGTCAGACAGAGCGCCTCCAAGCCGAGGATCCTCGTTCGACTGGGAGTCGCGCCAGCTCTCGTACTCCTGTCCTGTGCCGATCAGGATCACCTGGCCCGGTTCCCGCAGGACATCGGCGGCCTGCCCGGCAAGGTCCGCGAACTCGGCTTCGACGAACAGAAACTGCGCCTCGCCATGGTCCAGGATGTAGCGCAGCTCCGATGCGGCCAGACGCCAGTTGAGCGCGAGGAGGACCGCCCGCGCCTTCAAAGCGCCGCCAAGGATCTCGATATATTCGTTGGAGTTCTTCGACAGGATCGCCACACGGGCGTCGGGACGACAGCCCGCGGCGATGAGGCCCCGGGCCACCCGGTTCGCGCGGTTGTCCAGTTCGCCATAGGTGAGGTTTAGTCCGTTGCACGTCGCGGCGACGCTTTCGGGGCGTTCCAAGGCCTGGGTGCGGATGACATCAGAGAACAGTTGAGCCTGGGCCATTAGGTTTCTTCTTGCTTTTCGTTGTTCGCTGCCGCGTATGCGAACCGAAATAATTATTCCGGTCAAGAGAATTCGCCTGACGATCCGCGAGGTATGGGTTTGGTGGAGCCTTCCTGACCGCCAGGTGATTTGTGGAGGAAACGGAAATGTTGACGCTGTACGGCATCGATCTGGCCCGGCCACGCACCCAGGACGGCAACCGACTGGCGGTGGACTGATGGCGAACCCCTCAGGATATGTCCTCTACGGATCGGGACCCAGTCTCTTCACCCGCAAGCTGGAGGCCGCCCTGATCTTCTACGGTGCGCCCTTCGAGTTCATGCTGAAGCGGGGCCGACCGGACGGTCAGGCGATTGAGGCTCGGGCTGGCACCCATCAGGTTCCCGTCCTCGCCACCCCCGAAGGCTGGATGATCGCGGACACCACGCCGATCATCGACCTGCTCGATCATCGGTTTCCCGACCGGGCGATGTTTCCGTCTGGACCGCTGGGCGTCCTGACCCATCTGGCGGAGGAGTACCTGGACGAGTGGACGGCGAGGGTGATGGTGCACTATCGATGGCACTATCCCGACAGCGCCCGGTTCGTGGCCAACATTATCGCCGAGCCCGCCATGGCCGAAGCGGTCTTGTCCTGGGGGCCGCGCGCCTGTCGCGCCACCGGAACCGAGACCGAGTTCCACCAGCAGGCAGCCGAAGCGGAGTACGTCCGGCTGCTTGAGGCCGCTGACGAACAGCTGATGAAAACTAGGTACCTGCTTGGAGACCGCCCGACGGCTGTGGACTGCATGGTCCTGGGCGGCTTCCGCGCCCACACGCTGCACGATCCCGATCCCGCGAAGGTGGTCAAACGCTTCCCGCGCCTGGTGGCTTGGAATGAACGGGCGGACAGGTGGGATGGCAGCGGGGGACTGGCACCTTTCCCGCAGTCCACCCTGTTTGCCCGACACCTCCTGGAGGGAATGGCCCAGCACTACGCGCCGTTTCTTCTGGCTAACGCCCAGGCCCTGGCTGACGGCCGCAAAGCCTTTGACATCTCTACCTATGGCGAACCGGCGAGCTACCTTGCCCGCGCCTATCCGGAGCGGGCGCGAATGATGATTCAGGACCGAATTCGACGCCGGCTGACGTCCGCCGAAGCTGAGGCTGTGGAGACTTGGCTGCGGCAATCGGGCCTTGCGGAGGGCTTCAGTCCGACATCAGGCTTCGCGGCGGTTCCGTGATTGCGGTGGCACTTGGCACGGACAGGGCCAAGGATCTGATTTCCGTCCCCCTAGCTGGAGCCTGCCGGATCCGGCAGGCCTAGGATTCGCTTCGCGATAATGTTGTTCTGAACCTCGTGCGAGCCCCCAGCGATCGAGCCCGACTTGCCGAGCAGCCAGGTGCGAACCGATGCGAGCTCGCTCGCCGCGAAAGCCTCGCCGCTCCAACCCAGCCCCTGGTGGCCCAGCACCTCGAGGGTCAGCTCCGCCCGGAGCTGACTTACGCGCGAGCCGGCGTTCTTCAGGATCGAAGAGATGGTGGACGGGTCGCTGTTGGAACGGCGCTCGGCCTCGCCGCGGGCCCGGGTGAGCTCAAAGGCGCGCGCGTCCATCAGGTGCTCGGTGAGCCGACGCCGCAGATCGGGATCGGTGAGCCGTCCATCGCTGTCGACGCCCACTGTTTCGCGGGCGAGGTCGCTTAGGCGCAGCGTCGATGGCGCGCCCAGCGGGCTCGCCCCGCCGCTGGCGGCCTGGCGCTCATGCTGCAGGAGCCGTTTGGCGATCGCCCAGCCGCCGTTCAACGGCCCCACAAGGTTCGCCTTGGGCACCATTACCTCCGTGAAGAAGGTCTCGCAGAACTGCGATTCGCCGCTGATCAGCCGGATCGGCCGCACCTCGACCCCAGGCGAGCGCATATCGACCAGCAGGAAACTGATCCCGTCGTGTTTCTTGGGGCTATTCTTCGTGCGCACCAGACAGAAGCACCAGTCCGCGAACTGGGCGCCCGTTGTCCATATCTTCTGGCCGGTCACGAGGAAGTGGTCCCCACAGTCCTCGGCGGCCATGCGCAGGGAGGCCAGGTCGGACCCGGCGCCCGGCTCGCTGAAACCCTGACACCAGCGGATCTCGTTACGCGCGATCGGTGGAATGTGCTGTTGGAGCTGTTCCTCGTTCCCGAATTCCAGCAGCGTCGGTCCGAACATCATTACGCCCAGCCCGCCGATCGGATTGCGCGCATCGATCCGCGCCATCTCCTCGTTCAGGACGCCAATCTCGTCGGGGCTCAGTCCACCGCCGCCGAACCGCTTCGGCCAGGCCGGGACCCCCCAGCCGGTCGCCCCGAAGCGTGCCCGCCAAGTCTTCACGTCATCGGGGATTTCAGCGCCGTCCACCATGGCCTCCGAAACGCGGCGCGGATGGGCCCGAAGAGTCGGCGGCAGGTTCGCTTCCAGCCAAGCGCGAACCCGGTTGCGAAAGCGCTCCGACTCCTCGACGCTCGATACAGGCATGTCCAGAAAATCCTCCGTGCGCCCGACCGTTGCAGCCAGGTTCGAACAAGACGCGGCCCGCAGCCCGCGCCGACAACTCTATGAACCAGAATACGTGTTCCGCAAGAGAATGTTCCGCGGCTAACCCGGTCGCTCGGGAGGGATCCTTCCCCGGAACGAGTGCGGAGCGGGCGATCCGAGGATTGACTCTTGCCCGAAATCCACTTTCATGAATAGGAATGATGGTTCTGGAGGAGAGCAGACATGCCCCAGCCTGACATCTCCTACGGCGCTAAGCTCTGCAAGATGGCTGAGGTCCAGCCTGACGCGCCGGCCGTCAGCTGTGGACCGAGGACGCTTACCTATCGACAGCTTCATAGGCGTACGAATCGGCTCGCCCGCGGCCTTGCGACCTATGGGGTGACGGCCGGCGACCTGGTCACCCTGGGCCTGCCCAACGACATCGGGTTCATCGAAGCGTGCTGGGCGATCTGGAAGCTTGGCGCAACGCCGCAGCCGGTCTCATTCCGACTGCCGAAGGGGGAACTGGAGGCGATCATCGCACTGGCGGCGCCCCCCGTCGTGATCGCCGAGGCTCAGCACAAGATTGACCGCCCCATCCTGACCATCTCCGACATCGCCGCTCGTTCGGATGATGAGTCGGATCTGGAGGATCGTGTCGCGCCCGTGAACCGGGCGTTGACATCGGGCGGCTCCACCGGACGGCCAAAGCTGATCCTGGCAGGCAGGGCCGGGTTGGCCCCGGCGGCGATGGACCCCGTCAGCTTCTGGCGGATGCGCCCCGGCGAGGTTTCGCTGGTGCCCGCGCCGCTCTATCACACCAGCGGGTTCGCGATGATGGTGGACGCCCTGACCATCGGCGCGCACCTGGTGGTCATGCCCCGGTTCGATCCGGAGGGGACGCTGGCCGAGATCGCCGCCCGCGGTGCCGCCTGGGTCTATCTGGTGCCCACTATGATGGGCAGGATCTGGCGTCTGCCAGAGGCGGTGCGAGACCGCTATGACGTGTCGAGCATCAAGACGGTCTGGCACCTGTCGGCGCCATGCCCGCCTTGGCTGAAAGAAGCCTTCATCCACTGGTTCGGCCCGGACGCGGTGATGGAACGCTATGGCGGGGCCGAGTCCCAGGCGATCGCCGAAATCACCGGCGTCGAATGGCTGGCGCACCGAGGATCGGTGGGCCGGGTGATCATGGGCGAGATGAAGGTGTTTGATGAGGCCGGTCAGCCCGCGCCTGTCGGGCAGACCGGCGAGATCTACCTGCGCCGACCACAGGGCGCGGCGCCGACCTACAACTACGTCGGCGCCGAGGCTCGGACGCTGCCCGACGGCTGGGAGAGTCTTGGCGACATGGGCTGGTTCGACGGGGACGGATTCCTCTACCTCGCCGACCGACGGACCGACATGGTCCTGGTTGGCGGCGCCAATGTGTATCCGGCGGAGATCGAGGCGGCGCTGGAGGAGCACCCGGCCGTGCAGTCCTGCGCCATCGTCGGACTGCCGGACCACGATCTCGGCAATCAGGTCCACGCCATCATCCAGGCGCGGAGCGAGGTCTCGGCCGAGGAGCTGAAGGCGTTCCTCGCGGACCGGCTGGTCACTTACAAGCGGCCCAGGTCCTACGAGTTTGTCGACCATCCCTTACGCGACGATGCCGGAAAGATGCGTCGCACGGCGCTGCGTGACGAACGTATCGCCCGAATGAAGACGGCCAGCTCGGCCGCTTGACGCCGCCCAATTCAATCACCGACCCAGGAGCGACCCATGAAAACCCGCATCACCGAACTGTTCGGAATCCAGCACCCGATCATCCAGGGGGGGATGCATTTCGTCGGCCTGGCCGAGATGGCGTCGGCGGTGTCCAATGCCGGCGGCCTTGGCATCATCACCGGCCTGACCCAACGGACTCCGGAGAACCTCGCGAAGGAAATCGCGCGTTGCCGGGAGATGACCGACAAGCCGTTTGGCGTGAATCTGACCTTCCTGCCGGCGATCACCCCGCCCGACTACCCAGGCTTCGTGAAGACGATCATCGACGGCGGTGTGAAGGTGGTCGAGACCGCCGGCAACAATCCGCAGAAGTGGCTGCCGGCGCTCAAGGAGGCGGGCGTCAAGGTGATCCACAAATGCACCTCGGTGCGCCACTCGCTCAAGGCAGAGGCGATCGGCTGCGACGCCGTCAGCGTCGACGGCTTCGAGTGCGGTGGCCATCCCGGCGAGGACGACGTACCGAACTTCGTGCTGCTGCCGCGCGCGGCGGAGGAGCTGAAGATTCCGTTCGTGGCGTCAGGGGGCGTCGCTAACGCCCGGCAACTGGTGGCCGCCCTGGCCCTTGGCGCCGAGGGCATCAACATGGGCACACGCTTCATGGCCACCAAGGAAGCCCCGATCCACGACAACGTGAAACAGGCCATTGTGGCGGCCAGCGAGCTGGACACCCGCTTGGTCATGCGCCCGCTGCGCAACACAGAGCGTGTGCTGGCCAACGCTGCCGTCGACCGTCTGCTGGAGAAGGAGCGCGCCCTGGGGGCGAACCTCAAATTCGAGGACATCGTGGAGGAAGTGGGCGGGGTGTATCCGAAGATCATGAATGACGGCGAGATGGACGCCGGCGTGTGGTCTTGCGGCATGGTGGTGGGGCTGATCCACGACGTCCCCACCTGCAAAGCGTTGATCGACGGGATAATGAGTGAGGCCGAGGCGCTGATCCGCCAGAGGCTCGTGGGTCTGGCTGCATCGTAGGTGCCTATGAACGCTCCGGTCCTCGACGAATTCCGGGCCTTCCGCGCTGAGGCGCGGGCGTGGCTGGCGACTCACTTCGTCCCATCCTTGAAGGGCAAGAGCGGCTGGTCGCTTCACGAGGCGCCTGGGGAACCCGAGCCCGACGTCGTCGCCTGGACCCGGGCCATGGGCGAACGGGGGTGGGGGACCCCGATCTGGCCGAAGGCCTATGGCGGCGGTGGCCTCACGGCGGCGGAAGCCCGGGTGCTGCAAAAGGAAATGGACCGCATCGGCGCCTGGAATCCAATCGGCGGCCTGGGCAAGGATCTGTTAGGTCCGACGCTCCTGGAATATGGCACCGAGGCCCAGAAGCAGGAGCACCTGCCGCCGCTGGCGCGCCAGGAAGTGAACTGGTGCCAAGGGTTCTCCGAGCCTGGCTCCGGGTCGGACTTGGCCTCCCTACAGACCCGCGCCATCGACGTGGGCGACCACTTCCTGGTGAACGGCCAGAAGGTGTGGACGTCGGGCGGACAGTGGGCCGACATGTGTTTTTGCCTGGTACGGACCGACACCAGCCGCAAGCATGAGGGGATATCCTTCGTGCTGATCGACATGCGTGATCCCGGGGTGGAGGTTCGGCCGATCCGGCTGATCGCGGGCGAATCGCCGTTTTGCGAAACCTTCTTCACCGACGTGAAGGTGCCCAAGGCGAACCTTGTGGGGCCGTTGAACGGCGGCTGGACCATAGCCAAAAGGCTCCTGCAGTATGAGCGGTCGGGGGACAGTTCCGCCGCGCTAGGCGGCGGCGTGTTCGGGATCAACGGCTCCCCCGCGGAATTGGCGGTGACCCGCATCGGCCGGGACGACAAGGGCCGCATCGAAGACCTCGACCTGCGCGGCCGCATCTCCCGCCACGAGATGGACCACCGCGCCTTCCAGCTGACGATGCAGCGGATGATGGCCGAGGCCCGGTCATATCAGGGTCCCTCGGCGGCTACTTCGATCCTCAAGAACGCCGGCACGCAGATCGGCCAGGACCGCGCAGAGCTGATGGTCGAGATCATGGGCTTTCAGGGCCTGGGCTGGGCCGGCGACGCCTTTGATGATGCGGAGTTGGCAAAGGTCCGCGGCTGGCTAGCCGGCAAGGCCACCACCATCTTCGGCGGCTCGTTCGAGGTGCAGAACAACATCGTCTCCAAGCGCATCCTCGGCCTGCCCGACCGGTGATGGCCGGCGCGACAGCAAGTGACCCAGGGAAGCTCAACGATGCCAAACTCGTCAGCCGCCGCGAGATCCTTCGCACCGCAGAGGCCCAGTTGCGGAGATCGAGGACTATCCGTAGCCGCCCAGCTACCTGGAAGTCGAGCCGGGCGTGCGGATGGCCTATGTGGACGCCGGGCCGCGTGACGCTCGCGAGACCCTGCTGCTGCTCCACGGCCAGCCGATGTGGGGTTACCTCTACCGAAAGATGATCGGCCCCTTCGTCGAGGCCGGCTACCGGTTGATTGTCCTGGACCTGATCGGCTTTGGCCGCTCGGACAAGTACGTCGATCCGGCGCGCTACACCTATTCCGCCTATGTCGGCTGGGTCACCGCCCTGGTCCGTAAACTTGATCTGCAGCATGTGACAATCTTCGGCCAGGACTGGTGCGGGCTGATCGGCGGCCGGGTCCAGGCGGAGTACATCGAACGCTTCGCCCGAGCGGTGATGTCGAACACGGCGCTGCCGGGCCGAGGCATGATGGCGATCCCTGGTCTGACGCGGCAGGAGCCGCTCACGCCGGAACAGCTCGCCGAGCGCTTCGACAAGCTGAAGTGGCACCTGCTCCAGAAGGGACTGCGGGTCCGCGACCCCCGCGGCGGTCGCCGGCAGCGCCTAGATCGCGCCGGCGGCCCGTAGGTCCGCGATCTCGCAGGCTGAATAGCCCAGCTCCTCCAGCACGGCATCGGTGTGCTGGCCAACCCGCGGCGGCCCGCTTTGGATCGTGCCCGGCGTCTCTGATAGCTGCAGGGGTGCCCGGAACGCCGGTGCCGGCCGCGGCGCGCCCAGCGCCCGGGTATCGGCCATCAGTCCCATGGCCTGGACTTGAGGATGGTCCAGCACCTGCTGGGGACGAAGCACCGGGCCCGCCGGGATGCGCGCCGCCCCGAGGATCGCCAGCGCCTCGGCCTCTGTTCGCTCGGCGCACCACCGGGACATGCGCTCGGTGATCGGTCCGCTGTTCTCGGCCCGGGACTTGTCGCTGGCGAACTGCGGGTCCTCGAGCCAGGACGGCTCGCCCATCAGCTCCGCCCAGCGGCGGAACAGGGGCTGGCCGATCACCTGTGTCAGGATCCAGCCGTCGCGCGTCCGGTACAGATCTGTGGGTGCCGAGCCGTGGCTCTTGTTGCCGATGGCTTGGCGGTCGCTGTTAGTCACGGCCTGTTCGATGAGTGTCGGGGCCATGAATGCGAGCGCGGTCCCCAGAAGGGATGTCGCCACCGTTTGACCGCGGCCGCTGCGCTCACGCTCCAGCAGCGCCAGAACGACCCCGAAGGCGCTGTGTAGCGCTGTCCCGAAGTCCACCCAGGCCACCGGAGTTCGGTAGGGCTGGTCGGGCGTCCCAGTAAGGTGGACGGCACCGGACATGACCTGGCCGATCCCGTCGAAGCCGACCTGGTCGCGCAGCGGTCCGATGTCGCCGTAAGCCGAGGTCGAGGCCAGGATGATGTCCGGACGCAGGGCGGAGAGGCTGGTCTGGTCCAGCCCCATGGCGGTGAGGGTGGGGCCGGGCAGGTTCGCCACTACCACGTCGGCGGAACATAAAAGGCGTCTCACCACCCCGCGCCCGGCCTCGCTCATCGGATCAAGCGTAATGGAGCGCTTGTTGCGGTTCATTTGGGTGAAGACGGCCCCTTCCAGGCCTTCTCCGAGGGGGGAGACAAAGCGGTCTTCGCTCCCGCCACGCTTCTCGATCCGGATCACGTCGGCACCGAACTCCGCCAGCAGCGCGGCGCAGTAGGGTCCGGCGATGTAGCGGCCGAAGTCGAGGACCCGGACGCCGGTCAGCGGGCCCACGCGGGTCCCCGCTCGCCCGACGGCCGTCGAGGGAAGGATCTGAATGCTCGGCCTCACGGGTTCTCCGTTGCATCCGGAATGAGTGTTCTGATTTGCTTAACGCGGCGGAGCCGCGTGTAAAGGCCTTTCGACCGGCGCGCCGACAGGGTGGCAAGCAATTCAAGGGCCGCTTGACACCCGCTCGGACCCGGGTTCAATGAGAAGAAGAGTTCCGCTTCAAGAAAACAAGCAAAGTGGCGTTGGCGGGACGGACGGAGAGGGAACCGATGAGCTCAGATGCCAGCGTGACAGCCGCGGCACCCCCGGAGCCGACCCAAGCTGCGCCGTTCAGCCGGACCTACACGAGCTATGCGCTGTGGCTCCTGCTGATCGTCTCAACGCTCAACTACCTCGATCGCCAGGTGGTCAACATCCTGGCGGAGTCGATCAAGCAGGACCTAAACCTGAGCGACACCCAGATCGGCTTGCTCACGGGTCTCGCCTTCGCCCTCTTCTACACCTTCCTCGGCCTTCCCATCGCCCGGCTGGCGGATAACCAGAAGTCCAGCCGAGTGACAATCATCGCCGTATCCCTGGCGCTCTGGTCCGGCATGACAGTGGTCTGTGGCCTGGCGCAGAACTTCGCCCAGCTGCTGCTGGCCCGGGTGGGGGTCGGCGTAGGGGAGGCGGGCTGCGCGCCCGCCGCCCATTCTCTGATAACCGACATGGTCG
Organism: Phenylobacterium sp.; assembly: GCF_022402485.1. Taxonomy (GTDB): domain Bacteria; phylum Pseudomonadota; class Alphaproteobacteria; order Caulobacterales; family Caulobacteraceae; genus Phenylobacterium. The sequence goes on along the minus strand of NZ_JAKRSA010000012.1, from coordinate 143,702 downwards.
CTCCTGAAAAGCACGCCTCCGCCATAGCCTTTTACGGGATCGGCATCCCCGTTGGCGGGCTGCTGGGCATGGTGTTGGGGGGCGTACTCACCGACCTCTACGGGTGGCGATCGGCCTTCCTGGTCCTGGGCCTGCCGGGCCTGCTCTTTGCGATCCTGCTGGTCTACACCCTCAAGGAGCCGCGCCGGGTGTTTGCGGCGGAGGCCCTGCGCAGCAACGCGCCGGCGGCACCCTCCATGTCGTTCCGGGAAGCGATCGCGGAGGTGATGGGGTCCCGGGCTTTCGTGCTGATCACCGTCGCCGCCTCGTTCGTCGCCTTCCTCAGCTATGGGAAGACCGTCTGGCAAGCGATCCTCTTCATCCGCACCCACGACCTGTCGCCGGGTCAGGTGGGCATCTGGCTGGGGATCAGCGTCGGGATCGCCGGCTCCATCGGGATGTTCCTGGGCGGGTTCTTCGCCGATCGTCTGGGTGCCCGCGACCCCCGGCGGATCCTGGCCGCGCCGATCATCGGCATGCTCTTCGGCGCGCCCTTGCTCATGGCGGGCTACATGCACCCGGACTGGCGGGTCGCCCTGCTGCTCATCTTCCTGCCGTCCATGGCCAACACCCTGTTCTATGGCCCCACCTTCTCCTGCGTCCAGCGGCTGGTAAGCCCGCCAGCCCGCGCCATGGCCACGGCGATCATCCTCTTCACCATCAACCTAGTCGGCCTTGGGCTGGGCCCGCTGTTCTTCGGGATGCTGTCCGACGCCTTCCAGCCGATCGCCGGCGACCAGAGCGTGCGCTGGGTGCTGGTGGGTGCCGCCGCCCTGGGGGTCGTACCTGCGCTGTTCTTCTGGCTTGCCAGCCGGCACCTTACCCGGGAGCTCAAGATCACATGACGCAGGCGCAGCTTCGCGCGACCGGCCGCGCTGGCTGAACGGCGAGAGGAGCAGTACCTTGGTCGAGGTCGTCACGATCGCCGACGCTAGGTATATCCGGGGCTTCACCAGAAGAAGAACGCCCTCAGCGACGAGCTCGCCGGTGGGGTGATCGTGGCAGTGGAGGCCTCCGTGGCTGACGAGAATGTGCGGGTTTTCGCCCTCACCGGCACCGGGCACTCGTTCTGCGCCGGCCTTGATCTCTCTCCGGAAAGTCACGCCACGCCGCTCTCGCCGCAGGCCGCACAGCTGGATGACATGCGGTGGGTGAGCAGCCGCCTCCTGACGCTGCGCAGGCGCTGCGACAAGCTGGTGGTGGGCGGCGTGAACGCTGTCGCCGTGGGCGCTGGCCTCGGCCTCGCCATGTCCACCGACGTGCGCCTGATCAAGCGCAGCGCTCGGTTGATGGCGGGCTACACCCGCATCGGCGGCTCCCTGGACGCCGGGCTCACGGTGACCCTTCTGCAGGCCATGGGTTATGAGCGGGCCATGCGGTTCATGATGGAGAATCGCACCGTCATCGGGGAGGAGGCCGTGGCGCTCGGCATGGCGGGCGAGGTTGTGGACGACGACGCCTGCAGCGCGCGCCTCGCGCATTCCTGCTAAGAGCTTTGCCAGTGGTCGCCGATCATGCTGTGGCTGCTGAAGCGCGGCATGTTCAAGGCCCGGGAGAGCACCGAGCTGGAGCAGCAACTCCGCTATGAACTCGCCAACATCCGCATCGCCTTCGCCAAGGAAGACGCCAAGTCGGCCCGCAAGGCCTTCTTCAAGAAGCGGCGACCCGTATTCCAGGGCCGCTAGCCTGTCGCTGTCGTTTGAGATCTACATCAGGAAAGCACGCCATAACCCTGTCCTACGACCTCTATTGGTCCTTCCGTTCCCCCTACTCCTACCTCCTTACGCCCAGGCTTCTGGTGCTGGAGTCGGAGCACGACGTCCGCTGCAACGTGAGGCTGGTCTATCCGATCGCGGTGCGCACCCCGGAGTTCTTCGGTCCGCGAGATCCGCTGTGGGTCAGCTACTTCATGATAGACGTTTTCTGTGAGGCCGAGTGGCTGGGTCTGCCGCTACGGTGGCCGCGGCTGGATCCGGTGAAGCGGGGGACCGATGGCGGCTATCCGAAGGACCAGCCCTACATCCGCCGCCTCACCCACCTGATGGGCGCGGCCAGGGCGCGAGAGCTCTACCTACTGTCCGACGTGATCACTGGCGCTCAGGCCGCGGCTCTGGGCCTCACCGACGTGCTCGACGAGGAGGCCATCCACATCGTCCGCACCATGATGTCCGAGGACCACAAGGCCGCTGCCAAGGCCTTCGTGGAGAAGCGCGCTAGTGTTCGCAAGCCGCTGAGCGGGACCTTAGGGCGCAGCGATGCGACACCGATCAACCCAGGACCCCGCCTGCGGTGCTGACCTCCGGCCAGCCGCGTTCATGGGAAAGTGCGCGACATGATGAGGATGGCCGTCGCGCTTGCATCGGCCCTGGTGCTCATGGCTCTCCCCTGCGCGGCCCGCGCGGAGGGTCCGCATGGCCTAGGCGGCGCTCGACCGGACTTGACCGGCGTCTGGACAAACGCCTCCCTCACCCAGCTCAGCCGGCCGCCGGGGGTCCCGAACCTGATCTTCACTGAGGCGGAGGCGCTTACGCTTGCCCGGGCCAACCCCCTTCTGCACCGTTCTAAGGCTGACGCTAGGCACACCGATCCCGCCGACGTACCCCCCTGCCGAAGGCGGTGCTAAGATCGGCGTTAACGCGTTCTGGATCAAAGCCGGCGACCAGTTCGCGCGGGTCCAGGGTCAACTCCGGAGCTCCTGGATCGTAGGGCCCGCGTCCGGCCCGCTGCCGCTCACGACGGCCGCCCTGCGGCGCTCGCAGGAGGCGGCCGCCACGCGAGCCTGCCAGGATCCCGCCGGGCCAGAGCACATGGCGCCCAACGACCGCTGCCTGAACGGCTCCCGCGGTTCCGGTGGGCCGGGGATGCTCAACAACATCTACAATTTCAACTACCAGATCATCCAGACGCCGGATAACTTGGTGATCGTGGTGGAGATAGTCCACGATGTGCGGACCATTCCGATCCACACCGGAAAGGCGCTCTCCCGGGAGAGCCGTGGGGCCGCGGCTCTGCAGCCTTGACTGGCAGACTTCGTGGGCTGTTAGGCGGGCGACTCGTGGATTGTCGAGATCGCCCACATCAATCCGCATCAGGTTCGGTTCGGCCCGATCTTCCTCTCGCCTGAGGAGCGGGTCACTGAACGTTTCCAGCGGGTCTCGCCCAGGCAGATCTTCTACGCTTTCGAGGTGGAGAACCCCGTACACTTCACGGCGGTCTGGCGCGCAGAGATGAGCCTCAGGGCCATCCCTGGGCCGCTTTACGAATATGCCTGCCACAAGGGGAACTACGCCCTGGGCGGGATGTTGGGAGGCGCCCGCCATGCGGAGGCGCGCAGCCGCGCCGAGGAACAAGGCGCCAGGGGGCGGGAGGCCCCGCCAGCCGCCGCCGTTTCCGAAAGTCGGCGGCTTCAGTTCAGGGGTTGATGGGGCGAGATGGACCTGCCGCGCCGGCCGAGCCCTGATGAAAGAGAAGACATCATGAGCCACCCCGCCTACACGCCACCCTGGATCCGGACCTGGAACAAGGAGAGCGGAGGCCGCTTCGCCAACATCAACCGCCCCTTCGCCGGCCCGACCCATGACAAGGACCTGCCCGACGAACGCCACCCGCTGCAGCTCTACTCCCTGGCCACATCCAATGGCGCGCGACGGTCATGCTGGAAGAGTCGCTGGCCCAGGGTCATACCGGCGCGGAGTACGATGCATGGCTTATACGCATCAACGAGGGCGACCAGTTCGGCTCTGGCTTCGTGGCGGTGAACCCCAACTTAAAGACCCCCGCCCTCCTGGACCGCAGCGGCCCTACTCCGGTCCGGGTGTTCAAGTCCGGCGCGATTCTGATGCACCTGGCGGAAAAGTACTGGGCGTTCCTGCTCACCGAGCCTGCGTCCCGCGCCGAATGCCTCTCCCGGCTCTTCTGGCAGATGGGCACCGCCCCCTACCTCGGGTGTGGCTTCGGCCGCTTCCACGCCTATGCGCTCGGCAAGATCGAATACGCTATCGCTCGCTACGCCATGTATGTGAAGCGGTGCCTCGCCGAGAGCGAGTACCTGGCCGGCGAGGACTGCACCGTGGCCGACATCTCCGTCTGGCCTTGGTACGGAGGCTTGGCCAAGGGCTCGCTCTATGGGGCGGAGGCGTTCCTGCAGGTCAAGAGTATAAGAACGTCGTCCGCTGGGTGGACGCCATCGCTCAGCGGCCGGCGGAGAAGCGCGGGCGGATCGTCAACCGCACCTGGGGTGAGCCTTCCACTCAGTTGCGAGAGCGCCACGACGCCAGCGACTTCGAGCTGAGGACCCAGGAAAAGCTGGTAGCGCCCGGCTGAGCCGGCGGTGGCGTGACGCGCCCCAGGTCGCCAGGTTCGCGTCACCAGTAGACGTACTCCTGGGTCTCCTCCTGGGGCTCCGCCAGAGTGTGGTCCACCGTAACTGGCGACTGGCCGAGCTGGGGCCACAGCGGCTCGGCCTGCGTCGCATTGTGAGCGGCCAGATATCGCTTCAGCTCGGCGACCTTGTCGGGCCTTGTCGATGCAAGGTTCACGCGCTCCGTGGGGTCCACCGAGAGGTCGTAGAGCCACTCCTTCTCGGGCCGGTCCGCCACCTGTAGCTTCCAGTCCCCGGCCCGGACGGCCTGGTAGCTGGCGTTCTTCCAGAACAGCATCTCGTGCGGCCGACCTCGTGCGCGACCCTTGACGTAGGGGACCAGGTCGACCCCGTCGATCAAGCGCCCAGCGGGCAGGCGCGCGTTCGCCGCGGCCACCGCTGTGGCGAAGATGTCGAAGTGCGAGACGGGTGCCCGGTAGGTGATCCCGGCCGGGATCGTCGAAGGCCAGCGCATGAAATAGGGCGTTCGGACGCCGCCCTCGAAGAATGTCAGCTTCCAGCCTCGGAACGGCCTGTTGACCTCGGGAAGGCCCAGGTAGCCGGCCCCGCCGTTGTCGCTGGTGAAGATAACCAGGGTGTCCTGGGTAAGGCCCTCTTCCTCGAGTTGTTGCAGGACGCGCCCGACGCCTCGGTCCAGGGCCCGGATCATGGCGGCGTAGACCCGCATGCGGTGGTCCGTGATGTGCGACAGGGCGTCGTAGTCAGCCTTGGTGGCCTGCAGCGGCGTGTGCGGCGCGTTGTAGGCGAGATAGAGGAAGAAGGGGCGGTTGCGATTGGCGTGGATGGCCTTGACCGCCTCGTCCGTCAGGTAGTCGGTGAGGTAGCTCGGGGGCCGGAAACCCGGGCCGCCGTCCTTCTGGGCGTAGAATGGCATCGACTGCCACAAGAAGCGGTCAATGGGGTCGAACGGCTGCATGGAGTTGACGGCGCGGGGGTCGTCCGCAGGCAGGTAAATCGAGCCACTTGTAAGCAGGCTTTCGGAGAAGCCGCGTCGAGTGGCCTCGAACTCCGGCGACTCGCCCAGGTGCCACTTTCCGAGATGCAGCGTATGGTAGCCCTCACCCTGCAACACCTGGGCCAGGGTGATCTCACTCTGCGGCAGCCCCATCTTCGTGAATGGTATGCTGTCCTTCTCCCGTTCTGGAAACGACACGCCGTTTCGTATGCCGTAGTTGAACGAGCGCATGCTCTTGCCGAGGTTGGCCGGCGCAGGCGTGAACTCGAAGCCGTAGCGCGTGGGGTAGCGGCCCGTTAGGATCGCCGCCCGGGAGGGCGCGCAGGTGGCATGGCCGGTGTAGCCCTGGGCGAAGTTGACGCCTTCCCGGGCGAGGGAGTCGATGTTGGTGGTCGGGACGGACCCGCCCGCCACGCCGCCGTCCGCGAACGTCAGATCGTTGTAGCCAAGGTCGTCGGCGACGATCAGGACGATATTGGGCTGGTGCCGAATAGGTGGCCGCTTCTCAGGGCCCTGCTGCCAAGTGTTCTCTATGGTCGGTCCCACGACCCGGGGGCCGAAGGCCGCCGCCCCCGCGGGAGCCTGGGCCATGGCCCCCGGTAGGGCGAGGGCGGTCAGGATGCAGGCCGCCATTCCGGCGAACCCAAGTGACCATCGACGTATTGTCAGAGCCATGTTCGGTCTTTCCATCGCAACACCATCGGTCAGGCGTGGCGTCAGGTCTCCTGCCATTGGCCGTGACAGTACGGTCTGCCCCTGTCACAAGTGAATTAGAATTCTTATTCATGCAACATGTAAGCGTTGTATGATTATTCGCCTGGGCCGATATCGCCGCCCGCCTCAGCCTCCAAGTTATACTATCAGAGCTCGAAATGGTGTCTCAGAACAACCTAAGATGCACTTTGACAAGTTTTGTCAGTGTAATGCGCTCAATTTTCGCTTTAAATCGATGATGTTGATCAGCGGTCGATATAGATCGTTGCCGAAGATGTATCCATAGCGTCGTACTTCGTCGTTTCCGTAGGAAATATCTACTGCCTGAAATAATAAAGGCAACAGAATATTCTGATGAATAGTGGATTGAAGGTGCCATAAGAGTCTTTTGTGGTATTCAAATGGCTCTTTGTCGGTGCGATTATTTGCGATGCGCACTGGCATCACCGTCCATCTGAGCCCGACCGATCGCAAGCGCCTGCGGGCGATCGTCGATGACCGCAACAACCCCCAGAAGCATGTCTGACGCGCCAAGATCGTGCTGGCGACGGCCGATGGACTGGGCACGTTGAAGATCATGTCCCTGGCGGGTGTCAGCAAGACGGCGGTCTGGCGCTGGCGAGTGCGGTTCATGGAGGCTGGGGTTGAGGGCCTGCTGCTCGACAAGACTCGACCGTCGCGGATACCCAAGCTGGCCTACGAGGTGGCCGATGGGATCGTCGCCCTGAACCTGGGCGAGCCGCCTAGCGAGACCACCCACTGGACCGGCCTAGTCATGGCTCAGGTCGCCGGCGTCAGCCTGACCTCGGTCCAGCGCATCTGGCGTGCCCATGGCCTGCCACCCTACCGCATCCGCACCTTCAAGCTGTCCCACGACCCCACTTTCGCCGCCAGGGTCTGCGACATCGTCGGTCTCTATGTTGAGCGAGATCGAAGTTGATCCTCGCAGCGGAGATGCGGCTCATCTGGCCATTCGCATGATGCATATTCATACCCTTTCCAGCATGCTGCATAGACCGAGGTCGTACTCCTTCGATGACTCTCGTCTGCACGAAGAGCTCGCGCTGATTATCGTTTTATACGTCGGCGCCGAAGATGGACCGATCTGCTAGACCGCTACTATATTTCGGGCCGTTAGGTGCAGGGGGGTGCTGGCATGTTAAACGCCGCGCAATTGGGACCCCCTTTCGCCACCCATTAAGGACCTCTCTTTTTCAAGCACGGATCAGCAGCGAGGCGCGTCGGCATCAACATGCGCAGAGCATCGCCACTGGGTGACCACAGGCAGTTTAGCTGCGCCAAGTGGGGGTGTGGGGTGAGTTTGGATCTTTGGATAACTTGGCGGGCGAGCTGATATTGCGGTGTCTGAGCCGCCAGCTATCGTTGCCTGTCTTGACGATGTCGCAGTGGTGGTTGAGCCGCTCGAGGAGTGCGGTGGTCACTTTGGGGTCGCCGAACACGGTGGGCCAGTCTCCGGTCATGCTCGACCATACCCTCGCCGAACCCCAGACGCTGAAAGACGAGTACGTCTACTAAGTCGGCTGAGGCACCGGCCAACGCGGATTCAGAAAACACTTGCAAAATAAATCAAACCGGGATAATGATTCGCAATTATTGCTACTTGTGATGTTTGGCGTTCTCCGGGAGGGAAATCATGATTTTGCGACCTTATATGCTCGCGGGAGCCTTCATTGCCCTCGCCTTTGGCGCCATGGCGGAGCCTGCCGGAAAGCCTGTACTCGCGAGCGACATTCCCGTCGCCCATACGCCACCCGGACCCAACGGATGGGGGCGCACCTTTCCGGCGCCGGTGCTCGCCACGTGTACCGAGCCGTTGGTAAGCGGCGCGCCGGACCTGCGGGGGATCTGGCGTATCATCGACCACAATGGAAAGCCGCCCCAAAAGGGTGAGCACCTCTACAACTATGCCGAACGGATCGAGCAATGCGGCGACCGTATTGTCGATATGGGTAGCGGCCAGATCGCCGACGCCAGGGCCGACGGGACCGAGAAGAACGCTGTGCGCGACGTTTCGGTGCGCGACTTCAAGACGCCGATCCTCGCCATCGCCAGCTATGAGAACGGCGTGTTCATCCTGCGCCCCAAGAGCCAGCCCGGTGTCGAGGTCCGACGGTGGCTTGACCCTGAGGGCCTGATGATCTGGACCCGGCCGGACTATGGCAGGATGCGGCTCGAACGCATCGGCGGACCCAACGACTCCTACACCCGTCCGGAATAGCCACGGGCGATGAGCATGCGGCCCTCAACGCTACCTGCCTCCGGTCTGCAACTCCGGTCACTGATCACGGCGGAGGGGGTCCTGGAGCTTTCGCTTGCGGATATTCCGGTTCAGGCCCCTAGAGATGGCGAAGTGCTCATTCGCGTGCAGGCGGCGCCGATCAACCCCGGTGACCTTGGCCTGCTGCTGGGCCCGGCGGATCTGTCGACGCTCAAGGTTACAGTCGGCAAAACGACTGCGGCGATACCGGCTTCGCTGCTGACGGGAGTCAGGGGGCGGATTGGCCAGTCCCTCGCCGTGGGCGTCGAGGGCGCGGGGACCGTGATTGCGGCGGGGAATGACGAGGCCTCCCAGGCGCTTGTCGGAAGGATGGTGGCAGTCTTTGGCGGGGCGATGTTCGCCGAGTATCGCGTGCATCGTACGGCCGATGTGCTGGTCCTGCCAAACGGAACGGCGGCTTCCGAGGGCGCTTCTTGCTTTGCCAACCCCATGACTGCGCTCGGCATGATCGAGACCATGCGTATGGAAGGCCATCGGGCGCTGGTGCATACAGCGGCGGCCTCGAACCTCGGTCAGATACTGAACCGGATCTGCCTTCGCGATGATGTCCAGCTGGTGAACATTGTGCGCAGCGACGCGCAGGCTGGCCTCTTGAGGCAAATCGGCGCGCGGCATATTGTGAATACGGGAAGTCCGACCTTCACGCAGGACCTTGTCGCAGCCCTGACCGCGACGGGTGCAACCCTTGCGTTCGACGCCGTTGGTGGAGGCCGTCTGACAAGCCAGATACTGTCCGGGATGGAACGGGCACAGGCTGCCAGCGGCGCCTACAGCCGTTATGGATCAAGTGTCCATAAGCAAGTCTACATCTATGGCGGTCTTGCGACCGGGCCCACGGAGTTGCTCCGTGACTACGGCATGGCCTGGGGTGTGGGAGGCTGGATCCTGACGGGGTTCCTGGCGAAGGCGGGTCCGGATCGTGTAAAGAGTTTGCGGCGACGGGTGGTCGACGAGCTGACGTCTACCTTTGCCAGTAACTATACCTCGGAAATATCCCTGCGCGACGCACTGCGTCCGGAGGTGATCGCCGCCTATCACCGCAAGCGCACGGGCGAGAAGTATCTGATCAATCCTGCGCGATCATAAGCAGCGTCCGGGCGCCACAAACACAGGCCTGGCTCCAGTACGATCGGTCAGCCCGCGCGCGCGGGTCGCCTGGCGGCCATCCGAAAACCCTCTACCCCTTCAGTTTGGCGCACCCTTCCGGGAGAGGGCGAGGGGACCCCCGATAAGGTCTTTGGGGGTCCAACACCGCTGCAGCTGCCGGATGCTGACGCTATTGGCGGTCCTCCATCTCGAGGCCAGGCTCGTCGCGGCGAGCGTATCCGGTCCGGTTCGAGGCCCGAACCGACATCGGGCGGCGCGCAAGGGATCTCTCCAGACCGGTATTGACACTACAGGAATCATGGTTCTGATTGAATCGGAATTTAAATTCACATACCGTAGTTCAACAAAAAACGTCAAAGCGGGGAGTAGAGATGTCCTATCGAGCGAAGGTCGAAAATCTGTTCGCCAGCACAGCCCTGGCTCTGGTCGCTTCCCTAATGGCGGCGTCTGCTACCCATGCAGCGGACGAGCCAGCGGAAGTCGAGACCCTGATCGTCACCGCAAACAAGCGCGCGGAGAACATTCAGGATGTCCCGATGTCGGTGTCCGCCGTCAGCGGCGACTTTCTTGAGAAGGCCGGGATCGGCAATGTGACCGAGCTCTCGCGCTTCATTCCTTCAGTGAACATCACCCAGTCGAACAACAACCGGAACTCGACCATATTTGTCCGTGGCATCGGGACTTCGGGCACCAACCCCGGCATTGAGTCCAGCGTCGGCATCTTCATCGACGGCGTCTACATCGTGGCCGCCGGCCCGATCCAGAGCAACCTGCAGGACATCTCCATGGTCGAAGTCCTGCGCGGCCCGCAGGGCACGCTGTACGGCCGCAATACGCCGGTCGGCGCGATCAATATCACCTCGCGCGAGCCCAGCCAGGACTTCGAAGCGATGGTCACCGTTCGCGGGGGCAACTACGATGACCGTTCGATCGGCGGTTATGTCGGCGGCGGGATTTCGGAGACCGTTTCCGCCCGCCTGTCGGCCTGGGCTTCGGGACGCGACGGGTACGAGGAAAACCTGTCCGGGCCGGAGGTCAACAATATCGACCAGTACGGATTCCGCGGGCGCGTGAAATGGCAACCGACGGATCGTCTGAAGGCGAACTTTATCGCCTACTATTCGCACATCGACTCGGCGTGCTGCACGGCCGAGACCCTCGACGCCACCGGCGTCGGCGGCATCGCGACGGCTGGGTTCCTGGCCGCGGCGGCGGCTACAGGCCGGCCCTTCCGGAACTTCGACGACAGAGATCACATCGTTGATGATGATGCAGCGGGCGACAACACCACCAAGGTTTACGGCGCGTCGATCGCGTTCGACTACGAGCTGCCGATGGACCTGACGCTCACCTCGATCACGGCATTCAACGGCTACGAGGACAACATCAAAAATCTGGCGGCCGACATGCTGCCGCAGATCACCACGGTTCCGTTCGGCAGCCGGCAGTTCGCGCGCTCAGAAGGCTACAGCCAGGAGTTCCGGCTCACCTCTCCGCTGGAACAACGCTTCAGCTACATCGCCGGGGTGTTCCTGTTTTCCCAAGGGATCACCTACACCACCCGGCTCGCCCTGGGTCCTCACGCGAACCGGGTCCTCCCGCCCGCGCCTGGCCGCCGCTTCCAGGTTGGCGACGTATCGACCTTCTACTACACCCAGGACACCCGAAGCGCCGCCCTGTTTGGACAGGGGACATTCCGGGTGACCGACGTGTTCCGCCTGACGGGCGGTCTTCGCTACTCCAAGGACAACAAGGACAGCTACCTGATCGCCGACGTGAACCCGACGGCCACGCCGGCGGCCCGGGCCGTGTTTCCGGTCAACCGTCTGGGCGACATCTCCCGCAAGGAGGACAAGGTCACTTGGTCGGCAGGCGCCCAGTTCGACGTTGCCCCGGATGTGATGCTCTATGCCCTGGCCGCGTCCGGCTACAAGACCGGAGGCTTCAACGCGCGATCGGCCGCCGCGGGCGTTCCGGTCGAGTTCGGTCCAGAGACCTCGCTCACCTACGAGCTGGGCGTCAAGTCGGTGCTGTTCGATCGCAAGCTGATCCTCAACGCCAACATCTATTCGATGAAACTCAGCGACTTCCAGGACTCGGTGCTGAACCCGCAGACGGGGTCGGGATTCATCGTCTCAAACGCGGGCGACCGCCGTGTCCGGGGCGTCGAGGCCGATGCGACGCTTCGTCCGATCCAGCCGCTGACCCTGAAGGCGACGTTGTCCTACATGGACGCCGAGTTCACGGACTACAGCGCCGGCCAGTGCAACAATCTGGGCTCGGTGCCGGTCGGCACGCGACCTGGGACCTGTAACTTTACTGGCCTCACCCCATCGCAGAGCCCGGAATGGACCTACAGCCTCGTGGCGCAATGGGACGCCCCGATCGGGGACACCGGTCTCGATTGGTTCGTGAACAGTGACCTCAGCTACACGGACTCCACGCTCCAGGAATCGACACTGGATCCGCGGTCGTTCCAGCCCTCCGTGACCTTGCTCGGCCTTCGCGCCGGGATCAGCTCGCCCAACGGCTGGCGAATTTCGGCCTACGGCAAGAACCTTACCGATGAAGCCTACTTTGTGCAGAAGACACTGCAGCCGGCCAACGCGTTCATCTCCGCGGGCGGTAACGCGCAGGCACAGGGCTTTGTCGGCTGGTACGCGCCGCCGCGCACCTGGGGCGTGGAGGCGTCCATGACCTTCTAGGGGCTCCTTCCTGGCCCTAGACTTGGGGGCCGCGTCGTCTGTGTCGCGGCCCTCCATTTTGGTGATCGGAGTAATTTGATGCGACTGAAGTCCGTCCTCCTGGCTTGCGCCGCCTGCATCGCGCTCGCAGCCCCAACCGCCGCCCAAACGCCGCCCCCGACCGCGGACTCCACGCTTCCGCCGGGGGTCACGCTCCGCAGCCCTCAGTTCGAAATCGGTCCGCCCCGCGACGTCGTCTGGCAGCAGGGCCCCGCGACCCCGCCAAGGGGCCGCAAGCAACCCAACATCATCGTCATCATGGTCGATGACATGGGCTACAACGATATCACGCTCAACGGTGGCGGCGTGGCCGACGGGGCGGTCCCCACGCCCAACATCGACTCTATTGGCCGCGACGGCGTGAGCTTCTCCCAGGGCTATACCGGGCACGGGACCTGCGCGCCTTCGAGGGCGGCGCTGATGACGGGGCGCTACCCAACTCGGTATGGGTTCGAGTTCACCCCGACGCCATTGGCGTTCGCGCGGCAGGTGCGGGCCTTCCACTATGGGATCTTCAACCCGGTCTACTTCCGCGACCGCGAGTCCGAACTGATCCCCTACGCGGATATGGGGGTTCCAACCGACCAGGTGATGTTGCCCGAGATTCTAAGGAACGCAGGGTACCACACCGTCCTGTTCGGCAAGTGGCACCTAGGTAATTCACCAAAGTTTCAACCGCATAACCGAGGGTTCAACGAGACTCTAGGCTTCGATGGAGGAGGCGCGTTGTTCCTGCCGAGGAACGATCCGAGGGGGGTAAACTCATTCCAGGGCTTTGACCCGATCGACATGAACCTGTGGTCGATCCTGCAGTTCTATGTCCGCAAGGACGGCGGGCCGGCGTTTCAACCCAAACGTCACATGACCGACTACCTGACCGATGAGGCCCTCAGCGCCATCACGGCCAACCGGAACCGACCGTTCTTCATGTTTCTGTCCTATAACGCGCCGCACACGCCGCTGCAGGCGACGAAGGAAGACTACGACGCCCTGCCACAGATCGCCGATCACCGGATGCGGGTCTATGCCGCGATGATCCTGGGGCTGGATCGCAACATCGGCCGCGTGCTGCAGAAGCTGCAGGAAGAAGGCCTGGATAAGGACACGCTGGTGATGTTCACCAGCGACAACGGCGGCGCCTACTATATCGGTCTGCCCGATATCAACCGGCCATTCCGGGGGTGGAAGCAGACCTTCTTCGAGGGGGGCATTCGCACGCCCTTCCTAATGCGCTGGCCGGGGGTCATCGCGCCGGGAACAAACTATCGCGCGCCGGTGACACACTTCGACATCTTCACTACAGCGGCTGCAGTGGGCCGAGCCAACCTCCCGAGAGATCGGGTGTTGGATGGCGTCGACCTCCTGCCGTTCGTCCAGGGCAGGAAGACTGGCCGACCGCACGAGGCGCTGTTCTGGCGTGTGGGGGACTATCGGGTCGTACGCGCGGGCGACTGGAAACTGCATATGACGAAGCTTCCGGCTAAGGCCTGGCTCTACGACCTCGCTTCCGATCCGACGGAACGCAATAATCTCGCGGAGTCGCGACCCGACAAACTTGCGGAGCTGCAGGCGCTGTTGGCCAAGCATGACGCGGAGCAGGCGAAGCCCCTCTGGCCCGAACTCGGCATGACCGCCATCATGCTCGACCACTCGCTCATCGACCCACAGCGGCCGACGGACGAGTACGTCTACTGGGGCAACTAGCAGCGGCGACTTGACGGGCGGCCTGGGTAGAGGTCGACGTAAGTTTGACCCAGGTGTCCGCTAAGCGAGTACGAACACCGCGCTGAGTGTTGGCCTATCCGCCCTTAGATGAGCCGCCAGACCTTGGCCTCCTCCGCCTAGAGGTCCTCGTTGTGAACCGGAAGTTCTCTCCTGTCTTGTTCCCTGATCTATTGATGTGGTCAAGTCGTGCGCAGTTGGCGATAGAGTCGCCGTGGGGACCGAGCGCCCCTCAGGTTTGGCGCTTCGCGCCCGTCTAACCCTCTCGCCAGAGGGCCCCGGCACGGAGTTGAGGCGGCTTGGAACACGAACTTAAGGAGGTAGACGGCGTCATCCCCGCCAACCAGGCCCGCAGCCGCGAGGCTCAGGCCCGCTTGATCAAGGTCGGAGAGCAGTTCTTCGCGAAGAAGGGCTACGACGAGGCGCACGTCAGCGACATCACCGCGGCTACAGGCTGTTCGATCGGCAGTTTCTATTGTCGGTTTCGCGACAAGGAAGCGCTGTTTCGGACGCTGCATGTCCAGTTCGCTGCGCGGACGCGCGAGAATATTGATCGCTTCTTCGCCATGCCATAGTCGCGTGACGCACCGACGGACCATGTGCTCTGGGTGCTGGTGCAGAACACAGCGCGACGGGTTCAGCGGCACCCAGGCTTCTTCCGCGCGCTCTTTCAACGAACACTGGCCGTCGCGGGCCATCTTTATCGGCTGGCGCTTGTGGCCGCTGACGAATACTCAGGCCTCAAGCTCGCGGAGTTTCTGCGGAACCGAAACCACACGGGCATAGAGGGTGACCTCGACGAGGCCTGCAGCTTTGGCCTTCGGACGGTTCAGTCCGCGCTGGTGCATCGCGTGGTGCTTGAGCAGGACCCCGCCTACGGCTTTCCGACCTACGCCGTGGAATCTCTGGCTCGAATGCTGGTGCTCCACCTTGGCGTCGTCCTGCAAACGCAGCGCTAGCCTCCGCGCGGCGAACGCAACGCACACAAAGCAGCTTGTAGCGAACCAAAGTTCCGGTTTACGTAAGCTCGGATGATCGCAGGAGGCTGAACTGCTCCTATCGCTCGACAGCGCCGACCTGACCGACATGGCTGAGCGGTTCAGGGGCCATTGCGACGGCCCATTCGCACTCTACGGGGCCTATGCATCGTTCTATACCGGCAAGACCCGCAGCTATCTGCGCAAGAAGGGTATTCCTTTCGTCGAGCGCCTGCCCAGCCACCCCCGCTTCCGTGAAGAGGTCAGCCCGGCGGCGCGATCTAAGCGTATCCCGATCCTGGAGACGCCTGAGGGCCATGTGATCCAGGATACGACGGCGATCTTCGACTACCTTGAGCGCCGCTTCCCTGACCCGCCGGCGCTACCGTCAACGCCGCGACAGAGGCTGGCCGCCTACCTCGTCGACCTGGTCGCCAGCGAGGGACTGAAAGTCGCTTGGCACTATCGCTGGAATTTCAAGGAACCGAATCTCCACTTCGTGACCCGAGAATTCGGGCGCAGCTTCAAGCCACGGGGCTCTGACGAACTCCTTGACCACTATGGGAACGTGGTCGCGGCACAGATGGATGGTCACCGCCCCCGACTTGGCATCACGCCCGAACTTTATCCTGTGATGGAGGAGATCTACTTCGACATCCTCGATACCCTGGAAGCGCACTTCACCGAGACGCCTTACCTGTTCGGCGGCCTTCCGAGTGTCGGCGACTTCGGGCTGATGGGCCCCCTCTTCGCGCACCTCGGACGTGATCCCTGGCCTTTGCACCTGATGCAGAAACGGGCGCCGCGGGTCTTCCGCTGGGTGGAGCACATGAACACGCCAGAGATCCAATCGCCGGAGTTCTGGGACACCCCTATGAGCTATCTCGCGGACGACGAGGTGCCCGACACCGTGGTGCGGCTGATCCGCATGTTCTGCCAGGACAATACGCCCATCTTCCAGGCCACCGCCGGCCTCTATCACGCCTGGATGGAAGCGCGGCCCGACCTTCCGGCGGGATCGCTGATCTCGGACGTCGACGAGGACCAGCCAAACCTCGGGCCGATCACCACCTCCCTGAGGGGCCACAGGATTACTGCCGGTTCGCCCGCACATGCGCTCTGGGTGCTGCAGCGGACGCTGGACTGGTTGGCTGCGCTGCCGCCCGATGACCGCGCCGCCGCTGATGCGTTGGCTGCGAGTTGCGGAGCTACGGATCTCTTGTCGGTAACGCTCGCCCGTCCGCTGACCCGCATCGGCAACCGTTTAGCGGTTGCCTGAAGGAGCCCCGCGATGATCGATCTCCACTTCTGGCCCACGCCCAACGGATGGAAAATCACCATCATGCTGGAGGAGACCGGCCTGCCATACAGGCTGGTTCCGGTGGATATCGGCAGCGGCGGCCAGGACACGCCCGAGTTCCGGGCGATCTCGCCGAACGGCCGGATGCCGGCGATCGTGGACGCGGAAGGCCCGGGCGGCGAGCCAATCGGAATCTTCGAGTCTGGCGCAATCCTGCAGTACCTCGGCGATAGGGCCGGCGCGTTCTACCCACCGGAGCGGCGGGCCAGGACCCAGGTCGAGGAATGGCTGTTCTGGCAGTGCGCGGGGCTTGGGCCTATGGCCGGGCAGGCGGCGCACTTCCGCTACCGCGAGGAGCGCATCGACTATGCGCTGAACCGCTACGTGAACGAGACCAAGCGGCTCTACGGCGTGCTCGATAAGCGTCTGTCAGAGGCCGAGCACGTGGCCGGCGAATACTCGATTGCCGACATGGCCATCTGGCCTTGGACGCGGGGTTACAAGGGCCTTGGGATCGACCCGGCCGAGTTCCCCAACTTCTACCGTTGGTTCAAGCAAGTCGGCGCGCGCGAGGCGGTTCAAAGGGGATCGGCCATCGGCAAGGACGCCTTCGCCGAGAGCCAACGCAAGATGATCAAACAGGAGGTCGCACGATGAGCGCCGTCTACCGCATCTTCGGCTCCGAGATGTCGCCATACTCGGTGAAGGTGAGGTCCTACTTCCGGTTCAAAGGCATCCCCCACCAGTGGATCCCACGCGGGCCGGCCAACGAGGAAGCGTATAAGCACTTCGCCAAGCTGCCGATCGTGCCCACCGTAGCGACACCGCAGGACGAAGGCCTTCAGGACTCTACGCCGATCCTGGAGAAGGTCGAGGTCGCGCACCCCGAACCCTCGATCCATCCGACCGAACCGGCGCTGCGGTTCCTCTCGGAACTCATTGAGGAATTCGGGGACGAGTGGGGCAACAAGCTGATGTTCCACCACCGCTGGTGGGACGAGGTCGATATCGCCGCTTCGGCCCAGACCCTGGCGCGGCTCTCCATGCCGAGGGGCGATGAGCCGGCGGTCGCCGAGCGTACCGAGATGATCCGCCAGCGCATGACCGGCCGCGGCCATTTCGTTGGCTCGAGCGCCGCAACAGCGGACTTGATCCGCGCTTACCTCAACGAGTTGCTCGACCTGCTGGAGCCGCACTTCGAGACCCGGAAGTACCTGTTCGGCGGGCGACCGGCGTTCGGCGATTTCGGTCTGTCGGCGCAGCTCTACGAAGCATCGGTCGATCCCACCTGCGGCAGCATCCTGAAGAGCCGCGGGCCGAACACGTTGGCCTGGTGCCACCGCATGCTGGAGCCCCGAAACGACGGGCCATTCGAAAGCTGGGAGGCCTTGGCGCCCACGCTGAAGCCCGTTCTGGCCTACATCGGTCGCTACTTCCTGCCCTGGACAACAGCCAACGCAACGGCGCTCGCCGAAGGTGCGGAGTCGTTCACGGTGGACCTCGCCGGCAAGGCCTACGTGCAGCCGCCGCAAAAGTATCACGCCAAATCCCTGGCGATCATCCGCGCCAAGCGCGCGGCGGTTTCCGATCCGGAACTAGCGGCGATCCTGGCGGAAACCGGCTGCGAACCCTGGCTGGCTGGAGGGTGAGGCCATGTCTGACGTGGCGTGTCTCACCCGCATGGCCAATGTCAGCCGCCTACACGGGCGTGAGCGGCCATACGCCATCGCCAGCGATTTCAAAGACCGCGCCACCAGTTTCGGCGAACTTGACAGGCGCGCCAGCTAGGTTGCGAACGGCCTGATCGGGCTGGGGCTCGTGCCCGGTTCGCGGGTCGGCTACGTCGGCAAGAACCAGGACTGGGTCTTGGAGGTCGTGCCGGGGACCTTCAAAGCCCGAAGAGTGATTTTAGGGCTGAATGGACGGTTGGCCCCGCCGGAGACGCCTTTCGTCAATGGTCTGACCCCATTGTCGGGTGCGCCATTTCCATTTTTCAGGATAGGTCGCGGTTCTCCCGACCGTGCCATATGCGCAGCACGATGATCGCCTCGGGGGTGACTTCGTATCGCAGCTCGTAGTCGCCGACGATGATCCGGCGAACATCCCGTGGGCCGTAGGCGTCCAGCCTCTCACCGATCTGCGGATGATCGCGCAGCCGATCAGGCGCCCGGGCGAGGCGTTGGATGATCCGTGCCGCAGCCTCTGGAGCCACAGGTAGAAGAAGTCGTGCTGGCGAGCCAGGTCTGAGGCCGCGCTGCGGGTCCATTGGACCTTCATTTGGTCGGAGGCGGCAGGGGCGCATCCGCGGTCAGACTCTCGGCCCAGGCCAGCACCGCCTGCTGGTCGATGACCCGCCCCGCGTCCACGTCCTCAAGGGCTTCCAGCGTCATGCGATGACGCGCCTCATCCTGATCAACCCACGCGGCCAGCGCCTGTTTCATGATCCAGCCCCGCGACCGGTCGAGGCGGAGGGCTGCGGCCTCGACCTTGTCGGCCAGGTCCAGTGGAATATGTGCGGTCAGCACTTTGGTCGATGTCGCCATCGCATCACGCTCCATCCGAGTGACCAGATTGCCACCAGCACCGCCGACGCCCAAGGGCGACCTTTGCCTCAGGGACGCCTCCGTCTAGGTTGAGGTCAGACTGTGGCTTGCGTCGGAGCAACGCGACCGCGCCACCCCTCTGGGCCTGATGGACCATGTCGAACACCGCCCCGAACACTGCCCCGAACACTGGCAGGGCCGAGCTGAACTTGCCCGACGAGGCCTTCGCCGCCGTGGTCGCGGCCCATGTGCCGGGGGCGAGGTTCCAGCGGGCCAGCCGGCTGACCGGCGGCGTCTCGGCTGAGGTCTACCGGCTCGACTGCGTGGCGGAAGGCGGGGCGACCCGCAGCCTCGTCCTGCGCATTCATGGCCCCCACCACAATGGCCACCCGGCCGCCCTTGAGTTCGGCATCCTCCAGGCGGTGACCGGCCTCGGGATCTGCGCCCCCCGCGCCCTGGCCCTGGACGAGAGCCTGGGGCTCATCCCCTATCGGTTTCTGCTCCTGGATCACCTTGAGGGCGAGACGGCGGCGCCGGCGGACCCAGCCGACAGCCGCATCGTCCGGATCGCCGAGGCGCTGGCGCAGATTCATTCGGCGAGGGTCACCGGCCTGCCAGCCCTGCCCAGCCGCGATGATCCGCTTCCCGAGGTCTTTGACTACCTGCCCAAGGGCCCGGCGTTCGAGGCCCTGCGCCAGGGGCTCTCCCGTCTGGGGGATACTGGCCACAAGGGCGCCCCCGCCCTGCTGCACGGGGACTTCTGGCCCGGCAACCTCCTGTGGCGGGGCCAGGAGCTGGTGGGCATCCTGGACTGGGAGGACGCGGCGGTGGGCGACCCGCTCTCTGACGTGGCCTGCACCGCCCTGGAGCTGCGCTATGTGGTCGGGCCCGAGGGGGCCGAGCACTTCCTGCGCGCCTATGACAACCTGCGCCCCATCCCGCGCCAGCGCCTCGCCCTCTGGCAGATCTATGTGGCGGCGGCCGGCCAGCATTCCATGGCCGCCTGGGGCCTGGCGCCCGCCCGAGAGGCCCACATGCGCGCTACCGCGCTCGCCGTGATCGAGGACGCCGCCGCCCTGGTGCGCTGAGCGGCGCCCGTGCCTGTGCCCGTGGCAGCGCCCTTGCCTCGTCGGCGCCACCGTCTAGGTTGAGCGCGGTGAGCCCATGCGGCGGCCACCGGGGAGTTCTAATGCCGGCTGATTTTGACGCCTTTCTCCGCGCGCTCGCATCGACCCCCATAGACGGGAAGACCGAGCATTCTGATCGGGGGGCGCTCGAAATCCTCTTGCAGGCCTCTGCGGACGACGCCGAACCCGGCGCCCATGTCCAGCACGAGCCACGGAGGGACAAGAGCGGCGGCGGTTCCCCGGATTTCAAAGTCACGCGCCAGGGTCGTATCGCCGGCTATGTCGAGGTCAAGGCCATCGACGAGAATCTGTCCAAGGTTCTCAAGTCCGACCAGATCAAGAAATACCGAAAGCTCTCGGATAACATCGTCCTCACCGACTACCTGGAATTCTGCTGGATAAGGCCGGATGGCGAAGTGCTTCGCCATCGCCTAGCCTATTCAGAGGACCTCTCCGCCAAGTCGCTGCGGCCAAAGGCGGAGTCCGTTGAGGCTGTCCGGATGTTGCTCCGGGGCTTCTTCTCGGCCACGCCGGGCAAGATCACCAAGTCCCAGGACCTGGCGCTGGCTTTGGCCAGTCGTGCGTCCATGCTGCGCGACTTCCTCACGACCGAGCTTGATCGGCAGGAGAGCCAACATACCGAGGGCCGGCTGTTCGCCCTCTACGAGGCCTTCAAGGTGCAGGTCTTCCACGATCTGGCCGTGCCCGATTTTACCGACGCCTTTGGCCAGATGCTGGCCTACGGCCTGTTCCTGGCGCGGCTGAATGCAGGCGAGCACCAGACCGTCACCCTACTCAATGTGCGCCAGTTCATCCCGGGGAGCTTCGCCCTGATCCGCGAGCTTGTGCGGTTCCTGGAGGAGATGAACGAGGAGGAGTACCGCGACATCCGCTGGGTGGTGGATGAAATCCTGTCCATCGTGAACGGGATCGATCTGGCCTCCATCCATGGCGATCTCAGCTTCCGGTCGCGCAAGGCGATCAGTCGCAAGGTCCGGGCCGGGGACGAGGAGGAACACCGCCTCTTTGAGCGCGACCCCTTCATCTACTTCTACGAGGACTTCCTGAAAGCTTATGACCCGGCCATGCGGAAGAGCCGGGGCGTCTACTACACCCCGCCGCCTGTGGTGAACTTCATCGTCCGGGCCATCGACGACATCCTGAAAGACAAATTCAACATCCGCGACGGTCTGGCCGATCACCGCAGAGTGACGGTGCTGGATTTCGCCACGGGCACCGGCACCTTCCTGCTGGAGGTTATGGAGCGCATCTTCGACAATATCGGTGGCCCAGACGCCGGCCGCGCCGACCAGATCGTGCGCGAACACGTGACCAAGAACCTCTACGGCTTCGAGTACTTGATCGCGCCCTACACGATCGCCCACCTGAAGCTCTCGCAGTACCTCAAGGACAAGGGCCACCCGCTGCAGGACCAGGAGAGGCTACAGGTCTTCCTGACCAACACCCTGGAGCCCGTGGAGCCGCAGCGGAACCTGCTGATGCCGGCCCTGTCCGCCGAGGTCGAGGCTGCCCAGCGGGTGAAGGACCAGCCGATCCTCGTGATCACTGGCAACCCGCCTTACTCGGGGCATTCGAAGAACAAGGGCGCCTGGATCACGGCCCAGATTGACGCCTACAAGTTCACTATCGAGACGGATGAAGAAGGGCGCGAGTTTCGGAAGCCCCTTGGGGAGCGAAACCCAAAATGGCTCAACGACGACTATGTCAAGTTTATCCGGTTCGCTCAGGACAAGATGGACCGGGTTGAAGAGGGGATCGTCGGCGTCATCACCAACCACTCATGGCTGGATAACCCGACCTTTCGTGGCATGCGCCAGTCGTTGATGCGGACCTTCGATCAGATTTACGTGCTCGACCTGCATGGGAATACGAAGAAGAAGGAGGTCGCACCCGACGGATCGAAGGACGAAAATGTCTTCGATATCGAGCAGGGGGTGGCGATCAGTCTGTTCGTGAAGAAGTCGGGACTTGAAAGAGGCGTTTGGCGGGGAGACCTGTGGGGGAAACGTCTCGAGAAGTACCGCGCTACCGCAGAGGGTGATCTAGATCGCCTCGGCTTTGAGCGCATTGAGCCCGCACAAGGCTTCTATCTGTTCACCAAGCAGGATGCGGAGGCGAGAGCAAGATACAACACAGGCCATTCTCTGACAGACATTTTTCCTGTCAACGTTCTAGGTTTTCAGACTCACCGAGATGCCTTTGCGATCTCATTCACGAAGTCAGAAATGGAGCAAAAACTAAAAGCTCTCGCAGATATCCAGAACTCAAACGAAGATCTGTTCAAACGCTATGGCATTAAGAGCAACCGTGATTGGGACCTAGACGAAAGCCGTGCGTCCGTTCGTCGCTCAATGCCGAGCATCACCAATATCGCTTATCGTCCATTTGACAATCGGTGGAGTGAGTTTGGTCACGTGACGATGGACTATCCGCGCCGCGAGCTTCTCGATCATGTCGCCGGGGTCGAAAATCTGACTCTTTTGGTGCCAAGGCAGATCGGAACTCCAGTTTGGCAACACATCTTCATTGCCGACCGCCCAGCGGAAAGCTGCATGATATCGAGTGACACCAAATCGCAAAACCAAGTTCTTCCTGTTTGGCTATCGGGGCGGCGTGAGAATATATCTGTAGAATTTCGACAGTATTTGGACTCGCGTTATGGCCATCATTTCGGCCCCGAAGAGATTGTCGGCTACATCTATGCCATCCTACACGCGCGCACATACCGGCGGCGCTTCGCAGAGTTCCTGCGGATAGACTTCCCGCGCATCCCCTTCGTTGACACCAGAACCCAGTTCGACGCCCTATCGGACCTCGGGTGGGACCTGATCCAGGCCCATCTGCTGCGCGAGGTGCCGGCCACGAAACCCCGGCTCGGCGTCTATCACGGCAAGGGCGACCATACGGTCGAGGCGGTGCGCTACTCCCCCGACGAGCAAGCCATCTGGATCAACAAGGCTCAGTACTTCGGCCCGATCCCCCAGGAGGTCTGGGACTTCAGGATCGGGGGCTACCAGGTGCTCGACAAATATCTGAAATCCCGCAAGGGCCGCATCCTGTCGCTGGACGAGCAGACCCATATCGGTGATGTGGCTGAATCGCTGGCCTTCACGGTCTCGCAGATGGCCAGGATCGATGAGGCCTATTGCGAAGCCTTCCCAGAACATGCGGGAGATCCGAAGGCCAACGGGGGATAAGTCCCCCGCCGGGCTGTCACAGGGGTGAGGTCCGGGCGATACTGATCGTCCGAATCAGCTGCGCGAGCCGATCATGGGTCACGCCCAACCTTCCCTTTTCGCCGATCCTCAGGGCGACCTCTTCGGCGGCGTGAGCGAGCCGCAGGCGCCGCGCTATGAGGTGAAGCCCGAGCATGTGCGCAATCGGCTGATCGACATGGTTGAGACGATGCGGGGGGCCGAGGCCTGGCCGTGGTCGGCATCGCGGACCAAGCTGTTCCGCGAAACTGTCTGGCCATATCTGCTCGACCTGCTGCCGGAAGCCGAGGCCTCCGACTGGCGGGCCAAGCTCGAGGCGGAAGCGATCCGACTAGACGCTTGACGCGCCACCGCTCCGCCTGACCCCGCCATGCCACGCCTTGGCGCGTCGGCCTTGAAAAATAACCTTCAAGGTGTGTTCTGTGGGGTCTGGCGAGACCTTGGTTGATGTGGTGCTCACCTCATTTAAGACAGTAGGACTTTAGGAGCGTTGATGTGACTGAGACACGCCTCCATCCGGTAACGGGCAAGACCCTGCGGCGAGGAGTCAGGCCCCAGTTGGTGACCTTTGGCTCCTTGACGAGGACCGTCCAGACGCCCGGCTGGTATCCGGATGATGATAGCGACTCGATCCACTCCGGCGCTGACCTGGCCGTATCCGAGCAGGCCTTTCTGGCGCTGAAGGCCGAGTACGCCGCCCATGTGCGCAAGGTCCGCAGGCGTTTGAAACTAACCCAGGAAGAAGCTGGGCAGTTGATCGGCGGCGGTCGGCGGGCCTTTCAGAAGTATGAGAAGGGCATGATGGCCCCCAGCCAGGCCGCAGTCGGTCTGATCGAGATCCTGGCCCGCCGTCCCGAAGACATTGAGGTCCTCCGCGACCTCGCCCGCCAGGGCGCCTGACCACTCTCTCCCCACTTTCCCCTTGGTGAACCGTGTTTGGTTGGGCTCCATGGGTTCTGAAACGTTTTGGGCGCGGGGCCGCTAAGAGCCTTCGTCCCTCAAGGGCAGGAGACCGGTCATGGCCGATGGATATGTGGACGTGCTGCGCGACAAGCGCGAGGCCGCGCGCAAGGTGGCCTATGAGACGCCGATCGAGGCGCTGAACCCGGCCCGGGCGTCCCTGTTCCGGGACGACGCCATGTGGCCGACCTTCGAGCGGCTGCGCCAGGAAGCCCCGGTCCACTATACGGCCGACAGCAATTACGGGTCCTTCTGGTCGATTACCCGCTACAACGACATCCTGGCGGTGGATTCCAACCATCAGGTGTTTTCCTCCGCCAAGGGCATCACCCTGACGGCCAAGGCGGCCCAGGCCTTCCGCGACCCCAATGCCCCGTCCGGGGCCAACTTCATCGCCATGGACCCGCCCCGGCACGACGTGCAGCGCAAGACCGTCAGCCCGGCCCTGTCGCCCATGGCGCTCTCGGTCATGGCCCCGCTGATCCGCGAGCGGGCCGGCCTGATCCTCGACAGCCTGCCGGTGGGGGAGCCCTTTGACTGGGTGGACCTGGTGTCCAAAGAGCTCACCACCATGACCCTGGCCACCCTGTTCAACTTCCCGTTCGAGGAGCGGCGCAAGCTGACCTTCTGGTCCGACACCATGACCTCGCCGCCGGGTCACGGGCCGGTGGCCGACATCGCCGAGCTTCGCAAGGTGCTGGGGGAGTGCTTTGCCTACTTCACCGGCCTGTGGAACGAGCGGGTCAATGCCGAGCCCACCGGCGACCTGATCTCCATGCTGGCCCATGGGGAGGAGACGCGGCACATGTCCATGGCCGACTTCCACGCCAATGTGGCCCTGCTGATCATCGGCGGCAACGACACCACCCGGAACACCATTTCCGGCTCGGTCCTGGCGCTCAATCAGAACCCCGACCAGTACGCCAAGCTGCGGGCGAACCCCGACCTGATCCCGTCCATGGTGTCGGAGACCATCCGCTGGCAGACCCCGCTGGCGCATATGGCGCGGACCGCGACCCAGGACTTCGAGATGGGCGGCAAGACCATCCGCGAGGGCGACAAGGTGGCCATGTGGTACGTCTCGGGCAACCGGGACGACACGGTGATCGAAAACCCCAATGCCTACATCATCGACCGCCCCCGGCCGCGCCAGCACATGTCGTTTGGCTTTGGCATTCACCGCTGCGTGGGCAACCGCCTGGCCGAACTGCAGCTGACCATCATCTGGGAGGAGATCATGAAACGCTTCCCCGACATCCAGGTGCTGGCCGAGCCCAAGCGCAGCTATTCGATTTTCGTGAAGGGCTATGAGGACATGCAGGTGGTGCTGCCCACCCGCCTCTGAGGCGGCACCCTCGTATTGATCCGGAGCGGCCCCGGAGGCGATCAGAGGCTATAGGGCCAAGGGGATCGCCAGGATGGAGGCCGCGCCATGAAGCTGATCTTTCTCTATGGGCCTGCGGCCTGCGGCAAGCTGACGGTGGCCAGGGAACTGGCGGCCCTGACCCACTATCCCCTGTTCCACAACCATCTGGTGCTGGACGCGGTGACGGCGGTCTTTCCGTTCGGTAGCGAGCCCTTCGTGCGGCTGCGCAGCCTCTATTGGCTGTCGATGTTCGAAGAAGCCGCCCGCCAGGACCGGCCGCTGATCTTCACCTTCGCCCCGGAACGCACCGTGCCTGAGAGCTTCATCGAGGAGACAAAGGCCGCCGTCGAGGCCCATGGCGGCGAGGTCTATTTCGTCGAGCTCGCCGTCTCGCCCGAGGAACAGATGCGCCGGGTGGAAAACCCCGACCGCAAGGCCTCAAAGAAGATCCACTCCCGCGAGGTCCTGAAGAAGTTCCGCGACGGCGGCGGCGCGGCCTACCGGCCCATCCCCGCCGACCTGGTCATCGACACCGAGGTCCTTGACCCGGAGGCGGCGGCGCAGGCGATTGCCGAGGCCCTTGCGCTCGAGCCGCTGCCCGAGCCCCACGTCATGTATCCCGATCCGGAGTGAGCCCTACCCCTCAAACCCCCGCACCACGGCCAGCACGGCCTCGCCGTAGCGGGCCAGTTTGCCTTCGCCGACGCCGGAGACGGCACCGAGCGCCCGTTCGGCGGCGGGTTTGACGGCGGCGATTTCGGCCAGGGTGCGGTCGTGGAAGATGACGTAGGGGGGCACGTGCTGGCGGCCGGCCTCCTCCCGGCGCCAGGCACGCAGGGCTTCGAACAGGCCCTGGTCGGCGGGCGACAGGGAAAGGTCGTTGGCGCCGCTGCGACGGCGGCCAGGGGTTTTCCGTTCAGCGCCTGGGGCGGCTTTGCGGGCGCGCACCTGGCGCTCGCCGCGATAGACGGCGCGCACGGCCTCGGCTTCGCCCAGCGCGATCAGCGGGCGGTTGTCGTTGGGGTCTTCTCGCAACAGGCCCTCGAACAGAAGCTGGTCGATCAGGTCGCGCCAGCCGGGCGCTGAGAGCTCCTGGCCGACCCCGAAGGTGGAGAGGCCGGCCTCGAAGTCGGAAGGGTCCTTGGTCTTGCCCAGCAGGTGGTCCACCAGCCGGCCGCGACCAAACCGCCCGCCCATGCGGTGGACGGCTGAGAGCGCCTTCTGGGCGGCCTTTGTGGCGTCCTCGGTCTCCGGCGGGGAGAGGCAGACATCGCACTGGCCGCAGGGCTCCACGCCTTCTTCGCCGAAATAGCGGCGCACAGCTGCGGCCCGGCAGCCGGCGCCCTCCAGCATGGCGTAGAGCTGGCGCACCTTTCGCACCTGCACCTGCTTGACCGCCTCGTCCATCTCCCGGCCATCGATGCGGCGCAGGGCCCAGGCGAGGTCTGAGGCGCCATAGAGGGTGATGCCCTCGGCGGGGTCGCCGTCGCGGCCGGCCCGGCCGATCTCCTGCCAATAGGCCTCGATGGAGCCCGGCGGATCGGCGTGGATGACGAAGCGGACGTCGGGCTTGTCGACCCCCATGCCAAAGGCGATGGTCGCCACCATCACCGCATCCTCGGCCTCGAGAAACGCTTCGAGCCGGTGGGCGCGCACGTGCTTGTCCAGGCCTGCATGATAGGCCTGGGCGTCGACACCGGCCTGGCGCAGGGCCTCGGCCAGGCGCTCGGTGCCGTCCCGGGAGCCGGCATAGACCACCCCTGACCTGCCCCGCCGCTCGGCCACCAGCTCCAGCACCCGCTTCTGGGCGGGGCCGGACTTGCGTTCGGCAAACAGGGCAAGCTCAGGCCGGGCGAAGCTCGCCACAAACTCCCGGGCGTCTTCCAGGCGCAGCTCGGCGCGGATGTCGTCCCGGGTCCGGGCATCCGCCGTGGCGGTCACCGCCAGGCGCGGCACATCGGGGAACAGGTCGGCGAGGCGGCCCAGCGTGCGGTAGTCGGGGCGGAAGTCGTGGCCCCACTGGCTGACGCAATGGGCCTCGTCGATGGCGATCAGCGCCAGCGGGGTGCGCCGCAGCCGCTCCATCATGTGCGGGGCCATCAGGCCTTCGGGCGACACATAGAGCAGGTCGAGCTCGCCGGCCTCGACCCGGCGCCAGGTCTGCGCCCGCTCTTCGGGTTCGATGGCGGAGTCCAGGCGGGCGGCGGCCACGCCGGACTGTTGCAGGGCGGCGACCTGGTCGGTCATCAGGGCGATGAGCGGCGAGACTACGAGGCCGAGGCCGGGCCTAAGCATGCTGGGGATCTGGTAGCAGAGGCTCTTGCCGCCGCCGGTGGGCAGGACGGCGAGCGCGCTGCGCCCGGCCAGGGCCTCGGTGATCACCTCGCCCTGAAGGCCCCGGAAATCAGCGTGTCCGAAGGTGCGGCGCAGGACCTCCCGCGCCTCGTCGAGCGAAGCGGTCATGGGCCGCCTTATGGCGTGCGTCGGCGAGCCCGACGAAGGGAAAACTGAGGTTGTCCTCAGCCGATCCCGGCGGGGCGTCTATTCCGCGGCCATGGCCACCGGTGCAGCCTGAGCGCCGCGCAGGAGACGGCCGGGCAGGGCGCCGGTGGGCTCTCCGTCCCGCTGGGTGACAACGCCTCCCACCAGGGTGGCCACATAGCCCCTCGCCCGCTGGATCAGTCTGCGACCGCCGGCTGGCAGGTCATAGGCCACCTTGGGCGCCTCCAGGGTCAGGTGGTCATAGTCGATGATGTTCAGGTCGGCCCGGTGGCCCGCCGCAATCATGCCCCGGTCATAGAGCCCCACGGCCCGGGCGGTGTCGCGGGTCTGCATCCGCACCATGGCCTCCAGGTCAAAGCGCGGCCCCCGGGTCCGGTCCCTTGTCCAATGGGTGAGGTTGGAGGTGGGGAAGGAGCCGTCACAGATCATGCCCACATGGGCGCCGCCATCCGACAGGCCGGGCACTGCGTCGGGATGGCCCAGCATCTCATAGGACGGGGCCAGGGAGCCTTCGGCATAGTTCAGGAACGGCAGATAGAGCATGCCGCGCCCCTCGCCGGACAACAGGTGGTCGAGGGCCAGGGCTTCTGGTGCGATCCCCCGGGCCTCCGCCAGGGCGGCGATGGTCTGGGAGGGATGGGGTTCATAGTCTGGAACCTCGCCCATCAGGTACATATTGCCCCAGTTTCGCGTGGTCTGGGTGGCGAACCCCGGTTCGACGGCCGCGGCTTCATTGAGCAAAGCCGCCCTTACCGCAGGATCGCGCAGACGGGCCACCCGCTCGGCCAGGGGCAGATGGGCCAGGGCCTTGTAGGTGGCGTGGTGACTGAACGGGTTGAGGGTCAGTTCAAAGCCGAACAGGATTCCCACCGGCCGCCCGCAGACCTGAGCCTTCATGGGCAGGCCAGCGCCTGTGGCGTCAGACAGGGCGTCCAGCAAGAGCCGCCAGGCCTGGGGCGCCTTGCCGTGCTGGGTGAGCGAGAAGGACAGGGGACGGCCGGAGGCCTCGACGATCCTGCGCAGCATGGCGAATTCCGCCGCCGGGTCGGCGAAGTCCGACACCACCTGCAGCACGCCCTTTCCGGCGCGGGCCAGGCCCATGGCGATGCCGGTGAGCTCATCCTCGCCGGCCGTCAGGGTCGGGGTGGGCTGGCCGTCGCTGGTGCGGTGATTGAGGGTCCGCGAGGTGGAAAATCCCAGGGCGCCGGCGGCCATGGCTTGTTCGGCCAGACGGGCCATGGCGGCGATGTCGGCGGCTTTGGCCGGCTCCCGGGCTGCGCCGCGCTCGCCCATGACAAAGACCCGCAGGGCCGCATGGGGCAGCTGGGTGCCGATGTCCACGTCGAACCGACGCTGGGACAGGGCGTCCAGATAGTCTGGGAAGCTCTCCCAGTTCCAGGGCAGACCCTTTGTCAGGACCGGGAAGGGGATGTCTTCCACCCCCTCCATCAGCCGGATCAGCCGGTCTTGGTCGGCGGGCCGGCAGGGGGCGAAGCCCACCCCGCAATTGCCCATGACCACGGTGGTCACCCCGTGCCAGGACGAGGGCTGCATATGGGAGTCCCAGGTGGCCTGGCCGTCATAGTGGGTGTGGATGTCCACAAAGCCTGGGGTCACCAACCGGCCCCGGGCGTCGATCTCCTCAGCCCCGCGGCCTCGGATCTCGCCGACGGCGGCGATGCGACCGTTCTTGATGGCGATGTCGGCCTCATAGGTCGGCGCGCCCGACCCATCGGCCAGCGTCCCGCCGCGCACGACGAGGTCATATGCCCGTTCCAATTCGCCGCCTCCCTGGCGTCGGTGGGTCTTACGCCCATCCTTGCAGCGATTAGCTCCCCCCAAGGGTCCCCCCGTCAAGCGTCCTGTGTCCCCGTGACAAGGGCCGGAGGCGCGCTATATCTGATCAAATATTTCGATCTGGACCCCTGGCATGATCCCTGGCCTCACGCGACTGGACGTCCTGGCGGGCCTGGCGGCGACTATGAGTCTCGGCGGCGTGACGGCGGCGCGGGCCCAGGCCGGCCCGGTCATCGCCGCTGCGGCCTCCCTGCAGTCGGTGCTGCCCAAGGTGGTCGAGGCCTTTCGCGCCCAGGGCGGCGGGCCGGTTCGCCTGGTGTTCGGGTCGTCCGGGGCCATCACCACGCAGATCGAACAGGGGGCGCCCTTTGAGCTCTTTCTGTCGGCCGACCGGCCCTATGTGGCGCGCCTCGCCGCCAGGGGGCTGACCCTGGACGGCGGGGTCCCCTATGCCGAAGGCCGGATCGCCCTGTTTGTGCCCACAGGCTCCCGCCTGAAGGCCGATGGCCAGCTGAAGGACCTCGCGGCCGCCCTCAAGGATGGCCGACTGCGCCGACTGGCCATCGCCAATCCCGACCATGCCCCCTATGGCCGGGCCGCCCGGGAGGCTCTGACCCACGCCGGACTGTGGGGGACGATCCAGCCGCGGCTGGTGGTGGGGGAGAACATCGCCCAGGCCGCCCAGTTCGCCAGCACCGGCGCGGCACAAGGGGGGGTGATCGCCTGGTCCCTGGCGGTGGCCCCGGAGTTGGCCCGGCGGGGGCGTTCAGCCCTGATCCCGGGGGGATGGCATCAGCCCCTGGAGCAGCAGATGGTGCTGCTCAAAGGTGCGGGTCCCATTGCCTGGGCCTTTTACGGCTATCTGCGAGGGGCCGCCGCTCGGGCGATTCTTGACCGCTACGGCTTTGTCCTGCCGGCCAGGGGCGCGATCTCCTGATGGACTGGTCCGCGCTCATTCTCTCCCTGCAGCTGGCGGCAGCGACCACCCTGGTGTTGCTGCCCATTGGCGTGATCCTGGGGCGGGTCCTGGCTTTCCACGACTTCCGGGGCAAACGCTGGGTCGAGGCGCTGATCACCCTGCCCCTGGTCCTGCCGCCGACGGTGCTGGGCTACTACCTGCTGATCGCCCTGGGGGTGGCCAGTCCCCTGGGCCAGGCCTGGCAGGCCCTGACCGGGGAGACCCTGGTGTTCAGCTTCTCAGGCCTGCTGATCGCCTCTGTGGTGTTCAACCTGCCCTTTGCGATCCAGCCCCTGCAGCGGGCCTTTGAAGGGGTTGGCCCTGATCTGCGCCAGGCTGCCTGGGTCGGGGGCCTGTCCCCGCTGGCCACCTTCCGCAAGGTGGAGCTGCCGCTGGCGTGGCCCGGCCTGCTCAGCGCCGTGGTGCTGACCTTCACCCACACCCTGGGGGAATTCGGGGTTGTCCTGATGGTCGGCGGCGCCATTCCGGGGGAAACCCGCACCATCGCCATCAGCATCTATGACCGGGTCCAGGCCTTCGACACGGCTGCGGCGGGCATCATGTCGGCCTTCCTGCTGATCTCCTCCTTCCTGGCCGTGGCGGTGGTCTACGGGGTCGGGGCCCGAGCGGTGCGTCTGCGTGGGTGACCTGGCCCCATCCTCCGCGGTCGGCGGTCTGAGGGTCCGGCTCCGTCAGGACGGACCCATCCGCCTCGACGCGGCCTTCGCCTGCGCGCCGGGGGAACTTCATGCCCTGGTGGGACCGTCGGGGGCGGGAAAGACCACGGTGCTGAAGGCGATCGCCGGGCTCTATCGCCCCAAGGGCGGTGAGATCACCTGCGGCCCCGCCGTCTGGTTCGACGCCCAGGCCGGGACCTGGATGTCCCCCCAGGACCGCCGAGTGGGGCTCGTCTTCCAGAACTACGCCCTGTTCCCGCACATGAGCGCCCAGGCCAATGTGGAGACCAGCCTGCAGGGCCGGCCGCGCCCTGAGCGCGAGCCCCGGGCCTTGGCCCTGCTGGCGCAGGTGGGTCTTGAGGGCAAGGCTCACCGCCGCCCCGCCGACCTGTCCGGGGGCGAGCAGCAGCGGGTGGCCGTGGCCCGGGCCCTGGCCAGGTCGCCCAACGTGCTGCTTCTGGATGAGCCCTTCGCCGCTGTGGACCGCCGGACCCGCCGGCGGTTGCAGGCGGACCTGAACGTCCTGCGCGCTGATCTGAACATTCCCATCCTGCTGGTCACCCACGATCTGGACGAGGCGCAGGCCCTGGCCGACCAGATGAGCGTGCTGCACCAGGGTGAGATCCTGCAGACCGGTCATCCAGACGCGGTAATGGCCAACCCGGCCAGCGATCTGGTGGCCGACATCCTCGACCTGAAGCCGAGGGCTTAGGGGGCTTTAAGGCTCGGGCGCCCGCAAGGCCGCCTCCAGCGCCGCCAGATCCGCCGCCACCGCCGCTGCGGTCTTGGCCTGCAAGGCGCGATAGCGGTTCAGCACGGTTTCGCCGAAGGGCGTCAGTTGGGCTGATCCGCCGCCGCGTCCCCCCAGCTGGGTCATGACCACCGGCTCCACGAACATCTGGTTCATCTGGTCCACCAGCAGCCAGGCCCGTCTGTAGCTCATGCCCATGGCGCGTCCGGCCGCCGCGATCGAGCCATGGGCCCGGACCTGCGCCAACAGGTCAGCCTTGCCCGGCCCCAGGCGATGGCCATTGGCGAAGTCGAACTTCAGGCTGATCGTGGTCACGGCCAGGGCTCAGGGTGCTGGATCAGGGGGCGGCAGCCGTCGGGGGCATATCCCCCTCCCGGGGCATGGCGTCGGCCTTGCCGGCGCACCCTGACAGGGTTTCGTCACCGCTCTGAACCTCGGCGGCATAGACATAGGTCAGGTCTGACATGCCGTCGGAGCACGGGGCCTGTCGCAGGGTGACCATGAGGTCGCCGCCATCGGTGGTCTGGGTGCGCCAGACCGCCTGAGCATCCTCCATGACAAAGCCAGGATTAGGGCCTCGGCTCGGGGGGAAGTCCGGGCGCTCAAGCACGATCTCGCCGCCGGTGATGCTCAGGCCCCAGAAGGGCTCCGTGCCCACGGCGCGCAGGTCCCCGGCGAAGGGGCCTGGAGCTGGAGCGGTGCCAGGGGCCGGCGTGGCGGGGTCGGCCGCCTCGGCCGGAGCGTCGGCCGGGGCCTCGGCCTGCCCACCATCGGGCGCCTGGGGCTGGCACGCCCCCAGGCCAAGGGTGAGGGCCAGGATCAGCAGGCCGCTGCCGATGCGGATTTGGCTGACAGGCGTTTGGGCACACATGGCTGGGGTCCTTTCCCGTGGGCGTGGACAGGTTAGACTCACCCCATCATGAGTCGAAACCGCCGCCCGATCTTCTACGAATTCTTCGCCGGCGGCGGCATGGCTCGTCTCGGTCTCGGAGCCGGCTGGAACTGCGCCTTCGCCAACGATTTTGATCCGGTCAAGGCCCGCGCCTATCGGGCCAACTTCCCGGACGCCGACACCCACTTTCACGAGGGCGATGTCTGGGCCCTGAGCCCCTCGGATCTGCCCGGACAGGCCGACCTCGGCTGGGCCTCTTCCCCTTGCCAGGACTTCAGCCTGGCTGGCGCCCGGGCGGGTCTGGCCGGTGGGCGCTCCTCTGCCTTTTTCGGCTTCTGGAAGCTGGTCCAGGGGCTGAACGCCCAGGGTCGGGCCCCCAAGACCATCGTCATCGAGAATGTGGTTGGCCTCCTGACCTCCCACGGGGGGGCCGATTTCCAGGCCCTGTGCCAGGCCCTGGCCGATGAGGGCTATCACTTCGGCGCCCTGGAGATCGACGCCGCCCGCTTCGTGCCCCAGTCGCGGCCCCGGATCTTTGTGGTGGCCACCCAGATGGTTCCGCCCCCCGGTCTCACCGGCCCAAGTCCATTCCACAGCCGCGCAGTGCTGGAGGCCCAGGCTCGCCTGGGAACCGACCTTGCGGAGCGCTGGGTCTGGTGGCAGCTGCCTGCCCCGCCTGCGCGCAACACCGACCTGGCCAGCCTGCTGGAGGAGGACGCCGTCGTCCCCTGGCGTTCAGCGCTCCAGACCCAGGCCCTGCTCGACCAGATGTCGCCTCTGCACCGCCACCGCTTCGACGCCGAACTGGCCGTCAAGGGGCAGGGCGTCGGGGCGGCCTATCGGCGGATCCGCACCGAGAACGGCGTCCGGGTGCAGCGGGCAGAGGTGCGTCTGGATGGGCTGGCCGGATGCCTGCGCACCCCGGCCGGCGGGTCTTCGCGGCAAATGCTGCTGATCGGTGATCGCCAGGGCGTGCGCTCGCGCCTGGTGTCCCCCAGAGAGGCTGCCCGCCTCATGGGTCTGCCGGAAACCTATGTCCTGCCCGCCTCTGCCAATGGTGCCCTGCGGGTGACCGGGGACGGGGTGGCGGTTCCGGTGGTGGCCTGGCTGGCAGAAAATCTGATTTGGCCCCTCGCTGGTGGAGAAACTGGGGTCATGGCTGCGGAATGACCGGCTTACTTTTGGCGCCTAAGCCCCTAAGTTCGCGTTCAAAGGGCACGACACGCGACATTTGAAGGCAGGTCCATGGACGCCAATTCCCTCAAGACCTACGACGCCGAGCGCCATCGCCGGGCCGGTCGGGGCCGGGTCTATGACTCGATCATCGACACCATCGGCGACACGCCCCTGGTCCGGCTGCCGCGCCTGACCGCCGCCTTGAAGCCCAAGGCCCAGGTTCTGGCCAAGCTGGAGTTCTTCAATCCGATCGCCTCGGTGAAAGACCGGATCGGGGTGTCCATGATCGAGGCCCTGGAGGCCCAAGGGATCCTCAAGCCTGGCTCGACCATCGTGGAGCCCACCAGCGGCAATACGGGCATCGCCCTGGCCTTTGTGGCGGCGGCCAAGGGTTATCCCCTGACCCTGGTTATGCCCGAGAGCATGTCCATCGAACGGCGCAAGATGCTCGCCCTGCTGGGCGCCAAGCTCGAGCTGACCCCGGCCGAGCGGGGCATGGCCGGCGCGGTGGCCCGGGCCCGGGAGATCGTCGAGGCGACACCCGGCGCCGTCATGCCCCAGCAGTTCGACAATGGGGCCAACCCCCTGATTCACCGGGTCTCCACCGCCGAGGAGATCTGGAACGACACCGAGGGTCAGGTGGATGTTGTGGTGTCGGGCGTCGGCACCGGCGGCACGATCACCGGGGTCGGCCAGGTGTTGAAGGCGCGCAAGGCCAGCCTGAAGATGATTGCCGTGGAGCCAGAGGCCTCGCCGGTGCTGTCGGGGGGCCAGCCAGGTCCACACAAGATCCAGGGCATTGGCGCGGGCTTCGTCCCTTCGATCCTCGACCGCAGCGTCATCGACGAGGTGATCCAGGTCTCCAATGACGACAGCCTCGCCATGGCCCGGCGCGTCGCCAGGGACGAGGGGGTTCCCGTAGGCATTTCCTCCGGCGCAGCCCTGACGGCGGCGTTCCATGTGGCGGCCCGGGATGACATGGCGGGCAAGACCCTGGTGGTGATCATCCCGAGCTTCGCCGAGCGTTATCTGTCCACGGCGCTGTTTGACGGCATCTAGGGCCAGGGTCGGCCGAGGGTGAGCGAGGTCTCTGACGCCCGCATGCGCTCGGCCGTCATGTCCCGGGTCAAGAGCTCAAGGACAGGGCTTGCGGCGCATACGGGCCTCAGGCCACCACAACGTCGGTCTTCACCGAATTGGCGATGAAGCACACCTCGTGCGCCTCGTGGTGCAGGCGCGCCAGGGTCTCGGCGTCCGGGGCGGGGCCGACCCATTCGATGGTGGGATGCAGGGTGACCTTGGTCACCGCCTGGCGGTCCGGGGCGATCTCATGCATTTCGCCCTCGGCGGCGTCGGCATAGACGGCCACGGAGAACCCCGCCAGCCGTGCCCGGTGCAGGAAACTCAGCATGTGGCAGGAGGAAAGCGCCGCCACGAGCATCTGCTCGGGGTCCACGGCACCCTCCACCGACCACCTGTTGCCCACCACATGGGGCGAAGCCGTGCCGGGCACGCGCACGCCCCCCTCAAAGCCGAGCTCGTGGCCCCGGCTGTAGCGCCCGGCCAGAAAGTCCTCACCCGCTGAGAGTTGCCAGGAGACGGCGGCCCGATAGGTGCCCATCAGAAGGCCTCAGCCGGAAGGCTCATCAGGGTGTCGGCACCCGTTTTCAGCTTGGCCAGGTGGGCCGAGGTTTCAGGCAGAATCCGCTCCACATAGTACCGGGCCAGAGTCAGGCGGGTGGCGTAGTAGGGATCGGTATCGCCAGCGGCGATCTTGTCCTGGGCCGCCTTGGCCATCATGGCCCACATATAGGCCAGGGCTGTGAGGCCAAAGAGATGCATGTAGTCGGTCGAGGCTGCGCCGGCATTGTCCGGATTGGCCAGGCCGTTGGCCATCAGCCACATGGTGGCGTCCTGCAATTCTTCCTTGGCGCGGGACAGGCCCTCGATGACCGGGGCCAGCGCCTTGTCGTTTTCATGCTCGCCCACATAGGCATCGATCTCGGCGAAGAAGCCCATGACGCCGCGGCCCCCCTCGGCGGCCAGCTTGCGCCCCACCAGGTCCAGGGCCTGGACCCCATTGGTGCCCTCATAGATCAGTGCGATGCGGCAATCGCGCATGTACTGGCTGGCGGGGAAGTGCTCGGTGAAGCCTGAGCCCCCGTGCACCTGCATGGCGTCGGAACAGATCTTGAACCCCCGGTCGGTGAGGAAGCCTTTCACCACCGGGGTCATCAAGGCCATGTAGTCAGAGCCCTTCTTCCGGGCTGCTTCATCAGGGCTGCCATGGGCCAGGTCCCCGTGCAGGGCGGTCCAGAACAGGAAGGCCCGACCGGCCTCGATGACGGCCTTGGAGTCCATCAGCATGCGGCGCACGTCGGGGTGGACGATGATCGGGTCAGCCGGGCCATCGGCGTTCTTCGGCCCGGTGAGCGAGCGACCCTGCAGGCGGTCCTTGGCGAAGCTGGCGGCGGCCTGATAGGCGGCCTCGGCCTGGGCCACGCCCTGCAGGCCGACCCCGATGCGGGCCTCGTTCATCATCACGAACATCAGGCGCAGGCCCTGGTTCTCCTCGCCCACCAGCCAGCCGAGGGACTCCTCGTGCTGGATGACACAGGTTGCGTTGCCATGGATGCCCATCTTCTCTTCCAGGCCGGCGCAGAAGACGGTGTTGCGCTCACCAGGCTTGCCCTGCGCGTCCGGGATGAACTTCGGCACGATGAACAGGCTGATGCCGCGGGTGCCGGCCGGCGCGCCCTCGATCCTGGCCAGGACCAGATGGACGATGTTGTCGGCCATGTCGTGCTCGCCGCCGGAGATCCAGATCTTCTGTCCGGTGATGCGATAGGAGCCGTCGGCCTGGGGGACCGCCTTGGTGCGCAGCAGCCCCAGATCGGTGCCGCAATGGGGCTCGGTGAGGTTCATGGTGCCGCACCACTCGCCAGAGGCGAGTTTCGGCAGATAAAGGTCCTTCTGCGCTTGAGACCCGCCGGTGTGGATGGCCGAATAAGCACCATGGGTCAGGCCCGGATACATGGCGAACGCCATATTGGCCGAGGACGACATCTCCGAGAACGAGAGGTTGACCACATGGGCGAGGCCCTGGCCCCCATAGGCCTTGTCGGCGCCGATGGCCGGCCAGCCGCCCTCCACCAGTCCCTTATAGGCGGCCTTGAACCCGTCGGGCGTGGTCACCGTGTGGTCTGAACGCCAGGTGCAGCCCTGCTTGTCGCCGACCCCGTTGAGGGGGGCCAGCACCTCGCCGGCGAAGCGGGCACCCTCCTCGACGATCTGGGCGACCACATCCATGGAGGCTTCGGAAAAGCCCGGCAGGTCCCCGTAGCGCTCAATCTGCAGAACATCGCGCAGCAGGAAAAGGTGGTCGCGGACGGGGGGCTGATAGGGCATGGGGGCTCCTGTGGTGTCAGCCGGGCCGGTCGCCCGGCCCGGTCAGGGTGTCGTGGCAGATCGAGCTGAGCCTCGCCTTATTTGGCGCCCACGTGCTCCAAGCCGTCGAGGCGCTGGCGCAGCATCTGGTCATAGTCGGCGGCCCGGGGCAGCAGGTCAGGGCGGGTGGCGATCAGCTTCTGCTCCAGATTGTTGCAGCCGGTCTTCAGCTCGTTGATCGCCCGGTCGATATCCTCGCGCTGGCTCTCCAGGGCGACGATGCGTTCCTTGAACTTGCGCAGGGACTTGGCCATCTGCGCCGCGCCGCCGTCGCCCAGGTCGTACAGGTCGAGGATTTCCCCGATCTCCGCCAGGGATAGACCCACCCGCTTGCCCTGCAGGATCAGCTTCAGTCGCGCGCGATCCTTGTAGGAATAGACCCGGTTCATCCCGTCACGGGCCGGGGTCAGAAGGCCCTTGTCCTCATAGAACCGCAGGGCGCGCGGGGTGCATTTGAACTCCAGGCAGAGCTGGCGGATCGTATAGGTGCGTTGGGGGCGGCGCAGGTCGGTGGGCATGTGTGGCGTCTCCGGGTGAGCCTGATTTTTGGCGGCTTACATCTTGCCGATGACGTTAAGTGGCATCTTACGTCAACGTCAAGGCAAGCCCCCTGCGCACGGGATAGGCGCCATGTCGCAGGCCTGTCGATTCCGACGACGGGCGTCTGGGGCGCGCGCCCTGCCTCAGCCCGCGACCAGATCGCCGGCCAGGGCCCTGTCGATGAGCTGCAGGGTCCGTTCGACCCCGAAGATCGCCACAAAGGAGCCAAAGCGCGGGCCCTGGCTCTGGCCGAGCAGGACCTCGTACAGGGCCGTGAACCAGGCCCGCAGGGGCTCAAAGCCGCCTGCCTTGCCGGCCTCGAACACCTCGTTCTGGATCGCCTCGGCATCAGCGCCCTCCGGCAGGGCCCGCAGGCGCGCAGCCAGATCCTCGATCGCCGCCCGCTCCTGGTCGGTGGGGGCGCGGAAGGTCTTCGCGGGCTTAACGAAGTCCTCGTAATAGTTGATCGCGTAGCCGGCGAGGCGATCCAGCAGAGGATGATCGGCCGGGGTCGCGCCGGGGATATACCGGCTGATGAAACCCCAGAGGATCTCCTTGGTCGAGGCGTTGGCCGCCGAGACCAGGTTCAGCATCAGAGCAAAGGAGATGGCCGCCCCTTCCGCCGGGGGCGCGCCCCGATGGACGTGCCAGACGGGGTTATCGATCTGCGGCTCGTTGGTGCCCTCGGCCTGCTTCCGGTTGAAGGCTTCCAGCTGCTGCAGGTACTCGTCCGTCGCCTTGGGGGCGACGTCGAAGTGCAGGCGTTTGGCCGACTTGGGAGACTGGAACATGTAATAGGCCAGGCTTTCCGGCGTGGCGTAGCGCAGCCACGCCTCCATCGAGAAGCCATTGCCCTTGGTCTTGGAGATCTTCTGGCCGCCCTCGTCGAGGAACAGCTCGTAGTTGAAGCCCTCGGGCGGGGCACCGCCCAGCACCTTGCAGACCTGGCTGGAGACCTTGACCGAGTCGATCAGGTCCTTGCCGGCCATCTCATAGTCGACGCCGAGGGCGACCCAGCGCAGGGCCCAGTCGGGCTTCCACTGCATCTTCACATGGCCTCCGGTGACCGGCACTTCGGTCAGCGTTCCGTCCTCGTCGGCGAAGACGATGGTCCCGCGGTCCACATGGCGCTCCAGGGTCGGGACCTGCAGCACCTTGCCGGTCCTGGGGCTCACCGGGAGAAAGGGGGAATAGGTGGCGCGGCGCTCTTCGCCGAGCGTCGGCAGCATGATCTTCTGGATGGCGTCGAACCGCTCGAGCGCGATCAGCAGGGTCGCGTCGAACCGGCCCGAGCGATAGGCCTGCGTGGACGACATGAATTCATAGTCGAAGCCAAAGCCGTCGAGGAAGGCGCGCAGGCGGGCATTGTTATGGGCCGCAAAGCTCTCATGGGTCTCGAACGGGTCGCGGACCACGCTGAGTGACTTTTCCAGGTCCTCGTGCAGCATCTCCTGGTTGGGCAGTCCCGGCGGCACCTTGCGCATCCCGTCCATGTCGTCGGAGAAGGCGATCAGCCGGGTGGGAATGGCGTCCTCGGTCAGCGCCCGGAAGGCGGTGCGCACCATGGTGGTCCTGGCCACCTCGCCGAAGGTGCCCACATGGGGCAGGCCGGACGGGCCATAGCCGGTCTCGAAGACCACCGGGCGCTGCAAGCCCTCGAGGGTGGCCACGGCCTCATCGGCCTTGCCGGCATTGATGAGCGTAACAGCCAGATCCCGCTCGGCGTCAGACAGCCGCAGGCGCAGGATCCGCGCCAGGAGGGCGCGGGCCTGCTCGAACGGCCAGCTCTTGGCCCCTTGGGCCGAATGTGAAAGTCCCTGAAGCATGGTCAGGCGGTAGCGCGCATGACCGCCTGCCTCAAGCGGCATTTGTCCGAGCAGATAAGGGTAGCGCGCCCCTCAGCCTTCGATGGGCATCTGGAAGTGGCCGCGGATGGCGGCGACCGGCTTGGCGCGGGCCTCCTGCCAGGCTTCCACATGGACGCTGGAGATCCGTCGGCCGGCCTTTTTGATCTCCGCCCGGGCATAGGTGTCCATGGCCCTTCCGGGGCGCAGATAGTCGATGGTCACATCTATGGTCTTGGCCGGCCTCGGGCCGCCGGAGATCACCGCCAGCTGGGCCAGCGCGGTCATCTCCATGAAGGCACCGAGCACGCCCCCGTGCAGGGCCGGCAGCAGGGTGTTGCCAATCAGGTGGGGAGAATAGGGCAGGATGGCCGTCATCTCGTCCCCGGCGAGTTCGGCCCGCATGCCGAGAAAGGCGATATAGGGGGTGCGCGCCAGGAAGGCGGCCAACCGCTCAGCCGGTGTGGTCTCGACACTCATGCGCCACCGCCGATCAGGGCGAAGGCCGCCTGCGCAGTGGCCACCGGATCCTCGGGATCGCCGTCATGGGCGAGCGCCCGGACAAAGGCGATGGTTCGGGTCAGCTTGTAGCAATGTCCGTCGGCCACCAGGTCGGCCTGGGGTTTGGCGGGCCGCATATAGTCGATGCGCAGGTCCAAGGTCCCTTGGGGCACGGCATTCGCCGCCCGGATCGCCAAGCCGCAGACATGGTCGAGCAGGGTGGTGACGACGCCCGAGGCGATGACGCCGGTCTCGGGGTCGCCCACCAGGTCGGCGCGCCAGGGCACCTGGATCGCGCCACGGGCCTCACTGATGGAGACAAACTGGAATCCCAGCGCCTCAGTCTGGGGCGTCCTGGTGACCATGTGCCGGGCCGCCGTCTCATCGAGGGACCCGGTCATGGCGGAGATGAAATTCGGCGGCTTGACCATCCTTGACGGGGTAACGGCTTGCCCTTGGGGCGGTCAATCAAAAGGGCGCGCCCCTTTCCTCTGGTGGGGCGACAGGGCGCTTTAGAACAGGGGCACGGTGTTGCTGTAGACGCCCACGGCGATGGCCAGGGCGGGGGTGGCGGCCAGGACGATGTTGGCAAGGGTCAGCAGGTTGGCGCGGATCATGGCGAGTCTCTCAGGTTTTGTGTGGGTGGATCGCGTCAGCCGCGTTCCGATGACCGCGTTATAGTTTTGCCCAGCTCAGAATACTCGTTAATTCTTAGTCATGAGCTCGATTTCATAATGTGAATACTATGTAATGAAATGAATGTTCGGTAATCTGGCGGCGCCGCCCGGGCGTCACCATCTGGAGGGGCGATGATCAAGCCGCAGGACCTGCTCTGCCCCCGTCCTGAGGGGCTCTATTGCCCGCCAGGGGATTTCTACATTGACCCCGTGCGGCCGGTGCCCCGGGCGGTGGTCACCCATGGCCATGCCGATCATGCCAGGGCGGGTCACGGCAGCGTGCTCGCGACGCCTGAGACCCTGGCCATCATGGGGGAGCGTTACGGCGCCGATTTTACCCAGACCCGCCAGTCAGCCGCCTATGGCGCGCCCGTCAGCCGGGACGCTGTGGAGGTGACCCTGGTTCCGGCCGGTCATGTCCTGGGATCGGCCCAGGCGGTGGTCCGCTGGAAGGGCCTGACCATGGTGGTGTCGGGGGACTACAAGCGCCGGCGCGACCCCACCTGCGCGGCCTTCGAGCCTGTGCTCTGCGATGTCTTCATCAGTGAAGCCACCTTTGGCCTGCCGGTGTTTCGCCATCCCGACGATGCCGGCGAGATCGCCCGCCTGCTGCGTTCGGTGGCCCAGTTCCCCCACCGCACCCACCTGGTTGGGGCCTATGCGCTCGGCAAGGCTCAGCGGATCATCCGCCTGCTGCGCGAGGCGGGATGGGACAAACCGATCTTTGTCCATGGCGCCCTGGAACGCCTCAACAGCCTCTATGAGGCGCACGGGGTCGAACTAGGCCCTCTGCTGCCCGCCACCACCGCGCATAAACAGGACTTCGAAGGTGCCATTGTCATCGGCCCGCCCTCGGCCCTGGTCGACCGCTGGGGGCGGCGGTTCAGTGATCCCGTCCTGGCCTTCGCCTCAGGCTGGATGCGGGTCCGCGCCCGGGCCCGCCAGCGTGGGGTAGAGCTGCCGCTGATCATCTCCGACCATGCCGACTGGGACGAGCTCACCGCCACGGTGGACGAAATCCGGCCGGGTGAGCTGTGGATCACCCATGGCCGTGAGGAGGCCCTGGCGCGCTGGTCCGAACTCCAGGGTATCCCCGCCCGGGCGCTGGCCCTGGTGGGCTATGAGGAAGAGGACGAGGCGTGAGCGCCGCCGGCTCAGATACAGGGAGGCAGGGTCAGAAGGCTGTCGTTCCACTGGCCCTGGGCATAGGCCCGCAGGTATTTGCCATTAGGGCCGTTAAGGACGCTGATCTCTGCCCGCTCGCCTCCTACCAGCAGATGAAAGGTGTCGCGCCGATCCTCGATGGCGGCGATCACCTCGGCCTTGCTGCGTTTCCAGCCATTTCCCCCCAGATGGGTGATCCCCTCATGGGGGTGCTTGCGGGGCTGTCGGGTGATGCAGGTGACACGGGCGTCGGCCATGGTCGAGGGCTCCCGGGCTTGGGCACCGCAGTCCGGTGCGGCGACCCTGGCTATAGCCCAACCATGGTCCCGCGCCAGCCTGGAGCACAGGTCTGATGCGCGCCTTCGCCGACCTGCTGGACCGCCTGTCCCTGACGGCCTCACGCAACGCCAAGCTCACCCTGGTGCGGGACTATCTGGCCACGGCACCGGATCCTGACCGGGGCTGGGCGCTGGCGGCGCTGACCGGTGAGCTGTCCTTCTCCGCCGCCAAGCCGGCCTTCATCCGCAAGGCGGTGGAAGGGCGGATGGATCAGGTCCTGTTCGCCTGGTCCTATGATTATGTGGGGGACTTGGCCGAGACCGTGGCCCTGGTCTGGCCTCTCCGCCCCGGGGCCAACCGGGAGCCTGCGCTGTCGGAGGTGGTGGACGCCCTGGCCGGCGCTGCCCGGCCCGAGGTCCAGCGGCTGATCGAGGGCTGGCTGGACGCCCTTCCTGATCCCACCGCCCGCTGGGCCTTGCTGAAGCTGCTCACTGGCGGCCTGCGGGTGGGGGTCTCTTCGCGCCTGGCCAAACAGGCCTGCGCTGACCTGGGCGGGGTGGCCATTGGCGAGGTGGAGGAGGTCTGGCACGCCCTGCAAGCCCCCTATGGAGATCTGTTTGCCTGGCTGGAGGGGCGAGGGCCGCGACCCTCCCCCAACGCCCCGGGTCGGTTCCGCCCGGTGATGCTGGCCCAGGCCCTCGATGAGGCCGTCGACGTCCCGCGGCTGGACCCCAGGGCCTATGCGGCCGAGTGGAAATGGGACGGAATCCGCATCCAGGCGGTCAGCGAAGGGGGCTTGAGGCGGCTCTACAGCCGCACCGGCGATGACATCTCAGCGGTGTTCCCCGATGTGGTGGCGGCACTGGACTTCGACGGTGCCCTGGACGGCGAGCTCCTGGTTCGCCGCGACGGCGGGGTCGCTCCCTTCGGGGATCTGCAGCAACGGCTGAATCGCAAGACCGTGACGGCGAAGATGCTTCAGGCCTATCCGGCGGTGATCCGCGCCTATGACATCCTGGCCCTGGACGGCGAGGACCTGCGGGCACTGACCTTCAGCGAACGCCGTTCCCGGCTGGAGGGTCTGGTGGCGCAGCTGTCTGATCGGCGTATCGACCTCTCCCCCCTGCAGCCCTTTGAGACCTGGGCGGAGCTGGCCGCCCTGCGGGCGGATCCTCCCGCCGGAGACCCACAGGTCGCCGAGGGTCTGATGCTGAAGCGTCTCACGTCGGTCTATGAGCCCGGCCGCCCCAAGGGGCCCTGGTTCAAGTGGAAGCGCGACCCGTTCCTGATCGATGCGGTGCTGATGTACGCCCAGCGGGGCCACGGCAAGCGCTCCAGCTTCTACTCCGACTACACCTTCGGAGTCTGGACTGCCGGGCCGGGGGGCGATCGGGTGCTGACCCCGGTGGGCAAGGCCTATTTCGGCTTCACCGACGCTGAGCTGAAGGCCATCGACAAGTTTGTCCGCGACAATACAGTCGAGCGCTTCGGCCCGGTCCGCGCGGTGCGGGCCGAACCCCAGGCGGGCCTGGTCTTCGAGGTGGCGTTTGAGGGCCTGCAGCGCTCCACGCGCCACAAGTCGGGCGTGGCCATGCGCTTTCCCCGTATCAGCCGCCTGCGGTGGGACAAGCCCCCGGGCGAGGCCGACGAGCTGTCCACCCTGGAGCGGATGCTGGACCAGTTGGCCCAGCCCTAGCCTGAGCCTGACGCCGGCCAGCCTCAGTCGGCGAAAACTGGAGCGCGCTTTTCCATATTGGCCATGACGCTCTCCTTCTGGTTCGGGGTGCCGATCACCGCCCCCTGCTCGGCGCTCTCGGCCAGCAGGATCTCATGTTGAGTGGCGGGGGTTTCGGCGAGCTCGATGAGCCGCTTGGCGCCGCGAATGGCGGTGGGGCTCTTGGCGGCGATCTCGGCGGCATAGGCCAGGGCCTCGGCCCGGGGGTCGGCGCACAGCCGGGTGGCGAACCCCAGCCGGTAGGCTTCCTCACCGTCGAAGATCCGGCCGGAATAGGTGAGGTCGCGGATGACATCGCCCCTGGCCAGATGACGCATCAGCACCAAACCGCCCATGTCGGGCACCAGGCCCCACTTGATCTCCATGACCGCCATGCGG
The DNA here is from genome assembly GCF_022402485.1 of Phenylobacterium sp. Classification (GTDB taxonomy): domain Bacteria; phylum Pseudomonadota; class Alphaproteobacteria; order Caulobacterales; family Caulobacteraceae; genus Phenylobacterium. The sequence goes on along the minus strand of NZ_JAKRSA010000012.1, from coordinate 98,914 downwards.
GTATCGGGGGTGACGAAGCGCATGTCGGGCGCCAGGGCCAGCTGGAAGCCGCCACCGAACGCCACCCCGTGGATGGCGGCGATCACCGGAACCGGCTGCTCGCGCCAGACCATCACAGCCTGCTGGGCGCGGTTTGACCCCCCCGGTGTCCGCTGCGGGGTCAGGAGGGACTGGCCATCGGCGGTGTTGGCCCGGCGCTCGCCCGAGGCCATGGCCGCAAAGGAGCCCATGTCCAGACCCGCGCAGAAGGCGCGACCTTCGCCGGACAGAACCACCGCGCGGATGCCGGGCGTGGTCTTCAAGGCTTCGCCGGTCTCGATCAGGGCCGAGAACATGGCGTCGTCCAGGGCGTTCATCTTGTCGGTGCGGACCATGCGCACGTCAGCGACGCCGCCTGAGATCTCCACCGTCACCCGATCGTTCATGAGCATCCTCCCGCTGTCTCCCGGCTTCAGCGCCGGTGTCGGGGAAAGACTGTCACGGATCAGGCCGGCGGGCGATGGCGGATCAGGGCTTCCTGGGTCGCCGAGGCCACCAGCCGGCCCTGGCGGTCAAAGATCGAGCCCCGGTTGAAGCCCCGACCCCCAGAGGCCGACGGGCTGTCCTGCACATAGAGGTGCCAGTCCGAGAAATCGCTGGGGCGGTGGAACCACAGGGTGTGGTCGAGGCTGGCCACCTGCAACGCCCCATGGGGAACCGGGTGAGGCCGAAGGCTGGCGTCCAGCAGGCTCATGTCCGAGCCATAGGCCAGCGCGCATTGATTGACCGCCACGTCGGGGCCAACAGATTGCCGGGCCTTGAACCAGACATTGTAGAGCGGGGCCATGGGCTCGGTCTGGTTATGCCGCTGAGGATCGATGGGGCGCACCTCCACCGGCCAGTCCCGGTCCCGGGGGGGAAGCCCGTCGGCCTCGCGCAGCTGTTCCTCATTGAGCAGATCCTCAGGGGCGGGGACCACTGGTGCCTGGTCCTGGTGCTCGAAGCCGTCTTCCGGGACCTGGAACGAGGCGGCCAGGTTGAAGATCTGCTTGCCGTTCTGGATGGCGGTCACCCGGCGCACGGAAAAGGTGCCCCCGTCACGGGCCCTGTCCACCTGGAACAGGATCGGAATCGACGGGTCGCCCGGGCGTATGAAATAGGAATGCATCGAGTGGCATAGCCGGCCCTCGATGGTGCGATAGGCCGCCGTCAGGGCCTGGGCCACCACCTGGCCCCCATAGATCCGCCGACCTTCCCGGGCCGGGGTCAGGCCGCGATAGAGGTCCTGTTCGATCTGTTCGAGGTTGAGAATCTCAACCAGTTCGTTCTGCGTATCCGACATCAGAAGCGGGCCTCCGGCATGTCCTTCAGGCGGGGCAGGATCTTGTCCTTGTCCGAGGTGATCGCCTCAGCCGCATCCACCGGCCAGTCGATGGCCAGGTCCGGATCGTTCCAGATCACCCCGCCTTCGCACTCCGGCGCATAGAGGCCATCGACCTTGTAGAACAGCTCACAGTCGTCGGTGAGGGTGCAGTAGCCATGGGCAAAGCCCCGGGGAACCAGCAGCTGCTCGCCGCCCTCGGCCGTGAGCTTGGCACCAACCCACTGGCCAAAGGTGGCCGATCCGGCGCGCACGTCCACGGCGACGTCATAGATCGCCCCGCGCAGGACCCGGACCAGCTTGGCCTGGGGGTGAGGGGCGGTCTGGAAATGCAGGCCACGTACCGTGCCCTTTTTGGCATTGAAGGCCTGGTTGTCCTGAACGAAATCGCAGGTCACCCCGGCCTCGCCTAGGGTCCGCCGGCTCCAGGTCTCGGCAAACCAGCCCCGGGCATCGCCATGGCGCTTGGGCGTGATAAGCAGAACCTCGGGCAGGGAGAGCGGCGTGATGGCGGTCATGGAACTCTGCGAGTCGATGTGGGAGCGCGCCTTCGCATGAACGAGCCGACCGGCGAAGACAAGGCGCCCCCGTCGCTTAGCGTGGTCATCGTCGCCTATAACAGTGCCGAAAGCCTGCCGGCTTGCGTTAAAGCCCTGGCGGGGCAGAGCTTCACAGACTTCGAACTGCTGATCGTCAATAACGCCTCGCCGCAGGGGGAAGCCCATGGGGCGGCGCGGGGTCATCCCTTTGCCCGGGTGATTGAGGCGGGGGCCAATCTCGGCTTCGCCGCCGGGGTCAATCTGGGGGCCCAGGCCGCCCGGGGCCGCTGGCTGGTCCTGCTCAATCCCGACGCCTATCCTGACCCCGACTGGCTGGAACAGCTGACGGCGGCGGCCGCCCGCCATCCCAAGGTCCGCGCCTTCACCTCCCGCCAGGTGATGGCCCATGACCGCACGCTGCTGGATGGGCTGGGGGATGTCATGTCCGGGCCGGCCATCCCCTATCGCGGGGGCTATCTCAACCCCGATCTCGGTGATGCGCCGGAGGGTGAAGTGTTCTCCCCTTGCGGTGCGGCGATGATGGTCGACCTCGCCCTGTTCCGGGCCATGGGGGGACTGGAGGAGCGTTTCTTCTGCTATTGCGAGGACGTGGACTTTGGCTATCGGCTACAGCTGGCCGGGGAGCCGACCCTGCTGGTCCCCGCCGCGGTGGTGGCCCATGAGGGCTCGGCCACCTCAGGGGGCCCAAAGTCGGACTTCGCGGTCTTTCACGGGGTGCGCAACCGCTTCTGGGTGCTGATCCAGGACACCCCGGGTCTGCTCCTGCCCCTGGTTTTGCCCCTGCACCTGCTGGCGTTTGCGGTGATCAGCCTGCGACCGCAGAACCGTCCGTTGCTGGGGGTCACCTGGCGGGGATTCAAGGCCGCGCTGGCGGGTCTGGGTCCGGTCTGGAACCGCCGCCGCGTGATCCAGAAGGGCCGCAAGGCCTCCGCCCTTCAGATCGCCCGGGCCATGACCTGGGACCCGAGGGACCTCTCGGGCCGGCGGGCCGTCATTCGCCCGCTGCGGCCCAGTCGACGAGGCGCGCCATGAACGCCCCGCCCCGCTCCATCTGAGAGACTTCCACGAATTCGTCGGGTTGATGGGCCTGGTCGATAGAACCGGGGCCACAGATCACGGTGGAGAAGCCCGCCTCCTGGAACTGACCGGCCTCGGCGGCGAAGGCCACCACCCGGGAGGGCCCATTGTCCCCCGCCAGCCGCCGGGCGAAGGCCTCGGCGACCCCCTGGTTTTCCGGCGCCAGGGGCGGGGTATGGGACCGCTGCGCCACCTCGACCCCGGCGTCGGGGAACCGCGCCTTGAGCTCAGCGTCCATCGCCGCGCACCGGGCAAAGAATGGGGCGAGCACCGCCTGGGGGTTCAGCCCCGGCGGACTGCGCAGGTCGAACAGGAAGACACATTCCCGGGCGAGGATGTTCACCGCCGTGCCGCCATTCACCTGGCCGACGGTCAGGGTGGCGTGCCTGGGCGTGAAGGGCGAGGCCGGATCGGCGTCCCGCTCCAGCTCCTCGGCCAGGTCGCACAGCATCCCCATCAGCCGGATGGCGACCATATTGGCCGAGGCGCCCAGCTGGGTCTGGCTGGAATGGGCCTCATGGCCGCGCACGGTGACCCGGAAGGTGTCGATGCCCTTGTGGCCGCTGACCGCCTCCATGTTGGTGGGCTCCCCCACCACCACCAGCGACGGCCTGGGCAGTTCGCGGGCAATGATGCGGATCATGTCCGGGGCGCCGATACAGCCCACCTCCTCGTCATAGGAGAAGGCCAGGTGCACCGGCTTCTTGGGGGCGGCGGCCAGGAGGTCGGGGACCGCGGCCAGGGACAGGGCCAGGAAGCCCTTCATGTCACAGGTTCCCCGGCCATAGAGCCGTCCGTCCCGCGCCGTCACCTGGAACGGATCAGAGCTCCAGGGCTGGCCATCCACGGGCACCACGTCGGTATGACCTGACAACACCACCCCGCCGGCCAGGTTCGGACCGATGGTGGCGATCAGATTGGACTTGGTGCCTTCGGCATTGGGCACCCGGCGGTGGGGCACCCCATGACCGTCGAGATAGGCCTCGACCCATTCGATCAGAGCCAGGTTGGACAGCCGTGAGGTGGTGTCGAAGGCCACCAGCCGCTCAAGGATCTCAAGGGCGCGGGGGGTCAGCGTTTGGGATGACATGAACCTAGCCTAGACCGACGCGCGTCATGGCTCCAGTCGGGATGCGCAAGTCAGAAGACTGCCCAAAATGGGGACCAAACATGCCCACCTTGCACCAATTTTGGCGGCCAATCGGTCGATTTCACACACAGTTAAGTTCGATTCCGCATCAACAGGTGTCCTGAAGTCCTTCCTCAGGTCTTTGTTCAGAGTTCCATCCATGACCTTTAAGTCCACCTGTGAGCCCCGATGGGTCGATGTGGCGAGGTTTCGCAAGCGCGACACCCGCGTCATCCTGCCCCTGACGCTCCTGGCGGCGGGGGGAAGCTTAGTGTGGCTGGACCTGACCTTTTCCGTCGCCTGGGCGGGGGTCATGCTGGGCTTGCTGCTGGCCAACCATATTGTCTGCAGTCGGCTGCTCGCCGGTCCTGTCCCCGGCCCCAGGGCGGAAACGACCCTGGCCCTTTTTACCTTGGTCAAGACCCTGGGCTACGGCACCATGCCGCTGGCCCTCCTGTTGACCGGAGACGAGACCGCTTCAGTGGCTGCCATGGCCATGGTCGGCGCGGTCGCCCTGAGCGCCGCCGCCGAGCTGCCAGCTTCCCGGCTGATCAGTGGGTCGGCCCTGGCCGCCATTGGGGTCGTGACGGCGGCAGGTCTGCTGTTTAGCGAGCATCATAGTTCATGGCTGCAGGTCCTTGTCGCCGCGATCGCCGTGATCAGCATGTTCGCCTATGTGCTTGAAGCCGCCTTGCACCGGGAGGCCATTGAACATGCCCTGGCCGACGCCCGGGATCAGGCCCTGGCCCAGGAACGGGTGGCCGAGGCGGCCAATGCCGCCAAGAGCGCCTTCCTGGCCAATATCAGTCATGAGATCCGCACCCCCCTGAACGGCGTGCTGGGCATGAGCCAGGTGATGGCTCGCGACACCCTGACCCTGCCGCAGCGGGAGCGCCTGGAGGTGATCTCGGAGTCTGGGGAGGCCCTGCTTGCCCTGCTGAACAATGTCCTGGACCTGTCGAAGATCGAGGCCGGCCAGATGGCGGTGGAGGCGGTCCCCTTCGAGCTGGAAGACATACTGGGGTCTACCCAGGCCACCTTCGCCCCCTTGGCCGAGGCCAGAGGGGTCGGGCTGGAGCTGGTGTTGGACGAGGGCGTCCGAGGACGGTTTCAGGGAGACCCCAACCGACTTCGCCAGGTGATCTTCAATCTGGTGTCCAATGCAGTGAAATTCACCGACCAGGGTCAGATCACCCTGGGTGCCGCCATGGACCCGGCCGGCCTGCGCCTTTGGGTCGAAGATACCGGCCCAGGAATGACCCCGGACGAGATCAAGGGTCTGTTTGTCCGGTTTGCCCAGCTGGACCCCTCGACCTCTCGGCGCCATGGGGGGACTGGCCTCGGTCTAGCCATTTCCCGCGAGCTCTGTGCTCTCATGGGCGGGAGTCTGGAGGTGTCGAGCACACCGGGAGAAGGGTCGATCTTCACTCTGTCCATTCCCCTGATCCGCATTGGCGATAGCGCCCCCCGCCTAGAACCCGGTCCTGAGGTGCCGCAAGGGGATATGTCGAGGCTGAGGGTCCTTGTGGCGGAGGACGGGGCCGTCAACCAGATTGTCCTGCGCGCCTTTCTCGGTCCCCTGGGCATTGAGCCGGTCATGGTCGAGGATGGTGCTGCCGCCGTCAGCGCCTGGGAGAGCGGAGACTGGGATTTGATCCTGATGGATGTGCGCATGCCGGTCATGGACGGTATCGCCGCCACCACGGCGATCCGCGCGCGCGAGCGCGCCTCAGGTCGCCGCCGCACCCGGATCCTGGGGGTCTCTGCCGACGCCATGGCCCACCAGGTGGATGCGCTCCTGGCCGTGGGTATGGACGGACATGTGAGCAAGCCCATCGAGGTCCGCCGGCTTTATGAGGCCCTTGATTCAGCGATGGCCGGGGTCGACGCAGCCCCGGTGAGGTCGGCCTGACCCGGTCCGGCCCAATGACGTGACCCCGCCGGCGAGCCGGTGTCGGGATCAGCCCTGTCCGACCCGACCTGGCCCGGGCAGCACATCGATCAATTCGATGCGGAAGATCAGCACGCTGTTGGGCGGGATGGGCCCCTGCCCGGTTTCGCCATAGCCCATCTCCGGGGGGACGGTGATGATCCACTCGTCCCCGGGCCGCATCAGAGGCAGCACTTCGAGCCAGGCCGAGATCAGGCCAGACAGGGGCATGGCGGCCGGCACCCCGCGCTCATAGGAAGAATCGAACACCTCGCCGGTGGCGAGCTTACCCTCGTAATGAACCTTGACCTCGTCGGCCCGGGTCGGCTTCAGCCCCTCGGGCGGGCCTGAACGCACCACCTCGTATTGGACCCCCGACGGCAGGGTCTCGACGCCTTTCCGCTTGGCGTTGGCTTCCATGAACGCCTTGGCCTCGGTGGCCGTCTCGCCCCCCTGCGGGGAACAGGCGACCAGGGCCAGGGCTGCAGCCAGGGCGACGAGCGGGGCGAACATTTTGGGCATCCTTGGGAAAGCTAGGCTTGGCGAGGAAAGGGGTTCAGACGGCGCGAGGGGGATAGCCCCGCTCGCGCAGGGCTTCCATGATTTCCTGGGTGTGGGTGGCGTCCCGGGTCTCGATCATGATGTCGAATTCGGCCCCCTTGGCGGGTACGTCCAGGGCCAGGCGGTTATGGGCCACCTCGACGATATTGGCACCCATCTGGCCGATGATGGCCGAGACATTGGCCAGCAGACCTGGACGGTCGTCCCCGATGATCCGCAGGGACACCAGGCGCTGCTCACGCACCAGCTCCCGGGTCAGGACCGAGGCCAAGAGTCGGGTGTCGATATTGCCGCCGGTGATGATCACCCCGGCCTTCTTGCCGCGGAACCGCTCGGGATAGGCCAGGAGACCGGCCAGGGCCGCAGCGCCCGCGCCCTCGGCGACGGTCTTCTCCACATTGCAGAACAGGGCCACAGCGCGCTCGAAGAACGGCTCTTCGATCAGCAGCACCTCATCAATGAGCGGGCGGGCGACGCCATAGCTCACATCCCCCACCTGCTTGACGGCGATGCCTTCGGCGATGGTCGCCCCGCCCGTCCCGCTGGCACCGTTCACCCCGCGCATGCGGGCGGTGAACGAGGGATACATGGCCGGCTCCAGGCCGATCACGGTGATGCCGGGCTTCAGATGCTTGGCCGCTGTGGCGCAGCCGGCGATCAGTCCACCCCCGCCGACGGGGATCGGCAAGACGTCCAGGTCGGGCACGTCCTCCAGCATCTCCAGGGCCACAGTCCCCTGGCCGGCCATGACGTCCAGGTCGTTGAAGGGATGTACGAAGACCAGGTCCCGGTCCTCGCAGATCTGCTTGGCCTTGCCCGAGGCGTCGTCATAGCCATCCCCCTCCAGGACCACCTCGGCCCCAAACGCGCGGGTCTGCTGAACCTTCACGAAGGGCGTAGAGCGGGGCATGACGATGGTCACCGGAATGCCCAGGCGCGCCGCATGATAGGCCAGGCCCTGGCTATGATTGCCGGCTGAAGCGGCGATCACGCCGCGCTTCTTTTCAGCCTCGGTGAGCTGCAACAGCTTGTTGAGGGCACCACGCTCCTTGTAGGCGGCGGTGAACTGCAGGTTCTCGAATTTCACCCACACCTCAGCCCCGGTAATCTCCGACAGCGTCTTCGACAGGCGGCACGGGGTGCGCTCGATATGGCCGTTCAGCCGATCGGCTGCGGCGCGGATGTCGTCGATGGAAAGCGTCATGGGGATCGGAGGTCCGGGGAGGCCGCCCTAGCCTGGGGCGGAAAGGCCGGCAACCTATCGGGCGCAGCCCGCCTTCGCAATGTCAGGCCGAGCGCAGGCCCCGCAGACGGTCGAGCCGGCGCATGGCCTTGCCGGGCAATTCCGAGACGCCGCCCAGCGGAAGGGACTCAGCCGCTCGCCTTAGACTATAGGCGGCCTGGCGTAACAGGGTGGCCGGCGACATGACGCCGACGAACCCGTGGCCGACGCTGACTTGAGCGTTGGCCAGTTCGTGCTTGAACCGGTAGTCGCCTGCCCCGAGGTCCAGACGATAATAGGGGGTCGACTCCATCCAGCGCAGAATGTCCTGGAACAGCAGCAGGCCCGGTGAATAGCGATCAAAGGCCGGATCGTGGGCAATGAGCCAGCCATGGAGGGTGCGCGCCCCCCGCAGATGGAGATGCACCGCCGCCAGCTTGCCGCCGATATGCAGGGCAAACAGGGCGCCGCCAAAGGCTGGGTCGCGGCTGTCGAACATGTCGGAGATCAGCCGCCTCGTCCAACCGGGCTGGAAGATGTCGAACTGACCCGTGGCCCGCAACTGGTCTCGCTTCCAGGCGATCAGCTGGTCATAATCGCTGGAGGAGCGGCTGAAGGCGGTGAAGGTGACGGGGCCAAGGTCCCGCTCAGCCTTTCGGCGTTTCTTGTCGCAGTCCTTCAGCAGACCGACCCCGGCGGCCCGCCGCTCGGCAGCGTAGGCCTCATAGCCGCCCCCCATCTCGACCACGTGGGACAGGGCGCCGCCGTGCGAGAAGCCCTGGAAGGGGCCGGTGGTGTCGAGCATGTGGCAGAAGTCGAGGCGCTGGACCCCCAGCGAGGCAATGATGTCGCGGGCCCCCACCTGAAGGTCTGGCGTCGCCACAAGGCCCTGATAGTCACAGAGCGGTGCTCCGGCCGGCAGGGCCGTGGCCCCACCCACATGGACGGCCATGAAACCCTGATCTTCGCCGTTCTGGCTGATCACCGCGACACGGACGCCGCGGTCGCCCTCGGCGGCTCGACCCTGCGCCCGCTCGACCGCCCTTGCCCAGTAGGGGGACAGAAAAGGGCTGTCATAGGTGATGTCCTGCTGCCCCTGGAGCTGTGACCAACGGGCCAGCCGCGCCGGCGAAAGGTCCTTAGGTCGGACCACCTCGATCTGCGGGGCGGGCATGGACAGGGGCGCTCGACGCGGTTGCAACAGGCGCAACCATCGCACCAGAGAGTTTCCGGCCCGTTGCCAAAACCGTTTCCCGGTCACGCGGCGCCGCGTTTTTCCCAGTCGGAGTCGAACTCCGAGACCAGATGTCCAGGCGCCACCTCCTTCAGCTGCGGAACATAGACCGGGGCCAGAGGGTCAAGGCTGATGCGGGAGGGCAGGAACCTCAGGGCGGCACCCGGATCCATCGGGCTCGGCGGCTCGCCGGTCAGCTTCAGCCGCTGACGGTTGCGTTCGCGCTCGGGGTCGGGGATCGGCGCGGCCGAGAGCAGGGCGCGGGTATAGGGATGTTGGGGATCGGCATAGAGCTTGTCCCGGTCGGCCAGTTCCATCACCCGACCCAGGAACAGCACCATGACCCGGTGGCTGATCTCACGGACCACCGCCAGGTCGTGGCTGATGAAGATCATGGCCAGGCCCATCTCCTTCTGCAGGTCGATGAGCAGATCAATGATCTGGGCGCGGATCGACACGTCCAGGGCCGAGACCGCCTCGTCACAGATCACCAGCTTGGGCTTCAAGATCATGGCTCGGGCGATGCCCACCCGCTGGTTCTGTCCCCCTGACAGCTCATGGGGATAGCGGTTGATCAGCTCGGGCGAGAGCCCGACCCGGGCCATCATGCCGGCCACTTCGGCGTCCCGGTCATCCCGGTTCAGTTGCGGGGCGAAGATCTTCAGGGGTTCGGCGATGGAGTCGCCGATGGTCACGCGGGGGTCGAGACTGGCCAGGGGGTCCTGGAAAACGATCTGCAGATCCTTGCGGGCCGCCCGCATCTCCTGGCGCTGGGCATGGGTAATGTCCCGGCCCATCAGGGTGACCACCCCGTCGGTGGGCTTGATCAGATTGAGCACCGCCCGGGACAGGGTCGACTTGCCGCAGCCGCTTTCACCGACGACCCCCAGGGTTTCGCCCTTGCGGACATCGAAGGATACCCCGTCGACCGCGCGCAGTTGGCGCATGCCGCCCAACAGGCCCTGGCGGATGGGGAACCAGACCTTGACGTCCTTGGCCTCGACAATCACCGGGGCATCGGTGGCCACCGGCGCGACGGTGGGCCGGCCGCCGCGATCGGCCCGGTCCAGGCGGGGAATCGCGTCCAGCAGGTCGCGGGTATACTGGACCTTGGGGGTGGCGAAGAGGTCTCGGACCGGACCCTCTTCCACATAGGCCCCGTCCTTCATCACGCAGACCCGATCGGCAAGGCGGGCGATGACCCCCATGTCGTGGGTGATCAGCACCATGGCCGTGCCGGTCTCACGGCCAAGCTCGGCCATCAGATCGAGGATCTCGGCCTGGACGGTCACATCCAGGGCCGTGGTCGGCTCATCGGCGATCAGCAGCTCGGGGCCGCCGGCCATGGCGGCGGCGACCATCACCCGCTGGCGCATCCCCCCGGACAGTTCATGGGGATACTGGCGCAGGCGTCGGGCGGCGTCGGGAATGCGGACATGGTCCAGCCACTGGCGGGCCCGCGCCATGGCATCGCTGGCCGAAAGGCCCAGGTGCAGCCTCAGGGGCTCGGCGATCTGCTCGCCAATCCGCACGTGGGGGGTCAGGGCGGTAAGGGGATCCTGGAAGATCATGGTCATTTTCGAGCCGCGCAGGCGGTTGAGCGCCTTGGGCTTCAGGCCGAGAATCTCCTGACCCTGGAAGCGCACCGAGCCCGTGGCCCGGCCATTGTCTGCCAACAGGCCCATGACTGTCATGAAGGTCTGGCTCTTGCCCGATCCGCTTTCGCCGACCACGCCCAGGGTTTCACCTCGCCCAACCTTCAGGCTCACCCCCCGTACGGCCTGCACCTGGCCGTCATGGGTGTCAAAGGTCACCTTCAGATCATCGATCGCCAGAACCGGCAGGGCAGTGTCGGACACGGGCGGGGACGTGGGATCGGTCAAGGCAAGGGTCTCCAGAACGGTTCGATTGAGACCATAGACCGCCGCCGCCCGCTTGTGAAACAACCGCATGTCTCGGGGGATTTCCTCGCCACCTCATGCAAGAGCTGCCGAAACACCGATGCCCGCCGTCGCCCAGAAAACCATCAGGCCCGCCCTATTCCTGGACCGCGATGGCGTGCTGAATGTGGACCATGGCTATGTCTCCCGCTGGGCGGACTTCGCCTGGATTCCCGGCGCCCGGGCGGTGATCGGCGCCTTCAACCGGGCCGGCTGGCGGGTCCTGGTGATCACCAACCAGTCGGGGATTGGCCGGGGCTATTATGCCGAGGCCGACATGCACGCCCTGCACCAGGCCATGGTCGACGATCTGGCGACGGAGGGTCTGCGGATCGACGCCTTCTATCACTGCCCGCACCATCCCGAGGCTTTGCTGGAGGTCTATCGCCATCCCGACCCCCCCGATCGCAAGCCCAATCCTGGCATGCTGCTCCGGGCCATGGCCGACTGGCCCACCGATCGGGCCTCGTCCTTCATGGTCGGCGACCGCGAAAGCGACCTGGAGGCCGCCCGTCGAGCGGGCGTTGAGGGTCTGCTGTTCCCCGGGGGCGATCTCCTGGCTTTCCTCAAGGCAGAGGGTCGCCTGCCCTGACCGGTCAGCCGATCAAGCGGGCGTCTTGGCCCACTCTGCCAGAACGGCCTCGTCGCCTTCCTCCGGCAGGGCTTGAGCCCGAACCTCCACAAAGGCCTCAGGGGTCAGCAGCCGGGAGAGCGCCCATACAGCGGCCCCCCTGACGACGGGCGCCTCGTCCACCAGCCTGGCCTGGACCGCGGGGATCAGGTCGGGGTCGCCGCTGTTGCCGATGGCATAGAGCACATTGCGCACGAACCGGGGCCGGCCCAGGCGTTTGACCGCACTCTTGGTGAACAGGGCTCTGAAGGCTGCGTCATCAAGGTTCACCAGGTCGGCCAGACGTGGGGCCTTCAGGATGGCCCTGGCCTGAAGCTGTTGCTCGCGGGCGTCCTGGGCGAACTTGTTCCAGGGGCAGACGGCCAGGCATTCGTCGCAGCCATAGATGCGGTTGCCCAGGGCGGGGCGGAACGCGGCGGGGATGGGCCCTGACAGCTCAATGGTCAGGTAGGAAATACACCGCCGGGCATCCAGCTGGTAGGGCGCTGGAAAGGCCCCCGTCGGGCAGACGTCATGGCAGGCCTGGCAGGACCCACAGGCGTCCTCGCCAGGGGCGTCCGGGGTCAGATCCAGGGAGGTCAGCACAGACCCAATGAACAGCCAGGAGCCAAACTGACGGGAGACGAGATTGGTGTGCTTGCCCTGCCAGCCCAGGCCAGACGCCTCGGCCAGGGGCTTTTCCAGCAGGGGTGCGGTGTCGACGAACACCTTCACCTCCCCGCCAAAGGTCTCCACCATCCAGCTGGCCAGCTGCTTAAGCCGCTTCTTGATCAGGTCGTGATAGTCCGATCCCTGGGCATAGACCGAGATCGCGCCCCGGTCGGGCTGATCCAGGACCGCGCGGGGATCATGGTCAGGCCCATAATTGATCCCCAGCATTACCGCAGAGCGGGCGCCGTCCCACATGGCCTGGGGGTGTGCGCGACGCACCTGGGTGGTTTCCATCCAGGTCATCTCGCCGTGGCGGCCCTGGGCGATGAACTCCGCCAGCCGCTCCCCCGCCGCCCAGGGCTGGTCAGCCCGCGCCAGGCGGCAGTCATCAAAGCCCAGTCTCAGAGCCTGGGCGCAGATCAGCTGTTCAGGGGTCTCAGAAGTCGAGGTCGTCATAGTGGGCCGCAGGCGCGAGCCCCGGCCACCGATCGGCGAGCAGCGGCCGGAAGCAGGGCCGGGATTTCACCGTCATGTACCACGTCTTGACGGCGGCGAAGTCCCGCCAGGGCACGTCGCCGAAATAGTCGATCACCGACAGGTGCGCCGCGCCGGCGAAATCGGCCAGGCTGAGCCTGCGCCCGGCCAGCCAGTCCCGCTCCGCCAGCAGGCTGGCCAGATAGGTCAGGTGGATCCGCAGGGCCTCACGACCCCGGCGCAGGGCGGCGAGGTCCGGCGCCCCCATACGCAACAGGCGCTTTTCCATCTTCTCGTGCAGCAGGAAGGAGCCGACCTCGTAGTCGAACTTGCGGTCAAACCATTGCAGCAGGCGTCGAGCCTCGGCCCGGTCAGCGGCCTCACGGCCCAGCAGGGCCGGCTCAGGGTGGCGTTCTTCCAGATAGTCCAGGATGGCGCGGCTTTCGCACAGGACCAGCCGGCCCTCAGGGCCTTCCTCTACCAGCACAGGGGTCAGACCTGAGGGGTTCAGCGCTGAGAGATCATCGGGCTGTTCCCAATAGCGGACGACCACATCCTCGAAGGCCAGGCGCTTTTCACCCAGGGCCAGGCGGACCTGCCGCGAGGCCGGGTCGAGCGGGAAGTGATAGAGGGTGCGTTGAACGCTCATGCCGGCATTCCGCCGTGAATCCGGACAGTTTGATCAGAACCCGTTTAACGCGCCGGGGCCTTAAGGGCGCGTTTACGAAACCCTGGGCGCCGTGCCCGTCCCTCAATTTGGGTGCCTTAGCCTGTCTTTGGCGGCGCAAACACTCCCCCATGGGGTTCGGCATGGCCCCGTGGATCGGCGTGAATCAGGATGTCAGCGGCAGGAAAGTGCGCCAGCAGCCGATGTTCGGCCTCGACAATCACCTGGTGGGCGGCCTCCAGGCTGAGCGCGGGATCAAGGTCGGCATGCATCTGGATGTGCACATAGGGGCCAGACGCCCGGGTGCGCAGCTGATGAATGTCGCTCAGGCGCGGGTCCTGGGTCATGAGCTGGACGATCAGGGCCCGCTGGGATTCGGGCAGTTCGTGGTCCATGAGCTGGTCTGCTGCCTGCCGGAACACGCCGATGGCTGCCCAGATCAGCAGGCCGCAGACCACGAGACCGGCCACCCCGTCCAGCCTGTTCAGGCCTAGCAAGGCCGCACCGCCGATGCCCACCAGGGCGGCGAGGTTGGAGGCCAGATCCGATACATAGTGCGCCCGGTCGCCGGAGACGGCCACCGACTGGGTCTGGCGCAGAACCCGTGTCTGGGCCGTGATCAGCAATCCCGTCAGGACGATGGAGGCGACCATCACCCCCATGGCCCAGCCGCCGTGGCTGATCGGCTGGGGATTGAGCAGGCTGGCGATAGACTCCCGCCCGACCAGGGCGGCGGAGGCGAAGACCAGGCCCGCCTGCATCAGGCTGGCGAAGGCTTCGGCCTTACCGTGGCCAAAGCGGTGCTCGGCGTCTGGCGGCACCACGGCGTAGCGCACGGCGAAGAAGGTAATGAGTGAGGCGATCAGGTCCAGGCTGGAGTCCGCCAGGGACGCCAGCAGCGCCACAGAGCCGCTGGCCAGCCACGCGCCGGCCTTCAGCGCCACCAGGGCCACGGCGACGGCCACCGCCAGGAGGGTGATCTTGCGGGTCTGGTCGGCGACCTGAGCCGGCGCCAGGGCGGTAGGAGCAGGGGTGGACATCCCCTGATCCTAAACCCAGGCCGGCCCCCGACACAGGGCGATTTGCCGACGGCTGGCCTCAGCTCCCCTGGCGCGGCTCTGGCCCCACATAGACCGACTGGGGCCGCACCAGCCGACCGGTGGCCAGCTGCTCGCGGGCATGGGCCAGCCATCCCGCCACCCGGCCCATGGCGAAGACGCAGGTGAAGGCCTTGGGCGGGAAGTCCAGGGCCTCCAGCAGCAGCGCAGTATAGAACTCCACATTGGTGTCCAGGGGCCGGTCGGGCTTGTGGGTCCTGAGGATGTCCAGGGCGGCGGCCTCGACGGCCTCGGCGAAGGCCACCCGCCCAGGACGGACCCCGGCGCTGGCCGCCAGGGCGCGGACGGGGCCCTTCAGGGCGTCGGCCCGGGGATCGCGCACCCGGTAGATCCGGTGGCCAAACCCCATCAGACGTTCGCCTCGGGCCAGGGCACCCTCGATCCAGGCCCGGGCGTTTTCCGGCTGCCCGATCCCGTCCAGCATCTCGATGACCGGACCCGGGGCGCCCCCATGCAAGGGCCCCTTCAGGGCGCTGAGCCCCGCCAGGACCGCCGAGGTCAGCCCCGCCCGCGTCGAGGCCACCACCCGTGCGGCGAAGGTCGAGGCATTGAGGCCATGGTCGGCCACCGTCACTAGATAGGCGTCCAGACCAGCGGCCTGCGTCTGCGAGGGCGGGGTCCCGGTCAGCATCCGAAGGATGTCGACGGCATGGGGCGAGGCAGGATCCGGGGGGATTGGCGCCTGGCCGGCTTGAACACGGATCACCGCTGGGGTGAACACCGCTGGCGCGGCGATCAGGCGCAGGGCAGTGGGGAGGTCATCCCCATCGGCCAGCCGGGCCATGAGGGCACGGACCGCCTCCACGGGCGCCTGGGCGGCGAGGTCAGTGTCCAGGTGCCTTACCTCGGCGAACACTTCGCTTCGGGCGACCCCCAGGGCTGCGGTCAGATCCGCAGGCAAGTCCTCATAGAACCCCTCAAATAGCAGACTCACCAGGTCCTCGAACCTGGTCTGCCCGATCAGATCGTCCAGGGAGCGGCCCCGGATAATGAGACGACCGGCCTGGCCATCCACCTCCGACAGGACGGTGCGGGCGGCGACGACGCCTTCGAGACCTTCGGGGGCGGGCGGCGCGGGGGTGTGGGCGTTCATGGGGACTCCAGTTCTGACTTGCCCCTAACGATCTGGAGGCTCAGACTTCTCCGTCAATCTTGATCAATATAATCAACTTAACTTCATGACGGACTGGATCTCCGCCGAACTGGCCTGCGCCCGGCTCAATGTCCGCAGCCAGACCCTCTATGCCTATGCCAGCCGGGGCCGGCTGAGCGCCAAGCCTGATCCCGCCGATCCCCGCCGCAGTCTCTATCGCGCCGCCGACGTGGCGGCCCTGGCCGAGCGCAAGACCCGGGGGCGTAAGGCTGCGGCCGTCGCCGCCGGCGCCATCGCCTGGGGGGAGCCTGTGCTGGGCTCAGCCATCACCACGGTAGCCGACGGGCGGCTCTGGTACCGGGGCCGGGACGCCGCTGTGTTGGCCGAAACCCACACCCTGGAGGCTGTGGCGCGGCTGCTGCGCGGAGGCGACGGTGCAGCGCTGAAACGCAGCGAGCGGGGCGCCCCGCCCCCGGGCCCGGACATGCGCGCCAGGGCCTTTGCCGCCCTGGCCCAGCGGGCCGGACTTGATCCCCCCGCCCTGGGTCGCCACCCGCTGGCCCTGGCGGTGGAGGCCGCGACCCTGCTTGATATTCTCACCGATGCGGTGGCGGGGGCGGCGGCAAGCGGCCCGATCCATGAGCGTCTCGCCCAGGCCTGGGGCTGCGCCCGGGGGGACGGCGGCGCAGACCTGATCCGCCAGGCCCTAGTGCTGCTGGCCGATCACGAGTTGAACGCCTCAACCTTCGCCGCCCGGGTGGCGGCGTCCACCGGGGCCTCGCTGTCGGCCGCCAGTCTCGCGGGACTGGCCGCCCTGTCGGGGCCTCGCCATGGGGGCGCGGGCGACGCAGTGCGGGCCCTGGCCTTCGAGGCCGCCGAGCAGGGGCCGGCCGCAGCCATCGCCGCGCGTCTGGCGCAGGATCGCAGCCTGCCGGGCTTTGGCCACGCCCTCTATCCGGAAGGTGATCCAAGGGCCCAGGCGTTGCTGGCCCGCCTCGAGCCTGCGGCTGAACTCACGGCCCTGAAGATCGCGGTGGAAGGCGCGACGGGACAGCGGCCCAATGTGGATTTTGCCCTGGCAGCCCTGTCACAGGGGCTGGCCCTGCCGAAGGAGGCCCCGTTCGCTCTGTTCGCGGTAGCGCGCTGCGCCGGCTGGATCGCCCACGCCATCGAGCAAATGCAGACCGGTGACCTGATCCGGCCGCGGGCGCGCTATGTGGGGGTGACGCCCTTGTCGACTTCAGGGGTCTCGGCGAACTGACCGCCCTTGCGGTAGCGGTAGAGATAGGTGCCCACCACCGACTCCACCGCCGTGCCTTCGATCCCCAGGTCGCTCAGGCCGGGCAGGGCCTTGTCGGCCACATTGTCGACCTTCAGCTGCGCCACCTGGTCGGTGGTCAGCGGCGGGGCGATCGGGGTCAGGGCCATCAGGTTGCCCACCTGGCCGATGAGATTGGCAATGGGGAAGGGCAGGGGCAGAAGCAGCCGCCGGCGCTGGGTCTCGCTGAGCACCAGCTCCAGGAGCTGGCGGAAGGTCAGGATGGCTGGTCCGCCCAGCTCATAGGTCTTGCCGGCGCAGGCGGGGTCGCTGAGTGCCACGGCCACGGCCCGGGCCACGTCCCCGACAAACACCGGCTGGAAGCGGGTCTGGCCGCCGCCAATCAGCGGCAGGGCCGGGGAGAGCACCGCCATGGCGGCGAAGCGGTTGAAGAAGTCGTCTTCTGGCCCGAACACGATGGAGGGCCGCAGGATTACCGCCTGGGGCAGGGCCTCGCGCACAGCGGCTTCGCCCGCCGCCTTGGTGCGGGCATAGGCTGAAGGGCTGCCGGCGTCCGCGCCAATGGACGAGACCTGGACCATGCGGCTGATCCCCGCCGCCTTGGCCGCCTGTGCGACATTGGCCGCGCCCTCGGTGTGCAGGCTGGCGAACTTCTGGCGGCCGCTCTCATAGAGCACCCCCACCAGATTGACGCAGGCCTGGGCCCCATCCAGGGCGCGGGCCACGGAGTCAGGATCGCGGATATTGGCCTGAACCACCTGGATCTGGCCCACATCCCCCAACATCAGCAGGTCGTGCGCGCGCCCCGGCTGGCGCACGGCCACCCGGACCCGGTGTCCGGCGCGGGCCAGGGCCCGAACCACCTGACTTCCCACAAAGCCCGATCCGCCGAAGACGGTGACGAGATCCTGCATGGCCAGCCTGTCGATATCTAAACTTCCTGAGCCGCCCGGATAGACGATGCCGACCCCTGCTGCAATGCGAGTTCCACGTCCCAGCAAAACGTCCGTTGACGCCCGTCTGGCTTTTCCCTAGTAGTCCCGCCTCCCGATCCGACGGACCGGGCCCAGGTGGCGGAATTGGTAGACGCGCTGGCTTCAGGTGCCAGTGGCTTAACGGCCGTGGAGGTTCGAGTCCTCTCCTGGGCACCACCCTCAGTTAGGGTGTTGTTCTTGTTGATTTTCCTCAGGTTTCCCTGATCCCCGGCACACATAGCTGGCACACACAGGGGAACGCTCGCAGTGAAGAACACCCAATATCTCGTTCAGATTGGCAGCCGCTGGTATTGCCGGGTCCGCTGGCCGAAAGAGGTCTGGGCAACCCTCGGCAACGGCAGCTTCAAGAAGTCGCTAGAGACGGATTCCCACTCCGAAGCCGTCACAAGGCTGCCCGGCGCGCTCCAGGAGTTCCAAGGGCGCGTCGCCAAAGCGAAGGCGCAGCAGCTTGAAGCCGCCCCCCGTCGCCTGGGCGTGGGTGAGATCACTCTCCTGGTGGCGCGGTGGTTTGAGCAGTCTCAGGGCGCGTTCCAGCCCAGCACCAAGCCCCGCCAGTTTGATCCACAGGAGCGCCAGGACCGTCGGGCGCTTCTAGAGCGACAGGAGGTGCAGCTCGCCCGTAAGCGCACCCAGCTCGGCGAGGGGGATTACTCGACGCTCTACCCCCTCGTGGACGGCCTCCTGTCCCGTGCGGGGCTCAACGCGGACCGCGAGGACCCGTCCTTCGGGCTGCTCTGCCAGACCCTCATGCGGGCCTGGATCGCCTTGGAGGAGACCGCATTGGCCAAGATGCGGGGTGAGTTCGGGCATCTACCGTCTGACCCCATCCTTAACGAGCTTAAGGGTGTCGAGACCGGCGCGTCAGGCGTGTCGTCCACCAAGACCCTCAACGGCCTCATAGAGGCCTATGAGGCCGCCAAGGCCGACCGATGGTCCCAGTCCACCAAGAACGCCTACACGCCCGTCTATCGGGTCCTGAGGGACACCCTGGGGGCCAACCGCGACGTCCGCTCTGTGGACCGCGAGGCGGCCCGTGAGGTGTTCGAGACGGTGAAGGGGCTGCCCCGCAACCTCGGCAAGAATACCGACCTCGCCAAGCTCCCCGTGCCAGCGGCGGTGGCGGCGGCCCGGTCCCTAGGCCTGCCGACGATCAGCCCGAAGTCGATCAACGACAGCTACATGGCCCTGACCGTGGCCCTGTTCGGCTGGGCGGAAGTCGAGCGCTGGATCGACTACAACCCCTTCACCAAGCTCCGCGTGGTCGAGGAGGTTGCCCCGGAGGACAAGCGGGACGCCTTCACGCCGGAACAGCTGGCCACGGTGTTTGGCGGCGCGCCCTGGTCCACTGGAGACACTGCGCCGTCGGGCAAGCCGTCCCTCTACTGGGGACCGCTCATCGCGCTCTATCACGGCCTGCGGATCGGCGAGCCCTGCGGCATGCTCACCGAAGAGGTCACCGAGCGGGATGGCTTGGTCGTGATGAACCTGAAGCCCAACGACCTGCGGCGGCTCAAGAACCGACAGACCAAGCGCTTCATCCCCATCCACCCCGAACTGATCCGCCTGGGCTTCCTGGACTATGTGGAAGAGCGCCGGCGGGTAGGTGATGTCCAACTGTTCCCAGAGGCCCAGCGGGACGCCAATGGCCACTATGGCGACCACGTCACCGACTGGTTTGCTCGGCTGGTGAAGGCTCGTGACCTGCAGGGGAAAGGGATCAACAGTGGCAACCTGACCCTGCACTCCCTGCGCCACAGCTTCGAGGACGCCCTGCGCAACGCCGGCATCGAAGAAACCCTGGAGGGCAAGACCCTTTCAGGCCGGACGCGGGGTTCTGACCCTACCGCCGTAGCCTATGGCAACGGGCTGAACATGCTTCAGCTCGCCGACAAACTGGCCAAGGTCATCCACACGACGGTGGTGATCCCGAAGGCCTCATTGGTCGCGCTGCCCGTGACACCAGCACCATCAAGCTGACAGGTGATCGAAACCCGGTTTCACGACGAGACACGGGGCAGACAAAAGGGCGGTATCGGTTGACCATGCGGTTCGCAGGAGGGCGGCCCCAAGCAGGCTGAAGACCTCTGGCTCGTCGATGGCTGAGCGATAGGCCGCGTCCCCGCAAAGCAGGCCCCGCGCTTCCACGGCGGCCAGCCGTGCATCGTCGGCATGGTCCGTGCCCTTGCCGGCACTCGTGACGAAGGCCTCAAAGAAGAGCGCATCGCCAGGCCTTGTTGGTGGCGTCAGGTGGTCCAGGACGGCGTGCGCATCTGGCAGCCTGCGCCTTAAGCCGGCCAGGGTGTAGCTCACGACCCCGAGTGCGGCTGTCGTGACGGTTGCGCCCGCTCCAGCGCTCCAGGCGCGGCTCAGCTCGCCTTTGCGGGCTGTCAGGATGCGCATGGCGTTATCGCGCATGGGGATAAACAGGGGAGCTTCGAAGCCCACCGCTAGCGGCACGTGCTGACCAAGATCAGCCATGGTCGCGACGAACAGGTCGAGGTCCTTGCCCAGAGTTGTCGAGCCATCGGCACCAAGCACCGCCCAACCCAGCTTTCCCGACTTCGGCGACCCAACGTCGACGACGCCGATGGCGATCTCCCCGCAGGCCCTGGTCATCTGGCGGCGACACGACCCCGCTTGGCCTTCGGCGCGGCGGCCCGTTCGGCGCGGATGCGGTCGAGCAGGATGCTGGCGGGCTCGTCAGTGGGGTCCTGGGGGACCAGTTCGCCCCGGAAGGCCTTGGCGAGGACCGCTTGGTCGAGGCGGTCCAGCAGGCGGCGGGCGGCGGCGGCCTCGGCGGTCATCCGGGATATCTCGGTGAAGGCGCGATCAATGCGGCGAATTATTTCTGCCTGTTCGTCAAGCGGGGCGACAGGGAGGCGGACGCTCCCGAGAACCTCCAAGTTGATGTTCTTCTGCGCCGTGGCTGGCGCAAATTGCTCCAAATCGGCCTTCGCAGTCCGGATGAAGTATTCAACATAGTCAGGCTGGCACCGGTTTGAGTCAGCGCTAAAGCCAACAACGCTATCTGGAAAGCAGGCATCGATACCTAGTATCGCGGTTTCAGCAATGTTCGCTGCGATTGTTATGCACACAGTCCCGGCAGGCCATAACCTGCTCTGCTCTAGACCAAACTCGCTGTAGGTTTTTGAATATGAGGTCAGGTAACGGTCGGCTGCTCGCACCTCTCCCGTCTGCACAAACGGGAAAGGGCCACCAAACAAACGAGCATCATCGCGGGGCCTATGGCGAGACTTGCCGCGATCCATATCTCCAAGTTCTGGCAAACGCAGCCAGCGCCACGATTCTGGAACACTATAAGGTGGTGCAAAATCAGCGTCAGCGCCGCCTAACCGATACTTCACTCGGATATCGAGTTCGCCGCGCGGCGAGACGGGTTCGAGAGCAATCTGCTCAGTCCGCCAGTCCGCTGTCAGTTCCCCGCTAAAAGCCATTCGCAGCACCGCCTGCTTGTAGCGGGCGGCGAGGGCGGGGATGCGGTCGAGGTCGGCGCGGGCGCGGGCTGTGCGGGCGGTCAGAGCGTCGAGCTTCGCCACGATCCGCCGCTGTTCGGCGAGGGGGGGTAGCGAGAGCGTGAAGGCCCTCAACAAATCAAAGTCCACGCTGTCGACAGTCGTTCCTGATTTCGCACAGCTAGCCAAAATTGATTGGGCACATGATTGCAACTGCCACGCCACGAACTCAGGCTCGGCGAAGGGCGCAACTACCAGGGCTTTCAGGTCCTGACTAATCGCAACTTCGCGTGTGTTCACGGCGACCGGCAGCGAATGGCGCAAGATGCCGCTACGCGTCACAATCAAGACCGACCTAGCTGGAATTAGGCTGGTAGCGGAACTCTGAACGGCGGCTAGCGTGATCTTATCTTGGGTGTCGTCAATGAAGGCTCGCTTCATGTCCTTTGGCGACACCCATGGAAGATCTCCGGCCCAGAAAGAAGCATTGGACTTGCTCGGAGTGCCTCCACCGAACCAGTTGCCCAGTTCCCCAAGCCTCACGCCAATCCAGCCAGAGGGCAGCTCACTCACGCGACCACCTCCGCCGGCACGGCTTCTTCCCCCGCCAACTCCGCATCCACTGCCTCGACCTCCGCCAAGGCCGCCCGCAGGTGCCCCAGGATCGCCGCTGCGATGTCCTCAGGGTCGCTGAGGTCGTCCTCAGCCGCGTCGCTGTCGTCGCGCAGCCATGCGATGTCGAGGTTGTCGTTTCGGGCTGTGATCTCGTCACGGGGGAAGAACCGGAAGCGTCCCTCGGGGCCTTCGTCGGTGCGGGGCGCGCCACCGTTGGGGTCGTCACCATAGGCGGCCTCGAAGGCGGCGAAGTCGGCGATGGTCAGGGGCCGCGTCTTGCCGAAGGCCGGCATATTGGCGCGCATGTCATAGACCCAGACGCCCTTGGTGTTGGCGCGGTCAGCCTTGCCCCGGCGGAGAAACAGGACGTTGGTCTTGACCCCTTGGGCATAGAAGATGCCGGTGGGCAGGCGCAGGATGGTGTGCAGGTCGGTCAGCTCCATCACCCACTGGCGCAGCCGCCGGCCCGTATTGTCCTCAAACAGCACGTTGTCGGGCAGGACCACCGCCGCCCGGCCGCCGGGCTGCAGGGCGCGGACGATGTGCTCGACGAAGGCCAGCTGCTTGTTGGAGGTCTCGGCGGTGACGGAGAAGTCGTTCCGGCTGGGCCGCCCGCCGCCCTTCTTGGTCCCGAACGGCGGATTGGTCAGGATCAAGTCGGCCCTACCCAGGGCCTCCCCATCAGGGGCCAAGCTGTCGCCCAGGGTGATGGGGCCTTCGATGCCGTGGAGCATCAGGTTCATCAGGGCGAGGCGGTGGGTGTCGGGCACCAGCTCGATGCCGACGAAGGCGTTGTTGCGCTGAAAAAAGGCCTGGGCGGGGGCCAGGGCATAGAGGTCGTCGGTGTGGTCCTTGATGTAGCGGTCGGCGGCTACCAGGAAGCCAGCAGTGCCGGCGGCCGGGTCCTGGATCACCTCGCCGACCTGGGGCTTCATGAGGCGCACGATGCAGTCGATCAGCGGCCGGGGGGTGAAGTATTGGCCTGCGCCGGACTTCTTCTCAGCCGCGTTCTTTTCCAGCAGGCCCTCATAGAGCTCGCCCAGGCCCTCCTCGCGGGCCGAGAACCAGTCGAGGCCGTCTATGGCCGTGGTCAGGGTCTTCAGGTTGGCGGGCTTGCGCAGCTTGGTCTGGGCGTCGGTGAAGATCGCCTGCACCACGGGGTCGCCGGCCTTGCCCAGGTTCAGCAGGGCGAGCTTGTAGTGGTCCAGCTGGTCGAGGCCTTCGCGGCTGGCGATCTCTTTCCATTGATAGGCCGCAATGATCCGCTCCTCGCGGCCGGTCTCTTCCATCATTTTCAGGAACAGCAGGAAGGTCAGCTCGGTGACGTATTCCTGGTAGCTGACGCCGTCGTCGCGCAGGACGTGACAGAGGCTCCAGAGCTTTTGGACGATGTCCTGTGTCGTGACCCGGCTCCTGGTCAGCTCGCCGTTCGCCATAGTTCCTCACTCAGGTCCGCCAGGACCGACTCTAACTTGCCGTCAAAGCGCTTGTTGATGACCCGGAAGCCGCCGTCGGCCCGGAAGGGTTCGTCGTCCAGCGACTCCCGATCCACCACGATCTCCTTCTGCAGCTGTTCGCCGATCCGGTGAAGCCATCGCTTCTGGACATCGGTCCATGTGCCCTTGCGGGTCACGGCGTCCACGGCGCGCCTCACCCGGTCGGCATAGGGGATCAGCGGGTCGCCAAGAGCGGCTTGGCGCACATAGCCGATGATCGAGGCGGCGATGTCCTCGTTCTTGGCGTCGGACCAGGCGCGCCGGATATTGGCGTCGGTGAAGCCCTGAGCATCCAGTTGGAGGCGCAGCTCCCGCAGCTGGGCGCGGGTCAGGTCGCGCGGGCGCTGAACCACCGTCGTCAGGGCGGCGATCTGGTTGATGTTGGCCTTGATGAAGGCGGAGAAGGCGTCGAGATAGTCCTCCGGCCGCTGCGCCGTGCCATAGCCCCGGCTGACGTCTACCACCTCGTCGGGGTGTTCGGAGATCGGCAGCATGACGGGGGTTCCGCCGGACGTCTGCCAGTCCAGCGCCGGACCCAGGCCAGGGCGACTGCGGACCCAGGCGGCGAGCTCGTCGGGGGTGCCCTTCCTGAAGCGCGCCAGGGTCTCCTCGGGGCTCTCACCCGCCGCCAGGGCGGCCTTGGCGCGGGCTTCGTCGGACATCCCCTTCAGTCGGCGGTTGAGCTTGACGATGATCTGGTCGCGGACGTCGGCGCGGTGCCGGGCGTCCTCGATGCTGGCCAGTTCCTCCAGCAGCTGCGTGAGCGTGAGGGTCGGATCGGCGGCGACCGGGCGCATCTCCGTCAGGTTCTGCAGCTTGCTGTAGAGGTCGACGGCGTCGAAGACCCTGAAGGTCTCCTTGCCGATCTCCGGGCACAGGCGCGTCGCCCGCCCGATCATCTGATCGTAGAGGATGCGGCTATTCACCCGCCGCAGGAACACGAGGTTGGTGATCTTTGGGATGTCGACGCCGGTGGTTAGCAGGTCTACCGTCACCGCGATCTTCGGCAGGGCGTCGTTGCGATAGCTGAGGATCAGCTTGCCGACGTGTTCGACTCTGCCGGTCAGCTTGCGGATCTCTGTATCTTCGATGTCCCCCTGCGCCTCACGAAAGGCGTCTCTGAGTGCTTTGACGACAATGTCAGCATGAGCGTCCGAGGCGGCGAACACGAGCGTCTTGTCCGGCTCAGCGAGGTCGATGTATCGGGTCAGTTCGTCGGCGACGGCGCGGTTGAAGGGCTCGGTGATGACCGTGCGGTTGAAGCCCTCGACCTCGAAATCGAGGCTGTCGGGGAGCTTAAACAGTTCGATCTGGCCGGTAGGGGCGTGGATGAAGGTCACCTCGTCCTCGGCGGCGAAGTGGATGCCATCCTGTGAAAGGGCGGTGGTGATGCGGATTGGCGGTTCATGGTCGATCAGGAAGCCGTCGACCACCGCCTCCCGATAGCCGTAACGGAACACCGGCTCGCCGAAGATCTGGACGGTGTGCAG
Source organism: Phenylobacterium sp. (assembly GCF_022402485.1). GTDB lineage: Bacteria > Pseudomonadota > Alphaproteobacteria > Caulobacterales > Caulobacteraceae > Phenylobacterium. The sequence goes on along the minus strand of NZ_JAKRSA010000012.1, from coordinate 73,919 downwards.
GGCTGGCGTGGCGGTGAGGCCGATCTTGATGGCGTCGAAATAGTCCAGGACCTTGCGGTATTTGGAGACGTAGTCGTCCTGGTCGCGGAAGCTCAGCTCGGTGTCGGACATCTCGCGGTCGAGCAGGTAGCCCCGGTGACACTCGTCGACCACCATGAGGTCGTATTGGTCCACCGTCGGCGCGTCTGCGGGATCGTCGTTGAACAACGTGCGGCGCACGAGCCCCTGGATCGTGCAGATGTGGATCCGGGTCTCGGGGTCCGGCGTCACGTCGCCCAGGCCCTTCAGGCCGAAGATCTCCGCAAAGGCCTTGCCGGCGACCACCTTGGTGGTGGTGAACTCACGCTCGGTCTGGTCGCCCAGGGCGCTGCGGTCGACCACAAAGCAGACGCTGCGGAAGCGCTTGGCGGCGATCAGCCGGTAGAGCATGGCGATGGCGAGCTTGGTCTTGCCGGTTCCGGTGGCCATGCCGATCAGCATGTGCGGCCGGTTCTCCGCGAGGCCCTTCTCAACCGCCTCGATGGCCTGTCGCTGATAGGGGCGCAGGTCGAAGCCGAAGTTGAACCCCTGGGTCTGGAGGGCAGCTTCGGCCGCATCCTGGTCGGCTTCCAGGCGCTCCAGGAGCCCCTCAGGGGATGGCCAGGCCACTAGGGGCGAGGCTGCGTTGGTCGGCCGTCTCAGGTCCCGCCGCCAGATGCCCGAAGCCGTCTCCAGCTGCTTGAGATAGGGCCGGCCATTGGTCGAGAAGGCGAAGGGGGCCTTGAACTCTCCCCAGGGGGCGCGGGGATGCAGGTGGGTTCCGGGGTCGATCCCGGCGGCGTAGCGTTCGGCCTGGGGCAGGACGCTCATGACGTTGCGGTTCTGGCGCTTGGCCTCGATGACGCCGACCAGGGTCAGGCCAGCGAACAGGGCATAGTCTGCAGGGCCGCTTGCCGTGGGCCACTCCGCGATGGCGAGATTGCGCCCCTTGGTCGGCCGTGCGCCCTTGGCATAGCGGAGCTCGCGGCTGTCGGCCTCCCAGTGGGCGTTTCGCAGCTGCTGGTCGATGATGACCCTGGTGGCGGCCTCGTCCAGGATAATGGCGCTGTCGGCGGCTTCAGCGGCCTTCTCAAGCTGGGCGAGCTGGGCAGGGGTGGCCTGCTCAGCCTGCCGCTGAGTGGCCTCCAGGGCGGCCCTGACGCCCGCTGTGGCGGCTTCAGCCTCTTCGGCTAGGCGTTGCCACGTCTCGCGCTCCTCGACCTCCTGGCGCAGCCTCTCGGCGGCCTCAAGGTTGGTCTGGGCAAGCTCCTCGGCGCGGGCCTGGGCGATCTCAGCGGCTGACCTCTGGGCTTCCGCTTCGGCCTTCAGCTTATCGAGCTCAGCTCTCAGGCTGGCGGTGGGGTCCGCAGGGGCCGGCGGTGGCACGAACGGCCCGACAACGAGCTTGGGCGTTCCACAGTAGCTGCGAACGAACCATGCGCCCAACTCTCTGGCGAGCTTGAGTCCCGTGAGGGCCGCAGCGAAATCGTCCAGGTCCCCGTGGACCGCGTCGTTGCCTGCTATGCGCAGGTGGTGGAACAGGTCGAGGGACTGTCTCGGGACGTAGCCCGCTCGGCCTAGAGCGCCGAGGACATCGGAGAAGGCGTCGTCAGGCGACCTGAGGCAGCCGGTTCGGGCCGCGACCTCCTTCGCCAGCAACTCCGCGAACTGCCTGAGCTTGATGAGTGTGGTGTTGGGATCGGTGCGGAAATAGTGCTCCGCCTGGGCCGCGAAACGAACCAGCTGAGGCCCATGGGGCCGCAAGAACTCGAAGTTCGCGCTGGTCGCTGACATCCATTCCCCGCCTGAACCCAGGGGACACTTGAGACGAACACCCTGGCCAATGCAATCAGTCGTGGCGCTTACCGTCTGGCGCAAGTTCGGCGTTTGGTGCGAAAAAAGCAGGGCAGGCCAAGCGCGACCGTCGATGCGGGCAGCTCTGTCAGCCATTGCGGCGTCGCGGACTGAGGGCTAGCAAAGCGTCTGTGTCCGCCCCTTCCATCCCAGACAAACCCGACCCCGAGCCCCGGCCCTATCCCGATCAACCGCATCTCCAGAACAGTCGACCGCTGTCTTGGGATCGGACACCCGAAACGCCAGCGGCGCGGGCCTTGGTCGGTGGCCTCCTCGCGGAGATGGAGGCCGGCGAGGCTCGTCATCGAGCCCGCAAGGCCGTCGATCGGATGCGCCTCGAAGCCATCCTGGGGACGATGGCGCTGGACCTCTTCATGGCCGCTGGGGAAGACCTAGATCGTTGGCTGGCCTATTCCCGGCGCAATGAAGACTACGAGGTCAAACAGCGCCGATACGTCCACCCAGACGCGTCCCGGCAGATTGCCGTCCAGGCGGCGGCCTTCCTTACGGCGGCGGGTTATGCCGACAGCAAGGCAGGCAGCTACAAGCGGAGTGAGATCGGCGGGCACGGGTTTCGGGCTCGGCTTCGCGCCACGAGCAAGCTGATCGCCCTCTTCAACGCCAGGGGCGTCGGCCGGGCCGACATCGGCGTGCGCGAGGGGGCTGAGCTGGTTGTCCTCAAAGGACCTCCAGCGCGCCGGGGCGGCCCCAAGCCGCTGGTCGGCTATGACGACAACCCCACTACCCATGGCATGCGCGAGGGTCTGAGGGCTTGGGCCGCTGTCGCCAACGCCCATAACATCCAGCCCGCCGAGCGCCTCAGCGGCCCCTCAGAGCGGTCTCTGGAGGACGCCGACGATGGCGCAGGGGCGATCATCGCTCGCGAACGGGCTCGCCTCTACAGGGTCTTCAACAACGGCTCGTGGACGGCCGGCGGGCGCTTCTATGGCGGATGGTGGATGACAATGCCCTCTGTCCAGCGCGCCCGGATCACCATCGACGGCGAGCCGGTGGTGGAGCTGGACTTCAAGAGCCTGCATCCCCGTCTGGCCTATCACCTGGCTGGGCAGCCCCTGGCCCCCGACGACGACCCCTATGACCTGGGGGGCAGGTTTGCGGCGGTGGACCGGAGCGTGCTGAAGGTTGCCTTCAACCAGCTCCTGGCGGTGGGACCGGAGGCCCGCATCCGAAAACCGGCCCATACCGCACTCCCGCGCGGCATGGCCTACCGTGATCTGTTGGAGGCGCTGGAGCGGAAGCATCAGCCGATTCAATCGTGGCTCCGCCGCGCCAGGGCACTGGAACTGCAGCACCTCGACAGCCAGATTGCCGCTGGCGTCCTGGGCTACTTTACGCACTCGCTGAAACGGCCGGTGCTCCCCATCCACGACAGCTTCGTTGTCGCCGCCCGGGATGAATACAAGCTGGGGGAGTCGATGTTCCTGGCCTATCGCGCGGTCACGGCGGACCTGAGCGGCGTGTCGGCCTGGCCTGAGATCAAAGGCTGGACCCCAGGGGCGGGCATCGAGGAGAAGGTGCTCAGAGCGGTCCAGAGGGTATGGTGACTAGGTCGGTGCCCCTCATCGGTGGCTGCTACTCCCCTACCCCTTCAATCCCCTGGCAGGTCCCCTACAGTCCCTATAGGCCCTATAGGCTCCTGGGGGGGGGCTCCCCGGGTCTATACTGGGGGGCATAAGGGAGGCCAAGGTAGGGGGACCCTCACCCCCGGAACGTCGCCGGTCTCATTCGACCGATTCAGGCGGGCGGTATCCCTTGGGCTTCGACGCCACCCAGCGATCCAGTTCGCCCAGGTAATAGGCGATGTAGCCATATCGCTTGTGATGGACCGGGGCCGTGCCGCGCGCCCTGCGCCGCTCCAGGGCCTTTTTGCTGAGGCCTAGCATCATGGCGGCCTCCGCCTCCATCACCCACTCACGGGCCTCCTGAGGGCCTGTAGGGCTGATCTCCAGGGGATCGAAGGTGTCCTCTACGTCCTTGAGCGCGATGGCGTAGCCGGTCCGGTCTTTGGTCACCGTCATCGCCCTACCCTGTGCTGATCATCGGCAGGCTGCTCCGTGGGGGGCGGCGTATCAACGATGCTCATGCGGTCACCTCACCGTCTGGGGAGGCATCCTTGAGGATTCGGTAGACGCTGGCGCGTCCCAACCCGGTGCGGCGGACGATTTCGGCGACCTCGACGCCTTCGGCTTTAAGGTCCAGGACCTCTGTGCTCCGTGCCCGCGCCGTCGGCTGGCGGCCGCGATACTTGCCGGCGGCCTTGGCCTTGGCGATGCCCTCTCTCTGGCGCTCAAGCATGATGGCGCGTTCGAACTGGGCAATGGCCCCAACCATGTTGAGCATCAACTCCCCCGTCGCCGTCGAGGTGTCGATGGAGAGATCGAGAATGCGCAGGGAGGCCCCCTTGGCCTTGATCCTGGCGCTGATGTCCACGAGGTGGGCCACAGAGCGGGCCAAGCGGTCCAGCTTGGTGACCACCAGGGTGTCGCCGTCGCGGACGTAGTCGAGGGCCTGGGCGAGCTGCTCACGGGCCACAACGTCCACCGAGGACACCTGCTCGACGAACAGGCGTTCGCATCCGGCGGCCCTGAGGTCGCGCTCCTGAGCCTCCAGGCCCGCCTTCTGGTCCGTTGTTGAAGTTCGCGCGTATCCGACGATCACAGCCGCTCTCCGTCTCACTGAAATCTTAGACGTTATGCGGGCGTTGTCTCAGAAATGCAAACCCATTTGTGTGGGACTCATTCGCAGGCGTCTGAGACGTCCCACAGGGGCACGGTCGTGTGAGACGGAAAAGGCGCTTGCGGCGCTGGCTTCGTCTCAACCCAAGCGCTACCATTTCTTCAGCTTCTCATCTGGAGATGCACAAGGGGGCGAAATGGAAGTTCGACGAGAGCGTCAGATCAATGCCGTCGCTGATGAAGTGCTGGCGTTGACGGCGGTGGTCCGCCCCATTCTGGCCGGTGTCCTTTACGCCCTGAAGACGGATGTTGTTCAAGAGGTTGGCGGGCGCGACGCGGTGAAGCTCAAGATGCTTCCCCGGCTTTACCGCCCCGGCGACGGGGACGTTGGCATCTGCTTTGAGTATGCTGTTCACGATGCGATGAATAACGGGGATGCGAGGGTCGTTGAACGCATTGTGGACGCGATGAAGCTCTGTAACATAAAGTCGAATGAACCAAGATCGATCTTGTTCGGTATCGAGAAATCAGGCGCGGTTCAACTTATCGATACTGCGAAGAACGTGCTCACTAGCGATTCTCGAACTTTGGCCGGCGGCCAGGGGCGACCGCCGCTTTTGCGTAGCCGACTGAACGTGTTGGCCGCCGCTTTCCGGCGACCTCAAACTAGGGTTGCCCTGCCCTACTCGATCCGCGGTTTGTGGAAGGCCGATCTATTCGTCGGCTCTCTAACGAGCCAACAATGGGTCGGCACGAGCGTGAAGATCAATGCCTCTCAACTAGAGGGGGCCGCTGGCCTCCGGGTTGGGATCATTCCCACGAGACAGGGGGCTAGTGACAAGGTGCGCATCGACTCTGGGCGCGGGCTCGTCATCTGCCCCCTGCATCACGACGCCGATTTCATGCAGACGTTTTATGAAGGTTGGCGTCTCGTGCAAGCGTTTCTATTCGCCGACGCCCACGTCCCAAAAGAGGCTCTTCTCCCAAGACCAATGGATCGAGAGGTTTGTAGAATACTAGAGGAGCGAAGAGAGTTTCCGGTTGTAGATATACTCGAGGCATTAACAGTCTTTTATCAACCAGATCTTCTAGAGACTGAAAAGGAAAGGGTTGATGCTGAGGATGTGCAAGGAGATGTCAACACCTCGACCTTGGTGGCCCCACTTTCTCGCTCGATTTGATCCCCCACGGGGGGGCGTAGTCGACTGCCAGCGTCGATATGGCCGCTCGTATGAACGACCCAAAAAGCATCGAAGCCAGCCGTGAGATATCCCAAGAGGCGAGCCATTGTGAATCCGAGCGCTTGCGTGTAGGACCTCAACGGCGGAGTGCTCCTTGCTGGGGCACACGAGGACACATCGGGCCTGGAAAACCTAGTAAAATCAATCGCCTACTGGGGCAGGCGCTAGTCCTCTCCTGGGCACCACCCCTTTCTAAGGTCTCCGCCGGGGTGGCCGTTCATTGCTCCCCTGCTAGACTTCCCAAAGCCGCGCGGGGAGGCCCGCGCCATCTGCGGAGCAAGCGGTCTTGGCCAACCATCTTCATCACGGCGATCTGCCCGCGGGCCTGTTCCAGGGCGTCGAGGCGGTGGCCGTGGATTCTGAGACCATGGGCTTGCGCCTGGGGCGCGATCCCCTGTGTGTGGTGCAGATTTCGGCCGGAGACGGGGACGCTCACCTCGTGCAGCTGGACCGGGCCACCTATGACGCCCCGCATCTGAAGGCTTTGCTGACCAATCCCGCAGTGACGAAGATTTTCCACTTCGGGCGGTTCGACATCGCCATGTTCCACCTCCACCTGGGGGTGCTGACCGCGCCGGTCTATTGCACCAAGATCGCCTCCAAGCTCGCCCGGACCTATACCGACCGGCACGGGCTGAAGGATGTGACCCGGGAAATGGTCGGGGTGGACCTGTCCAAGGCCCAGCAGAGTTCCGACTGGGGCGCTGCGGTTCTGTCGGACGACCAGGTCGCCTATGCCGCCTCCGACGTTCTGCACCTGCATGCGGTCCGAGCCCGGCTGGATAGCATGTTGGCCCGGGAGGGCCGTGATGGACTGGCCCGGGCCTGTTTCGACTTTCTGCCCCACCGCGCCCTCCTGGATGTGGCCGGCTGGGAGGACGCCGACATTTTCGCGCACACATGAGGCCCTAGGTGAGCGCCCTGGCATATGAGGCCCGCGGGCCCGCATCGGACCAGGCCATGGGGCGCTGGCACCGTCGCTCACGGCTGATCCGCCGCCTGCGGGTGATCCTGCCCGCTATGATCGGGGTGATCGTCATCGGTCTGGCCGGGGTCATCATCTATAACAGTCTGGCGGGTGGGCCTGCTGTGCCCGAGGAGTCAGACGCCCCGATCCGGCTGGTCAATCCGAGGTTCATGGGCCGCGACGCCGATGGGCGCTCCTTCGTCATCACCGCCAACAGCGCCGTGCGCGACCAGGTCGATTATCAACGGGTGATGCTCGACCGGCCGGCCATGGTGGTGGACGGAGAGGGCCTAAGCCCCATGCGCCTGTCGGCGCAGTCCGGGGTCTTCCACGAGGGCAGCGGCATGCTGCAGTTGCAGGGTGATGTGAGCCTGAACGATCAGAACGCCACCTTTGACACCGGCAGCGCGGTCTTCGACACGGCCACAGGGGTACTAGAGGGTGAAGGTCTGATCACCGGGGCCGGGCCCCTTGGAGAAATCCGCGCAAAGTCCTATGGCGTGTACGACAAGGGCGAGCGCATGGTCTTCCGGGGCGGCGTGAGCGGCACGATCACCCCGAAAGCGCCGCGTTGATGCGAAAGAGGCGTCTTGAGATGAAGATTCTGCCTGCCGCCGGTCCACGGACCATTCTGCCGGCCCTGTTGCTGTCGGGCCTGCTCGCTGTTGCGTCCCTTGCTCCGGCCCAGGCCCAGCTGGCGGCGGGCTCCAACGCCCCGGTGGACATTACCGCCGACGAGCTCGAGGTACTCAACTCCCGCTGCCTGGCCATCTGGAAGGGCTCGGCTGAGGCGCTGCAGGACCATTCAAGATTGCGCGCTGATGTGCTGACGATCCGCTACGCCGCCGCCCGACCGGCCCGCACCGGGGCAGAGCCCACCTGCGGCGAGCTGCAGGGCCTCGACGCTCAAGGGTCTGTCTATTACGTCACCCCGGCCCAGCGAGTGCGGTCCAATGCGGCGGTCTATGACGCGGCCAGCGACACCATCACCATGACCGGCGACGTGGTTGCCGCCCAGGGCCAGAACGTGTTGCGCGGCGAACGCCTGGTGATCCAGGTGGCCACTGGCGAGGCGAAGATGGAGACCAGCGCCCGGGGCGCTGGCACGCCAGGTCGGGTGCGCGGGGTCTTCTATCCCAATCAAACGCAGGCTCAGCCTGCGCCCCAGCGGTAGGCCGCCCCGGTGCTCGACACGCCGCAGACCTCAGCCCCCCAGGATCTGATCCCTGGGGAGGGGCTGGTGGTGGACAATATTGGCAAGTCCTATCGCGGCCGGCCGGTGGTGAAGGGGGTTTCCCTGCGCCTGGCCCGGGGCGAGGTGGCGGGGCTGCTCGGCCCCAATGGCGCGGGCAAGACCACCTGCTTCTATATGATCACCGGTCTGATCGCGGCGGACTATGGCGCCATCTATCTGGACGGGGAGAACATCACCGCCCAGCCGATGTATCAGCGCGCCCGAATGGGACTGGGCTATCTGCCTCAGGAGACCTCGATCTTCCGGGGCATGAGCGTGGCGCAGAATGTCATGGCCGTGGTTGAGCTGCGTGAGCGCGATGGCGACCGGGCCAGGGCCACGGTCCACCAGCTGCTGGAAGAGCTGCATATCGAGCATCTGCGCGACGCCCCGGCCATCTCCCTGTCGGGGGGCGAGCGTCGCCGGGTAGAGATCGCTAGGGCCCTGGCCAGCGAGCCGTCCTTCATGCTGCTGGATGAACCCTTTGCCGGCATCGACCCCCTGGCCATCGCCGATATCCGCGAGGTCATCAGCTATCTGAAAGGCCGAGGCATCGGCATCCTGATCACCGACCACAATGTCCGTGAAACCCTGGACATCATCGACCGCGCCTCGATCATCCATGCGGGCGAGGTGCTGTTCGAGGGCTCCCCCGCCGAGATCATCGACAATGCTGAGGTCCGCCGGGTCTATCTGGGCGACAGCTTCGCGGGTTAAGCGGGCGGCTGGGCCTTTCGTCCTTCGTGGCGGGTGCCCCGACCCCACGCTTCGACAAGGTGTCTTTTGCGCGACGTCATCACAGCGAACCTTCCGGCGAGGGACTTTGACGAGACCGCCAGGTTCTATGAAGGGCTGGGCTTTCGCGTGGACTATCGGGACGAGGGATGGATGATCCTCTCGCGGGGATCCCTCGAGATCGAATTTTTCCCTCACCCACAACTGAACCCATCTGACTCGTGGTTCAGCGCCTGCGTTCACGTCGCAGATATTGAGGGCCTCCATAAATCCTGGTCACAGGCGCAACTGCCAGAACACGGCATACCGCGTCTAACCGCGCCCCGGGACGAAGACTCGGGGTTGCGGATGTTCGCGCTCGTCGATCCGAACGGCAGTCTGTTGCGGTGCATGTCACCGAGCTCCGGTAACGAGGGGTCTGATTGACCGGGCCATCCATGCCCACAGCCGGATGACGGTGGGCATGGATTCTCGGGTCAAGCCGGCGAGAGATGGGGAAGAATCTCTCCCCTCAGAGCCCTGCCAGGGCCTGCTCCAGGTCGGCGATGATGTCGTCCACATGCTCCAGTCCCACCGAGACCCGCACCACGTCAGGCCCGGCGCCGGCGGCGATCTGGTCGTGGGCCTCCAGCTGGCGGTGGGTGGTCGAGGCCGGGTGGATGATCAGGCTGCGGGTGTCGCCGATATTGGCCAGGTGCGAGAACAGCTTGACCGCGCTCACCAGCTTGACGCCGGCGGCGTAGCCATCCTTCAGGCCAAAGGTGAAGACCGCGCCAGCCCCCTTGGGGGCATAGCGTTTGGCCCGTTCGTGGCTGGGATCGCCGGCGAGCCCTGCATAGGACACCCAGGCGACCTTGGGGTGGGCCTTTAGCCATTCGGCGACCGTCTGGGCGTTGGCGCAATGGCGTTCCATCCGCAGGGCCAGGGTCTCGATGCCGGTGAGGATCATGAAGGCGTTGAACGGCGACAGGGCAGGGCCCAGGTCGCGCAAACCCAGGGCCCGGCAGCCCACCAGGAAGGCGGCGGGGCCAAAGGCCTCGGTGAAGACCTTGCCGTGATAGCTTGGATTGGGGGCGCTGAGATTGGGCCAGCGGCCGCTCGTCCAGTCGAACTTGCCCCCATCGACGATGGCGCCGCCAATGGAATTGCCGTGGCCACCGAGGAACTTGGTCAAGGAGTGGACGACGATGTCGGCTCCATGATCCAGCGGACGGCAGAGATAGGGGGTGGCCAGGGTGTTATCCACCACCAGCGGCACGCCCCGGGCATGGGCGGCGGCGGCGATGCCGGCAATGTCCATGACCACGCCGCCGGGATTGGCGATGGATTCGATGAACACCGCCCGGGTCTGATCATTGATCGCGGCCGCAAAGGCCTCGGGCTCGAGGTCCTCGACGAAGGTCACCCCCCAGCCCATGCGTTTGAAGCTCTGGCTCAGCTGGGTGATGGAGCCGCCATAGAGCTTGCGGGAGGCCACGATGTTGCAGCCGGGCTCCATCAGGGTGTGAAACACCAGCAGCTGGGCCGCATGTCCACTGGCCACGGCCAGGGCACCGACCCCGCCTTCCAGGGTGGCGAGCCGGGCCTCCAGAACCCTCGAGGTCGGATTGCCCAGGCGGGAGTAGATGTTGCCGGGGGCGTCCAAATTGAACAGGGCCGCAGCATGGTCAGCATCGTCGAAGACGTAGGAGGTGGTCTGATAGATCGGGGTGACGCGGGCCTTGGTCACCGGATCGGGCGTTGCGCCGGCATGGATCACCAGGGTTTCCGGGCGCAGGGGCGTGGTCTCGGACATGGGCGTCTTCCCTCATTCAATGTCGTGTTCTGAGGGACAGCGCCTAGCACGGGCGGGCTGGCGCCTGAAACCAGCGAGGGAATTGTCGCCAACCCCGCCGGAGTTAACCAATCGGTGTGGGATCGCCGTCTAGCCTTGCCAGCAAGAAGCAGGCCAGGAGGGCTGAACTTGGCGCTCAGCGCGCGACTCGAGATCCGTCAGGGGCAGGGGCTGGTCATCACCCCCCAGCTGCAGCAGGCCATCAAGCTGCTGCAGTTGTCGAACCTTGAGCTGGAGGCTTATGTCGAGGGCGAGCTGGAGCGTAACCCCCTGCTGGCCCGGGACGAAGGCGAGGCTGAGCCGACCCAAGACGCCGCCAATGAAGTGGGTGAAGCCCGCGCAGAGGCGGCCCTCGACGAAGTCGCCGCCGGTGCCGCCCATAGCGATATGGACACGGCCCATGACGAGGTGTCGCCTGGCGAGCGGGCCACCGGCGACGGGGCCGAGGCCGGGGGGGCCATAGACTGGTCCCAGGCCGGCAAGGGCGGAACCTTTGAGGGTGACGGCGATGGCCTCGACGCCCTGGCCGCCCATGAAAAGACCCTGGCCGAGTTCCTGACCGATCAGGCCGCGCTATTGAACCTGTCCGCCGTGGAGATGGCGATCGCGTCTGTCCTGATCGATGGGGTGGATGAGGGGGGCTATCTGCGCCTGGACCTGGCCGAAACCGCCCAGCGACTGGGCTGCGATCTGGCCCTGGCCGAGACAGTACTCACCAAGCTACAGGGCCTGGAGCCCACCGGCGTCTTCGCCCGGGATGTGGCCGAGTGTCTGCGGCTGCAGCTGATCGAGCGCGATCGCTGCGATCCGGCCATGTCCGCCCTGCTGGACAATCTTGATCTCCTGACCCGCCGGGACATGGCGGGGTTGAAGCGCGCCTGCGGGGTCGATGATGAGGACCTGCGCGACATGCTCGCCGAGCTCCGCGCCCTAACCCCACGGCCCGGCGCTGCCTTTGGTGGTGAGCCCAGCCAGCCGGTCTCGCCTGACGTCTTCGTTCGGGAAGGCCCTGGCGGCTTGTGGCTGGTGGAGCTCAACGGCGACACCCTGCCGCGACTGTTGGTGGACCAGCGCTATCATGCCCGGGTGTCGGGGGGCGCGCGCTCGGACCAGGAAAAGACCTTCGTCGCTGACTGCCTGGCCACTGCCAACTGGCTGGTCCGCAGCCTCGACCAGCGGGCCAAGACCATCCTCAAGGTCTCCAGTGAGATCGTCCGCCAGCAGGACGGTTTCCTGGCCTATGGGGTTGAGCACCTGCGGCCCCTGAACCTCAAGACCGTGGCCGAGGCCATCGGCATGCACGAGTCCACCGTCAGCCGGGTGACCTCCAACAAGTACATTGCCACGCCCCGGGGCCTGTTTGAGCTGAAGTTCTTCTTCACCTCCTCCATCGCCTCATCCTCCGGCGGCGAAGCCCACTCGGCCGAGAGCGTCCGGCACAAGATCCGGCAGCTGATCGATGCCGAAGCTCAGGGGGCCGGCGTGCACTCCGACGACCAGATCGTCGACATCCTGAAGGCGGCTGGCGTCGACATCGCCCGCCGCACGGTGGCCAAGTACCGGGAAGCCATGCGGATTCCCTCCTCGGTGGAGCGGCGGCGGGCGATGAAGGAAGCGGTCTAGACCTGGCCCGCCTCCACCAGCGACTCAGCAATCTGCACCGCATTGAGCGCGGCACCCTTGAGCAGCTGATCGCCGGCGATGAACAGGGACAGGCTGCGCCCCGAGGGGTCCGACAGGTCGGTGCGGATCCGGCCCACCAACACATCGTCACGGCCTGAGGCCTCGCCGGGCATGGGAAAGTGATTGGCCTCGCGGTCATCCACCAGACGCACACCCGGTGCCTCGGCCAGCCACGCCCTGGCGTCGTCGACGCTCACCGGCTCAGCGAACCGGACGGTCAGGGCCATGGCGTGGGCCCGTAGCACCGGCACCCGGATGCAGGTGAAGCTGGCCGGCAGGTCGGCCGCCCCCAGCAGCCGGCGAAGCTCGGCCATGACCTTCAGTTCCTCGCCGTTATAGCCGGTCTCCGGATCGATGCCGGCGTCATGGCTGAACAGATTGAAGGCGTAGGGGTGGGCCATGACCTGGGGGGCATAGGTCTCCCCGGCCAGGGCCGCAGCGGTGGCGTCCCGCAGTTCGGCCATGGCGGCAGCTCCCGCGCCAGAGGCCGCCTGATAGGTCGAGCCCACCAGCCGGACAATCAGCCGGCGGGCGTGCAGCGGAGCCAGCACCACAGCGGCGATGGCGGCCACGCAGTTGGGGTTGGCCACCAGCCGGCCCGGCGTCTCGCCCAGCCGCCAGCCATTGACCTCGGGCACCACAAGCGGGGTGTCGGCGTCCATGCGGAAGGCGGAGGAATTGTCCACCACCCAGGCCCCCGCGGCCACGGCCAGGGGGCCGTAGTGCCGGGACAGGCTGGCGCCGGCGGAGAAGAAGGCGACGTCGACGCCGGCGAAGCTCGTCTCCTCCAGGGCCTGGATCATGACTGGCGCGCCACGGAACGTCAGGGTCTTGCCCGCCGAGCGCGGGGAGGCAAACAGGCGCAGCTCGCCCACCGGAAAGGCCCGCCGCTCCAGACAGGCGATCAGCTCGGCCCCCACGGCACCTGTGGCCCCGACAATGGCAATGGTCAAGGGCCGCGTCATGGTCGGCGTCGCCGGGGAAGGCGACCGGGATTGCGCCAGGGGGCTGGACAGGGACTGTGGCATGGGAGCCTCCGGGGGTCTGGCCGGAGGGAGGCTGGCTTTTCCTTGGCCGACCCCATCCTTCCGGCGGGGTCAAGCAGGGATCGTCAGTCGGCTGCGGGCAGCCAGGACCAGACCCCTGCGCCCCCAGGCGCAGTGGTTTTAATAATCATGGTCATGGCGGCGAAATGCAGCATGACGCCCCGATAGGGCTTCCGGCCCCCCCTGTAAAGCGCCCCTCTGCCCGGATGCGCATTGCAGGGCATCACCGACGCGGCCATACCCCGTCGGGATGACAGCCCCAGAACCCCTTGGACTCTCGGGTCAGGACCCGCATCGGGAGCGGCGGGTCAGCCTCTCGGAGATCCTGCGGGATCTCACTGACCTGTCCCATGCGACCGAAGACTTCGGGACCCTGATTGGCCGCTTCGGACGCCGTGCCTTCGGGGCGCTGCTGTTCCTGTTCGCCGCCCCCAACCTGCTGCCCCTGCCCCCGGGGTCCTCGACGTTTCTTGGCGCCCCTTTGCTGCTGTTTGCCCCGCAGCTGGCCCTGGGGGTGAGAAGCCCCTGGATGCCTGCGGCTCTACGGCGGCGGCGGCTGGAAATGACCCCCCTGCGCGGTGCCTTTCTCAAACTGATTCCCCAGGTTGAAAAAGTGGAGCAGATCTCCTGCGCCCGGCTGACCTTTCTGTTTGGCCCCCTGGGGGACCGCCTCATCGGGGTGGCCTGCTCGATCCTGGCCCTGGTGCTGCTCTTGCCCCTGCCGCTTGGCAACCTGCTCCCGGCCGCCGCCATCAGTCTTTTCGCCCTGGCCCTGATCCAGCGGGATGGTGTCCTGGCCCTGGCCGGTTATGCGGTCACCCTGGTCAGTCTTGGGGTTCTGGCCCTGGCGGCTGGGGTTATCCACAGGCTTTTCGTAGCAGCGGTCAGCGGCTTTTGACGCACTTGACACCAGACCCGGTCCGGCGCGTTCATGGGGTTATGCAAGTCCAAGTCACCGGCAAACATGTCGAGGTTGGAGAGGCCCTGCGACTGCGGGTCACCGACGAACTCACCAATAGTATTGGAAAATATATTGATCGCGCGGGCGGCGGGGCCGACGTGGTGGTCAGTCGGGAGGGTTACACCTTCAAGGTGGACTGTGCCCTGACCCTGGCCTCTGGCCAGCAGCTTCAAAGCCAGGGCACAGGCACAGACGCCCATACCGCTTTTGATGCGGCCCTCCACAAGATCGAGACCCGGGTCCGGCGCTACAAGCGCCGGCTGAAAGACCATCACCAGCAGGCTCTCGCCAAACAGGCCGAGACCGCCGCCTATTTCGTGCTCCGGACCCCCGAGGGTGAGGATGAGCCCGACTGGGACGAAGGCGTGGAGCCGGGGGCAGAGGGCTCGCCCGCTGCCATGGTCATCGCCGAAACTGAGCGCCTGATCCGTGAAATGACGGTTTCTATGGCGGTGTTGGAGCTCGACATGACCGGTGCTCAAACAATCGTGTTCAGGAACGCCGCGCATGGCGGTTTGTCCGTGGTATATCGCCGGCCCGATGGAAACATCGGGTGGATTGATCCCGAGCGCACGAGGCCGGTGAACGGAACGGGTAGCTGAGGCGTCGCCTAAAGGCGGCTGCAAAGGCCCCCTCTGTCGCCGTAAACCGTGCGGGTTCGGACCCGTAGAACAGGCTTTCCGACGCAAGCATGCAAATCGGCGACATTCTGGATCGCGGTGCCATTGCGGTGCGCGTCAGCGCTACCGACAAGCGCCAGATCCTCGCGCACCTGGCCGACCTGGCGGCCCGTCACTTTGGACTCGAGGCGGCAGCCGTGCTGGACGCCCTCACCGAACGCGAGCAGGCCGGCTCCACGGGGATCGGCCATGGGGTGGCCGTGCCCCATGCCCGGATCGAGGGGCTGGACCGGATTCGGGGCGTGTTCCTGCGGGTCGACCAGCCAGTGGCCTTTGAGTCGATCGATGACCAGCCGGCCGATCTGATCTTCGCCCTGCTGGCTCCGCCGGAGGCTGGCACCGAGCACCTGCGTGCCCTGGCGCGAGTGTCCCGTATGCTGCGAAACCCCGACCTGCGTGCTCACCTGCGCCAGGCCAAGACGCCGGACGCCCTGCACGCCCTGCTGGTCCAGGAATCGGCCCCTTCGGCAGCTTAGGCACCCGCCCCGGTCAGAAACCAGGGCCGGGCACTTTCCCTCAGTGGACGGAGACCGGGGCCAGTTCGTGCGCCAGAGCCGCAGCCATGGCCGCATTGCGGTCGTTGAGCACCGCCAGGCGTTCGCCGTCAGCCCGATGGACGGCATAGAAGGTCTGGTTCGGGTTCAGGTCCAGTTTTATGGCCTCCCCGTGCACCGGGACGCTGGCCAGGATTTCTGCCGCCGAGATCGGGCGGACATAGACAAGGTCGGGGCCGCCCAGGGCAGCGAAGTCTTCGGTCGACAAGATCGGTGTCATGATGAGCACCTCCATGGATTGGCAACGCGCCGGAGCCTCGCCGGTTCAGCCGGGGGTCTGGCGTCTGCGCGGCCGCCGGTCAGGCTGGCCAAGGGGTTAGGGCGCGCGGCAGGGGCGATGAAACTCAGCCCGCGGTGCGAATGGGAATGCGCTTGATCACGGTCTCCGGTTCGGGCCGGGCCAGGTCAATGTGCAGCAGGCCATGCTCCAGGGTGGCGCCTTCGACCACCATGCCATCGGCCAGGACAAAGGTGCGCAGGAAGCCCCGGGCCGCGATTCCCCGGTGCAGATAGGCGTCCTCGTCCTTGCCCGCCTCGTCCTTGCGGGCGCCGGCGATCACCAGCTGGCGGTCTTCCACATTCACATGCAGCTGGTCCGGCGTGAAGCCGGCCACGGCCAGGGTGATGCGCAGCCGCCCCGCGCCGCAATCTTCCACATTGTAGGGGGGATAGGCCTCGGCGGCGGCCTTGGCAGCGCGCTCAATCCGGGCGCGAGTGTGCTCAAAGCCCAGGAGAAAAGGGCTGTCGAATAGGATCGTCCGGGTCATCTGTCCTCGAGTCCTCATCAGCAAGCGACTCCCCGGAAGCCCCACCCATCACGCTGGCGCAGGACTTTCGGTTGGACTTTATCTGGCGATGAGGCGGCCAGGTTTCAATGTCTCAGCCGGCTCTAGCGGAACAACAGCACCGGAACCTTGCCGGTGCGGATCATTGCCGTCGTTGTGGAGCCAAGGAACAATTCGCGGATCCGCGAGTGGCCATAGGCACCCATGACCAGCAGGTCGCCAGCGCCTTGCCTCAGCTCGCCCTTGAGCACAGCTTCAACATCGCCTTGCAGCGTCTTCACCTCGGCGTCGGCCCGGCCGGCCAGGAGCCCCTGTGCCGCCTCGACGCGGACGTCGCGCTGGGTGCCGGCGTCCGCGACGATTGCCACGACAATTTCGAGATCGGCGAAGGCCTGATTGCTCAGCACGTGGGTCAGGGCCTTGGTTGCGCTGGTCCCGCCGTCAAAGGCCACCACCACCCGAGTGATGGGCATGAACACCCGTGGCGCCACCAGGATCGGCCGCGCGCTGCCGCGCACCACCCGTTCGACCTTGGCACCTAGCCGGCCTTCCTCGAAATTTCGCCCCTCGCCCCGCTTGCCGATGATCACCAGGTCGAAGCTGGCTGCCAACTCGATGATCGTCTCGGCGACCTCCCCGTGGCGGTGGAGAAGGCTGACGTCGGCAACGCCGGCGTCGGTCAGTCGGCGAGCGGCGCTTTCCAGCATGTCCCGGCCATGGGCCTGGGCCGCTTGCGCCCTGGCCTCATCGGCCTTGGTCAGTTGTTCCAGCAACACCTCGCTGGCGCCGAGGCCAACACTGCCGGAGAGGTCAAGGCCGGCACCTGCCCCTCTTTCGGCCCGGTCGAGGACATGCAGCACATCCACGCGGGCACCCATGCGGTTGGCGAACCAGGCGGCGTGGTCACAGAGGCTGGGGCCGTAGGTTGAGGCGTCGATGGCGCAAAGCAGTTTGGGCATGCTTGATCCTCCTCAGTGGGCCCCGAGCTGGATTTCGGCGCCGTCCTTGTCGTGTTCACCGAAGCGATCAACCAGGGTGGCGCTGGCGGCGTTCAGGCCGACGACCTCGACCGTGGTCCCTTCCCGGCGGAACTTGAGCACCGCCCGGTCCAGAGCGCCCACGGCCGAGATGTCCCAGAAATGAGCCTGGGACACATTGATCACCACGTTCTCGATCACCTCCTTGAAGTCGAAGGCGGCTGCGAAGGTGTCAGCGGACGCAAAGAAAATCTGGCCCTCGACGTCATAGGTCCGGGTACGGCCATCGGGGCTCAAGGCGCTCTGCACGGCCACGATCCGGGCGACCTTGCGGGCGAAGAAGATGCCGCTGAGCAGGACGCCCACCAGGACGCCGCGGGCCAGGTCATGGGTGGCGACAACCACCACCACCGTAGCAACCATGACCACTGAGGATGACCACGGATGGCTGCGCAGGTTGCGGATCGAGCCCCAGTTGAAGGTGCCGATCGAGACCATGATCATCACCGCCACCAGGGCGGCCATGGGGATCTGGGCCACCCACGGCCCCAGAACCACGATCAGGAACAGCAGAAAGCTCCCAGCCACCAGGGCCGACAGTCGCCCCCGACCGCCAGATTTCACATTGATCACCGACTGGCCGATCATGGCGCAGCCGCCCATGCCCCCCAGGAAGCCGGTGGCGAAGTTGGCGATCCCCTGGCCGCGACACTCGCGGTTCTTGTCGGAGCCCGTATCGGTCAGGTCATCGATGATGGTGGCGGTCAGCAGGCTTTCCAGCAGGCCGACCACGGCCATGGTCGCGGCATAGGGGAAGATGATCTGCAGGGTCTCCAGGGTCAGAGGCACCTGCGGGAAATGGAAGAACGGGATGCTGGTGGGCAGTTCACCGAGATCGCCCACCCTGCGGACGTCGAGACCCATATAGATCGCGACCCCCGAAAGCAGCACGATGGCCACCAGGGGCGAGGGGATGGCCCGGGTCAGGCGGGGGAACAGATAGATCACCCCGAGGCCAGCCGCGACCATGGCGTAGGTCTGCCAGCCCATGCCGATCAGCTCAGGCAGCTGGGCCATGAAGATCAGGATGGCCAGCGCATTGACGAAGCCGGTGATCACCGAGCGGGACACATAGCGCATAAGCCCGCCCAGCTTGGCGAGGCCCGCGCCGATCTGCAGCACGCCCATCAGGACGGTGGCGGCGAACAGGTATTCCACCCCGTGATCCCGGACCAGGTCACCGACCAGCAGGGCGATGGCCGCGGTGGCCGCCGAGATCATGCCGGGCCGCCCGCCCGTGAAGGCGATGATGACGGCAATGGAAAAAGAGGCATAGAGGCCGACGCGGGGGTCAACTCCGGCGATCACCGAAAAGCCGATGGCTTCGGGGATCAGGGCCAGGGCGACCACGATACCGGCCAGGACATCGCCGCGCACATTGAACAGCCAATCGCGCCTCAGCTTAGCGAGGAGAGTCATATGTTCGGGTTTCAGTCATTCATCGGGCCCAGGGCAGCGAGCGCCTCAGGGGGCCGTGCGTTGTCCGGGGGATAGGCGCCCGGCCGAGCCACCCGGCAAGCCGGGTCCGTCGATGGGGTCGGCTATGCCCGGCCTGAGCCACGATTGCAACCGCAGCGCCGCTGTGCCTCAGCATTGACAGAGTGCATCATCCACAAAAGGCGAAGGCCCGCAGGGTTACCTGCGGGCCTCCATGGTGGAGCTAAGCGGAGTCGAACCGCTGACCTCTTGAATGCCATTCAAGCGCTCTACCAGCTGAGCTATAGCCCCAGGTCCTGGGTTCTTCGGGCGGGCTTGCCCTCCCGAAGAGGCGCGGAACCTAGTCAAAGGTCTTGCGGCGATCAAGCACCATTTTCAGGGCTGATCGCCGGGACCTCAATCTTCGTCCGGTTCGGGGATTCCCTCGAGATCGGCGTCGTCAAAATCCTCGTCCTCTTCCTCGAGGAAGGGCACGGCCTCGTCGTCGTCGTCTTCCAGGTCGTCTTCATCGCTGAAGCCGGCCAGGTCGGCGTCGGGGGACTTTTTCTTGGCCACGCGCTCGACGGGCTCGGCGTCCTCATCCTCATCGTCCTCGACGGCGGGATCTTCGATCTCGTCGATCTCGGGCGTGCCGAGGTCCTCGTCCTCGTCCTCGTCGTCCTCGCCGCGGGCCTTGACCTGATCTTCGGCCTCGGCCTCCGGCTCTGGCATGGGCGCGCGACCGCGAACGCGGCGGGTTTTGACCGCCTCATCGGGATCAAATTCGTGATGGCACTTGGGGCACACAGCCGGTCGCTTGGTCAGGTCGTAGAACTTGGCCTGGCAGTTCGGGCAAACCTGCTTGGCGCCCAACTCTGGATTTGCCACGTGGGCGATCCCCTAAAGAGCGGTTTGACAGAAGCCGGCTCCCTTGCCACGGGCCAGGGCGGCTGTCAAAAGCAAAGCCCCACGGACAAACCCAAGGCCTTGAGGAGGCGTCCATTTCCATCACGGCGGCTGGACTGACCGCGACCCGCGGCGGCCCGCTGCGGGGCCGTGTCCGCGCTCCCGGCGACAAGTCCATTTCCCATCGCGCCCTGATCCTGGGTGCCATGGCCAGCGGAACCACAGATATCACCGGCCTGCTCGAGGGCGAGGACGTCAAGCGCACCGCCCAGGCAATGGCGGCCTTTGGTGCCCGCGTCGAGCGCCTGGGGCCTGGCGCTTGGCGCGTCGAGGGCCAGGGGGGCTTTGCTGAGCCCCTGGACGTGGTCGATTGCGGCAATGCCGGCACCGGGGTGCGGCTGATCATGGGGGCAGCTGCCGGTTTCGACCTCAGCGCCACCTTCACCGGCGATGCTTCCCTTCGGGGGCGCCCAATGAACCGGGTGCTCAAGCCCCTGGGGGAAATGGGGGCGACCTGGATCGCCCGCTCCGGCGGGCGGCTGCCTTTGACCCTGCGGGGCGGCGGTCTGAAAACCATCGCCTATCGGCTGCCCGAGCCGTCGGCACAGGTGAAGTCGGCGGTGCTGCTGGCGGGCCTGCATGCGGCAGGCGGTGCCCAGGTCATTGAGCCTGAGGCCACCCGTGATCACACCGAACGCATGCTGCGGGCCTTCGGGGCCAAGGTCGAGATCGAGCTGATGGCCGATGGCGCCCGCCTGATCACTGTGCCCGGCGCTCAAACCCTGAGCGGCGCTCAGGTGGCGGTCCCCGGCGATCCCTCCTCGGCGGCCTTCCCCCTGGTGGCGGCGCTGATTACGCCAGGCTCTGAGGTGACCGTGGAGGGGGTGCTGCTCAATCCCTTGCGGACCGCCCTGTTCCTGACCCTGCAGGAGATGGGCGCCGATCTGGTGATCTCCAACGTCCGGGACGAAGGCGGCGATCAGGTGGGGGACATCACGGCCCGCCATTCGTCCCTGCACGGCGTGGTCGTGCCCCCGGAGCGGGCCCCGGCCATGATCGATGAATATCCGATCCTGGCGGTCGCCGCCGCCTGCGCTTCAGGGCCAACCATCATGCGTGGCATCGGCGAGATGCGGGTCAAGGAAAGCGACCGCATCGCCCTGACCGCTGCGGGCCTCGCGGCCTGCGGAGTCAGTGTCGAGGAGGAGCCTGAGGGCCTGATTGTCAGCGGGACGGCCCGGGCCAACCATCCGGTGGCCGGGGGGGCTCAGGTGACCACCCACGGGGATCACCGCATCGCCATGGCTCACCTGGTCCTGGGGCTGGCCGCCGAGGCGCCGGTCACCGTGGACGAGCCTGGCATGATCGCCACTAGCTTTCCGGGCTTTGTCGAGATGATGAGCGGTCTGGGCGGTCAGATCACCGTGGCGGACCGCCTGACCGCATGAGCGGCTCCCAGGTGATCACCGTTGATGGTCCTGCGGCCTCGGGTAAGGGCACGATCGCAGCAGGACTGGGCCGCATTTATGGCCTGCCTGTGCTGGACTCAGGCCTGCTCTATAGGGCCGTCGGAGTGCTGCTGCAGCAGGCCGGCGGGGATCTGGGTGACCCGTTGGCCGCCGCCGCCATCGCCCGGGACCTGCGGCCAGAGGCCCTGGACCAGGACGCCTTTCGCACCCGCGCCGCCGGCGAGGCCGCCAGCCAGGTGGCTGTCCATCCCGAGGTTCGTCAGGTGCTGCTGGCCCTGCAGCGGGACTTTGCCGAACAACCCGGGGGGGCGGTGCTGGACGGGCGCGACATGGGTACGGTGATCTGCCCCACGGCTGGGGCCAAGCTCTATGTCACCGCCAGGCCGGAGGTGCGCGCTGAGCGCCGCTGGCGCCAGCTGACGGGCCAGGGCGAGGGGGTCGACCTGGCCGAGGTGCTGGCCGATATCCGGGTCCGTGACGCCCGCGACTCCGGCCGGGCGGCGGCACCCATGGCACCGGCGCCGGACGCTGTCTTGCTGGACACCTCGGAAATGACTATAGACCAAGCCGCCGATGCGGCCCGCCGCATCGTCGAGGCGGCGCGCGCCGCCCAACTTTCCTGAACAGGGCAGCTGGGCGAGCAAATCCAACCGCGCCTTTTCCTCGTCGGCTGCGGGCGAATTCATCGCGAGAGGCTCGCCTCACGTTTTCGGTTGCAACCCCTAACCTGACACCGGGAATCCGTCCTGAGACCGCGCGCGGCCAGGCGCCCGAGGTCAATTCGAACGAAAGAACACTATGGCTGACGATATGAGCCTCTCCCCCTCCCGCGACGACTTCGCCGCCCTCCTCGACGAGTCGCTTGGCGGCCGTGACTTCATGGAAGGCACCGTGGTCAAGGGCCTGGTGGTGGGCATCGAAAAGGACTTCGCCATCATCGATGTGGGCCTCAAGACCGAGGGCCGCGTCCTGCTGAAGGAATTCGGCGGCGAAGACGACAGCAAGGCCGTTGTGGCCATCGGCGATACGGTCGAGGTCTTCCTCGAGCGGGTCGAAAACGCCATGGGCGAAGCGGTGATCAGCCGCGACAAGGCCCGCCGCGAAGAGGCCTGGACCCGTCTGGAAGGGGTCTATGCCCTGAACGAGCCGGTCATGGGCTCCATCGTCGGCCGCGTGAAGGGCGGCTTCACCGTCGATCTCGGCGGCGCCTCGGCCTTCCTGCCGGGCAGCCAGGTCGATATCCGCCCGGTCCGCGACGTCGGCCCGCTGATGGGCAAGGAACAGCCCTTCGCCATTCTCAAGATGGACCGTCCCCGGGGCAATATCGTTGTCTCCCGCCGGGCCATTCTGGAAGAGGCCCGCGCCGAGCAGCGCACCGAGCTGGTGGCTCAGCTGCTGGAAGGCGAAGTCCGCGAAGGCGTGGTCAAGAACATCACCGATTACGGTGCGTTCGTGGACCTGGGCGGCATCGACGGCCTGCTGCATGTCACCGACATGAGCTGGAAGCGCGTCAACCATCCGAGCCAGGTTCTGGCGGTGGGCGACACGGTCAAGGTGCAGATCGTCAAGATCAACCCCGACACCCAGCGTATCTCGCTCGGCATGAAGCAGCTGCAGTCCGACCCCTGGGACGGCGTGGAAGCCAAGTATCCCGTCGGTGCCAAGTTCACCGGCCGCATCACCAACATCACCGACTACGGCGCCTTCGTGGAGCTGGAAGCCGGGGTCGAGGGCCTGGTGCACGTGTCGGAAATGTCCTGGACCAAGAAGAACGTCCATCCGGGCAAGATCGTCTCCACCTCGCAGGAAGTCGACGTGGTGGTGCTGGACGTCGATCCGTCCAAGCGTCGCGTGTCGCTGGGCCTGAAGCAGGCCATGGCCAACCCCTGGGACGCCTTCCTGGAAACCCATCCGGTCGGCTCCACCGTCGAGGGCGAAGTCAAGAACGCCACCGAGTTCGGCCTGTTCATCGGCCTGGAGAACGACATCGACGGCATGGTCCACCTGTCCGACCTGGACTGGACCGCGCCCGGCGAAGAGGTCATCACCCGCTATCAGAAGGGTGAGATGGTCAAGGCGCAGGTGCTGGATGTTGATGTCGAAAAGGAGCGCATCTCGCTCGGCATCAAGCAGCTGGCTGGTGATCCCATGGCTGGCGACGCCTACCGCAAGGGCCAGACCGTGACGGTCACCGTCACCGAGGTCACTTCGGGCGGCATCGAAGTCCGGCTCGGCGATGATGAAGCCCCGATGACGGCCTTCATCCGCAAGTCTGACCTGTCCCGCGACCGGGCCGACCAGCGCCCCGAGCGCTTCGCCGTGGGTGACCGCGTCGATGCTCAGGTGGCCAATGTCGACAAGGGTGCCCGTCGCCTGTCCCTGTCGATCAAGGCCCTGGAAATGGCCGAGGAAAAGGAAGCCATCGAGCAGTTCGGCTCGTCGGACTCCGGCGCGTCCCTCGGGGACATCCTTGGCGCGGCTCTCCGTGAAAAGGGCGCCGGCAAGGACTGATCGTCCTGCCTGTTCCATGATGAGGAAAGGCCCCGTCCGGATTTCCGGGCGGGGCTTTTTCGTGTCCGGAGGGCCGGGTTCCTGGACGGTGGGGCCGCATATGGCCTTGAACATCCTCAGGGACTCGCCCATGGTCGCCCCCGCCGAACCTCCGGAAAGTACGATGATCAAATCTGAACTGATCGCCCGTCTGGCCGAGGAAAACCCCCATCTGACCCAGCGCGATATCGAGCGGGTCGTGGGCGTCGTCCTGGAGCAGATGATCGTCGCCCTCGAACAGGGGGGCCGCGTCGAACTGCGGGGCTTTGGCGCCCTGTCGGTCCGCGCCAGGGATGCCCGCTCCGGGCGCAACCCGCGGACAGGGGAGCCTGTCGACGTCGAGGCCAAGCATGTCCCGTTCTTCAAGAGCGGCAAGGAACTGCGCGAGCGCCTTAACGCCGACTGATCGGCGGGATGTTCCGCGTCCCTTGATTCCCTAACCCCTAGGACTGTCCCCCGTGAGCATCGTCTCGGAATTCCGCGAGTTCATCTCCCGCGGTAACGTCATCGACCTGGCCGTAGGCGTCATCATCGGTGCCTCTTTCAATTCCATCGTCAAAAGCCTGGTGGACCAGGTGATCATGCCTCCCATTGGGCTGCTCACCGGCGGCGTAGATTTTTCCCGCCTGACCTGGGTGCTGAGGCCGGAGGATCCCGCCACCGAGGCGGTGGAACTGGTGGCCATCCAATACGGTGCCTTCATCAATACGGTGATCCAGTTCCTGATCGTGGCCTGGGCGGTCTTCCTGCTGGTCAAGCTGGTCAACACCATTCGGCGCAACGAGGCTGAAAAGCCCCCGGAAGCCCAGCCGGCCCCCACGCCTACCGAGGTGCTGCTGATGGAGATCCGGGATCAGCTGAAAGCTCAGGCTGACCTAAAGGCGCCCGCAAAGCCCAAGGTGCCCCCCAAGACCTGATTTGCGCCGGCGCCTTGCGGACCGGGGTTCTGATCCCCTAATCGACGAGACATGAGCGCCCCCCGCATCGCCTCGAAGATCTGCGGCCTGTCCACGCCGCAGGCGGTCACTGCCGCCCTGGAGGGGCGTGCGGCCTATCTGGGCTTCATCTTCTTTGCCGCCAGCCCACGCAATGTGACCCCGGAAGCCGCCGGTGCCCTGACCGCGCCGGTGCGTGGCGAGGCCCAGGTGGTGGCGGTCAGCGTCGATCCGTCCGATACGCTCATCGACCAGATCATGACCCACCTGCGCCCGGACCTGATCCAGCTGCATGGGGCCGAGCCCCCGGCCCGGGTGGCCGCCATCGGCCAGCGCACCGGCGCAAAGACCATCAAGGTGATCCCGGTGTCCGGGCCAGACGACCTCACCAGCGTCAGCGCCTATGAGAGTGCCGCAGACCACCTGATGTTTGAGGGCCGCCCCCCCAAGGATGCAACCCTGCCCGGCGGCGTCGGTGCCCGCTTCGACTGGACCCTGTTATCGGGTCGCCGGTTTTCCAGGCCGTGGTTCCTGGCCGGCGGCCTTGATCCCTGGAACGTCGCTGAGGCCATCAGCCTCTCGGGCGCGCCCGCCGTGGACGTTTCCTCTGGCGTGGAGCGCGGTCCCGGACTAAAGGACCCGGCTTTGATCACGGCATTTCTAGACGCCGTGCGCCGCGCATGACGAGCTCTTTGCAAGGACGCGCAAGACGATGAACGCCCCGACGCAGGCCATGGTGCCCCCCGCGACGCCCAACGATTTTGCCGCCTATCCGGACGCCCATGGGCGGTTTGGACAGTTTGGCGGCCGCTATGTGGCCGAAACCCTGATGCCGCTGGTGCTGGACCTGGAGGCCTCTTATCTGGCCACCAAGCAGGACGCCGCCTTCCAGGCCGAGCTGAACGGCCTGCTCACCCACTATGTGGGCCGGCCTTCGCCGCTCTATTTCGCTGAGCGCCTCACCGACCACTTCGGCGGGGCCAAGATCTATTTCAAGCGCGAGGACCTGAATCACACCGGCGCGCACAAGATCAACAACTGCATCGGCCAGATTCTGCTGGCCAGGCGCATGGGCAAGACCCGGATCATCGCCGAGACCGGCGCGGGCCAGCACGGGGTGGCCACGGCCACCGTCTGCGCCCGCTTTGGCCTGCCCTGCGTGGTCTATATGGGCGCTTTGGATGTGGCCCGGCAGCGGCCCAACGTGTTCCGCATGAACCTGCTGGGGGCAGAGGTCATGCCCGTGACCAGCGGCGCCTCGACCCTGAAAGACGCCATGAACGAGGCCTTGCGCGACTGGGTCACGAACGTGGAGGACACCTACTATCTCATCGGCTCGGCGGCCGGTCCTCACCCCTATCCGATGATGGTGCGGGACTTCCAGGCGATCATGGGCCGGGAGATCCGCGAGCAGGTGCTTGAGGCCGAGGGCCGACTGCCCGACGCCGTGGTCGCCTGCGTCGGCGGCGGCTCCAATGCCATCGGCACCTTCCATCCCTTCCTGAACGACGAGTCGGTGCGGATCATCGGGGTCGAGGCGGCCGGCGACGGCATGGGCACCGACCGCCACGCCGCAGCCATCAATGGGGGTCGCCCTGGCGTTCTGCACGGCAACAAGACCTATCTGCTGCAGGACCCTGAGGGCCAGATCACCGAGGCTCACTCCATTTCGGCTGGCCTCGACTATCCGGGCATCGGGCCCGAGCATTCCTGGTTGCACGATGTGGGTCGGGCTCAGTACCTGACCTGCACTGACACCGAGGCGCTGGACGCCTTCAAGCTCTGCGCCGAGCTGGAGGGCATCATTCCCGCCCTCGAAACCGCCCACGCCATTGCCCGTCTGCCTGACATCGCCCGCGATGTGGGCAAGGGTGGGATCGTGGTGATGAACCTCTCAGGCCGGGGCGATAAGGACGTGGCCACTGTGGCCGACCACCTGGGACGCACCATCTGATGAAATCCCGTATCGACGCCCGGTTTGCCGCGCTGAAGGCGCAGGATCGCGCCGCCTTTGTCGCCTATGTGATGGCTGGCGATCCGGACCGGGCCACGGCCCTGAAAATCCTGCAGGGTCTGCCGGCCGCCGGTGCTGATCTGATTGAGCTGGGCTTTCCCTTCTCCGATCCCATGGCCGAGGGCCCGCCGATCCAGAAGGCCGCCCAGCGCGCCCTCAAGAATGGCATGACCCTGAAGGGCGTACTGGACCTGGCTGCGGAGTTTCGCCAGACCGATCAGACCACGCCCCTGATCATGATGGGGTATCTCAATCCCCTGGTGACCTGGGGCTTTGAGGGCTTTGCCCAGGCCGCATCGGCCGCCGGCATTGACGGGCTGATCGTCGTCGACTGCCCGCCGGAGGAGGCCGACCCCCTGGCCGACGCCCTGGACGCCGCCGACATCTCCCTGATCCGGCTGGCGACGCCTACCACCGACGACAAGCGCCTGCCGGTGGTCCTGCGGCGGACCTCGGGCTTTGTCTATTATGTCTCCGTGACCGGGGTGACTGGTGCCAAGGAGGCCGACGCCGAGGCCGTGCGGCCGGCCGTGGCCCGCATCCGCGCTGCGTCTGGTCTGCCGGTGGCGGTGGGCTTTGGCATTCGGACGCCGGAGCGCGCCGGCGCTATCGCCCAGGTGGCCGACGCTGCCGTGGTCGGCTCGGCCCTGGTGGACGAGGTGGCCGACGCCCTGGAGCGCAACGAAGACGTGACCGCCCGGGTGCTTTCCAAAGTTGAATCCCTGGCTAAGGCTGTCCGTATGGCCCGCGCCGGCTCCATACCGGCCTAGACCCCGATCGAGATGGCAGATCAGAAGAACGAAAAGCCCGCCCGCCCGCAAGGCTCTCAGGGCGGCTGGCTGTCCCGGATTGCGCCGGGGATCCGCAACGCCTTCGTCAAGCGCGAGACCCCGGAGAACCTCTGGGTCAAATGCCCTGACACCGGGGAGATGATCTATCGCCCCGACCTGGAGGCCGCCCTGTGGGTGACCCCATCAGGGCACCACATGCGCATCGGGGCCAAGGAACGGCTGAAGATCACCTTCGATGACGGTGTGGTCGAGCGCATCGCCACCCCGCATGTGACCGAAGACCCGCTCAAGTTCCCCGATGACCGGCCCTATGGCGAACGGCTGAAGGCCGCCCGCAAGGCCACCGGCGAACATGACGCCATGGCCATCGGGGTCGGCAAGATCCAGGGCCAGACGGCTGTGGTGGTGGTCCAGGACTTCGCCTTCATGGGCGGCTCCCTGGGCATGGCGGCCGGTGAGACCTTCATCAAGGCCGCCCATGAGGCCATCGCCCGGCAGTGCCCCTTCGTGATCTTCACGGCCTCCGGGGGCGCGCGGATGCAGGAGGGGACCCTGTCCCTGATGCAGATGACCCGCACGACCCTGGCGGTCAATGAGCTGAAGGCTGCGGGCCTGCCCTATATCGTCGTGCTCACCGACCCCACGTCTGGCGGGGTGACCGCCTCCTACGCCATGCTCGGCGACGTGCACCTGGCCGAGCCCAACGCCATGATCGCGTTTTCCGGCCGCCGGGTGATCGAGCAGACCATCCGTGAAATCCTGCCGCCGGGCTTTCAGCGTTCAGAGTTCCTGGCGGAACGCGGCATGGTCGATCGGGTGGTCAGCCGCCCCGACCTGCCGGCCATGCTGGGCTCGATCCTGAAGACCCTGATGCTCGGACGCGCCCGTTCCCGCGCCGCCTGATACCTCCCAACACCCAAGGCCCCGCCGCCAGAGCCCTCGCCATGTATGATCCGATCCGGGCCTCAGACGCGGTGATCGCCCGTCTGCGCGCCAACCACCCCAGCCTGATCGACCTGACCACCGGGCGGGTGGAGCGGCTGCTGGCCGCCCTTGGCCACCCGGAGCGTCAGCTGCCGCCGGTGATCCATGTGGCGGGCACCAATGGCAAGGGCTCGACGGTGGCCTATATGCGCGCCATGGCCGAGGCGGCGGGCCTCAAGGTCCATGTGCTCACCTCGCCGCATCTGGTCCGCTTTGCCGAGCGCATCCGCGTGGCCGGGGAACTGATCACCGATGCGCGGCTGGAGGCCCTGATCGGCGAGGTCGAAGCGGTCAATGCCGGCCAGCCCATCAGCTTCTTTGAGATCACCACGGTGATCGCCCTGCAGGCCTTTGCCCAGACGCCGGCGGATCTGTGCCTGATCGAGGTGGGGCTTGGCGGGCGGTTTGACGCCACCAATGTCTTCGACGCTCCGGACCTCTGTGTGATCACCCCGGTGGACTATGACCATCTGGAGATGCTGGGGCCGGAGCTGTCCAAGATCGCCTGGGAGAAGGCCGGCATCATCAAGGCCGGCCGTCCGGTGGTGGTCGCCCATCAGATGGAAGAAGGTCTGGACGTCGTCAAGGCCCAGGCCGAGGCCTTGGGCGCGCCCATGACCCTGATGGGCGTCGACGCCGACGCCTGGGAGGCCGATGGCCGGCTGCTGGTCCAGCTGGGCGAGCGCCTGCTGGACCTGCCGCCCCCGGCCCTGTTTGGCCCCCATCAGTTCGACAATGCCGGGGTGGCGGTGGCCGCCCTTCTGACCCTGAACGATCCGCGCATTGATGAGGCCGCCATGGGCCGGGGTGTGGCCAGCGCCCAGTGGCCGGCCAGGTTCCAGCGCCTGACCCAGGGCCGCCTGGGCGAGATGGCGGCAGATCGCGGCGCGGTCCTGTGGCTCGACGGCGGACACAACCCCCACGCGGGCGCGGCCCTAGCCCAGTCGCTGCTGCGGCTGACGGCGCGGGATCCCCGCCCGGTGGTGCTGATCACCGCCATGTTCGCCCGCAAGGACGCCGTCGGTTTCTTCGCCCCCTTCGCCGACCTGCGGCCCAGGGTGGTGGCCACCAGCTTTGACTCCCCCAATGCTGCCCCGGCTGAGGAGATCGCCACCGCCGCCCGCACCGCCGGGCTGGACGCGCAGATCGCCGACGATGTCACCGCGGCCCTGTCCGCCGCCCTGTCGCAGGAGGGTCCCGCCCCGCATATTCTGATCTGCGGCGGGCTGCACTTTGCCGGGGATGTCCTGGCCATGGACCCGGAGACCTGGCCCCGCTGAGCCCCCGACCGGGCGTGCCGGGGTGGCCTGTGGCGGCTGATCGGGCTAAGGCCTTCCCATGGCGCGCACCAAGCTGAATCCTGAGTTTCCCATCACGGTGGACGGGGACCCCTATGTCTGGCGGCTGCAGCGCCAGCCCCAGTGGTCCAGCGACACGGCAGGGTGGCGCGGCATGGCGCTGGCCGTCCGCCATGTGGAGGGTCAGCGGGAGGCGGTGGTGGAGTTTCCGCCCGGTCCCCAGCGCCGCTACGGTGCCCCCCAGCTTCAGCCCGCGCACATCTCCACAGACCTGGTGGCCCGGGCCATCACCTCGGCCATCGCGGCAGGCTGGGAACCCCTGTCCCGGGGCAAGACCGTCGCCATCGTCGTCGATGCCGAAGGCCGCTGAGCGCGGCGGCGCGAGGTCGATCGGTCGGCCAGGGCCGGGGCGCAAAAGCCCATCTCCATCCCTAGAGCACCAGTCGGAGGATCGTTTGCACCCCCCAGCCCACCAGGATGATTGTAGCCATCGCGAGCGCTAGAAGGCTCAAGAGGCTGGGCCTTGGCTGTTCGCTCTGCACAGGTGGCCCAGGGGGTCTGGGGGGCTTGGGCCGGTCACGGGCCACCGGTCGCGCAGCGGTGGCCCGCAGACGGACCCAGTCGGTGGCCTCATCCTCGTCATAGACGAACCCCGTATAGTGGGCGATCACCTGCATGGGGGCTTCGAAGACGATGTCGGCGCCGTCATCATCGTCTGGGTCCTCCAAGGCCTTGGCTTTCAGCTCAGCCACGATGGCCGGCGGTTCGCCCTCTATGGCCAGGGGGTCGTCTTCATCCTCCGGGTCATGGATCATGGACCACTGACGCTGACCGTCCTGGTAACCGCAGGCCTCAGAAAACATGACGATGGTGCTCATCTCGGCGCCCAACGCCAACCGCTGTGTGGTGGCCGCCGCGCTGGCCAGGTCCGAGGCGAGGTCCAGGCCCTCCTGGCTGGCCACGACCAACCAGCCCCCCGGAAACGCCCGGCAGCTATAGTTGCCCTCAAACCAGCTACCCGCCTCCCCATCGGGGAGGACCTCAAGCTGCAGCGCCGCCAGAACCTCGTCCCGGCTTGCGCCCTGAACGGCAATCCAAGTCGCTCTCATGGCGCAGTCCCTTCCCATCCTGATGTTTTGTCGGCCTTCGCCCGGTCCCATGGGAAAAAGAGCGCAGCCGGCAGCCCGACCGCTGCGCCAACATCTTGGGGAAGGGTATGATCGACACGGTAATTCTTGAGCTGCGCGTGGGCTTCGGCTTGGCGTTTGGAGAGCCTTGCAAAGCGCCCAAACTTAGACTCAATGACCTCGTGCACCTCGCCGTTACGATAAGATCGCATGTCCGGAATGGTGTAACCGCCCAAGGGCAGGTCTTCTTTCCGTTTTCGTCCACCTTCAGTCTTATCTCCACGCGCAAGGTTTCTGATTTTAGACACGGTCTCCCCAGCGACCTCTTTGGCCGTTCTTGACATGTTGTCGCTATATTTGGTCGCCATTCCTCCGGTGATGCCTCCGATCATCGCCGCTGTGGCGGCCGCTTCTCGGCCCTCTGTCGCGGTCTGGGCGTTGACGCCGCCGTTCAGGGTGTCCTGGGCGACCGTCTGGGTGAGCCCGGCCATGCCGCTGGCCTGGACGACATGGCCCCGCGAGAGCGCCGCGGCGCCAAGCGCCCCGCCTAGGACGGCGCCGCCATAATCCGCTGGCGTTCCCAAGGCCCCCTTCTGGGCATCGTGAGCAACTTGACCCACGCCGCCGAGCGCCCCGCCAGCCCCTGCCAGGGCGGCGTACTCTCGCAGGATCAAGGGGGAGGCCTGCGCGATGCGACCCCCGCGCGCAGCGGAAGCAAGAAGTGCCCCAGGCCCCAGAAACGCGCCCAGGCCGATCACCTGAGCGCCAACCCCCAGAACCTGTCCGGTGGCTCTTGCCGCGCCATACTGCTGAGCATCCGCCGCGTCCCGCGCCCGCTCCTGTTCCATTTTGTGGTGAAAAGCGGCGGCCAGGGGCTCACCCTGAAGGGCATCGCCTAGGGCGCCGAGGCCCGCATAGGCCCGGTCGCCCAGGCCCAGCGTGAAGGCGTCCTGCGCGCCGCGGGCGGCGGCACCCAGCTGGGCCCGGGTCTCGTCCAGGAAGCCATCGTCTTTTACTGTGGGCCGCACAGTCGGCGTTGGCCGCGCCGGCTGCGGGGCCCTGGCGGCGGGCCGGGGCGGCGGCGCTGGCGCCACGGGGGGCGTGAACCGCCGAGCAGCCTCGTCAACCACCCGCTCGGCCTGGGTAACTACCGTCTGGGCAAGCGCCTGGGCCCGCCGAACCGCCTTCTGCCGTTCGGCCTCAATGCGCCGCTCGGCATCTTCAAGGTGGCGCTGGGCGTTGGCCTGCTGCGCCTCGATCCAGCCCTCAAAGGCACTGGCACCTTGGCGAACGCCAACGTGAACGTTTCTCAAACCGCGCTCCTGTCATGGGGCCTCCCCTGCACGCACCCTAGGGGCGCACACAGGAAAAACACTACCACAAGAAGCGCGGCCTGCAAGAACAAAAAAAGAACACGTTTACCGCCTCAGGTCCGCCGCCCGAGGCCCACCTGACCGACCGCGCGCCTCAAGCCAGTTCGAACTGGCCCACCCGCTTGCGCAGGATGGCCTCGGCGTCGGCCATGATCTTGTCGATCAGGTCCTTCACCGTCGGGATGTCGTGGATCAGGCCCGCGACCATGCCGCAGGACCAGCCCCCGGCGTCCATCTGACCGTCGCGCATGATGGCCGGATAGACGCCCGCCACTTCCGGCGCGATGTCGGCAAAGGTCAGGGCGGCCCCCATCTCCTTTTCCTTGGCCAACAGGCGCTCCACGCCGGCATTGACCAGCACCCGCTCGGTATTGCGCAGGGGCCGCATGATCAGCCGGGTGTCGAGCTCGCTGGCCTCCACCAGGGCCTGTTTCACATTGGGGTGCACAGGCGCTTCCTGCGTCGCGATGAACCGCGTCCCCATATTGATCCCGTCGGCGCCGAGGCACAACGCTGCGGCCAGGGATCGCCCATCGGCCATGCCGCCCGAGGCCAGGAACGGGATCTCCAGCTCATCGGCCGCCCGGGGCAGAAGGATGAAGTTCGGCACGTCGTCCTCCCCCGGATGGCCGCCGCATTCAAAGCCGTCGACGCTGACCGCGTCACAGCCGATGGCCTGGGCCTTCAGGGCGTGGCGAACCGCCGTACACTTGTGGATCACCTTGATGCCCGCCTCTTTCAGGGCCGGCAGGTACTTCTGCGGATTGTTGCCCGCCGTCTCGACGATCTTGACGCCGGACTTGACGATGGCCTCCACAAAGCCCGGATAGTCCGGCGGCGTGACCGAGGGCAGGAAGGTCAGGTTCACCCCGAACGGCTTGTCGGTCATCCCCCGGCACCGGGCGATCTCGGCGGCCAGCTTCTCCGGCGTCCCCTGGGTCAGACCGGTGATGATGCCAAGCCCGCCGGCATTGGACACCGCCGCAGCCATCTCGGCAAAGCCCACATAGTGCATGCCCCCCTGGACGATCGGATGCTCCACGCCGAGCAATTCAGTGATGCGGGTCTTCATGGCGGCTCCTCCCCGGGGGCTTGTGCTTGTTGGGTCGGAGCCGTGGCCGGAATGGGGGGCGTGTGCAAGGGGGGGGGGTGGGGTGAGGATGTCGATCGCCTGGATGTCTCCGATGGGCTCACAACGGACCTTCAGTGTGTCCGCTGGTAGGCGCTGAGCCTGTCCGGGGCCGAGGGTCTCTGCCGGAACGTGCCGCCCTGACTGTTTAGGTCTCCGCCAAGCGGCAGCACTTCTTGTACTTGCGTCCGCTGCCACACGGGCAGGGCGCATTGGGACGGAGCTTCGGTGGCCGCATCTGTGCGAGCACAGCGCGCGGTACGGGCGGCTTGGTGAAGTTCTTCGCGAACTCCTCCAGCTCGGGATCGGGTGCCCAGGGCCGCCTCAGGCCCATAGCGCCGCACACCCGTAGGTCGGGGTTCAGCAACAGTCCGTACCAGCCGTTGACGCGCTGCTGGTGCTTCTTGATTTCGCAGTGCGCTTCGAGGCGTTGCCGGGCACCTAAGTCGATGTTCGCCGTGATATGAATGCAGATGCCCTCGTCGCCGACAGCGAAGCTCATGTCATGGAGCTTGGAATCACGGCTCGCGAGGGTGGCCAGATTACCCAGGCTGGCGCTGAGGGATCGGTGAGAGTCTTCGCCCAGCCGCAAGAGGAATAGCCCGAGCGCAGCGGCGCGCGGTTCACGCGCGACCTGCTCGATGATGACCGTTAACTTGCTATCCTGCAGTCGGGTCAGGATTCCTGGAGGTGTGCGCGGGCCGGGCAAGCCGACGCGGCGGACCGCCATCGCCGCTTCTAGGTCCGCGGCGAGGCTGTCGTCCAGAAGCCCGAAATCTTGGTCCTCTCCCATCCAGAGGTTTTGGCGCAAGTGGAAGCCCAAGAGGACGACCTCATGGTTGAACATGAGCTTGTCGCCGAACAGGTCGCGCAGGTGCAGATAGTTCAGCAGCCGGAGCGGGCTGCCGAGCATCTCACAGATCGTGTCGAGAGCGAACAGGTCGGTTACCAGCGGTGCGGCCACGTGATCCGCCGGGATCCAGGTAAGGAACTGCCGGACCTGGGCCGCCAGGGCTGGATAGTGGTCGGCGACCAGACAGACAGGGAACACCCGGCGAATCGGGCAGGTTAGCTGCAAGCTCACGCCGTGTTCGTCGCGAAGCTCGTGGCCCTCAAGCAAGGCGAGTGCACAGTCGCGGGCCTGATCGCAAGCGTCCTGGATCGCCCCGCGGAAGTCGGTTTCGATCTGGCCGTCGTCGCCCTGTCGCGCCTTGAGCGTCAGGCGCTTGGCCTTAGTTTGGACGACGAGCGCCATTTCCCCGAACACCACCAAGGTGTCGATCTCGCCGCGCCGTCGAGTACGGTTCGGGCCAGGTAGGATGACGTTACGGTGGACGGCTGCCTTGCCGAACACCCCAGCGAGACAGTTCTTCGCAAATTGCTCTGGATAGTCACCGCGGTGGCGGTTGGCCGTGTCGAAATACTCCCCATCTGCGGCCATCCAGAAGGCGGGGCTCTCGTAGAGCGCTTCGGCCAAGCTGTAGATCTGAAAAAGCACGTAACGTTCGCCGGAAAGCCTGAGCAGCGGCATGGCGTTGGTTGCGTTGAAGTGCTGAACGCCCTGGAACGAAGGGTTGCCGGCGTCAAGCGGTAGGGCAAACGCCTCAAGCACTGGCGTCACCCGAACCACGGTGGTGCGGAGATCGCGTGCGATGTCCGCTGCGGAAAAGGCGAACGCAGGTAGCCAAGGACCCGCCGCGCCGGCCTTGCGCGCCACGCTGACCGCTTGGATCTGACGCACGAGCCGTTCTTCGACGGCCATCACGACATCCCGAGCGAAGGCCATGCTGAAGCCCTTGTGCTTGCGCAACCAGGCGTCATCCGCACCATACCGGGGCACCGCGAAATCCCGGTACTGGAAGCTAAATGCGGCCTCGCCGGAATAGAAAAAGGGCTCCCGCAATGCCTCGCCGCTGTCGCGGCCGGGTACTGAGCCCTTGCCGTCCACGAGGTCACGCATCGTCTGTCGGAACGGCGCGGAAAGGACGTCGTGCATCTCGGCTAGCAAGGCCTCGGCGCGCCGCACCTGTTCAGCAGTTACCGCCGGCGGCGGCGTGGCTTCATCGATCGTCGACTGCGCTAGGAGGCCAACGAGCGTTGAGACTTCGGTGCGGATTAGCCTGTCGGTGCCATACAGGTGGGCGAGGGACGCGCCGGTTAGACCACCTTTAGGTTCGATCACGGCCTCGCCTGAGCGGATAGTGGCGATCGCCTCCGCAAATCCCGGCTCCGCACAGAGGCTCGCGAGGGCAGCAAAGACTGTCGCTTCGTCTCGCGGAGGTGATCGCTTGTAGGTGTCGCTCATGGAGCCTCGATTTCCAACGTGGTGTCATACGCTGCAAATGAAGGTGGGCGGACGGTCCCGAGCCAGGCTTCCTGCAATAGGCGCACCTCCGAGAAGTCGCGTGCGGCGAGCATGACGCCAATCGAGAAGCTGCTGACGGTGCGGAAAAGCCTTAAGGGTGGTGGGCTCAATTTTGTTGGGCTTTCCTGCCGAAGAGTCGGAAAGTCAGGAATCTCTTCTGTTGCTGGGACTGATGCGGTTTGAACAATGACTATGACCCTTGAAGACCATGTCGCTCAGGTCAACGGGGCAGCGTTTTGGAAAGAGTTCACCTTCGCCGAGAACAAGTTCGCGCCGAAGCCCGGACAGGAGCTTGAGTTGGCCGACAACCTAGTCTGGTTCGGCGACTTCGCAATCGCCCTCCAGTTGAAGGAGCGTGAGACGCCGACGGAGGACGCCGACACTGAGGCGAGCTGGTTCAAGAAGAAGGTCCTCGACAAGGCGACAAGCCAGGTGAGGGACACCCTTCGCTTTCTGGACGAAGAGCCGCAGATCAGCATTACCAACGAGCGAGGCCAGGCATTCGACATCCGGCGCGTAGACCTCGTCGACATCCTGAAGATCGTCGTCTTCCAGCCTGGCAAGGCGCTGCCGGACGACTTGGCACTCAAGCGCTTCCACGTCAGTCGCACGGCGGGCTTCATTCACCTCTTGGACATCGATGACTATCGTGGGGTGCTGCACACCTTGCGGGTGCCAGAGGACATCCGCCGCTACTTCGTCTACCGCGAGCAGGTCGCGGGCAAGATCGCGGATCCGGCGGTGATCGAGCCCGACATCATGGGGGCCTTCATCGCCGAGGCCGTGGTTCCTGAAGCGGGGATGCGCGAAATCCTCAGGCGGCTGGTGCAGGACTACGACGCCTTCGATCTCTCGATGCTGGTCGGCAACCTGCACGACCACATTGAGAAGGACGACCAGCCGCTCGCCTACTATCGGATCATGTTGCAGTTCGCCGTCGTCCCGCGCTCGGTATGGCGCGCGATCAAGGAGCGATTCCTGCTATCGCTGGAGGCTGCCAAGGCCGGCAAGTTCGAAATGCCCTACCGCCTAACGTTCCCGGGCAGCCAGTGCACCTTCATGATCACCCCGTTACATCCGGACATCCCCAAGGACGAGCCCGAACGCGAGAAGGCGCGCGTGACGGGCCTGCGGAACCTGACCCACCTGGCCATGTACGACCACAAATCGCCGAAGGGAGTCGGCATCCAGGTCGGCTATGAGGGCGAGCACGTCACCATCGACTGGTGCCTGATCGAGCAGACCTGGGCCCAGGATCCGGAGATGGACGCGACGCTGGCTGAGCGGAGTCCATTCCGCGCCGCAAGCGAAAAGCGGATGGACAGCTTCTTCGTCGTTAATCGCGGCTAGTAGTCCGCTCCGGGCTTACTGTCGGGGCGCAGAGGGCGTGCAGTGTGGGCGCTACTATCAGTGCCCCCGTCAAATTGACGCTGGCTTCGAATGTCCGGGTTGCGGCGTGATCCCAACGTCCACTCCTGGCGCATCGCCGCCGCCATGCCCCAAACGAAAAAGGGCCGGCTTTCGCCGACCCTTTCGCAATCTCTCACGTCTGACGCTACCGCCTCACGCCGCCGGTTGCACACCCGCTTCCGACAGCCACTCCAGGATCTTCTGTTTGGGCATGGCGCCGACCTTCATGGACGACATCTGGCCGTCCTTGAACAGCATCATGGTCGGGATGCCGCGCACGCCGTAGCGGGACGGGGTGGTGGGGCTGTCTTCGATGTTCAGCTTGGCGATGGTGACCTGGCCGGCCAGTTCCTCGGAGATCTGCTCCAGGGCGGGCGCGATCTGCTTGCAGGGGCCGCACCACTCGGCCCAGAAGTCCACCAGGACCGGGCGTTGCGCCTGCAGCACGTCTTTTTCGAAGGACTCGTCGGTGACGGTGACGGTGCTCATGGAAGCTCCTTTTGCGACTGGGGCCTAACGCGCGCCGGGCGCCTCTTGATCCACGGATGTAAGGCCCTGCGGCCCGGCGATCAACTCTCAGACCCCAGATCAGCCAGGGCCTGGGCCATCAGGAATTCTGGCACCGCCATCAGCTTCGGGCCATCGGTCCAGACCAGCGCCGCCTCAATGGCCCGGCCGGGGAACACCTCGGCGAGCACGGCCACATAGAGCGCCATCTGGCGGATATAGGCGCGATGGGCGTCCTCGATGGCGTCGGGCGAGGGGCGGTTGGTCTTGAAGTCCACCACCAGAACCCGGTCTGGGCGAACCACCAGCCGGTCGATGCGGCCGGAGATCTGCAGGCCAGGGGGCAGGGTGGTAGCCCCCCCGGCGATGGCCACCTCGGCCCGGCCGTCGGCGGAAAACACATCGGCAAAGCGCGGATCGGCCAGGACGGCCAGCGCCGCGCCCGCCATCTCGGCCCGCTGGTCGTCGGTGAGGTCGGGCTCCCGGGCGAGGATGGCGGCGGCGGCGGCGGCGCGGCCCTCCAGGGGCAGGTCGGGCAGGATCTGCAACAGCCGGTGGATCAGGTCGCCGCGCCTGAACCGGCCCAGCCCGCCGACCCGGGCCAGGGGGGAGGGGGCGAGGACGTCCTGGACCTCCCCAAGGTCGGCGGGGGAGGCCAGGCGCGCCATCGGGTCGAGGGGCGCGTCGCTGCGGGCCCAGGCCGGCAGGGCGGCGGCGCTCGGGGCCGCACGGGTGCCCTTACCCAGGACCTGCGGGTCCTCGCCAAACCGCTGGGCCATGACCTGGCCGCAGGCGGCCGGCCGCAGATGCGGGGCAATGTCGGGGTGCGCAAAACCCGCCTGGATCGCCGCCCACCAGCCCTTGAGGTTGTCTTCCTTGGCGTCGGCGGCGATCCGGCCGCAGATCACCAGCCGGTCGCGGGCACGGGTCAGGGCCACATAGAGCAGGCGGTAGGCCTCCTCCTCATCCTTGCTGGCCCGGCGCTCCCGGGCCTTCGCCGAGGCGGCGCAGTCCAGGGCCTTGGACGCACACCACAGGAAGCCGCCGTCCTCGGTTTCCAGCAGGGGCGAGCCTCGACCAAGGCTTGAGAGGGTGGTCTCGGGCAGGAAGACGATGGCCGCCTCCAGCCCCTTGGCGCCATGGGCGGTCATGACGCGGACCTCGTCCCTGGCCGCCTCCATCTCCCGCTTGACGGTGATGTTGAGGCCGGCCAGCGCGTCAGTCAGGCCTTCCAGGTCGCAGATGCCCCGCTGCTCGGCGGCCTGGGCCTGGGCCAGGAATTCGTCCAGGGCGTCCTCGGCCTCGGTGCCGAGCCTGCGCACGATCTTCTGGCGCATGGAGGCGCCGGCCCCGTCGCGCAGGGACAGCAGCCGGCCATAGAATTCGAAGGGCCGCCGGCGCTGGGCTTCCTCCCGGGCGGCCTTGAGGAAAGCCAGGGCGTCGGTCCAGTCTGGACGCTCTGGGGCGCGGGCCTGCAGGGCGCTCCACAGGTCGCCGGGCTTGCGGGGCTTGGCCAGAGCATAGAGGGCCTCATCGTCCAGGCCGCAGAACGGGCTTTTCAGCAGGGCCGCCAGGGTCAGCTCGTCCTGGGGGAACAGCACAAAGCGCGCCACCGCCAGCAGGTCATCGAAGATGATGTGCTCCGACAGGGCCAGGCGGTCGGCGCCGGCCACCGGCACGCCGCGCCGTTTCAGGGCCCGCAGGATGTCTTCGAACAACGCCTTGCGCCGGCGGACCAGGATCAGGACATCGCCATAGCGGGCCGGGCGCCAGGCGCCGCGGGTGCCGTCCTCGCCGTCCAGATCCTTGTCGAACACCCCGTCCCCCCTGGCCACAAGGTCCTCGATCTCCCGGGCGATGTTTTCGGCCAGGCGACGGTTGGCGCTGGCCGGGCCGTCGGCGTCCAGCGGCGCGTCCCAGGCCTCCCGGTCCTCGCCCTTGGGCTCCCGCTCCAGGGGCCAGATATCGACACAGCCCCGGTGGTCGCGGCGCATGGGGATGTGGCGCACGGCCTCCTCCCCCCGGGCAGGCGGCACGCCGGCTTGGGTTTCAGGGGCTGAAAACACCGCATCCACATAGTTCAGCACATCGATGGTGGAGCGCCAGGAGGCGGCCAGGGGCACGCTCTGTGCGCGGCCGCCGGCGTCCTGGATGCGGGCCAGATAGGTCTCGGTCTCCAGGCGCAGGCGCTCGGGCGCGGCCCCCTGGAAGGAATAGATCGACTGCTTTTCGTCGCCGACCACGAACAGGCTGCGGGCCTTCTGGCGCTCGCGGCCTTCGCCGGCAAAGAACTCGGCGGTGAGCGCGCTGAGGATCTCCCACTGCTCAGGCGCGGTGTCCTGGGCCTCGTCCAGCAGGATGTGATCGATGCCCCCGTCCAGCTTGTAAAGCACCCAGGCGGCCATGGGGCGCTCGGCCACCAGGGCCCGAGTCTTTTCGATCAGATCGCCGAAGTCCAGCGCCCCGGCGGCGGCCTTTTCCTGGCCGTAAGCCGTCAGATAGGCCTGGGCCAGGACCAGCACATAGGCGCTGTCCCAGGCGATATTGGCCGCCCGGACCTGATCGCGGGCCAGGGCCAGCCGCGCCTGCTCGGCCAGCAGGGCCTGGCGCAGGGGCTCGGCGGCGGCAAAGGCCTTGGTCTTGCCCACCCAGGTGGCAGGCGTGCCCTCGCCCCCGACGGTGAACAGGGCCTTCAGGGCGTCGGACAGGGTCGCCTCGGGGTCGGCCGCCACGGCGGCCAGCGTCATTGCATTGGCCTGGTCGGTCTTGCCCCCCAGGGCCAGGACCTCGGCGGCCTCCCGCCACAGGGCCCGGTCAAGGTCAGCCATGGCTGCGAGGGCCACGGCCTCGGGATCGGTCTCGCCCCTAAAACCGCAGGCGTCCCAAATCCAGGCCAGCGCGCCACTCAGCCCCCCCTCACGGGCGACGAAAGCGTCCAGGGCTCCTCTGCGGGCCTCAAAGGTGGCGAACATCTGCTCAAAGGCGCGGAAATCCAGGCTCACCGACAACCGCGCATAGGCCTGGGCCACGCTGCCCTCGCCGCTCAGGGCATGGCGGGCCACGGCCTGACGGGCGGCCCTGGCGATCAGGGCGGCGGCCGGGTCATCCATCACCCGGAACCCGGGCGAGATGCCGGCCTCCAGGGGGAACCGCCGCAGCAGCTTTTCGCAGAAGGCGTGGATGGTCTGGATCTTCAGACCGCCCGGCGTTTCCAGGGCCTGGGCAAACAGGGCCCGGGCCGCCGATAGCCGCGTAGCGTCATAGTCGCCGGCCTTGCGGCCCTCCAGCGCGGCCAGGGCCTGACGTAGCGCCCCGTCGTCGCACACCGACCACTGGCCCAGGAGGTCAAACAGCCGCCGCTGCATCTCAGCGGCGGCGGCCTTGGTGTAGGTGACACACAGTATGGCGGCCGGCGCTGCGCCGGCCAGCAGCAGCCGGGCCACCCGGTCGATCAGGGTCTTGGTCTTGCCCGAGCCCGCATTGGCGGTGACGAAGGCCGACAGCTCGGGGTCTGCCGCCGTGCGCTGGGGGTTGATGTCGATGCCGATGTCGATAACGGGGCTCATCCCTCCCCCTCGCCATCTTCGCCGCTGGTGGACCACTCAAACACCCGGGCCAGATGGCCATAATCGCCCGCATAGTCGTGGACGAACTGCGGGGCGGTCCGCGACAGATAGGGGCGTTCGGGGTCGTCGAACTGGGTCAGCAGGTTGATGGCGCCGGCCAGGGCCTGTTCAGCGGCGTCCTGGCTGTCCTCGCCGGCGACCGCCCGCACCTCGACCTTGCCGGCGGGGCGGCGGCCGGTGACCTGCAGATAGACGAGGTCGCCGGGGGGCGTGGCCGGCACGTCCTTGAACCCGCCCCGGGCGACGATGGCCCCGGTCAGGGTCAGTTGGGGGGAAAAGCCCGTCTGGACCATCTTCTTCGACGGCGCCTGGCCGGTCTTGTAGTCCAGAACATGGGCGTAGCCGTCGGGGCCGGTCTCGATCCGGTCGGCCTTGGCGGTCAGGATGAAGTCCCGGTCCCCGGCACGCACCGTGATCTGGCCGTTGGCCTCCACATGGATATCGCGCCCGTCGGCCCGCCGCTCGGCCTCCAGGGCCACCACCCAGGCCGCAGCCTCCTGGGCCAGGGCCTGCTCCCGGGCGAGGGACTCCGGTGGCGCACCAGCGGCGGCCAGGGCTTCGAGATAGAGCGCGGCGAACTCTCGCGCAGGGTCCGGCGGCAGGGCCTTGGGGTGGCGGCGGGCGAAGGTCTCAAAGGCCTCATGGATAGCCGTGCCCCGGGCCCGGGCCTCCACAGGTTCATCGGGGCGGTCCAGGCGGTAGAGCCGCAGAATGTCCCTGGCCCAGACGGCATAGGGGTCCCGGGTCAAAGACTCGATGCGGGTGACGGCAAACTGAGTGGGCCGATCGGCCACCGGTGGCCGCGGGGCCGGGCGGGCGATCGGGGCATAGTCTGGGGCGGCGTCCAGGGCCCTGGCCCAGTCCAGAACCTCAGGGCGGCTTGGCAGGACAAGGCCTGCCCCCCGGGCCAGGGTCTCCAGCCGCCAGAGCCAGCGGGACTTCACCGTCGGCTGCCCATCCCGACGCTCAGAATGCAGCAGGACTACATTGGGGGCGCAGGCGGCCTGGGCGAAGTCGTGGGCGGCCAGCCCGACCCGGCGCTCCGGCGGCGGCAGGTTCAGCTGCTTGCGCATGGGCCGCGACAGGAAGGGATCCAGCGGCGCGCCTTGCGGCCAGACGCCCTCTTCCAGACCCGCCACCACCAGACGGTCGGCCCGCACCAGACGGGCCTCGATGGCCCCAAGAATCCGCAGCCGGGGATGGGTGGCCCCGCCGACCCGGATGGTCTCGTCCCCCATCAACCGGATCAGCAGGTCGGCGAAGCCCTTGGGGGTCACCGGCGGCAGGGCTCCGGCCTCCGCCATCAACCCGGCCAGCAGCTGGGACAGCGCCTCGCCCCCGGCCCCGCCCCACAGGCGTCCAGAGCCGCCGCCGGCCTCCAAGGCCAGGGCCTCCAACGCCAGGGCCAGGGCCCGCGCCCGCTCCGCCGCGGGGGCCGGGGCGCTCAGGTCGGTGAGGGGGGTGAGGGCGCTGCGCAGGGCGGTAATCAGGCCACTGGCCCCTGCCCGCCGGGTCTCGTCGGAAAGACCGGCCTCCAGACGCCGGGTGAGGGCGCCCCAGTCGACCGGCCTTGATCCGCGCAGGCCAAAACGCTCCAGGTCGATCAGTCGGGGCTCCAGGGCGTCCTGATGCTCGCCCAGCCGGGTCAGGGGGTGTTTGAGGACCCCCAGCATCAGCACGGGATGGAGCGGTTCGGCGGCCAGCTTCGCCACCATACCCGCCAGCACCCCGGCGGGACAGGCCATCAGGGGCATGCCCACCGAAGAGTCCGGAACGATTCCCCACCGGGCGAGCTTCAACGTCACCCGACGGGCCAGGTTCTGGTCAGGCGCCACCAGGGCCCCGGTCGCGCCTGGGATTTCCAGGGTTTCCCGCAGCAGCAGGGCGGCCACGGTGGCGGCCTCCTCCTCGCTGCGGGCGGTGACCACCGAGAGGCCCGCCAGACCCTCGGCGATGGGGTCTACCCCTTCCTTGG
This sequence comes from Phenylobacterium sp., assembly GCF_022402485.1. Taxonomy (GTDB): domain Bacteria; phylum Pseudomonadota; class Alphaproteobacteria; order Caulobacterales; family Caulobacteraceae; genus Phenylobacterium. The sequence continues at coordinate 30,719 of NZ_JAKRSA010000012.1, read as the reverse complement.
CGCCCTCGGCCCGCAGGTTCTCGATCACGCTCAGCCAGTCGGCGGTGGCCTCAGCCGGGCGCAGGGCCTCATTGATCACCCGCCGTCGCCAGCGGCCCTGGCTCTGATAGGGGGCGGATGCCGGCCAGGTCTTCACCGAGTCCCGGCTAAGGCCCGCCCGGGTCAGCAGCCGGCTCAGCGCCCCTTGCGGGTGCTGCTCATCCACCTTGTCCCAGGCGGTCTGGGCCAGGCTCTCATCAAGGCCCGGCAGGACCACGCAGCCCTGGGGTGCCCTGGCGATCACCGCCAGCAGCTCGGCTGTGGCTGGCGCCGTGCCGGTGGAGCCGGCGGCGACCAGGACCCCCGAGGGCGGTCGCAGGTTCCACTGTTCGGCCAGAGCCCGCAGCAGGGCGACCCGGCGCTGGCTGGTGTCGACGACGCCCAACGCCGCCAGGCGCTCAGGCCACGCGGCCAGGGCGGTTTCCAGGAAACTGCGGGAGACCTGCCAGTGCTCGGCCAGCTCGGCGTCCACCAGACCCGCCAGGGCCCCGGAGGCGTCCACCTCCTCGATCTGCAGGCTGTCGAGAAATCCCCCAAGCGCGTCGGCCAGCTCCAGGGCGGCCGAGGCGTCCAGGTCGCGGGAGAGCAGGTTTTCGTGGGTTTTCACCAGCCGGGTCAGCTCCAGCCGCCGGCGCAGAGGGTCGATGGCGGCTGGCAGCTTTGCGGCCAGATCCCCCGGCTCGAAGGGGGGCTCGCCCGCGTCCAGATCCCCCAGGGGCCGGATCTGCGGTGGCAGCATGGCCAGCCCCCCGCCGGCCGCCAGGAAGGCGTCGGCCAGGACCCGGGCACCCCGCCGGGTAGGGGTCAGGACGGTGGCCTGGGACAGGGCCTCCGGACCCAAGGGGGCCAGGGCGTCATGGAGCCCCTGGGCCAGGTCGCGGACAAAGGGACGGTGGGCTGGAATATTGAACCAGCGCGGTTCAGAGCCGGAAAAGAGCGAGGGTGCTCGGCTCACGGCGCGAGCTTGGCTTCTGCGGCCTCCCGGGCGGCGGGATCGCCCACATGCATCCAGAAGGCGTCCATCACCGCCCCATGCAGGCGACCCTGCTCGGACAGCTTGCGCCAGAGGGGCACGATAGAAAACACGGTCTCCCGGACCTCATCGAGGATCTGTGGCTTGAGGATCTGGAACCCCACATTGGCAAAGGGGGTCGGGGGCTCCGGTGCCGCCGAATGGGTCAGGCGACCGGCCGCGTCCCGGAAGAATCCCTGAGGTCCCTCAAACCCGATGCCCTGGCCACGGGGGACCAGCAGCAGCAGCACATCCATCAGCTCGGGGTTCCAGGCCTGCGCCAGGGTCTGCAAGGGTGGCGTGGTCCCGCCGTTCCAGAGGGAGTCGATATTGGCCACCAGGATCGGATCGTTCCCTAGCAGGCTGCGGGCATGGGCGATGCCGCCGCCAGAATCCAGCAGGGCGGCGCGCTCATCGCTGATCTTGATGCGGATATCGTCCCGGCGGGCCAGGTGGGCCACCATCTGGTCGGCGAAGTGATGCACATTGACCACCGCGGTCTCGACCCCAGCCTCCACCAGCCGGTCCAGGACGTGATCGATCAGGGCGCGGCCGGCCACCTCCACCAGGGGCTTAGGCCGGTGGTCGGTCAGCGGGCGCATGCGGGTGCCCAGGCCCGCCGCCATGACCATGGCGGTCCTGGGGAAGCCGCCGCCGCTCATCGGCGGGCCTCGGGGGGAATGTGGGCGTCAAACCAGGCCTTGACCGGTGCCAGTTCAGGGTCCGCCAGACAGCGCTCGAGATAGCGCCAGGTGCGAGGCATGAACGCCGCGTAGCGCGGGTTGCCAAAGCCGGCCACCTGGCGGGCGAAGATGAACAGAATCCGGGCCGAGTTGAGGGCACCCAGCGCGTGATAATCGGCGCGGAAAGCGTCAGCATCGATCTCGCTGCGGATTGCCAGATACTGAGCCAGGGCCACAGCCTCTCGTTCAGGGGTCACATCGCGCCGGGCGTCATGCAGCAGCATGGAGAAGTCCCAGGCTGGATGGGCCCTGACCGCGTCCTGGAAGTCCAGCAGACCCACCCGCGCCGCCCCGGACCGTTGCGGCAGCCAGATCAGGTTTTCGGCGTGATAGTCCCGGTGACAGAAGACACTGGCCCCGGCCTCTCCGCGGGCGCGGATCGGGGCCCACAGGGCCTCCCAGTGCGCCATGACGTCTGGCGAGAAAGGGGCGAGGCCCGAGAACTTGGGCCACCATTCCAGGAACATGTCGCCCCCGGTGCGCAGCGCCAGGTCATCATAGGTCAGGAACGGCCAGGAGGCCCCCTGGGCCTCCAGCACCGGCGGCGGAACCGCTTGATGCAGCTGGGCCAGAACCTCGACGGCGGCCTCGTAGAGTGGGGTCTCATCCGTCCCGGTCTCGATCAGCCGGGCATAGAGATCATCCCCCAGGTCCTCCAGCACTGCCAGCCCCTCGCCAGCCTCATGGGCGATGATTTCCGGGGCTGACAGCCCCTGGCCGCGCAGCCAACCGGCGGTGGCCACAAAGGCGTCGACCCGGCCAGCGGCCAGGCGCGCCATGGCGTTGTAGCCCGCCGCCCGCCGCTGGTCGGGACTGGCGTCCGGCGGGCAGGGCGCGGTTTCCACCGGCGGCTGGTCCATGAAGATCAAGCTGGCCTGTCCCGGGCGAACCAGACGCTCATAGCGCCGGGTGGAGGCGTCCCCGGCCAGGGGAATCCGCGCGGCGTTGGCCAAGCCATGCTGCTCCAGAAACGCAGCCTTCAGACCCTCACGATCAGAACTCAATCGTACGTCCTTCCCAGGCACCATGGGGCACCAGCCGCGCCCGCCGCGCTGCGCCATCCAGAACCAACTCTATATCCAGCCGATGGGGGGGAAGGCGACCCTCCAGGCGCTGCGGCCACTCGATGATTACCGCCCCGTCCTCCAGGGCCTCATCCAGGCCGATCTCAAAGGCCTCATCGGGGCTGGTCAGCCGGTAAAGATCGAAATGGGCGATAGACAGGTCCGCCCCCTCATAGAACTGCACCAGGGTGAAGGTGGGGCTCGGCACATCCTCGTCCGGGGTGGTGCGGGCGCGGATCAGAGCCCGGGCCAGGGTCGACTTGCCCGCCCCCAGCGGCCCAGTCAGGCAGATGGCGTCGCCCCTACCGAGGACCGCAGCCAGGGCGGTCCCCAGCCGCGCTGTGGCCGCCTCGTCCTCCAGGCGCAGGTCTTCTGCGCGGCAGGGCCTCATGCAAAGGGCCGGTCAGGATCGGCGGGCAACACCCGCTCCACATAGGCTTTCAGGGCGTCGGTCGCCGCCTGGGCGTCTCCGGCAAGGGCGTCGGGGGACACCGCCTGGCCCAGGATCAGGCCATAGCGCCCCCCGCGCTTGTTCAACAGTTCATGGAACAGGGTGATGTCCCGCAGCTCGGCTGAAAAACGGTTGAACAGGTGGAACAAGGTCGACCAGGGGCCGGCGACATGCAGCGGGATAATCGGTGCCTCGTACTTGCGGGCGATGGAGATGGCGCTGCTCATCCACGGGGGATCGGCCAGCAGGCCATCGGCCCCGCGCCGCGCCAAGCGGCCAGACGGGAAAATCACCAGGGCGCGTTCGGCCTCCATGGCCTCGCGGGTGCGCTGCAGGGTCAGGCGGGTGCGTTCGCGGGTGCGCTTTTCCTCGACCCATTCCACCGGAATCAGCACATCGGAAAACCCCGGGGCCACCCGATGGGCGTCCGAATTGGCATAGAAACAGAGGTCAGGCCGCCGGGCCTTGAAGGCGTCGAACACGGCCACCCCATCGGCGATCCCGGTGGGATGATTGGCGATCACCACGACACGGCCCTGGCTGGGCAGGCGTTCCAGACCGCTTACCGACAGCTGCACCTGCAGCAGGCCAGCCACCCGCTCCAGGGCGTCGTGGCCGGGCAGGGGCCCAATGGCATCGGCCATGCGCCGGGCTTTTCCATAGTCCAGCAGGCCATAGAGCATAGGCCTCAGCAGGGGCCAGGTCGGGTGCCGGCTGAGCGCTGGCGCGCGCTCGGCGATCAGCACGTCGACAATATGGTCGCGGGCGTTCCGGGACGGGTTGAGGATATCGGTGGTCGTGGCGACGCTCATGGCGCGGAACAATGCGCCTGAGCCTGCAATTTGGGCAAGCGCTAGGCGAGGGCGCGGTGCCGGCCTAAGCTCCCCACATGCGTGAGATCAGCCACTTCATCGCCGGTGCCGCCGTGGCCGGCACCTCGGGCCGCTTCGGCGACATCTTCGATCCCAATCTCGGGGAGGTGCAGGCGAGGGTCGCCCTGGCCTCGGCCGCCGAACTGGATTTTGCGGTTCAGGCGGCCCTTCAGGCGCAACCCGCCTGGGCGGCGGTCAACCCCCAGCGCCGGGCGCGGGTGATGTTTGCCTTCAAGCGGCTGGTAGAGGCGCGGATGGAGGAGCTGGCCGCGCGCCTGTCGGCCGAGCACGGCAAAGTCGTCGCCGACTCGCGCGGGGACATCCAGCGGGGGCTGGAGGTGATCGAGTTCGCCTGTGGCATCCCCCATGCGCTCAAGGGCGAATACACGGAGGGGGCCGGTCCCGGCATTGATGTCTATTCCATGCGCCAGCCCCTGGGGGTGGCGGCCGGGATCACGCCGTTCAACTTCCCGGCCATGATTCCCATGTGGATGTTCGGGGTGGCGGTGGCGGTGGGCAACACCTTCATCCTCAAGCCGTCGGAGAAAGATCCCAGCGTGCCGGTCAGGCTGGCTGAGCTCTTTATGGAGGCTGGGGCCGAGGCCGGGGTTGAGGTCAGCGGGGTCTTGAATGTGGTCCATGGGGACAAGGTCGCCGTGGATGCGATCCTGACCCACCCTGACATCGCCGCCGTCAGCTTCGTGGGCTCCTCCGACATCGCCCAATATGTCTACGCCACCGCCTCAGCCCACGGGAAACGCGTCCAGGCCATGGGAGGCGCCAAGAACCACGGGGTCCTGCTGCCGGATGCGGATCTGGAGGCTGCAGCCAACGATATCCTGGGGGCAGCCTTCGGGTCGGCTGGAGAGCGCTGCATGGCCCTGCCGGTGGCCGTGCCGGTGGGCGCAGCCACCGCCGCGGCCTTCCGCGAATTGATGTGCGCCAAGATCGAGACTCTGAAGGTCGGCGTCTCCTCAGATCCGTCTGCCCAGTACGGCCCGGTGGTCACCGCCGCTCACCGTCGGCGGATCACCGACTATATCCAGATGGGGGTGGATGAAGGGGCCGAGCTCGTGGTCGATGGCCGCGATTTCGCGCTGCAAGGACACGAGAAGGGGTTCTTCATCGGCCCCAGCCTGTTTGACCATGTGCTGCCGTCCATGCGGTCCTATCAGGACGAGATCTTTGGCCCGGTGCTGCAGATTGTGCGAGCCGAGACCTTCGAAGAGGCCCTCGCCCTGCCGTCGCAACATGCCTATGGCAACGGCGTGGCCATTTTCACACGGAACGGACGCGCCGCCCGAGAGTTCGCCTCCCGAGTCAATGTGGGCATGGTGGGGATCAATGTGCCGATCCCGGTACCCGTCGCCTATCACAGCTTTGGCGGCTGGAAGCGCAGTGTGTTTGGCGACGCCAACCAGCACGGAATGGAGGGCGTCCGCTTCTACACCAAGGTCAAGACGGTCACCGCCCGCTGGCCGGAGGGCGAGGTGAGCGACCAGGCCTTTGTCATCCCGACCATGAAATAGATCCCTGGCCTTGGCCGACAGGCCAGTCAGGACTTTGGAGCAATCCCGCATGAAGAATTTTCGTCTCTGGGCGGGTCTGGCCCTGGTCGTGACCCTGGTCGGCCTGGGTGCCTATGCCTATTGGAACTTCGAACTGCGCTGGAGACCGACCACCATGACCAAGAACCAGGCCGAGATCGCCCGCCTGCTGGAAAGCGCCGGCTGGGTGTCGCCGGGCATCGAAGGCCGCGCCATCTATATGGTGTCGTTCCGAGGCTGCCCCGACTGCATCCGCTACAAGGCCGAGCAGTTCCCCGATCTTCACGCTGCGGGCGTCGACACCCGGGTCATCGAGGTCACCCGACGGCCGGCCAATGGGCTGGAACGCTCCACCCCCCAGGAACGGGCCACCATGGCCGAGCTTTGGCTCAACCGCGACTGGACCCTGCTGGAGCGTTGGGGGGCGGTCCCAACGGCCGCCTGGACGGCACCGGGCGTGCCTCCCGCTGATGGTGACATCGCCCGGACGGCGGTGGTGGAGGCTGGCCGCGACATGGTCGACCAGTTGATCCCGCTCTTGAAGGACAATGGCGTCGACTTCGCCTACCCCCTGCTGGTCTGGTGGGACCAGGAGGGTCAGATGAAGGCCTGCGCCTGCGAACGGCGGGAAACCTATCGCTATATCCGCGAGGATCTTGGCCTTCCGGCCCAGAGCCAGACCCCGCTGATTCCGGCCGGGGAGGAGGACGGTACGCCCGCGCCACCTCCGATCACCGCCGCCCAACCGGCCCAGATCTGAACCGCTGCCAGGTGCCTTGCGCCCGGCACCAGGCTTAAGGCCGGGGCTTGGACGGGATTGGGCAATTGTGATCTGGGCCCTGTCAGGCTAGGGGCGGGGACATGACCTCCGCCCTTGAAACCGCCTACCGCGACCGCCTGGACCGTGGGGAGATTAGGCCTGATCCGGCCCAGGCCGCCGCCCTGCCGGCATTGGCTCGTCTTGAGGCCGATCTTGCGGCCAGCGAACCCGGCGGTCTGCTCGGCCGGTTCCGCAAGCCGGAGAGCCAGCGGGGAATCTATCTGTGGGGGCCAGTGGGGCGGGGCAAGTCCATGCTCATGGACCTGTTCTATGAGACCGCGCCGGTGGCGAAAAAGCGCCGCACCCACTTTCATATCTTCATGGGCGAGGTTCACCGGCTCATCGACGCCTGGCGCAAGGGTGACGCCGCCGCCCGCAAGGCGACCTTTGGTCAGCACCGGGGGGATGATCCCATACCGCCCGTGGCCGATGTGGTGGCCAGCCAGGCCCGCCTGCTCTGCTTTGATGAGTTCCAGGTCACAGACATCGCTGACGCCATGATTCTGGGGCGGCTGTTCACCGCCCTGTTCGACCGCGGGGTCACCTTGGTGGCGACCTCCAACCGCGTGCCCGAAGCCCTCTACAAGAACGGCATCAATCGCCAGCTCTTCCTGCCGTTCATCGACCTGCTGAAGGCCCAGGCCGAGGTGGTCTCTGTCGCCGGCGAGCACGACTACCGCCTCGACCGCCTGCGGGCCGCCGGGGTGTGGTTTTCTCCCATCGACCGGGACCATGAGCGGGTCTTTGACCGCCTTTGGGCCGATATGCTGGACGGTGAGGCGGAGTCCGGCGAGACCCTTGAGGTTCTGGGCCGCAAGATCCACCTGCCCAGGGCCACGGGGGGGCTCCTGCGGGCCAGCTTCACCAGCCTCTGCGGGGTGGCGCTTGGCCCCAACGACTATCTGGCCCTGGCCGAGCGGTTCCATACGGTGTTTCTGGATCACGTCCCCCGCCTGACGCCGGCCAGGCGGGAGGAGGCCCGACGATTCGTCATCCTTATCGACGCGCTTTACGAGGCGCGGATCAGGCTGATCATCCTGGCTGAAGCAGAGCCCACCGCCCTCTATCCCGAAGGCGACGGGGCGTTTGAATTCGAACGCACTGCCTCGCGCCTGCAGGAGATGCGCTCAGCCGACTGGCTGGCCGATCGGGACTTGCCCTAGGGCGCGGGCTGGTTCTGCAGGCTCTCCACCAGCTGGCGGGCAATGGGGCGAAGTTCGTTCAGGCTGCGGACACAGATCTTCAGCTCCCTGGCCGCCCAGTCGTCAGTGAGCGCGACAATGGCCAGGTTCATGGTGCAGACCGCCCGGGCGGCTGTGGTTTCCGGGACCACCCCGACGCCCACCCCACACTCCACCAGTCGGCAGACCGCATCGAAGCTGCGCAGCTGGACCCGCAGCCTGAGGCGCCGCCCCTCTCGCCCGGCGCGGGCGGCCAGGAAGCGTTGCAGGGAACTGGCCCGGTCCAGGCCCACCAGGTCGTAGTCCAGAACCTGGGCGAAGGCGGCGCTGACATTCTGCGCCAGGGGATGATCGAGGGCGGTCACCACCACGAACCGGTCTGTGCGAAAGGCGAAGGTTTCCAGGGCGCCCACATCCACCGTGCCGGCCACAATGCCCACATCGGCGGCCCCCTCGGCCACCAGGCCGACGATCTCGTCCGACAGGCGCTCCTCCAGGTCGACGCTGACCTGGGGATGAGACGCGAGAAAAGAGGACAGGGCCTCAGGCAGAAACTCGGTCAGGGCATTGGTGTTGGCCAGGACCCGGACCTCGGCGGCACCGCTTTCGGCCATGACGCCGAGCTCGTCCTGCATCCGGGCGCTCTGTTCCAGCAGGGCGCGGGCGTGCTTGAGGAGGAGCAGTCCGGCCGGGGTTGGCGTCACCCCCTGCCGGGACCGGGTCAGGAGAGCCGTCCCCAGGGACTGTTCCATGCCCCTGATTCGGGTCGAGGCCGCCGCCAGGGCCAGGGCCGCGCGCTCGGCGCCGCGGGTGATCGAGCCGGCCTCAACCACATCACAGAACAACCGCAAGTCCACCAGATCGTAGCGCATCCTTCGCCTCCCACGAAGGAAGCCTACAGCAAAGACGCATTGCACGGGAGGTAGAAAGCCATGATGTTCGCCCATCCGCGAAGGGCGTGGGTCGCGATCTCGTTTGGGGCCTGCGTTGACACCCCCGGTCGGCGGCGTAAAAGCAGCCAGGCATGCGCAGGGCAACAGGGAGCGGCTGTAGAACCGATGTCGGACGTCTCGAAGACCATCCGGGCCAGGCCCACCTCGCCGCACATCCAGGTGTGGCGCTGGCATCTCACCGCCATCACCTCGATCATGCACCGGATCACCGGGGTCGCCCTTTATGGTGGCACCCTGATCCTGGCCGGCTGGGCGATCGCTCTGGCTTTCGGACCTGAGTCCTACGCTGCCTATATGGGCCTGCTCGGCTCGCCGCTTGGCAAAGTGGTGATGTTTGGCCTGAGCTTTGCGGTCTTCTTCCACCTGGCCAAGGGCATCCAGCATCTGATCTGGGACACCGGCCTGGCGCTGAAGCTGCCGGCGGCCAATGCGGGCGCTGTGGCGACCCTGGCCTTTGCCCTCGTGGCCACCGTGGTGGTCTGGATCATCGCCGCCATGACGGGAGCGCTCTGAGCATGACCGATTTCCGCACCCCCCGCTCCCGGGCCCTGGGCCTGGGTGCCGCTGGCCACGGGGTCAGCCACTGGATTGCCGAGCGCGTTTCCTCGGTCGCCCTCATCCCGCTCGTCCTGTGGGGCGTCTTCGCTGCCCTGCGCCTGGCCAGCAGTGATTATGAGATGGCGGTGATGTGGCTCGCTTCGCCGATCAATGCCGTCCTGCTGGCCCTGCTGACGGTGGTCAGCTTCATGCACATGCATTCGGGCATGCGGGTGGTGGTCGAGGACTATATCCACCGGCGGCTGACCAAGACCGGCCTGCTGCTGCTCAATCTCTTCGTCTGCGCGCTGTTTGGCGCGCTCGCCCTCTTCTCCATCCTGAAGGTCGCCCTTACCGGCGGAGCTTACTGAGCATGGCCGTTTACGAATTCATTGATCACAAGTTTGACGTCGTCGTCGTCGGCGCAGGCGGCTCTGGCCTTCGGGCGGCCCTGGGCTGTGCCCAGGCTGGACTTCGGACGGCTTGCGTCTCCAAGGTCTTCCCGACTCGCTCGCATACCGTGGCCGCCCAGGGCGGCATTTCGGCGAGCCTGGGCAATATGAGCCAGGATGACTGGCGCTGGCACATGTACGACACCGTCAAGGGGTCGGACTGGCTGGGCGACCAGGATGCCATTGAGTACCTCTGCCGCAATGCCCCGGCCGCCGTCTATGAGCTGGAGCACTGGGGTGTGCCCTTCTCCCGCACCGAGGATGGCAAGATCTACCAGCGCGCCTTCGGCGGCATGACCAGCAACTATGGTGAGGCCCCGATCCAGCGCACCTGCGCGGCCGCCGACCGGACCGGTCACGCCATGCTGCACACGATGTATGGCCAGTCCCTGGCCAACAATACCGAGTTCTTCATCGAGTACTTCGCCCTCGACCTGATCATGGAAGACGGCGTTTGCCGGGGTGTCACCGCCTGGAAGCTGGACGACGGCACTCTGCACCGGTTCCAGGCCCAGATGGTCATTCTGGCCACCGGCGGCTATGGCCGGGCCTACTTCTCCTGCACCAGCGCCCACACCTGCACCGGGGATGGCAACGCCATGGTCCTGCGGGCCGGCCTGCCCCTGCAGGACATGGAGTTCGTGCAGTTCCATCCCACCGGCATCTATGGGGCCGGCTGCCTGATTACCGAAGGCGCCCGGGGCGAGGGCGGTTATCTGACCAATTCCGAGGGCGAGCGCTTCATGGAGCGCTATGCCCCGTCCGTGAAGGACCTGGCCCCCCGGGACATGGTCAGCCGCGCCATGACCATCGAAATCCGCGAAGGCCGCGGGGCTGGGCCCGGCAAGGATCACATCTTCCTGCACCTGGACCACCTGGACCCCAAGGTCCTGGCCGCACGCCTGCCCGGGATTTCTGAGAGCGCCCGGGTGTTCTCCGGCGTCGATGTGACCAAGGCCCCGATCCCGGTGCTGCCCACCGTCCACTACAACATGGGCGGAATCCCGACGAACTTCTATTCCGAGGTGGTCACCCGCGACGGCGACAACCCCGACAGCGTCATCCCTGGCCTGATGGCCGTGGGCGAGGCCGCCTGCGTCTCGGTGCACGGGGCCAACCGCCTGGGGTCCAACTCCCTGATCGACCTTGTGGTGTTTGGCCGCTCCGCCGCGCTGCGGGCCGCTGATATCCTGACGCCGGGCGCCAAGCAGCCGGACCTCAAGCCCGCCCAGACTGAGGCTCACCTGGCCCGGTTTGACCGCCTGCGTAACGCCAAGGGCGGTACGCCGACCGCGCAGCTGCGTCTGGACATGCAAAAGGCCATGCAGGAGGACGCTGCGGTGTTCCGCACCGGCGAGAGCCTGGCCTCTGGCGTCGCCCGTCTGGACAAAATCCATGGCCAGCGCAGCGACATCCAGGTCACCGACCGGGGTCTGATCTGGAACACCGATCTGGTCGAAACCCTGGAGTTCGATAATCTTATCGGCCAGGCCGCCGTCACCGTGAACGGGGCCCTGCATCGCACCGAAAGCCGCGGCGCGCATGCCCGGGAGGACTATCCCGATCGAGACGACGAGAACTGGATGAAGCACACGCTCACCTGGTTCGACGACACCACTGGCAAGGTGCGTATGGATGACCGTCCTGTGCACGCCTACACGCTCAGCAATGACGTGGCCTATATCCCGCCGAAAGCGCGGGTTTACTAAGTCGGGTCCATGGCCCCCTTCGTCGCCCACTCCCGGCCTCGGACCGAACGCGCCGCCCGCGCGGGGTCCGGGGTCTTCGCCTAAGGAACGCCTCCGATGGTCGAACTCGCCCTGCCGAAGAATTCCCGCGTCCAGAAGGGCCGCCACCACCCGGCCCCGGCCGGCGCCCAGAAGGTCCGTACCTTCAAGGTCTATCGTTATGATCCCGAAGGGGCCGAGAACCCCCGCTGGGACACCTATGACGTGGATATCGAGGCCTGCGGACCCATGGTCCTGGATGCCCTCATCTACATCAAGAACACCATGGACCCGACCCTGGCCTTCCGGCGCTCGTGCCGTGAGGGGGTCTGCGGCTCCTGCGCCATGAACATTGGCGGGCGCAACACCCTGGCCTGCACCCATGGCTGGGATGAGGTGCCGGGTCAGACCTGCACCATCAGCCCCTTGCCGCACATGCCGGTGATCAAGGACCTGGTCCCGGACATGACCCTGTTCTACGCCCAGTATGCCTCCATCGAGCCCTGGCTGCACACCAAGACCCCCGAGCCCCAGGGCGAGTGGCTGCAGACCCCAGCGGACCGGGAGAAGCTGGATGGCCTCTATGAGTGCATTCTCTGCGCTTGCTGCTCCACCTCGTGCCCCAGCTACTGGTGGAACGGCGACAAGTATCTGGGTCCGGCGGCCCTGCTGCATGCCTATCGCTGGCTGATCGATAGCCGTGACGAGGCCACTGGCGAGCGCCTTGACGACCTGGAAGACCCGTTCAAGCTCTATCGCTGCCACACGATCATGAATTGCGCCCAGGTCTGCCCCAAGGGCCTGAATCCGGCCAAGGCGATCGCTGAGGTGAAGAAGATGCTGGTCGATCGGGTCGTCTAAAGTCGGCCCCGTGCTTTTCCCAAGTTGACGCCGGCGTCATTTTTCTGCATCGGGGAACGGCATGAGTGATCTAGGCGCAAACATCGTGATCCTCGGGGCAGGCCATGCCGGCGGCACGGCCGCCGCCCTGCTGCGTCAGTATGGTCATACGGGCCCCATCACCCTGGTGGGGGAGGAGCCCCTGGCGCCCTATCAGCGACCGCCCCTGTCCAAGGCCTGGCTCAAGGGTGAGGCTGACGCCGACTCCCTGGCGCTGAAGCCGCTGGAGTTCTACCCCGAGCACCAGATCGATTTCCGCCCGAACCTTCGGGCGCTTAAGCTCCGCCGGGCCGATAAGCTGGTCGAGCTCTCCGACGGGACGACGCTGGCCTATGACATCCTGATCCTGGCCACCGGTGCCCGGGCTATCAAACTGCCAGTCCCCGGTGCCGATCTGGCTGGCCTGCTGGAACTGCGCACCGCCGCCGATGCCGAAGCCCTGAAGGCCGCCGTCGGACCGGGCAAGCGCCTGGCCGTGGTCGGCGGGGGCTATATCGGCCTGGAGGTCGCCGCCTCGGGCCGCGCCCTCGGCGCTGAGGTGGTGGTCATCGAGCGTGAGCCCCGCCTTTTGGCCCGGGTGGCCTGCGAGGCCCTGTCTGACTTCTTCCAAGGGGTGCATCAGACCCATGGCGTGGTGTTCGAGATGGGCGCCAGCGTGACGGGCTTTGTGGGCGAAAACGGCCAGGTCACCGGGGTCACCCTGGCCGACGGACGGACGCTACCCTGCGACGCTGCCGTGATCGGGGTCGGCGCAACTCCCAATGATGAGCTGGCCGCCGAAGCCGGGCTGGAGACGGCCCGCGGCGTGGTGGTCAACCTGGAGGCCCGCAGCTCCGACCCGGCCATCTTTGCCATCGGCGATGTGGCTCAACGGCCCATGCCGCTGTACGGGCGCATGTTCCGCATGGAAAGCGTGCCCAATGCCCTGGAGCAGGCCAAGCAGGCCGCCAGCGCCATCACGGGCCGGCCCGCGCCGGCCGGCGAGGTGCCCTGGCAGTGGTCAGACCAGTATGATCTGAAACTCCAGATCGCGGGCTATCCGTTCGACGCTAATGAGGTTCTGCTGCGGGGCGATCCAGCCAGCGGCAAGTTCGCGGTCTTCCATCTTAAGGGAGACCAGATCCAATCCGTGGAGGCGATTAACTCGCCCCCGGAATTCATGATGGGCAAGCAGCTGATCGGGAACCGCAAAGCGGTGTCCAAGGCCAAGCTTGCCGATCCCAGCATTTCAATGAAAGAGGTCGTCGCCTGAACGCGGCGCGAAAGGGAGCCATGGCCAAGATCACCTATATCGAGCACGACGGGACCGAGCACGTCGTGGACGTGAAGACCGGGCTCACGGTGATGGAAGGTGCGGTGAAGAACAACGTCCCGGGCATCGACGCCGACTGCGGCGGTGCCTGCGCCTGCGCCACCTGCCACGTCTATGTGGACGACGCCTGGAAGGACAAGACCGGGGACACCTCGGCCATGGAGGAATCCATGCTCGACTTTGCCGAGAATGTTGAGCCCAACAGCCGCCTGTCTTGTCAGATCAAGGTCACCGACGCCCTTGAGGGCCTGGTGGTCCGGCTGCCCGAGAGCCAGCACTAAGTCTTGAGGGGCGCGCGCGGCCAAGGCCGTCTGCGCGCCCGCAAGGCCACCCTAGAACTCCAGTTCCCGATGCGACGCCGCTTCGGCCTGGGCCAGCTCTGGCAGGTGGCAGGTGAAGGTCGCGCCAGCGCCCGGCTCGCTTTCCAGAGCCACCCAACCCCCATGCAGTTCCGTCAGTGCCTTGACCAGGGCGAGACCTAGGCCAGGCCCCCCCCGCTCGCGGCCAATGAAGCGGTCGAAAATGTGCGCCTGGACGTGGAAGGGAATGCCCCGGCCCGTATCGCTGACCTGCAGTTGCACCTCTCCCAGCGCCCGGCGGGCGGAGATGGAAATGGTCCCCTCCGGCGGGGTCTGACGGATGGCATTCTCGATCAGGTGATCAAGGATCTGGTCCAGCCGGTGGGCGTCGGCCCGGATGACCCCGATCTCCTGGGCATGATCCACCTTAAGGATGACCTTGCCCTCATCGGCCGCGCGGGACCAGCGACTAGCGGCACCCGCGATCAGCTCGGCGACCCGCACATCCTCCAGATCCAGGGCCATTTCGTCGGCGTCAATCTGGGCCATGTCCAGCACGTCATCGATGGAGCGGGCCAGCTGGGTGGCGGCCATGCGTACCGCGGAGGCATGGCCCCGGCCCCGTTCAGACAGGTTTTCCCCCGACCGCTCCAGAAGCTCGGAATAGCCGATGATGGTGGTGAGCGGGGTGCGCAGCTCATAGGAGACATTGCCCACAAAGTCCCGCTTCAGCCGCTCGGCGTCGGCCAGGGCCGCGGACCGGTCAGCCAGCGCGCTCTCCAGCTTGCGGGCGTCGGTGACATCGGTGAACGCGATCAGGGTGGCCCCGTCAGGGAGGGGGCGCGACTGATAGGCCACAATCCGGGAGTCTGAGGTTTTCACCTCGCCGGAAATCGGTGCCCGGGCGCTAGGGTCGGGGTCGGCGACCCGCCCCTTCAGCTCCCGCCAGAAGTTCAGGTCGTGCAGGCGCGGCACGCAGAGCTCCACCACGCCTTCGAAGTCCACGGCCATATCCAGCTGGATCGGGGTGACGTTCCAGAACCGCTCAAAGGCCTCGTTATGCAGCCTCAGTCGACCGTCGGAACCGAACACCGCCACCGCGTCGTTGAGCTTGTCCAGGGTGGCCTGCTGCACCTGGATGAGGGCGTTGTACTGCGCCTTGAGCTTCAGCTCGTCGGTGATGTCGGAGAACAGGAGCAGCACCCCGCCCATGGGATGGGGCTGGCGCACCACCCGCAGGGTGCGGCCGTCGGGCAGGCTCCAGAGATCATCGGGGCTCGAGCCCAGGGCCTCGTATCGGTCAAGCTCTGCAGCCCGCCACTTCACGTAGTCGGCCGTCTCCGGCAGCCGCCGGCGCTGGCGTAGGCGGTCGAGCAGCTCCCCATGTCCGGGCCGCTCCCCAAGCCAGGCAGGCTCCAGACCCCAGAGCTCGGCAAAGGCGGTGTTGTGGAAGATCATCTTCTTGTTGGCGCCGAAGATGGCCACCGCATCAGCGATATGGTTCAGGGTCTCGTCATGGGCGGCCACATGACGCTTGAGGGCTTCGCGCATCTCCTCGGTCTCGGTGGCGTCCTCAGCCCAGACCCCGACCCCGCCCCCTTCCAGGGGCCTGGCGATAACATGGAAGGCCCGACGCCGGCCTCCGAGGGTCAGCCAGCGGGTGGTCTCGCGCACCTGGGCCAGATTGGCGGCCTCACTGGCGATCTCATCACAGGCCTTGTCGAAGGTCAGGCCTCTGGCGGCGGCCTCATCCAGACTGGTGGCGTCCACGGCGGCCAGCCAGGCGGCGTTGACCCACACCGGGGCACCGTCAGCCGAGGCGATCCAGGCCGGGCCAGGACGGGCGTCCAGCAGGGCGGCAAAGCGCGGGGCTGTGGGCAGGCCGGCGTCCTCGCCGATCACCGCTGACAGGCGCAGCCAGGCCAGGGCTCCGGCGGCCCGGCCCTCGACGGAGACCACGCCAGCAGGGCCGCGCACTTCGAAGGCGCAGGCTTCACCCCGCTCGAACAGGGCGCGCAATCGGCGGGCATGGTCAGGGTCGGCCCGCATCAGCGCGTTGACCAGGCCCTGGGCGTCGGACTCACCCAGATCGAGGGCCGTGGCGCAGACCGCCAGACTTTCCTCGCCAGACGCCAGGAGCGCGCGACCGTCCTCCACCGCCAGCAGGGCGGAGTCAAAAGCTTCGGCCGAAGACTGGGCCACCTCGGCCCGCATCTCGAGCTCGGATACCCGGCTTTGAAGGCCTTGCAGGCGACGACGCCCCAGGCGTTGCTGGGCCAGAGCCCAGACCGTGGCGCAGATGGCCAGGCACACCGCGCCGGCGGCCGCCGCCAGGATCAGTTCATCTGCGTTCATCACCACTCCATCGACAACGCTTGCGCCGATGCGAATCAATCATTTGCCAACATAGGACCCAAAGCGAGCCGCCGCACGTACGGTCCGTTCCCAGGGCCGCGAGTTTGAGCGACAATGGACCTATGAGCGCCATCCTTTACCCGGTCGCCGTTGACGCGGAAGCCGCCCTGGCCGCCCCCTTGGGCCGGGCCGCCCGGGCACGGGAGGCCCAGCGGCTGGCTGGCGGCGAGGCGGTGACCTTCCTGACACGCCCCGTAGGCCCAGACTTCGCCAGCCGGGAAGCCGCCCTGGACGCCTATGCGGGCAAGGTGGAGGACGACCGCCCCGGGCGTCTGCTGAGCCTGCCGCCGGAGGATCGCTACTGTCGGCTGGCGGAACTGGCCGCTCAGGTGGGACGGCGGCGCCCTTTGCCCCCACCGGCCCAACCGACGCTCCTGGAGGGGCGGCGTTGGCCGGCTCCGCCAGCCAACCCGATCGTCACCGTCTGGCGTCTGCAGGTTTCCTTCTGGAAGGTCGGCGCTGCCGTCGAGCTCTCCCCGGACGGACCCCAGGCCCGCCGGGTTCGCCGGACGGGCGCTGAGCCTGACCGGGAAACCCTGGACGCCCTGACCCGTCAGCCCCTGCGCGCCGTCCGGCCCCAGCAGCCCCTGGACATCGGCCTGTTCGAGGTGCGCACGCCCGAGGCCCCCCACATCCTGATTGCTGACGAATGACCCGCACCGTCACGGGGCTCGCCCCAAGCCTGGACGACATGGCCGACCTCGCTGAAGCCGCCTTTGCCCGCCTGCCGGCCCCCTTTCGGGCGATGACCGGCCATGTGCTGTTCCGGGTGGATGACTTTCCTGATCAAGACACCCTGGACGCCCTGGAGATCGAGGATCCCTTCGACCTCACGGGCCTCTATCATGGGGTAGACTTGGCCCATCGTTCGGTGATGGATCCCGAGACGCACCCGTCCATGGTTCTGCTCTATCGCCGCCCCATCCTCGATGAGTGGGCGGCCCGGGGGGACGTGACTCTGGAGGAACTGGTCAGCCACGTCCTGGTGCACGAGATCGGCCACCATTTCGGCCTCTCCGACGCGCAGATCGAGGCCATTGAGGCCGCAGCGGAGGCGGATGATGACGCCCCCGCAGAGAAGTTGACGCACCCGTCATCTTCTTGACTGAACGGCGTTCATCTGCAAGGCTGCCGTGTAGATCAAGGGGGCTGCCCGCAAGGTGCGGAGCCTGGGCCGCAGAGCCTGCCCCAAGTTCCTGGAGGACGAAGTCATGGCCGCTGACGGCAACATCACCAAGGACATCATCTACGACGCGGTGTCGCCCGACGACTTCGAGTCGATGCTCGAGCTCGACCGCTACAACGCCCGGTCGACGGCCTTCGACAAGATCATCTCGGCCACCCACGATCACTTCTGGGATCCGCTGGACAAGAAGTACATCGACTTCGACACCCCCTTCGACATGGAAAACGAGATGATCCTCCCGGAGGAGATGATCATTTCCATGTCCACCGACTACGTCTCCAACCACCTGTCGGACTGGAAGACCCGGGTTCGCTTCGTCAACCAGTCGGCCCTGCGGTCCTTCTCCTCGATCCTGCACGGCGAGCAGGGGGCCCTGAACCTGTCGGCCAGCCTCTGCCATGTGCTGAAGGACCAGGGGGCGCAGGAATACGCCGCCAACCAGACCCGCGAGGAAGCCCGGCACGTCACCGGCTTTGCCAAGTACATCAAGGCCCGCTGGGGCCGGCCGGTGGAATGCGGCCCGACCCTCAAGACCCTGCTGGTCGACATCATCGGCAGCCCGGAGGTCTATAAGAAGATCATCGGCATGCAGATGCTGGTGGAGGGCCTGGCCATGGGTGCCTTCGCCACCTTCTTCAACAACATCAAGGATCCGACCGGCAAGAAGCTGCTGCAGCTGGTGATGACCGATGAGGCCTTCCACCACAAGTTCGGCAAGATCTGGGCCGATCGGACCATTCCGCATCTGACCCCCGAAGAGCACGCGATCATCGAGGACTGGGCGGCCCACTGCTTCCAGACCCTTCTGTTCAACCTGGTGTCCCCCAGCCAGCAGCGCGACCTCTATGAGGAGTTCGGTCTCGATCCCGACAAGGTGATCGTCGAGATGGCCGCCATGGTCACCGATGCCACCCGCCGGGAGAACATGAAGGAACAGACCAACATCTTCCGGGTGCTGGTGAAGACTCTTCTGAACGCCGGTATCATCACCGACCGCACCCGGGCCTTCTACGCCATCTATGTGGACATGGATGAGCTGAAGGCCGAGGGCGACCGCATGGTGGGCGACGACATTGCCGAGGAGGGCATTCGCTACCTCCAGGAGATCAACTTCAAGGATCGCCACGCCGCGCCGGTGACCATCGCCGCCGAATAGGTCCCCTTCGGATCTGTCTTTGATCAACGCCCGTCGGAACCCCGGCGGGCGTTTTTCATGTTCGAACGCAAAACTGACGCCGGCGTCACGGATTCCTTTGACGAACGTCGGTCATCGAGTCAGGCTCCCGCCCACGTTAAAGTGGTGACCGACCGCCTCCCTGTCGGTGAGGTCGCCCACACCGCCCAGAACCCTCAGGAGGATCCCATGGCCGCCGACGGCAACATCACCAAGGACCTGATCTACGACGCCGTGGCCCCCGATGACTTCGAGTCGATGCTCGAGCTGGACCGCTACAACAACCGCTCGACCGCCTTCGACAAGATCATCTCGGCCACCCACGATCATTTCTGGGATCCGCTGGACAAGAAGTACATCGACTTCGATGAGCCCTGGGACATGGACAACCAGCCCTTGGTGCCCGAGGAACTGAACGTCGCCCTGCAGACCGAATATGTCAGCAACCACCTGAACACCCCGAGCCTCCGGGCCCAGTTCATCAACAAGTCGCTGCTGCGGTCCTTCTCCTCGATCCTGCACGGCGAGCAGGGGGCCCTGAACCTGTCGGCCAGCCTCTGCCACGTCCTCCTGGACCAGGGGGCGCAGGAATACGCCGCCAACCAGACCCGGGAAGAGGCCCGCCACGTCACGGCCTTTGCCAAGTACATCAAGGCCCGCTGGGGCCGGCCGGTGGAATGCACCCAGGTGCTGCAGACCCTGCTGGTGGACATCATCGGCAGCCCGGAGGTCTATAAGAAGATCATTGGCATGCAGATGCTGGTGGAAGGCCTCGCCATGGGCGCCTTCGCCACCTTCTACCAGAAGCTCAATGATCCCCTGGGCCGCAAGCTGATGCAGCTGGTCATGACCGACGAGGCCTTCCACCACAAGTTCGGGAAGATCTGGGCCGACCGCACCATCCCCAAGCTGAGCCCGCAGGAACACGAGATCATCGAGGACTGGGCGGCCCATTGTTTCCAGGTGCTGCTGTTCAACCTCGTGTCCCCCAGCGAGCAGCGGGATCTCTATGAGGAGTTCGGCCTCGATCCCGACCGGGTCCTCGCCGAGATCCAGCTCCTGGCCACCGACGAGGCCCGTCGGGAGGACATGAAGGAGTCCACCAACATCTTCCGCGTGTTGATCAAGACTCTGCTGAACGCCGGGATCATCACCGACCGCACCCGGGCCTTCTACGGCATGTATGTGGACATGGAAGAGCTGAAGAACGAAGGCGACCGCATGGTCGGCGACGACATTGCCGAGGAAGGCATCATCTATCTCCAGGCCATCAACTTCAAGGAGCGGGCCCTAAAGCCCGTCACCATCGCCGCCGAATAGGCTGTGGTTCAGGCAAGCCTGCGACGCCCGCCGAGGATCTCGGCGGGCGTCCTTGTTCCTGGCGCATTGTTTTTCTAGGTTGCCGACATGTCGCGCGCCACCATCCCGTCCTCCATCGTCCCGCCGCTTCTGCTGGCCTTCGCCCTGTTGGCTGGTCAGACAACGATGGTGCATGCAGCAGCCCCTGAGCCGGCCAATCGGGTCGAGCTGACCAAGATGACCGGCCGCTGGTACGAGGTGGCCCGCACCCCCAACGCCATGCAGAGGGCCTGTGAGGCCGCCACTGCCGACTGGACCCGCGCCGGTGCAGGTTATTCTGTGATCCAGACCTGTCGCCGGGGCACCCCGGATGGCCCGAAGAAGGAATGGAAGGCCAGCGCCACGCCTGTCGATCCGGTGAAGAACGCCAAGTTCAAGCTCAGCTTCTTCGGCGGCGTCATGAACCAGGAGTACTGGGTCCTCGACCATCGCACCGACGAGGGCTGGCTGATCATGGGCACGCCGGGGGGCAACTATGTCTGGCTCCTGTCCAAGGCCCCGCAGCTCAGCGCTGCCGTGCGCAACCAGGCCATCGCCCGGATCCGCCAGCTGGGCTACGACACCTCGAAACTGGAATTCCCCCAGCAGGTTCAATAGGCCCGCGCGCCCGCCACGACAGACCCCTTGCGCGGAGAACGAAGCCCGAACATGGTGGGGTATGGATCTGGTTCTCACCACATACGCCCCAACCACCCGACCTGAGATCACCCAGGCGGTGACGCGGGGGGCGGCCCGCCTGCTGGCGGCGCTGGGCTATGCGCCGCTCACTGAGGTCTGTCTGCCCAATGGGCGCAGAGCTGACCTGATGGCGCTTGGGCGGCGGGGTGACCTGTTCATCGTCGAGGTGAAATCGGGGCTGGAAGACTACCGCGCCGACCAGAAATGGCGGGAATATGAGCCCTATTGCGATGCCTTCGCCTTCGCCGTGGCGCCGGAGTTTCCCCAGGACATCCTGCCTGAAGACCCCGGGCTGATCGTGGCCGACGCCTTTGGCGGCGCGGTGCTGCGGGAGGCACCGGTGGCGACCCTGGCGGGGGCCAGGCGCAAGGCCTTGACCGTGGCCTTTGGGCGGCTGGCGGCCCTGCGGGCAGGGGCCAGCCTCAGTCTGTGACCGGGGATCAGCGCGGCGCGCGCTTGGCCAAAATCCGCTGCAGGGTGCGCCGATGCATGTTCAGCCGCCGGGCGGTTTCAGAGACATTGTGGCCGCAGAGTTCATAGACCCGCTGGATATGCTCCCAGCGCACCCGGTCGGCGCTCATGGGATTGTCCGGCGGGGCCGCCACATCCCCCGGCAGGGCCAGCAGGGCCCGGGCCACATCATCGGCGTCGGCGGGCTTTGACAGATAATCCACGGCCCCGGCCTTAACCGCGGCTACGGCGGTGGCGATGTTCCCATAGCCGGTCAACATGATGATCTTGGCGTCGGGGCGGGCTTCGCGCACGGCCTCGACCACCTTCAGCCCCGTCCCATCTTCCAGCCGCATGTCCAGAACGGCGAAGGCTGGCGGGAAGACCTTCACCGCCGCCAGGGCCTCGGTGACGCTGGCGGCCAGCACCGGCTCGAACCCACGGCCTTCAAGGGCGCGCCCGAGGCGGGTGCGCAGGGCGACGTCATCATCGAGCAGAAGCAGGCTCTTGTCGGCCAGGCCCTCGATCTGGGTGCTCAGGTCGGTCATCGCCGCCACCCGCGCGTGCGGGCCTCCCTCGGTGCGTGCAGGGATATTGGCGTGCACCGGGTCCCTTGGGCAAGGGGGGGCGTTTCCCAGGGCTACACACGGCCAGACTCAATGCGGCTTCGGGGCCAGCGGACCGATACAACAGCACCTCGGGGGCGACCGTTCTGGAAACTGACCTTGGCCCCGGTGCGCTCAAGCAGGGTTTTGGAAATGAAAAAGCCCAGCCCCATGCCCACATGGCCCGTGCGGGAGCCTTCGGCCCCTGGACGGCTGGTGACGTAGGGCTCCCCGAGCCGGGCCAGAATCTCGGGCGCGATGCCAGGTCCGTCATCGCGGACCTCCAAGGAGATGGTGTCAGCGTCGAACCTCGCCGTGACCAGCACCTCGGACGCGGCGAAGTCCACGGCATTCTCGACGAAAGAGGAAATCGCGTGGACGACCTCCGGCATGCGCTTGATCGCGGGCTTGGCCGAAACCGAACCCGCACCCGGGGCACCGGTGACGATGGCCTCCAGTCTGACGCCCTTTACGTCCCGGTGAGGCTCGATCACCTCCTGCAACAGTTGCAGCAGGCTCATCCGTTCATGAACCTCATCGGAGGCCCCGGGCGTCTGGGTCAGGCGGGCCAGAATTTCCCGGCAGCGCTGGGCCTGGGCCATCAGCAGTTCGGCGTCCTCACGGACCTGGGCATCCGTGGCTTCCCGGGCCATCTCCTTGGCGACGATGGCGATGGTGGCGAGGGGGGTGCCCAGTTCATGGGCGGCGGCGGCGGCCAGCCCCCCCAGGGCTGACAGTCTTCGTTCCCGGGCCAGAACAGCCTGAGTGACATCCAGAGCCAGGGCGCGGCGGGCGGTTTCCTGGGCCGCCTCGCGCACAAAGGTGGTGGTGATCCCCATGGCCAGCAACAGGGCAAACAGGGCCGCCAACTGACCCCCAAAGGCATAGTCTGTGGTGCCCATGTCGGCGAGGGGCGGGGCCAGAACGCTGACCACCAGCAGAGCGCCGGCCGCGACCGCGCCCAGAACCGCCGTCGGTCGAAAGGGCAAGGTAGCGGCGGCCAAGGCCAGCGGCGGCAGGACAAGGATCACGAAGGGGTTGACGATCCCGCCGGTCAGGGCGGCCAGGCCGGCGATCCAGACCACATCAAAGCCCAGCTGCAGGGCGGCTTCGGCGGGATGCAGCAGCCGCTGCCCAGGGCTGGCATGGCTGACCAGGAGGTTGAGCCAGGCGATCAGACCCAGCATGCCAAAGCAGATGGCGTAGGGGGCCGGGATCTGCTGCACCGTGGATTCCAGGACAAGCCCGGCCCCCTGCAGCGACAGAAGCCACCAGCGCAGGGTGACAACCGTGCGAATCCGCAGGCGGCCCTGGCCGACGACAGCTTCGTCCCAGGCGAGCTCACCTTGCAGTAGGGCGGTGCTTTGCCTATCCAGACCCAAGGGATCCTTCAGGCCCGCCGATCCGTCGTTCTTCAGGGCCATGGCTCAGACAGGATCACCGAGATCGGCGGTCCTGGCGAGCCCCAAACGAGAGATCGCCTCCCCTTGCCAAAGGCCGCGCCCATGTCGAAACGCGCTCTGATGATCATCGCCCTGGTGGCGGCGCTTGGCCTCGCGGCCGGTGCGGCCCTGTTCTGGCGGATCGAGGCCCCAACCACCGGATCGCACACCCAGGCTGATGTGGGTGGCCCCTTCGAGCTGGTGAACCAGGATGGGCAGACGGTGGACCAGTCGATTCTTGAGGGGCGCTGGAGCATCGTGTTCTTCGGCTTCACCTATTGCCCCGACATCTGCCCGGCCACGCTGCAGTCGGTGTCTGCCGCCCAGGCCCAGTTGGGACCGAGGGCAGACGAATTGCAGACGGTGTTCATTTCCGTGGACCCGGAGCGCGATACCCCAGAGCAGCTGAAGACCTATCTCAGCCTGGACGCCTTTCCCGATGGGGTGATCGGCCTCACCGGTTCGCCCGAACAGATCGAGCAGGTGGCCAAGTCCTACTATGTCTTCTACCGCAAGTCCGGCGAGGGGCCCGACTACACCGTCGACCATTCGACGGCGGCCTATCTGATGGATCCCAAGGGGCGATTCAATCGGGTTCTGGCCTATGGCATCGCCCCCGATGAGATGGCCCGGCTGATCCGTGAGGCCATGGCGGGAGGCTGACGCGCACACCTCCCGGCCCTGGAAATCGACCATGGCTGGACTCCGTTAAGGCTCCCCGTGTTATGCTGCGGCGCACAAGGATCCCTCGCAGATGCTCTACACCCTGCACGAGACCAGCTATTACGGGGCCGCGCCCCTTCGTCTGACGGCGCAGTTGACCCGCGATTTCTGGAGTTCGCCGCTGAATCCGGCGCGAAACACCGACCTTGGCCGGCGAATCTTCGCCACGGCTGACCTGTTCTCCAACATCACCCGACGCTATCGACGGCCCGAGTGGGGCATTGATGCCACGACGATCGGTGGTCAGTCGGTGCCCGTAGCGGCCAAGACGGTCTGGAGCTCGCCCTGGGTAAAGCTGACCCATTTCGCCAGGGACCCCGGTGCCCTGCGCCGGGCCGGTGCGCGAGCCATACAGCCCAGTGTGCTGATCGTCGCGCCGCTGTCGGGGCACTATGCGACCCTCCTGCGCGGTACGGTTCAGGCCTTCCTGCCGGACCACGAGGTCTATGTGACCGAGTGGGAGAACGCCCGCTCGGTGCCCGTGCTCGAGGGGCGCTTCGACTTCCACGACTATATCGACCATGTGCGCCAGATGCTGCAGGTGGTCGGTCCGCGGGCCCATGTGGTGGCCGTCTGCCAGCCTGGCCCGCCGGTACTGGCCGCCGTCAGCCTGATGGCGGAGGACAATGACGACGCCCGTCCGGCCTCCATGACCTATATGGGCTCGCCCATTGATGCGCGGTTTTCGCCAACGGTGACCAACCAACTGGCGGAGCAACGTCCCTTCGCCTGGTTCGCCTCGAACATGATCTATACCGCGCCGCCGCCCTATCCGGGCATGGGCCGACGGGTCTATCCGGGCTTTGTCCAGCTCTACTCCTTCATGTCGATGAACCTCGACCGTCATAAGGAGGCCCATCTGAAGTATCTGGACCACCTGATGGCCGATGATGGGGACTCCGCCGACAAGCACCTGGAGTTCTACGACGAGTATCTGTCGGTCCTGGACCTGACCGAAGAATTCTATCTCCAGACCGTGGACTACGTGTTCCAGCGCTACCTGCTGCCCAAGGGGGAGCTGGTGCACCGGGGCCGGCGCGTGGATCCCGGCCAGATCACAGATGTCGCCCTGCTCACCGTCGAAGGGGAGAATGATGACATCTCTGGGATAGGCCAGACCCAGGCGGCCCACGACCTCTGCGCCAACCTGCCCGGCGATCTGAAGGCCGATTACATTCAGCCCCATGTGGGCCATTACGGGGTGTTCAACGGCCGCCGGTTCCGGGAAGAAATCTATCCTCGGGTGCGGGAGTTCATCGCCCTGCACGAAAGCCGCTTCCACAACACCGCCGACCGCCCCTAAATCCGAGGGCATGAGTCCCTTTGGCCGCACCTTTTCCGATGGCGACCGGATCGAGATCGCTGGCGCGGTCATCCGCCTGAGCGTTCACGCCCGGGCGCGACGGGTCTCCTTGCGCCTGGACCGCAGCCGCCGCGAGGTTGTGGCCACCGCCCCATCCCTGCGCCGCCTTGCCGAGGCGGCCGCCTTCGCCCGGGACCGGATCGACTGGATCAGTGCGCGTCTGGCTGAGCTTCCCGCCCCCCAGCCTCTGATCCCCGGTGCTGAGCTAACGGTCATGGGGCAAACCGTGCGGCTGGCTTATGCGCCGGGCCGCGCCCGTTGGCTGACGGCCACGGGCGAGGCCCCTGACGAGATCACCGCGCAAGGCGAGGGGGAAGGCTTCTCCCGCGCCGTCCAAAGGCTCCTGCGTCGTCGCGCGCTGGAAGGGCTGAGCGACCTCACACGGATCCACGCCGGGGCCCTGGGGGCACCGATGCCCAAGGTGGCGCTCACTGACGCCCGGTCCCGGTGGGGGTCGTGCAAGCCGTCTGTCGGCGGCGGGCCCGCCGTGATCCGCTATTCGTGGCGGCTGGCCCTGGCCCCCCTGCCGGTGGCCGACTATGTGGCGGCCCACGAGTGCGCCCACCTGCTGGAGCTCAACCACGGGCCGCGCTTCTGGGCGCTGGTGGAGGCCCTGATCGGCGACCCCGCCCCGCATCGTGCCTGGCTGAGAGCCCATGGGGCGCGGCTGCATGCCGTCGGTGCCGGCGTCTCGGCTCAGTAGGGAATCGACTCGCCCGCGCCTTGAACTGGGGCAGGCTGGGCCGGCGCAGGGCTGCTGTCGATCATACCGCCAACGCCATCCAGCAGGTCGCCGATGGGATCGACCGCCGGGGCTGTCGGGGGGGCTTCAATAACTCCGCCGGGGATCGGCTGGGCATTGAGCCGGGGCAGGGCTGCGCCCATGAAATCCCGCCAGATCCTAGCCGGGGCACCGCCGCCGGACACCCGACGCATGGTGGTGTTGTCGTCCTTGCCCACCCAGACCGCCGCCACAAAGCCGCCAGTATAGCCCACGAACCAGGCGTCCCGATAATCGTTGGTGGTGCCGGTTTTTCCGGCCAGATCGTAGTTGGGGACCTGGGCTGCTGTGCCCGTTCCGTTGGTGACGACCCCGCGCATCATCTGGTTCATGTACTGCAGCGCCGGAGACCCGATCACGGCCTGCCGCTGAGGCTTGTCGACATTGTGATCATAGAGCACCCGGCCGTCGGCCGTCCGGATGCGCTCGATGCCATAGCCCTGCGCCTTGAAGCCGCCATTGGCGAAAGGCGCATAGGCCTGGGCCATCTGCAGGGGCGTGACCTCGACGGCGCCCAGGGCCATGGACGGGTCCAGCTGGATCTTGCCCGTGATCCCGAGCCGCCGGGCGGTGGTCGCCACATTGCCAGTGCCAACCTCGCCAGCCAGGCGCGCGGCGATGGTGTTGGTCGACTGGGCCAGGGCCTGCTCCAGGGACATTTCCCCGCGGAACTCGCCGTTGTAGTTTTGCGGTTGCCAGTCGCCGATGCGAAGGGGCTCGTCGACCATCCGGACATTGGGGGTCCGGCCCTGCTCCATGGCGGTCAGATAGACAAAGGGCTTGAAGGCCGATCCGGCCTGGCGCTGGGCCATGGCGGCCCGGTCAAACTGGCTTTCGGCATAGTCGGCCCCGCCCACATAGGCCCGAACCCGACCTTCGCCATCCAGGGCCACCAGGGCGCCCTGGCCGATTCCCTGGTCGGCACCTGCGGCGACGCCGCGGCGAACGGCTTGCTCGGCGGCCGTCTGGATCGGCAGGTCGAGGGTGGTCTCGACCACCAGGTCGTCGGTCGGCTCGCCCACCAGGGCCCGAACCTCCACATCGAGCCAGTCGACAAAATACTGGGCCCGCTGGTTGGCCAGGGTCGGATTGACCCGGACAGGATTGTTGAAGGCTTCAGCCCGCTCGGCCTCGGTGATCGCCCCGTGCCGGACCATCTCATCGAGAACGATGGTGGCGCGCCGGGCAGCGCGTTCGGTGGCTGAGACGGGGCTGTAGCGTGAGGGGCCCTTCATCATGCCGGCCAGCAACGCCGATTCCCCGATGGTCAGCTGCGGCGCTGGCTTATTGAAATAGCGCTGGGAAGCGGCCTCGATCCCATAGGCCCCTCCACCGAAATAGACCCGGTTCAGATAGAGCTCGAGGATTTCCTTCTTGGAGAATTTGAGCTCCAGCCACACAGCGAGAATCAGCTCCTGGGCCTTGCGGCGATAGGTCTGGGCCGGCGTCAGAAAGAGGTTGCGGGCCAACTGCTGGGTGATGGTCGAGCCTCCCCGCAAGGGGCCCCCATCGCTGGTCATGTTGTAGATCTGCGAGCGGACGATGCCCCAGGGGTTGAAGCCGGGGTGCCAATAGAACCAGCGATCCTCGATGGCGATGAAGGCCTGGGGGACGTAGTCGGGCAGGGTGTCCAGGTCCACCGGCGGGGCATATTGCGAACCCCGAACGGCCACCAGGGCACCAGACCGGTCCAGATAGGCGACAGACGGCTGGCGCTCGACCTCAAACAGCTTGGAGGTGTCGGGCAGGTCTACGGCGAAAACCGCGAAGAAGGCCGCAATGAAGATCAGGCCCCAGACTGACAAAACGGCTGACCAGTAAAGGATGGCCTGGGCCGGGGTCCGCCGGGTCCGGCCCCCGCTGGCGGGCCGCTGCGATCTTGGCGTTTGTGGGTTGGCCATCTTGATCCCAGCCATTGGTGCTTTTGCAGGGGTGCGCCCAGGCGCGGTTTTCTTTATCCGAAGCCCACAAGAGGCGCGACAGGATTGATGGGGGATGAACGGGACGGTTCAAGGGCGGCTCATCCTCATCGCCCAATCGCCCCAACCCTCCAAACCTGCATGGCAGGCCTGCACAAATGGTGGTTGCGATCGATCTTAACAGCGTTATCTTAGCAACGCTTAGTTCGAGGGTCTGCCGCTGGGGATAGCGCAGGGGCTCGGACCAGCCGGCGCTCATCCTGCGCCGCCCCCTCCCCAATGCCGGAGATACGCCATGATGATCCGTTCGACCCTGACCGCCGCCGCGGCCCTTCTGACCCTCACCCTGGCCGGCCAGGCGGCCGCCCAGACCCTGGTTACCGCCAAACTTGGCCAGCCCGTGGCCGAGCGGACCCGATTGGTGGCCGGTGGTGCGGTGTTTGTGTGTGAGGGCGAGGCCTGCGTCGCCACCGTTTCCAACAGCCGCACCTTTATTCCGTCGACGTGCAAGGATATCGCCGGCCGCTTCGGGCCCTTGACGGCCTTTGAGTCCGGCACCCGGGCCTTTGATGCGGCCCGGCTTGAGGCCTGCAATGCGGCCGCGCCTGCGTCAGCCAAGGCCCCCATGCCCTGACCAGCGGCCTTTGATGAACCAGCTCCCAGCTGAGTGTTGAGCCTGCCAAACTGGGCGCCGGACCTCCGGCGCCCTTTCCTTTTGTGGAGAGCGCCGTAAATGGCGGCTGTCATGACCTCCTCATTCACAGCTTCCCCTTCCGCCCCCACGGTCAGCTCAGGCCAGGTCCCTGCCGGGCCGGGTGCCGCTGCAGCCCTGCTGGAGGCCGCCCTGGCCGCGGTCAGCGGTGAGACCCTCTCGCCGGTCTCCCTCACGCTGGACTACGGTTTTCCCCTTCAAGCCGGGGAGACCGTGACCCTGGAGGCGGCGGTCGAACGGGCCACCCGAACCCTTGTCTTTGCCCATGGCCGGGTGCTGAAGGCCAATGGTGCCCTGGCCGCCACGGGCTCGGCCGTCTTTCGTCGGGTCGAGGTTCCTGGCCACCCTTAGGCCGATGGCCCGATTCCCATGCGCTGGTTCGGTTGCGGCGCCTAAAATCGCGTGCTATCAGGCGCGCGGCTTAGGGTCGGGGGCGGGCATCCGCTTTCGGCACCGTGCTTTTTCAAGCGCTTTCAAGCCTTTAGCTGGGGCGAAGATTCCTTCGCAGTGGCTTTTAGACACGCACCGGGCGGACACATAGTGGCGGACGATTCCAGGACTTCGAATGTGGGGGGCAGATATGCCCGAGCCCTGTTCGACCTCGCGGACGACGAGAACAAGATTGCGGCGGTAGAAGGCGACCTCAAGTCGCTGAAAGCCATGATGGCTGACAGCCGGGATCTGCGCATCCTGCTGGCGTCGCCTGTCTTCAGCGCCCAGGACAAGGCCAAGGGCCTGCTGGCCGTGGCGGCAAAGGCCGGATTTGATCCGACCACCCGTAAGTTTTTGGGCTTGATTACGGCCAATGGGCGGGCGTCGGCCCTCTCGTCGGTCATCAACGCCTTCCAGGCCCTTTCGGCCGAGCGTCGCGGCGTCGTTTCGGCGCATGTGACCACCGCCATGCCCCTCACCAAGGCCCAGGCCCAGGGTGTTGCCCAGGCCCTGCGCCAGGCGCTGGGCAAGGATCCTGAAATTGAGACCCAGGTTGATCCGTCCATTCTTGGCGGAATCAAGGTCCGGGTCGGCTCCCGTCTGTTCGACGCTTCGCTGGGTACGAAGCTCGACTCGCTGAAATTCGCCCTCAAGAGAGCGTAAGAACATGGACATCCGCGCCGCCGAGATTTCGGCCATCCTCAAGTCGCAGATCGCCAATTTCGGCGAAGAAGCTGACGTTTCCGACGTCGGTCAGGTGCTCTCCGTCGGCGACGGCATTGCCCGGGTCTTCGGCCTCGACAACGTCCAGGCGGGCGAAATGGTCGAGTTCCCCAAGGCGGGCGTGAAGGGCATGGCCCTGAACCTCGAGCGGGACAATGTCGGCGTCGTGATCTTCGGCGATGACCGCGCCATCGGTGAAGGTGACGAAGTCCGTCGTCTTGGCGAGATCGTGGACGTGCCGGTGGGCAAGGGTCTGCTGGGCCGGGTGGTCAACCCCCTGGGTGAGCCCATCGACGGCAAGGGTCCGATCGTCGCTACCGAGCGCCGTCGCGCCGACGTCAAGGCACCAGGCATCATCCCGC
Source organism: Phenylobacterium sp. (assembly GCF_022402485.1). Taxonomy (GTDB): domain Bacteria; phylum Pseudomonadota; class Alphaproteobacteria; order Caulobacterales; family Caulobacteraceae; genus Phenylobacterium. Next base: position 486 of record NZ_JAKRSA010000012.1, on the reverse strand, counting down.
GCAAGTCCGTGCACGAGCCGGTGCAGACCGGTCTGAAGGCCATCGACGCCCTGATCCCCGTGGGGCGCGGCCAGCGCGAGCTGATCATTGGCGACCGCCAGACCGGCAAGACCGCCGTGGCCATCGACGCCATTCTGAACCAGAAGGCGGTCAACGCCTCGGGTGATGAGGGCCAGAAGCTCTACTGCATCTATGTGGCCATCGGCCAGAAGCGCTCCACCGTCGCTCAGATCGTCAAGACCCTCGAAGAGCGCGGTGCCCTGGAATACACCATCGTGGTGGCGGCGACGGCGTCCGAGCCTGCTCCCTTGCAGTTCCTGGCTCCCTTCGCTGGCTGCGCCATGGGCGAGTGGTTCCGCGACAACGGCATGCATGCCGTGATCATCTATGACGACCTGTCCAAGCAGGCGGTGGCCTATCGCCAGATGTCCCTGCTGCTGCGCCGCCCGCCGGGCCGCGAAGCCTATCCGGGCGACGTGTTCTACC
>NZ_JAKRSA010000002.1 GCF_022402485.1 Phenylobacterium sp. | reverse complement strand
TCCTCTGCGTCGGGGTGGTCTATGACCGGATGCACACCCGCGAGATCGCCTTCTATGGCGGTCTTGTGAACCGGATGCCGGTCTATGCGGCCATCTTCCTCTTGTTCACCATGGGCAATGTGGGGCTGCCGGGCACGTCGGGCTTTGTGGGCGAGATCCTCACCATGGCGGGGGCCTATGAGGTCTCGACCTGGACGGCGATCGTGGCGGCCACTGGCGTCATCCTGTCAGCGGTCTATGCCCTGACCCTCTATCGCCGGGTGATCTTCGGCGAAATCACCAATCCGGCCCTGGCCGGGATCAAGGATCTGGACTGGCGCGAGGTGGCGATCTTTGTCCCCTTGATCGTCGGCACCCTCTATCTCGGCATCTATCCGGCCGCCGTATTCGATTACACCCAGGCCTCGGTCGACAATCTGGTCGCGGTCTACCGCGCCGCGACCGGCGGGTGAGGGGGCTTTTGAGATGAGTTTTTCCACTGAACTGAGCCTTGCCCTTCCTGAAGTGATCCTGGCTTGTGGCGCGCTGGTCCTCTTGGTCTGGGGGGCCTTCCAAAGCCGGGCCAATGCGGTGTTCAGCACCGCGGCGGTTGCCCTGCTGATTGCGGCGGGGGTTGCGGCGATCTTTGGCCCCATGGGGCGTGGCTTCTCCGGAGGCCTGATCGCCGACCAGGCCTCGGCCTTCGCCAAGGTGGCCATCTATGCCGCCAGCGCCATCGCCATCCCGCTTGGCCAGCCCTGGTTCCAGCGCCGGGGTATCAACAATTTCGAGTTCCCGATTCTGATCGTCATCGCCGCCCTGGGCATGGGCATGATGGCCTCGGCCGGGGACCTCATCTCGCTCTATATCGGCATCGAACTGCAATCCCTGGCCCTCTATGTCCTGGCGGCGATCCATCGGGACAATGCCAAAGCCTCAGAGGCTGGCCTGAAGTACTTCGTGCTGGGGGCGCTTTCGTCGGGTCTGCTGCTCTATGGCGCGTCCCTGATCTATGGCTTCGCCGGCTCGACCCACTTCACCGTGATCGCCCAGGCGGTTGAGGGCGGCGCCAATGTGGGCGTGCTGTTTGGCCTCGTATTCCTGATGTGCGGGCTGGCCTTCAAGATCTCCGCCGCACCGTTCCACATGTGGACCCCGGATGTCTATGAGGGCGCGCCCACCCCTGTGGTGGCCTTCATCAGTGCGGCGCCGAAAATGGCCGCCATGGTGCTGTTTGCCCGGGTGCTGGCCGAAGGCTTCGGCGGGGCGGCTGAGCAGTGGCGCCAGATCCTGGTGATCGTGGCCCTGGCCTCGGTGGCCGTGGGCGCCTTCGCCGGTCTTGCCCAGTCCAATCTGAAGCGTCTGTGGGCCTATTCCTCCATCGCCAACATTGGCTACGCGGTTCTGGGCCTGGCGTCGGGAGACGCCGCCGGCATACAGGCCATGCTGGTGTTCATGGTCCTCTATATGGTCGACGTGACGGGCTTCTTCGCCTGTCTGGCCGCCCTGTCGCGGGAGGGCCGGCCGATGGAGACGATCTCGGACATGGCCGGTCTGTTCAAGGAGCGGCCGGGCATCGCCCTGGCCATGAGCGCCTTTGCCTTGTCTGCCCTGGGACTGCCGCCCTTCTCGGGCTTCTGGGCTAAGTTCTATGTGTTCAGTGCAGCCATAGACGCCGGGCTTGGGATTGTGGCGGTGATCGCCCTGGTGGGCAGCGTGGTGGCGGCGTTCTACTATCTGCGCCTGATCAAGGTGATGTGGTTCGACGCCTCTGCGGGGACCACCGATGCGCCCCCGCTGGAGGCCCGGGTCATCGCCCTGGGACTGGCGCTGTTCACATTCCCCATCGTCCTCGTCGCCTTGGTGTTCCTTGATCCGCTGGCGGCGGCGGCGGCCACCGCCTTCGGCCTGGCCTGATTTGGCTTCCGCTCACCCGCCGATCGCGTTTTACGACGAGCTCGATTCCACCAACGCCGAAGCCCGCCGCCGGGCCGAGGCCGGGGAGGCGCGCGCCGGCTGGATTGCGGCCTTGCATCAGACCGCAGGCCGGGGCCGACGGGGGCGGACCTGGGAGACCGGGACCGGCAACCTGGCTGCCACCCTGCTGATGACCACCGACCGTCCCGCCGCGGAAGCCGCGCAGCTGTCCTTCGTCGCCGCGCTTGCGGCGGCTGATCTGGCCGAGGCCTTCGTGGCACCTGAAAAGGTCAGCGTGAAGTGGCCCAACGATCTGCTAATCGGCGGCCGCAAGGCTGCCGGCATCCTCGTGGAGTCTGGACCTCGCCCCGACGGACAGCTTTGGATGGCTGTGGGCATTGGGATCAATCTGGTGACCGGTCCTCAGTCGGCTGAGCGGCCCTCGACGACCTTTGCAGAACATATGGCGGTTCCTCCACCGACCCCACAGATGGCCTTGAGCATCCTTGCTGGTGCGTTTGAGGCTTGGCGGTTGCTCTGGTCGACCCGCGGGTTCTCAGCCATTGCCGAGGGATGGACCCGGAAGGCCCACGGGCTTGGCCAGGCCTGTAGCGCCCGGCTGCCCCAGGAAACTGTGGAGGGGGTCGCCGAGGGGATAGATGCAGACGGAGCCTTAAGGTTGCGTCTTGCGGACGGTCAGATCCGCCGGATCACTGCCGGTGATGTTTTCTTTGGAGACGCCTGATGCTGCTGGCCATCGAACAGGGCAACACCAACACCCTCTTCGCCGTTCATGACGGCAAGACCTGGATCGCACAGTGGCGCGCCGCCACGGATTCGACGCGTACCGCTGATGAGTATGCTGTCTGGCTCTCGCAACTGCTGCAGATGGCCGGGCTCAAGTTCGATATCCTGGACGCCTGCATCATCTCCAGCGTGGTGCCGCAGTCGATCTTCAACCTGCGCAATCTGTCGCGCCGGTATCTCCATGTGGAACCCCTGGTCATCGGTGAGAACGCCGAACTGGGCATCGCCGTGCGCATCGATAAGCCCTCGGAGGCCGGTGCTGACCGCCTGGTGAACGCTATCGGGGCGCATATGGTCTATGAGGGCCCTCTGATCGTGATCGACTCCGGCACGGCCACCACTTTCGATGTCATCGCCGCAGACGGCGGGTTCGAAGGCGGTGTCATCGCGCCCGGGATTAATCTGTCCATGGAGGCCCTGCATGCGGCCGCCGCCAAGCTGCCCCGGGTCGCCATCCAGCGCCCGCAAAGGGTGATCGGCAAGGACACGGTGGGCGCCATGCAGTCGGGGGTCTTCTGGGGCTATATCGCCCTGATTGAGGGCCTGATCAGCCGGATCAAGTCAGAGTGGCCAGAGCCCCTGACCGTGATCGCAACCGGCGGTGTCGCATCGCTGTTCCATGGGGCCAGTCTGGCGATCGATCATTTCGATCCTGACCTGACCATTCGGGGTCTGCTTGAGATCCATCGCCGCAATTCCGGAGGCGCCTGATGGCTGCCAACAAGACCCAGGACGAGCTCGTCTTCCTTCCGCTAGGAGGGTCCAACGAGATCGGGATGAACTTCAACCTTTACGGCTTTGGCCCACCCCATGCCCGCAAATGGATCATCGTCGATCTCGGGGTCACTTTCGGTGATCTGACCACCCCGGGCGTAGACCTGATCCTGCCGGACCCAACCTTCATCGAGGAGCATGCCGACGACATCCTCGGCATTGTTCTGACCCATGCCCATGAAGACCATATTGGCGCGGTGGCCTGGCTGTGGCCCCGCCTACGTGCGCCGCTGTATGCGACCCCTTTCACCGCCTTTCTCCTGCGGGAGAAGCTCCGGGAGGGCGGCCTTGAGGGTCAGGTGGAGATCAATGTGGTGCCCCTGGGGGGCCGGGTAACGCTGGGTCCGTTTGAGATCGATCTGATCACCCTGACCCACTCGATCCCCGAGCCCAACGGCCTGTCCATCCGCACGCCCCTGGGCACGGTGCTGCACACCGGGGACTGGAAGATCGATCCTGATCCCGTCCTCGGCGCACCCACCGATGAGACCTTTATCCGACAGCTGGGGGACGAGGGTGTCCTGGCGATGGTCTGTGATTCCACCAATGTCTTTGTGGATGGGGAATCGGGCTCAGAGGCTGACGTGCGCGACGCCCTGGCCAGACTGATCGGCGAGCTGAAGGGCAAGGTCGCCGTGGCCTGCTTTGCCTCCAATGTCGCACGGATGGACTCGGTGATCCGGGCCGCGGAGACCAATGGCCGCCGGGTGTGCCTGGTGGGACGCTCCATGCACCGTATGGCTGCAGCGGCGCGCTCGGTGGGTCTGTTTTCAGGGCTCAAGGACTTCGTCAATGAGAGTGAGGCCGGCTACTTCCCGGCTGACTCCATCCTCTATCTCTGCACCGGCAGCCAGGGAGAGGGCCGGGCGGCCCTGTCGAGGATCTCTGACGGGACCCACCCCCACGTGAACCTTGGCAAGGGCGATTCCTGCGTCTTCTCCTCCCGGGTCATTCCGGGCAATGAGATTGCCATTCGCAATCTGCAGAACCGCATGGCCGATCGTGGGGTGCGGCTCTACACCGACAATGATCACCCCGGCATCCATGTATCGGGCCACCCCTGCCGGGACGAGCTGGCGCGCATGTATGCCTGGGCGCGGCCGCAGATCGCTATCCCGACCCATGGAGAGCGCCGCCATCTCCTTGAGCACGCCGCCTTTGCCCGGGATCTTCAGGTTCCCCAAGCCGTGGCGCCCCGCAATGGCGACATGGTGCGTCTGGCGCCCGGGCGCGCGGAGATCATCGATGAGACCCCGTCTGGGCGCCTCTATGTGGACGCCAAGGTGGTGGTCAGTGAGAATGGCGAAGCCCTGCGTGCGCGCCGGCATGCTGCGCACAATGGCGTTGTGACGGTCGCTGTGGTGCTGGACGGTCGCGGGAAGATCACCTCTGGTCCCCAGGTGCGGGCCATCGGCATGCCCGCCGACGAAGACTACCCCCTCGACGAGGCCTTGGATGATCTGGCTGAAGAGGCTGAGCGCGCCTTGGCCCGCCTTTCCGGGGCCGACCGGGACAATGATGAGACCGTCGAGACGGCCATGTCCCGAGCCGTCAAGAAGGCTTGCCAAAGGATCTGGGGCCGCCGACCGGTGGTGGAGACCACGGTGCTTCGACTTTAGGGACTTCGCGTCCTGGGGTCAGCCGGCGTATAGCTGAAAGCATGATCGGGAAACTGAACCATGTGGGCGTCGCCACGCCCTCCATCGACAAGGCTGTTGCGCTCTATCGCGACGTCCTGGGGGCGACCTCCATCACCGAGAAGTGGGCGATGGAGGAGCAGGGCGTCTGGGTCTGCTTTGTCAATCTGCCGAACTCGCAGATCGAGCTGATCGAGCCCCTGGGTGACAACTCCCCCCTCAAGGGCTTCCTGGCCAAGAATCCGGCCGGGGGTCAGCATCATATCTGCTTTGAGGTGGAGGATATCCTGGCGGCCCGTGACGAGATGAAGGCCAAGGGCGCCACCGTCCTGGGGACCGGAGAGCCGCGCATCGGTGCCCATGGGACGCCGGTCATCTTCGTGCACCCCAGGGACATGGGCGGCGTCCTTGTGGAGCTGATGGAAACCCCCAAGGAGCACCATTGAGATGGGCATCACAACGGCCATCGCTATCTATCTGATCATCTGGTGGGTGGTGCTATTCACCATTCTGCCTCTGGGTGTCACCAGTCACGCCGAGGCGGGTATCGATAAGGGAGACGGGGGGGACCCCGGCGCTCCGGTTGATCCCAAGCTGAAGAAGAAATTTCTCACCACCACCTGGGTCTCGGCGATCATCTTTGTGATCGTCTACGTGGTGATCCGGTTTGGTCTGATCCCGATGCCGAACTCCGCGCCGAACTTCTGAGGTAGGCGGTGCCTACTTTGCGCACGTTCTAGGCTCAGATTCGCGCTGGTCGCCTGGAAATTGGGCGTTGCCGTTCCCGTCGCGCCGCCGCGACCGGCTGAGATGTCATGGCGATGTTACGGCGGTTACATTGAAGACAGCCAAACCGGTCCGGCCGGCTTGCGCGCGTTTTCCCCGATGACCAACTTGAGGGCCGCCCGCCCATGGCAGGCGGCCTTCTTTTCGCCGCTTCGATTGCCAAGGTCGGACGCACGGGGCTAATCAGGGCCTCCCGTTCGAGTTTCGTATCCGAAGGCCCGTCGCATGCGTCTGTCACGTTATTTCATTCCCACGCTGCGCGAGGCGCCCTCTGACGCCCAGATTGCGTCCCATCAGCTGATGTTGCGCGCCGGGATGATCCGGCAGGAGGCCGCTGGCATCTATGCCTGGTTGCCGCTGGGCCTGCGGGTGCTCAAGAAGATCGAGCAGATCGTCCGCGAGGAAATGGACCGGGCCGGGGCCATCGAGGTCCTGATGCCGACCCTGCAGTTGGCCGATCTGTGGCGTGAGAGCGGACGCTATGACGACTATGGCGATGAGATGCTGCGCATTAAGGACCGGCATGAGCGCGACCTGCTCTACGGCCCGACCGCAGAGGAAGTGATCACCGAGATCTTCCGGGCACATGTCAAAAGCTACAAGGAGTTGCCGAAGAACTTCTACAACATTCAGTGGAAGTTCCGTGACGAGCGCCGCCCCCGGTTCGGCGTCATGCGCGGCCGCGAATTCCTCATGAAGGACGCCTATTCCTTTGACGTGGACGAGGCCGCAGCGCGGCGGTCCTACAATCGGATGTTCGTCGCCTATCTGAACACCTTCTCCAGGCTTGGTTTGAAGGCTGTGCCCATGCGCGCCGATCCTGGCCCCATCGGCGGCGATCTCAGCCATGAGTTCATCATCCTGGCCGACACCGGCGAGAGCCAGGTCTTCTGTCATCGGGACCTGGTGGAAATGCCCGCGCCGGGAGATGTGGACTGGGACGGCGATCTGCAGGCCATCGTGGATCAGCGTACCGCCCTTTATGCGGCGACTGAGGACATGCACGAGCAGGCCCGGTTCGAGGCCGAGGTTCCCGAAGCTGACCGCCTGTCGGCCCGGGGCATTGAGGTGGGGCATATCTTCTATTTCGGTGAGAAGTATTCCAAGCCCATGCGGGCGGTCGTGACGGGCCCGGACGGCCAGGAGCGGCCGATCCATGGCGGTTCCTATGGCGTGGGGGTGTCTCGCCTCGTGGGCGGGATTATTGAGGCCAGTCACGATGGGGCCGGGATCATCTGGCCTGACGCTGTGGCACCGTTTGGCGTGGCGGTGATCAATCTGCGGCCCGGCGACTCGGCGGTGGACCTGGCATGCGAGCAGGCCTATGGCGCGCTGCGTGACGCGGGCAAAGATCCCCTGTTGGACGATACCGATGAGCGTCCCGGTGCCAAGTTTGCGGCCATGGACCTGATCGGTGCGCCCTGGCAGCTGATCATCGGCCCCAAGGGCGTCGCTGAGGGCAAGGTGGAGATCAAGCGGCGGGCCACGGGCGAGCGCCAGTCCCTGTCCCTGGAAGACGCCCTGCAGGCGATCCTCACGTGACCGGGGTCGCGTCGCCCTTTGGCCGATGGGAGCGGATGCTCGCCGGCCGTTATCTGCGCGCCAAGCGCAGCCAGGGCGGCGTGGCGCTGATCTCGATCATTTCCTTTGTCGGCATCATGCTCGCCGTTGCCGTTCTGATCATCGTCATGTCGGTGATGAACGGATTTCGGACGGAGCTTCTCGACCGGACCCTGGGGTTCAACGGTCACATCTATGTGGGCGGCGGCTCCCTTTATGATCCTGAGGTCCAGACCCTGGCCGGGGAGATTGCGGCCCTGGATGGGGTGACCCAGGCCTCCCCTCTGGTGGAGGCCCAGGCCATGGCGCTGGGCCAGGGCCAGATCAGCGGCGTGGTGGTCCGGGGCATCAGCGAGCCCGACCTGAGGCGGACCGAGATTGTCTCTGGAAACATCGTCCGAGGGTCCCTCGAGGGGTTTGGGGCAGGGGAGTACGGCGGCGATCTGATCCTCATCGGCGATCGGCTGGCAGAGACCCTTGGGGTCCAGCCTGGCGATGCCCTTACTCTGATCTCGCCCAGCGGGGGGGCGACGGCGTTTGGCTACACGCCGCAGCGCAAGACCTACACGGTGGGCGGCACGTTCAGTGTTGGTATGAGCGAATACGATCAGCTGTTCATTTACATGCCCCTGGAGCAGGCCCAGCTGTTCTTTGCGCGGGAAGGCATGGTCGACGTGGTGGAGATCCGCGTCGCTGATCCCGACAAGGCGCCGGCCATGAAGGCGGCCATTGCCGATCTGGCGGGCCCCGCCGCGATCGTCACCGACTGGACTCAGCGCAATGCCAGCTTCTGGAACGCCCTGAAGATCGAACGCAATGTCATGCGCCTGATCCTGATGCTCATCGTCGCCATTGCGGCCATGAACATTATTTCCGGCCTTGTGATGCTGGTGAAGAACAAGGGCCGCGACATCGCCATCCTGCGCACCATCGGGGCTGGTCGCGGTGCCATCCTGCGCATCTTTTTCATGGCCGGGGCCTCGGTGGGGGTGCTGGGAACCCTGGTGGGGCTGATCCTGGGGGTCCTGTTCTGTGTTTTCATCGGGCCCATTCAGAACGCCGTGGAGTGGGCGACCGGGGCAGAGGTGTTCAGCTCAGACATCTATTACTTGGCGCACATCCCGGCCAAGGTGGACACCGTCGAGGTCTTGATCGTGGTCGGCTGGGCGCTGGCGGTCTCATTCCTCGCCACTCTGCCGCCAGCCCTGCGGGCCTCCCGCCTCGATCCTGTGGAGGCCCTTCGCTATGAGTGAGGCGCCTGTTCTTTCCGTGCGCGGCCTGGAGCGCACCTATGCGACGGGCGACCGACGTCTGACGGTGCTGCAGGGCGTCGATCTCGACGTCTATCCCGGCGAGATCGTCGGCCTGATCGGTCCCTCAGGATCTGGCAAGTCCTCACTGCTCCATGCTGCTGGCCTGCTGGAGCGACCCAATGCCGGGCAGATCTTCATTGAGGGCCGCGACTGTACGACCCTAAGCGAGCGTGCCCGCACCCGCGTGCGGCTCGGCTCCATCGGGTTCGTGTACCAGTTCCACCACCTGCTGGCTGAGTTCAGCGCGCTGGACAATGTGGCCTTGCCTCTGATGATCGCCGGCCACGACCATGAGAGCGCCCGGGCGCGAGCCGGTGGACTGCTGGGGCAACTGGGTCTGGCCAGGCGGGTGGATCATCAGCCAGCCCAGATGTCGGGGGGCGAGCAGCAGCGGGTGGCTTTGGCTAGGGCCCTGGCCAATGCCCCGCGCCTCCTGTTGGCCGATGAGCCCACCGGAAACCTTGACCCCACCACCTCGAGCGAGGTGTTCGAGAGCCTCTATCGCCTGGCCCGCGAAACCGGTGTGGCGGCGGTGATCGCCACCCACAATCTGGAACTGGCCCGTCATATGGATCGGGTCCTGGCCCTCAAGGACGGGCATCTGGAATCGCAGTCCCTGTTCTAGGTCGGTCTTGATCGTCAGGTTCAGGTGACCTGGATGATCGAAGGACCTTCTCGGCCCCGGCTTGCCGGTGGAGGTGCGTCTTGGCGCGACGAGCACCCTTGACGGGGAGAACAAAACCAGAATAAGAACATAAACGGAACATCCACAAGGGGGACGTTATGGTCATTCATCTGGCTCGGGAATCGCTGGCTTTTGTCGCTGTGGCAGGGTTCGTGTGGGTTGTCTGTCAGTTCGCCTTTCTGGTGGGCTAGGCTAGGGCTTAAGCCGGGGAGGCGAGGATGGAACACCAGCAGGACGGCGGCTTCGTTCACCTGCGGGTGCGCTCGGCCTACTCCCTGCTGGAAGGGGCCATCAAGGCCGACGCCGTGGGCGTATTGGCTGCGGCCAATGAAATGCCGGCTGTCGCCCTGACCGATCGCACCAATCTCTACGGTGCCCTGGAATTCTCCGTCGCCACCCAAGGCCAGGGGGTCCAGCCGATTGTCGGGTGCGCTCTGGCCGTCACCGGGATTGGTGAGCGTCAGCCCGACAGGTGGGCCAAGACCCCGACCATCGTCCTCCTGGCCCAGACAGAAGAGGGCTATCTGAACCTCTCACGGCTGTCGTCCATGGCCTATATCGACAGTGTTGGCGGGATGGACGAACCCGCCGTCACCTGGGCCAAGGTGGTCGACCATGCCGACGGCCTCATCCTGTTGTCCGGGGGCTGTGACGGACCGGCTGATCCCCTGTTGGCCGCGGGCAAGATAGCCGAAGGCCGGGCTGCCCTTGCTGAAATGCACCGGGTGTTTGGCGACCGGTTCTATGTCGAGCTCCAGCGCCACGGCCTTGCGGCGCAAGCCCTGGCTGAACCGGAACTCGTGGCCTTCGCCTATGAGATGGACGTGCCGTTGGTGGCTACCAATGACGCCCATTTCGCGCTGCCAGACATGCATGCGGCCCATGACGCGCTGCTGTGTATCGCCGATGGTGCCTTCGTAGGACAGGACGAGCGGCGAAGGGTGAGCGCAGAGCACTGGTTCAAGCCGGCGGCTGATATGCGGGCGCTGTTTGCCGATCTGCCGGAAGCCTGTGATAACACCCTGGCGATTGCGCGGCGGTGCGCCTTCATGGTCCGCAAGCGCGACCCCATTTTGCCGCGCTTCCCCACCGAAGGTGATCGGACCGAGGCTGAGGAGCTCGCCCATCAGGCCCGTGAGGGACTCAAGAGCCGGATCGCGGCAGGTCAGGCCAGCCACGCCACTGAAGCAGAATACTTTGAACGGCTCGACCGGGAGATCGGGGTCATCGCCGAGATGGGCTTCCCCGGCTACTTCCTGATCGTTGCCGACTTCATCAAATGGGCCAAGGCCCATGACATCCCCGTCGGCCCAGGGCGAGGCTCGGGTGCCGGCTCCCTGGTGGCCTATTCCCTGACCATCACCGATCTTGACCCGCTGCGTTATGGCCTGCTGTTCGAGCGGTTCTTGAACCCCGAACGGGTCTCCATGCCCGACTTCGACATCGATTTCTGCCAGGACCGCCGGGAAGAGGTGATCGCCTATGTGCAGCAGCGCTATGGCCGGGATCGGGTGGCGCAGATCATCACCTTTGGCACCCTTCAGGCTCGGGCCGTGCTGCGCGACGTCGGCCGTGTGCTGCAGCTGCCCCTGGGCCAAGTCGACAGACTGGCCAAGATGGTACCGGCCAATCCGGCCAATCCGGTCACCCTGGCCAAGGCTATCGAGATCGAGCCGCGTCTGCGGGCGGCCCGGGATGAGGACGAGGCGGTGTCACGGCTGCTGGACGTGGCGCTGAAGCTCGAGGGCCTCTATCGCAACGCTTCAACCCACGCCGCCGGGGTGGTGATCGCCGACCGCGCCCTCACGGAACTGACACCGCTCTATCAGGACCCCCGTTCGGACCTGCCAGCCACCCAGTTCAATATGAAATGGGTGGAGAGCGCAGGCCTTGTGAAGTTTGACTTCCTCGGACTCAAGACCCTGACGGTGATCGACAAGGCCCTGAAGTTCCTCGATCAGCGGGGCGCTCGGGTCGATATGGGCGTCCTGCCCGTGGACGATGCGAAAACCTACGAGCTCATGTCGGCTGGCCATACGGTCGGCGTGTTCCAGATGGAAGGGCAGGGCATGCGCGATACCTTGCGCCAGCTGAGGCCGAACTCCATCGAAGACGTCACCGCTGTGGGCGCGCTCTATCGCCCCGGGCCGATGGACAACATTCCAGCCTTTGTCGACTGCAAGTTCGGGCGTCGGACCATCGACTATCTACACCCTTCCCTGGAGCCGGTGCTCCGGGAGACCTACGGGATTATCGTCTATCAGGAACAGGTGATGCAGATCGCCCAGATCCTGGCGGGCTATTCCCTGGGTGGCGCCGACCTTCTGCGCCGAGCCATGGGCAAGAAGAAGAAGGACGAGATGGCCCAGCAGAAGGCCATGTTTGTGGCCGGGGCCTCGGAGCGTGGGGTGCCGGAGGCCCAGGCGGCCTCCATCTTCGAGCTGGTCGACAAGTTCGCAGGCTACGGCTTCAACAAGAGCCACGCGGCGGCCTATGCCGTGGTGTCCTATCAGACGGCCTGGCTCAAGGCGAACGCCCCGGTGGAGTTCTTCGCCGCCTCCATGAGTCTGGATATCGCCAATACCGACAAGCTGGCGGTCTTCTATCAGGACGCCAAGCGGTTCGGGGTCAAGATCTGCGCCCCCGACATCAACCGTTCCGGTGCCGACTTTGAGGTCGAGGGCGGTGAGGTGCTCTACGCCTTGGGGGGCGTGCGCAATGTGGGTCTGGGGGCCATGCAGCATGTGGCCGAGGTCCGGCGGGAGGGCGGGCCTTTCCGCGACATTTTCGATTTTGTCGAGCGGGTTGATCCCCGTCACGTGAACAAGCGGACCTTCGAAACCCTGGCCCGAGCCGGGGCGTTCGAAGCCATCCATCCCAACCGGGCGCAGCTGGTCGCCGCCGCCGACGCCCTGATCGCCTATGCCCAGAGCGTGGCAGCCGACCGGGCTTCGGCCCAGGCCAGCCTGTTTGGCGGCGATCAGGCCGGCGTCGGCCGACCCCGTCTGCCCCGGGCGGAGATGTGGACCCATGTGGAACGGCTCGACGAGGAGCTGGCGGCCGTCGGCTTCTATCTGTCGGGGCACCCCCTGGAGGACATGGTGCCGGCCCTGCGCCGCCGGCGCACGGAGCTGCTTTCCGAGGTCATCGTCAAAGCCGAGGCGGGTGCCGAGGTGTTCCGTATGGCCGGCGTGGTGCGCCGCAAGCAGGAGCGGGCCTCCCAGTCCAGCGGTGAGAAGTTTGCCTTCGTCACCCTGTCGGACCCGACGGGGGAATTTGAGGTGCTGTTTCCGCCGGAATCCCTGCGCCGATGCCGTGACGTGCTGGAGCCTGGCCGTGCGGTGTCGATCAAGGTCCGCGCCAAGGCCCGGGACGGAGAGGTGCGGTTCTTCGGCGACGAAGCCGAGCCCGTGGAAAAGGCCATTGAGAATACGGTAGCGGGCCTGCGGGTGCACATCTCACCCCGCAGCGCTGAGATCGAGGCGCTGAAGCGTCGCCTGGAAGGTGCGGCCAACGCCCGGGGGGGCGAGATCATTCTCACCGCGCCGCTGGAAGGTGGGCGGGAGGTCGAGGTCAAGCTGCCCGGACGCTTCACCCTGGACGGTGCCATGCGCGGAGCGCTCAAGACCGCGCCTGGGGTCCTCTATGTGGAAGATCTTTAGGCCCAAGTGACGGCGCTGCGGACGGTCTTGCCTTGATTGGCTTGCATTTTGGCGCGTCTGGACTTATGCCGCGCCCATCACACACGCAGGCGTGCGGCGATCCTCGGGGAGACATCCCGTTGGATTACCGTTCCGGGCTCCTGGAAACAGGGGTTTTGGCTTGCGGAGGCATACCGGAAAAAGGAGCCATTCATGGCGCTTCCCGACTTCTCCATGCGGCAGCTTTTGGAAGCTGGCGCCCACTTCGGTCACCAGACGCACCGCTGGAACCCGAAGATGGAACGTTACATCTTCGGCTCGCGGTCGAACATTCACATCATCGACCTGTCGCAGTCGATCCCGCTTCTGCATCAGGCGCTGGTCAAGGCCCGCGACGTGGCCGCCGGCGGCGGTCGCATTCTGTTCGTGGGCACAAAGCGTCAGGCCTCTGACCCGGTCTCCGCGGCCGCCAAGCGTTGCGCCCAATACTATGTCAATCACCGCTGGCTGGGCGGCACGCTAACCAACTGGCGCACCGTGTCGGGCTCCATCGCCCGCCTGCGCGAGCTGGAAGGCCTGCTGGAGGGCGAGGGGGCCCGTCGCGGCAAGAAGGAACTGCTCCAACTGACCCGTGAGCGGGACAAGCTGGAACTGTCCCTGGGCGGGATCAAGGACATGGGCGGTATCCCCGACCTGATGTTCGTGATCGACACCAACAAGGAAGCGATCGCTATCCTGGAAGCCCGGAAGCTGAACATTCCGGTGATCGCCATCCTGGACACAAACTGCGATCCGGCCGGCATCACCTATCCGATCCCTGGCAATGACGACGCCGCGCGTGCACTGCAGCTCTATTGCGACCTTATGGCTGACGCCATTCTGGACGGCCTCACCGCCGGCCAGGTGGCCGCTGGTGTGGACCTGGGGGCTTCTGAGGCCCCCATGGAGCCGGCGCTGGCCATGACGGCCGCGGCGGAGCCTGCGGTCGCCGAAAGCGAAGTCGCTCAGGGCTAAGACATGGTTTGCCCCGGAGGGGCGGACTTCGACATCAAACTGTGACGGCTGGGGCTCTATCCAGAGGCCCAGCCGTTGATTCTAGACCAAGGGAGCCGAGCCATGGCGGACATTACCGCTGCGCTGGTCAAAGAGCTGCGCGAAAAGTCTGGCGCAGGCATGATGGATTGCAAGAAGGCGCTGCAGGAGAACGGTGGCGATATCGATGCCGCCATCGACTGGCTGCGCACCAAGGGCCTGTCCAAGGCCGCCAAGAAGTCCGATCGCGCGGCCGCTGAAGGTCTGGTGGCGGCGGCTGTCCGTAAGGATGGCGCGGGCATGACCGGGGTTGTGGTCGAGCTCAATGCCGAGACCGACTTCGTGGCCCGCAACGAGCTGTTCCAGACCGCCGCCAAAGACATCGCCCTGGTGGCGCTGGACGTGGACGGCGTTGAGGCCATCTCTGCGGCCAAAACCGCCAAGGGCGACGTGGTGTCCGACGTGGTCACCAACCTGATCGCGACGATCGGCGAGAACATGATGCTGCGGCGGTCCTCTCGCTTGGTGGTCTCCCAAGGCGCTGTCGCGTCCTATATCCACGCCGCAGCCGCCCCGGATCTCGGCCGTATCGGCGTGCTGGTCGCCCTGGAAGGTGCGGGTGATCAGGCCAAGCTGCAGGAGGTGGGTCGCAAGATCGCCATGCATGTGGCCGCCACCAATCCGATGTCGCTGTCCACCGACGACCTGGATCCTGAGGCCATCGAGCGGGAGAAGGCGATCTTCACCGAGCAGGCCCTGGCTTCGGGCAAGCCGGCCGGCGTGGTCGAGAAGATGGTTGAGGGCCGCATTCGGAAGTTCTTCGAGGAAGTCGTGCTCTTGAAGCAGGCCTTCGTCATGAACCCCGACCAGACCGTCGAGCAACTGATCGCTGAACTGGCCAAGGAAACCGGCGCGCCGGTGACCATGACCGGCTTCGTGCGCTTTGGCCTCGGAGACGGCGTGGAGAAGAAGGTCGACGACTTCGCGGCCGAAGTGGCCCAACTCAGCGGCCAGGCCTAAGCCCTAAGGACGTCCCACACTGCGGGGCGCGGCCGCGTTCGACGCGTGCCGCGCCCTTGCGCTATCTTGCCCTCGCCAGATTCGGAAAGACGCGCCCCATGCCCTCCACAGCTCCTGACCTGCGCTACAAGCGGATCCTTCTGAAGGTCTCCGGTGAGGTCCTGATGGGGGAGCAGGGGTTCGGCATTGATCCGAACACACTGGAGGCTGTGGCCAAGGATATCGCCGAGGTCGTGAGCCATGGCGTCGAACTCTGTCTGGTGATCGGCGGCGGCAACATCTTCCGCGGGGTCTCTCTGGCCGGTAAGGGCATGGAGCGGTCCAGCGCCGACTATATGGGCATGCTGGCTACGGTGATGAACGCTCTGGCCTTGCAAGGCGCACTGGAGAAAGAGGGCGTCTTCACTCGGGTCCAGTCGGCCATTCCTATGGACGCGGTGTGCGAGCCCTATATCCGGCGCCGGGCCATGCGCCATCTGGAGAAGGGGCGGGTGGTGATTTTCGCCGCTGGCCTCGGTGCACCCTACTTCACCACCGACACCCCCGCAGCCCTGCGCTCGGCCGAGATGGGCTGTGAAGCGCTGTTCAAAGGCACCAGCGTCGATGGGGTTTACACTGCCGATCCGAAGAAGGATCCGGCGGCCGTACGTTATGAGACCCTCAGCTATCATGATGTGCTGGCCCAGGACCTGCGGGTCATGGATGCCTCGGCCATCGCACTGATGCGCGACAACGCTATCCCGATCGTGGTCTTCTCCATCCGCGAACGGGGAAATTTTCTGAAAGTGCTGAAGGGGCAGGGCGTCTTTACGACGATCACCTGACCCTTTCGTCCCGATAACCGATATCCACTGGAGGAGCCCTATGGCCGCCGCACCGAAGCCGGTTCTGTCGAGCTACAAGGACCGAATGGATAAGGCCGTTCTGGCCCTGAAGGAGGAGTTTGCCTCCCTGCGCACTGGACGAGCGTCCGCCGGGCTCCTGGACCAGATCATGGTCGACGCCTATGGCGCAACGGTACCCATCAGCCAGGTCGCTGCTGTCAGCGTGCCAGAACCCCGCATGCTGACCGTCAACATCTGGGACAAGGGCGTTGCGGTCTCGGTGGAGAAGGCTATCCGTAACAGCGGCCTTGGTTTGAACCCCGTGGTGGATGGCCAAACCCTGCGCATCCCGATCCCGCCCCTCACCGAGGAGCGCCGGAAGGACCTGGTTAAGATCGCCGGGAAGTACGCCGAACATCAGAAGGTGGCCGTCCGAAACATCCGTCGTGACGCCAATGACGACCTGAAGCGGGCCGAAAAAGACGGTGTGATCAGCCAGGACGAGCAGAAACGCATGGAGACCGAGGTGCAGAAGTTCACCGATGAGGCGGTCAAGCGCGTGGACGAAGCCTTGAAAGTCAAAGAACAAGAGATCATGCAGGTCTGATCGGCTAGCCTGTCGCCAAAGGACGCCCGAGGAACCCATGGCCCGCAGCCCAGAGCCGAATGCCGCACGACCGGCCGCCGATCCTTCGGCGGACGAGGCTCTGCACGTGGCGCTGGTCATGGATGGCAATGGTCGCTGGGCCAAGCGGCGGGGCCTCCCCCGCAGCCTTGGTCATCGCGCCGGAGTTGAGGCGCTAAAGCGGACGGTGGCCGCGGCTCCCGAACTGAATATTCGCTGTCTCACGGTGTTTGGCTTTTCGACGGAGAACTGGAGCCGTCCCGCCGCCGAGGTGGCCGAGCTGATGGCCTTGCCCCGTCGCTATTTCGAAAGTGACCTTGGCCGGCTGGAGCGGGAAGGGGTGCGCGTCCGGGTGATTGGGCGCAGGGAGGGTCTCAACGCAGATCTGATCCAGATTATCGAAGAGGCTGAGCGCCGGACGGCCGGAAACGATCAGTTTTTTCTGCAGGTCGCGTTTAATTATGGCGGCCAAGCTGACATCACCGAGGGGGCTAGGCGATTCGCTCAGGATGTGTCGGCGGGGCTTCTTCGCCCTGAGGACCTGGATGAAGCGCGATTTGCCGCATATTTGTCGACTTCGGCGACGCCGCCGCCAGATCTGATTGTGCGACCTTCAGGCGAACAACGCCTGTCAAACTTCCTGTTGTGGGAAGCAGCCTATTCCGAACTGATTTTCCAGGATGTCCTTTGGCCAGATTACGGCCCTGAACATCTGAAAGCCGCCATAGACGCCTTCCGCACCCGCGAGCGCCGATATGGCGCTGTCGCCGATGACGCCCTTGCCACCGGCTAAGCGCTTCGACTGGTCAAACCTCGCCATCCGTGCGGCCTCAGCCCTGGTGCTGGTGCCCGCCTCCGTTGGCGCGGTCTGGTGGGGTGGGGTGCCGTTCCTCCTGCTGATTTCCGTGGGGGTGGCGCTGCTGTCCATCGAATGGGCTGGCATGAGTGCGCCCAAGGCGCCCCTGCGGGTTTTGAGCGTCGTGCTCATCGGGGTGCTGGCCGGCGTCTTTCTGATCTATCTGCGCTACGTCCCCCTAGCCTGGGCAGCTGTGGTGTTTGGAGCCGCCGCCGCCGCCGTGGTCGCCCGGCGGGTGGCCGAACGGCCGGCAGATGCGGCCTTTGGGGTGATCTATATTGGCGCGCCCTGTCTGGCTCTGGTCTGGCTGCGGGGGACGCCCGACGGGGCCCTTTGGGTGCTCATGCTCTTTGCCATCACCTGGGCGGCTGACATCGCGGCATTCCTGGTGGGCAGCGTGCTGAAGGGGCCAAAGCTCTGGCCACGATTTTCACCAAACAAGACCTGGTCTGGCTTTGCCGGCGGACTGATGGCCGCGACAGCCACGGGTGCCCTGTGCTCGGCCCTGTTCGGCGCGACCATGGGTCCGGTGACGGGCGCGGTGATCGGTTTGGCCGGCGGCCTGGCGACCATGGGTGGGGATCTTTGGGAGTCGATGCTCAAGCGCCGATTTGGGGTTAAGGACTCTGGCGACCTCATCCCTGGGCACGGCGGTCTGCTCGATCGGGTCGACGGCCTTATGTTCGCCGTGCTTGTGCTGGCGATTGCGCGTCTGGCGGAGCTCTTCACATGAATGCCCATGCGCTTCCGAGGAAAGTCACCGTCCTGGGCTCAACCGGGTCTGTGGGCCTCTCGACCTTAGACCTGTTTGAGCTGGCCAAGGTCGAGGTCGAGGTGGTTGGCCTGACGGGCGGGCGCAATGTCGCCCGTCTGGCGGAGCAGGCCCTGCGCTGGCGGCCCCAGGTGGCGGTGATCGAGGACGAGACCGCGCTCCCAGAGCTTCGCGATCGTCTGAAGGGGTCGGGCATCCAGGCCGCCGCCGGTGCCACCGCGATCGCCGAGATTGCGGCGGCTGACGCCCAGTGGGTGATGTCGGCGATCGTCGGGTTTGCGGGGCTGGCCCCCACCCTGGCTGCCGCCCGGGCCGGGGCCGTGGTCGCCCTGGCCAACAAGGAAAGCCTTGTTTGCGGTGGCCCGGGTCTGCTGAGGACGGCGAAGCTGGCCGGCGGCGTTGTCATACCCGTGGATTCCGAACACTCGGCGATCTTCCAGGTGTTTGACTCCCGCGCCAATGCTCAGGTTTCGCGGGTGATCCTGACCTCATCGGGGGGGCCATTCCGGACCTGGACAAAGGCTCAGATGGCGCATGCCACCCCTGAACAGGCCGTGGCCCACCCAAACTTCAGCATGGGCGCCAAGATTTCGGTCGATTCCGCCTCCATGATGAACAAGGGCCTGGAGATCATCGAGGCTGCCTATCTGTTCTCCATGCCGCCGGAGCGTCTTGAGGTCTTGATCCATCACCAGCAGATCATCCACTCGATGGTGGAATATGCCGATGGCTCGACCCTGGCTCAGCTGGGGCCGCCAGACATGCGCGCGCCCATCGCCTGCGCCTTTGCTTGGCCAGATCGCTTGCCGTGGCCCGCGCCGCGCCTGGAACTCGTCACGTCGGGCCCTTTGACCTTCGAAGAGCCGGACCTCCAGAAGTTCCCAGCTCTCGGGCTAGCCAAGGCAGCCCTGGCGGCCGGTGGCGCGGCCCCTGGGGCGCTGAATGCCGCCAATGAAGTGGCGGTGGCGGCCTTCCTTGACCGAAAGATCGGCTTTCTCGATATTGCCGCCACGGTGGCTGAGACCCTGGAGCGACTGGAGCGCACGGGGGAGCTAGCCGCAGGCGCGAGTGGGGACGCCTTGGAATCAGCTCGGGAAACAGACGCAGCGGCCCGGCGCATCGCCTCGGTCGTCACCGCCGGGCTTTCTGACGCCCGTCAGGCCCAATAGGAGCATAGCCCCTTTCGATGTTCAGCCTCATTGAGACCGCGCTGACCTACATCATCCCGTTCCTGCTTGTGCTCACCGTCGTGGTGACCATTCACGAGCTTGGACATTATTGGGCCGCCCGCGCCTGCGGCGTGGCCATAGACCAGTTCTCCATTGGGTTTGGCCGCCGGATCTTTGGCTGGCGGGACCGGCAGGGTGTGGAGTGGCGCATCGGTTGGATTCCCCTCGGGGGCTATGTCAAATTCTCCGGGGATGAGAACGTCGCCAGCGTTCCCGACCACGACAACCTTGAAGCGATGCGCCAGCGGATCGACGCCGATCAAGGCCCTGGAGCGGCAAACCGCTATTTCCATTTCAAGCCGGTGGGACAGCGAGCTTTCATTACGGCGGCAGGCCCCGCAGCCAATTTCATTCTGGCCATTGTTCTGTTCGCCGTTCTGCTGATGAGCGTGGGTGAGACGGTGATTCCGGCTCGGGTCGCCGCCGTTGAGGCGGGTAGCCCGGCTGCGCGCGCCGGTTTTATGGTGGATGACGTCATCGTTCGCGCCAATGGGCAGAAGATCGAGAACTTCTTTGCCTTGCAGCAGATCATCGCGGTCCGATCCAATGCCCCCACCGCATTCGTTGTCGACCGAGGGGGCCAACAGGTCACGCTCACCGCAACGCCGGAACGTCGGGTGAGGCCTGACGGCATGGGCGGGGAGCAGAAGATCGGTGTCTTGGGGATCTCGAGCCCGGCGCAGATGGGCGAGCGCACGGTTCGCCGCTATGGTCCGATTGAAGCGATTGCCGGTGGAGTGGAGCGGACCTGGCGGGTGCTGACCACCACCGTCTATTATCTGGGGCGCGTGGTCACAGGTCGTGAGAGTGCTGACCAGCTGGGCGGTCCCCTGCGGATTGCCCAGGCTTCGGGCCAGGTGGCGCAGTCTGGTGCTCAGGGCGCGCCTGATATTGGCACCATGTTGCTCGGCAGTGGTGTGGCGCTGCTCGGGCTGACGGCCGTACTCTCTGTCGGTATCGGGTTCATGAATCTGTTGCCGGTGCCCATCCTCGATGGGGGCCACTTGGTCTTCTACGCCTACGAGGCTGTGGCGCGCCGCCCTCTTGCCGCCAAGGTTCAGGCGGCAGGATATCGTGTAGGCCTTGCGCTGCTGCTCGGATTGATGTTGTTCGCCACTTGGAACGATCTGCAGCAACTGCGCGTGTTCAAATTTCTCGGCGGCCTGTTTTCCTAGGCTGGCCTTCCTCCTTAACGGCTGATCAGATGCAAAGATCTCGCGCTCGTAGCGCTGCGCTCGCTTCCGGCTTCGCCCTATTGCTCTCCTCCACGGCCCTGACGGCGCCGACGGTGGCCGTCGCCCAGGCCCAGGCTGAGGTTGTCCAGCGCATCGCCGTACGGGGCAATGAGCGCATTGAGCAGGCCACAGTGCTATCCTACCTGCCGATCCAGCCCGGCGACCGCGTTGATGCTGCTCAGCTGGATCTGGCGCTTAAGGCGCTCTACCGCACTGATCTGTTCGCCGATGTGCGCATCAGCGCTGTGGGCGGGGAAGTGATCGTCGAGGTCGTCGAAAATCCAATCATCAATCGGGTGATTTTCGAAGGAAACCGCGGCCTGAAGGAAGACAAGCTGCGGGACGAAGTCACCCTGCGGCCCCGGGGGATTTTCACCCGCGCTCGTATTCAGCAGGATGTTCAGCGGATCGTCGAGCTTTACCGCCGGTCTGGGCGGATCTCGGCCAATGTCTCCCCTAAGATCGTTGAGCTGCCCCAGAAGCGTGTGGATGTGATCTTTGAGATCGACGAGGGGGCCAAGAGCGGCGTCCTGCGCACCAACTTCATTGGCAATGTGGAGTTCTCCGACAACGATCTGCGCGATGTGGTCGTGACCGAGGAAAGCGCCTGGTACAAGCTGTTCACCAGCAACGCGAACTATGATCCAGATCGGCTTGAATTTGATAAGGAAAAGCTCCGCGAGCACTATCGCAACCGCGGTTTCTACGATTTCCGGATCATCTCGGCCATCGCCGAGCTCGCCCCCGATAAGAACGGGTTTGTGATCACCTACACGATCGATGAGGGCCCGGAATACAAGTTCGGCAAGATCGAGGTGGCGACTGAGCTCGAGAAGCTAAACAAGGAACTCCTGGTAGAGATCCTGCCAATCCGCGCGGGCCAGATCTATCAGGATGAACGCATTGAGCAGGCGACAGACACCCTGACCTTTGCGGCCGGTGCCGCCGGCTTTGCTTTCGTCGATGTTCGCCCTCGCTATACCCCCAACCGCGAAGCGCGCACCGTGGACGTGACCTTCCAGGTGAACGAGGGGCCGCGAGTCTATGTCGAGCGGATCGACATCATCGGCAACACCCGCACATTGGACTATGTGGTTCGCCGCGAGATGAACCTTGCCGAGGGCGACGCCTATAATCGGGTCCTTGTGGACCGATCGCGCAATCGGATTCGGGCGCTGGGCTTCTTCAAGGATGTGACCATTGAGGAAATTCAGGGGTCGGCGCCTGACCGCACGGGGTTGCAGGTCCAGGTCGAAGAGCAACCGACGGGCGAGCTGTCGTTCAGCGCGGGCTACAGCTCCGTAGACCAGTTGATCCTCGATCTTGGGGTCACTGAGCGGAACTTCCGCGGGCGCGGTCAGAACGTCCGGGCGAGGGTATCTGTCGGGTCCCTCCGTCAGCAGGTCGATTTTTCCTTCACCGAGCCCCGGTTCATGGGCCGCGATCTCGGGGCAGGGGTCGACCTTTACTCCTACCGCTATGATCTCACCGACTTCTCGGCCTACCGGACCAACACCATCGGCGGCGGTGTTCGGATTGGCTTCCCATTGACGCTGAACTCCCGGGGTTCGGCGCGCTATACGCTTCGCCAGGATGAGGTGGAGATTCCAGCCGACTTCTGCGACCCATCTTCCCCTGTGGTTTCGATCTCGCTTTGCCAGCAGCGGGGGTCCTATGTGACCTCTCTGATCGGCTACGGGCTGCGCCTGGACCGGCGGAACGATCCGATCAATCCAACCCGCGGGTTCTACACTGCCATCAATCAGGACCTGGCGGGCCTTGGGGGTGATGTGAACTATCTGAAAACGGAGATTGAGGGCGGTATTTATTACGGTTTCTCGCCAAGCTTCATTTTCAGTGGGACGGCCTCTGCTGGCTATGTGGATGGCTGGAACGGCGATACGGTCCGGGTCAATGAGCGCTTCTACAAGGGCGGCAACAGTTTCCGGGGCTTTGAAACCGCGGGCATCGGCGGGCGGGACCTGAACTCCAGCCGGGGTGATGCCCTGGGCGGCAAGGCCTACGCCATCGGCACCCTGGAGCTTACGGTTCCCACCTTCCTGCCCGAACAGTACGGGGTGAAGGCGGCCGTGTTCTCTGACTTCGGGACCTTGGGCCTGTTGGATGATGAGGATAAGCTGACGATCACCGGCGTCGTCGATCCCAACATCGTCGACGACCTCTCCCTACGCGCCTCTGCGGGCGTCAGCATCTTCTGGCGCTCACCCATGGGTCCGATCCGCTTCGACTTCAGCCAAGTTTTGGCCAAAGAAGATTACGATAAGACCGAAACCTTCCGGTTTTCCACTTCAACTAGGTTCTGATTTCATGACCACCAAAACCCTCGCCGTTGGCCTTTCGGCTGCGGCGCTAGCCCTTGCGCTCGCTTCGGGCGCTCAAGCCCAGCAGGCACCTGCCGCTCCGCAGGTCACTCACGGCGCCGCCATTGCGGGGGTCTGCGTCATGTCTCTGGACGGTGCCATTGGCGCGTCCACTGTGGGGCAGGCCGTCGGAACCCGCATGGGTCAGATTGCCACCCAGGTGGAGGCCGAACTCAAGGCTGAAGAGACCGCCCTTGCCAATGACGCCAAGACCCTCGAGGGGCAGCGGGCGACCATTGGTCAGGACGCGTTCGAATCCCGTGGCGCAGCGCTGCAGGTGCGGGCCAACGCCCTCCAGCGTAAGGCGGCCCTCCGGGAACGGGAACTGGTCGCCACCCAGAACAAGGCCATTGGCCGGGTTGGCCAGGAACTGGAGCCGATCATCCGTCAGGTCTATCAGCAGCGTCAGTGCGCCATCCTGGTCAGCAGCGATTCACTGATCCTGGCGAACCCGCAGATGGACATCACGGGTGCCGTCATTACAGCGCTGAACGCCAAGATCACCCAGTTTGCTTTCGACCGTGAACGGCTGGACCAGCCGGCTCCGGGCACCCAGACTAGATAAGCCAGCGACTCGCCCAAGGGGCGCGGGTTGCGCCTGGAAATCAAATGCCTGACCCGCGCTTCTTTGAGGACCTCGGTCCTGTTTCCATAGATGATCTGGCCAAGCTGACAGGCAGTCAGCTTGCGCCTGGCAGCGACGGTGCCCGGCAGATTCGCGCCGTAGCCATCCTGTCCAGGGCCGAGGTCGGGTGTGTAACCTTCCTTTCGGACCCCCGCAGGGCAGACGAACTTGCCGGCACCAAGGCGAGCGCCTGTTTTGTTCATCCCCGCCAGGCGCAGGACGTTCCGAAGGCCTGTGTCGGCTTGATCACCCCATCACCCCAGGCTGCCTATGCCGTGGCCGCGGGTGCCTTGCACCGCCCAAGACGCAACACCTCAGACAGCCTCGTGTCGCCTACTGCGCGTCTTGAGCCCGATGTTCGGATTGAGCCGGGTGCTGTGATCGGAGATGGCGCGCACATCGGCGCGCGCACCACTATTGGTGCCGGGGCGGTCATTGGGCCAGGGGTGACGATCGGGCGCGATTGCGACATCGGTGCCTGCGCCGTGGTGGGCTTTGCCGTGATCGGTGACCGGGTCCGCATCTATGCCGGAGCCATGATTGGTGAGGCCGGGTTTGGGGCCACTGTCGGTGCCACGGGGCTAATCGATATTCCCCAGCTCGGACGAGTCATCCTGCAAGATGGGGTGACGGTGGGGGCAGGGGCCTGTCTTGATCGAGGCGCCTTCGAGGACACCATCGTCGGCGAGAACACCAAGATCGATAACATGGTTCAGATCGCCCACAATGTTCGCATCGGCCGCAATTGCGCCATTGCCGCTCAGACCGGGATCTCCGGCAGTGTGGTCATCGGCGACGGCGTGCAGTTTGGCGGTCGGGCTGGTGTAGCGGATCATGTGATCATCGGCGAGGGGGCCAGGATCGCGGGGGCGGCCGGCATCATGCGCGATGTCCCCGCCGGAGAGACCTGGGGCGGGTATCCGGCTCGTCCCATTAAAAAGTGGATGCGTGAAGTCGCGTGGCTGTCGAAGATGGCCGCGCGTCGCGGAGATGGAGCAGGCGCATGAACCGCAAAGCGCCGGTCAATGAAAACCCCGATGAGATCGATATTTCGGAAATTCTCCGGCGTATCCCCCATCGCTACCCCTTCCTGCTGGTGGATCGCGCCGAGGAGTACAAGCCAAGCCAGTCGATTGTCGGCATCAAGTGTGTGACCTTCAACGAGCCGTTCTTCGGCGGGCATTTTCCGGAGTATCCGGTCATGCCTGGCGTGCTGATTGTTGAAGCCATCGCCCAAACCGGTGCCATCCTGATGTCGAAATCCCTCGACGTGGATGTGGCTGGCAAGACCATCCTGTTCATCTCCTTGGACAATGGCCGCTTCCGTCAGCCCGTTCGCCCCGGCGATGTGATGCGGATGCCCGTCGAGGTTGTTCGCCACCGTGGCGACCTGTTTAAGTTCAAGGGCCAGGCCCTGGTGGGCGACAAGGTCGCCGCCGAGGTCGAGTTCGCCGCCATGGTGGTCGCCACCCAATGACTGTTGAGATCCATCCTACGGCGATCATCGCCCCAGGGGCCGAACTGGCCGAGGGCGTCAAGGTCGGTCCCTATTCGATCATCGGCTCGCATGTCCGAATTGGACCACGCACCGAATTGCTGTCCCATGTTGTCGTTGAAGGCCACACCACCATCGGGGCCGATTGCACCGTGCGGAACTTCGCCAATCTGGGCGGTCCGCCTCATCATACGGGCTACAAGGGCGAGCCCACCGAGCTCATTATCGGCGATCGCAACCGCCTTTGGGAGCATGTCACCATGCACATCGGCACGCCTGACGGCGGTGCTGTCACGCGCATTGGTGATGATGGCATGTACATGGCGACCAGCCATGTGGGCCATGACTGTACGGTCGGCAACAATGTAGTCCTGGCCCATTCCGCGACCCTGGGGGGTCATGTGGACGTGGGTGACTTCGTCATGGTCAGTGGGCTTGCCGCTGTCCACCAGTACTGCCGGGTCGGGCGCTACTCCTTCATCGGTGGCCTTGCCGCGGTGACCAAGGACGTCATTCCCTACGGTCTCGTCTGGGGAAATCATGCCCACCTGGAAGGCTTGAACCTCGTGGGCCTCAAGCGTCGCAACTTCTCCCGCGAGATGATCGCTGAACTGCGCTCCGCCTACCGGCTACTGTTTGCCGAGGAAGGCACCTTTCAGGAGCGCATTGAGGATGCGACGGCCGCCTTTGGCCATAGCGCGCCGGTGATGGAGATCATCGACTTCATCCGTGCCGAGGCCAACCGCCCACTCTGCCTGCCGGAGCGGGAGGTATAGGGTTTTGTCCAGGCTTGGCCTGATCGCCGGCGGCGGCGGACTCCCGGTTGAGATCGCCACGGCCTGTGAGCGGGCCGGTCGTCCCTTGTTCGTCGTCCGTTTGAAGGGGTTTGCCGGCCCTGAGCTGGCCGCCTTTCCTGGTGCCGACATAGGCCTAGCAGAGCTGGGCAAGTGTATCCGCGCTCTGAAAACGGCGGGGTGTGAGGCGGTCTGCTTTGCAGGCCAGGTCAATCGCCCGGATTTCTCAGCGCTTAAGCCAGATGTTCGGGGCCTTACGGCCCTGCCAGGTCTGATTGCAGCAGCCCGGCACGGCGATGACGGTCTGCTCCGCGCGCTGTTGTCAGAGTTTGAAAAGGAAGGCTTCCGGATCGAAGGTGCGGATGAGGCGATGGGGGACCTCAGGCTTCCCCTCGGTCCCCTTGGCCGATGGGTGCCAGATGAGCGACAGCGGGCCGATATTGAACGCGCCCTGAACGTAGCCCGCGCCTTGGGACTAATGGATATCGGCCAGGGTGCTGTGGTCTGCGAGGGCCTAGTTCTGGCTGTTGAGGCGCAAGAGGGCACCGACGCCATGCTGCGGCGGGTGGCCGATCTGCCCGAAGCTATCCGTGGGACGCCTGGCGGTCTGCGGGGGGTTCTGGCCAAGGCCCCTAAGCCCATCCAAGAGACCCGAGTGGATCTGCCCACCATCGGACTGGCGACCATTCAGCGGGCGGCCAAGGCAGGCTTGGCCGGGGTGGTGGGGGAGGCCGGTCGCCTCCTGGTGCTTGATCGGAAAGCCTTGATCGAGACCGCCGACGACCTCGGCCTGTTCGTCTTCGGCGTTGCGCCCGAGGGATCATGACAAAGCCACTCTGCATTATGCTCGTCGCCGCGGAAGCCTCGGGCGACGATCGTGGGGCCGGTCTGATGGCCGCCCTCAAGCGCCGATTGGGTCCAGACTCCCTCAGGTTCGTGGGCCTTGGGGGTCAGGGTATGGCGGCCGAGGGGCTATCGAGCCCGTTTGACATGTCTGAACTCTCGATTCTGGGACTGGTAGAGGGGCTAAAGGCCTATCCTCGGGTCATTCGACGGGCCGATGAAATGGCGGCTCTGGCCCTGCGCGAGCAGCCGGACGTGGCGATCCTGATCGATTCCTGGGGGTTCACGGTGCGCCTGGCGCAGCGGCTAAAGGCGCAGACACCGAACCTGTTGGTTGTGAAATATGTAGCCCCTCAGGTCTGGGCCTATCGGCAGGGCCGGGCTGCCGCCTTGGCCAAGACGGTCGATCATCTGCTGTCCATTCACAGCTTTGACGCGCCCTTCTTTGAAAGGGTCGGTTTGCCCACCACGTTTGTCGGCAACAGCACCCTGAATCTCGATTTCAGCGGGGCAGATCCCGACGGCCTGCGCCGTCGCCTGGGGATCGGTCCTGAAGCGCCAGTCCTGCTGGTGCTCCCTGGCAGCCGCCCCAGTGAGATTGAGCGCGTCGGTCCGCACTTCGCCGAAGCCGTCGCCCTGCTCAAGGCCGTGCGTCCTGAGCTCCAGGTCATCGTCCCTGCGGCCTCTACAGTGGCCGAGATGGTGCGCACCAGGGTCGCGGGGTGGCCGCACAGGGCCCATGTTGTGGAAGGGGAGGCTGACCGTTACTCGGCCATGCAGACCGCCACAGTGGCTCTGGCCTGTTCGGGTACGGTGACAACGGAAGTCGCCCTCGCAGGAACCCCGATGGTGGTGGGTTACCGTCTGGCGCCGCTGACCTATGCGATCATCAAGCGCCTGATCCGTACGAAGTATGTAACCCTGTTCAACATCGCGGCGGATGCCTTTGTGGCCCCTGAATTGATCCAGGTGGCCTGCACTGGCCCCAATCTGGCGCGGGAGCTCGCCCTGAGATTGGACGATCCAATCCTGCGGCAGGCCCAGGTCGAGGCTCAGAACGCCGCCTTGGTCAAAATGGGTCGCGGCGGCCCCGATCCCTCGGAAGCCGCCGCTTTGGCCGTTCTGAAGCTGCTCGGACGAAACGAACCGCTCAAGATCTAGAGCACGCCAAATCTGATCTGACGGCCCGCGCCAGATCAGAGAACGCCTCAACCGCGCTTGTCGAGCGCCGCATAGTCCCGCTGCGCCGCGCCGGTATAGATCTGCCGCGGGCGCCCGATCTTTTGCGACGGGTCTTCCACCATTTCCTTCCACTGGGCGATCCACCCCACCGTCCGCGCCAGGGCGAACAGCACGGTGAACATCTCGGGCGGGAAGCCCAAGGCCCGAAGGGTGATGCCGGAATAGAAGTCGACATTGGGGTACAGCTTGCGCTCGACGAAATAGGGATCGCTCAGCGCGATCTTTTCGAGCTCCATGGCCACCTTCAGCAGGGGATCATTGGTGTTGCCGACCTCGGCCAGGACCTCATGGCAGGTGGCCTGCATGACCTTGGCGCGGGGATCATAGTTCTTATAGACCCGGTGGCCGAAGCCCATAAGCCGATAACGACGATCCTTAACACCCTGAACGTACTCAGGAATATTCTCTACCGTGCCGATTTCAGCCAGCATGTTGAGGGCCTCTTCATTGGCACCCCCATGGCTTGGGCCCCAAAGGCAGGCGATGCCCGCAGCGATACAGGCGAACGGATTGGCACCCGAAGACCCGGCCAGCCGGACGGTGGAGGTCGAGGCGTTCTGTTCGTGATCGGCGTGGAGGATGAAGATCCGGTCCATGGCCCGGGTCAGAACCGGGTTGGGCTTCCAATCCTCAGCCGGAACCGAGAAGCACATCCGCAGGAAGTTCTCTGCATAGGACTCGTCGTTGCGCGGATGCACGAACGGCTGGCCCTTGGAGTACTTGAACGCCCGCGCCGCGATCGTCGGCATCTTGGCGATCATGCGGTGGGCGGAAATCATCCGCTGCTGCGGATCATCGATGTTGGTGCTGTCGTGATAGAAGGCTGACAGAGCACCGACTGCGCCAACCATGATGGCCATGGGGTGTGCATCGCGGCGGAAACCCGCGAAGAACCGGTCGAACTGCTCATGCAACATCGTGTGGTAGGTGATGTTGTGATCGAACTCGGCGAATTGCGCCGCCGTCGGCAGTTCGCCGTGAAGCAGGAGGTAGCAGACCTCCAGGAAGCTCGACTTCTCGGCCAGCTGATCGATGGGATAACCCCGATGCAGCAGGATGCCGGCGTCACCGTCGATATAGGTGATCTTACTCTCGCAGCTCGCCGTCGAGGTGAAACCCGGGTCGTAGGTAAAGACATCGGCTTCGGCGTAGAGTTTGCGCACGTCCACCACATCCGGACCCGTCGTACCCTTCAGAATGGGTAGTTCGACGGTTTTGGCGCCGATGCTGATCTTCGCCGTATCGCCCATGCCATCCCCTTTCAATGACTAGGAATTAAAATCTTTGTTCGCTTGGCCTTATAGCGCTTTACGCAGCGGGCGAAAGCGCGTCGTGGAGCCGTCCCAGGCTTTCCTCTTGGCCAAGCGCCGTCAAGGCACCTGCAAGATCCGGGGCTGAGGCTGCGCCTGCCAGACAGGCGCGTAGGGCCGGGCCGAACTTGCCAATACCCACCGCCTCTGACTCAGCGAAGGCGCGAATTTCAGCCTCTAGCGCCGGGACATCCCAGGCTGTGGCGGCAGCCAATCGCGTTGCCAGCCGCCCAAGCCGCGCCCGGGTCTCTTCGGTCAATTGGCCCAAGGCCTTTTCGGGCAGCACCAGAGGGCGTTGCATCAGCACAAACACGGTGGAATCAGCCAGGTCGAGGAGGGTCTTGGCACCGTCTCGAACCAGCGGAACAGCGCGCTCCAGTACCGGTCGGAGCGCCGGCGGCGCGGGCAGATCGCGGCTTTCGTGGATCGCTGACACCAGGTCGGCAAGCCGACCGATCTCCGCCTGCCGGATGTAGTGGTTGTTGATGTGGTTCAGCTTGGCCCAATCGAGCCTGGCCGGGGCGCTGACCACATCGACAATGTCAAACCAGGCGATCGCCTGTTCGTCGGTGAAGATCTCGTCATCCCCATGGCCCCACCCCAGGCGCGCCAGGTAGTTGCGCATCGCTTCGGGCAGATAGCCCATGGAATCGAACTCGCTGACCGCCTGAGCCCTATGGCGCTTTGAGAGCTTGGCGCCGTCGGGACCGTGGATCAGTGGCAGGTGCGCCCAGACCGGAACCTCCCACCCCAGACCCTGATAGATCAGCGTCTGGCGGGCGGCGTTGTTCAGGTGATCGTCACCGCGGATGACGTGAGTCACCCCCATGTCATGGTCATCCACCACCACGGCAAGATTGTAGGTGGGAGAGCCATCGGAGCGCAGCAGGATCAGATCATCCAGATCCTTGTTCTGGAACCGGACATCGCCCTTGACCTTATCGGCGACCACGGTGTCGCCGGTGAGGGGACTTTTGAGCCTGACCACGAAGGGACGGTCGGGGGCGTCATTGGGGGCTATGTCCCGCCAGGGGGACAGGACTACCCGTCCGGCAGCCCTTGCGGCCTCACGCTCGGCCTCCAGCTCTTCGGCGGTCATGTAGTCTCGATAGGCCGCGCCCCGGGCCAGGAGAGCATCCACGGCCTCCCTGTGGCGATCGGCACGGGCCGCCTGGAACACCGGCGGCTCGTCGGCCTCCAACCCAAGCCAACGCATGCCCTCAAAGATCACCTGGACCGCGGCCTCTGTGGAGCGCTCGCGATCCGTGTCTTCGACGCGAATCAGGAACTTGCCACCCGTATGACGGGCATATAGCCAGTTGAACAGTGCGGTCCGCGCCGTGCCGATATGCATGGAGCCGGTGGGCGAGGGGGCGATCCGGGTGACGACGGGACGGTCGGGCATCGAGGTCGGGGGTTCTGAGGTGTCGCAGGCCGGCGGGCTCGCCGGGCGATGGGGCCGGCGTCTTAGCATGCGCCTGTCGCCGCCTCCTAGTGCACGAGACCTGATCATTGGTCTTGGCGGTCGAATGACTGAACAGGTCGACCGCTGGAGCCTCTGGGCCCCCGTGGCGTTTGGGGTGGGATGCGCTGTCTATCTGGGTCTTGATCGTGAGCCCATGGGCTGGGTGGCTGCGGGCTTCCTCGGTCTGTCGATTGGCCTTGTGATCGCAGCCCAGCGAGCACCGCTGCGCAGAGAAGCGGCGATTCTGCTGGTCCTTTTGGCCTTTGCCCTGGCTGGATTCTCCACCGCGAAACTTCGGACCATGGCGGTGGCTGGCCCTGTCGCACCAGCCCTGGCCAGCCCGGTTGAGGTTGAGGCCTGGGTGGTGGATGTGGCCAGTCCAGGAGCCGGCGGCGGCAGTCGGATCATCCTGGCACCCATTCGCATTGACGGGCTCTCGCCAGAAATGACGCCCACACGCATGCGGGTGACCCTGCGGACTGAGACACCCCCTGAGCCCGGTGCAGCCGTGCGTCTGCTGACCCTGCTCAATCCCCCGCCAGCGCCGGCCAGTCCTGGAACCTATGACTTTGCCAGGGACGCCTACTACGAGAGCATTGGCGGTGTGGGATTTGCCCTGACCCCGCCCGAAGCGATCACGCCGCCTGCGCCACCGGGGCGTCTGGCCCTGGAGATGGGGATCAATGCCGCCCGCTGGTCCCTTGGCCAGCGCATTGTTGAGAGCATGGGGCCTGAGACGGGGGGACTGGCTGCCGCCATGGTCATGGGCAACCAGGCTTTTGTGCCCCCAGAGCAGATCGAGGATATGCGCGCCTCCGGGCTCGCGCACATGATCTCGATTTCAGGCCTGCACATGGCTATTGTTGGCGGCTTTGTCTTTGCGGCCGTCAGGGTGGGGGTCGCCGCGTGGCCCTGGCTGGCGCTTCGGGTATCTGGAAAGAAGGTGGCGGCCCTGGTGGGGCTTGCGGCTGTGGGGGCCTATCTGGTGGTCTCTGGCGCACCGCCCCCTGCTGAGCGGGCGGCGATCACGGCATCGGTGGCCTTTGCCGCCGTAATCTTTGACCGGCGGGCGATCAGTCTCCATGGCCTGGCCCTGGCGGCGCTGATCGTCCTGCTGATCCATCCAGAAGCGGTGGCCGAAGCCGGTTTCCAGATGTCCTTTGCCGCGACCGCAGCCCTGGTGGCCCTGGCAGAGGCCTGGCCCCGGGTGATCCGAGAAATCAGCGCGCCTTGGCCAATCCGGCTGATTCAGACCTGTCTCACCTGGTTTGCGGCCAGCCTGGCTGCCAGTTTTGTTGCAGGCATGGCCACCGGTCCCTTTGCTCTGCAGCATTTCAATCGCATGGCCACCTATGGCCTGGCAGCCAATCTCGCGGCTTCACCGATTTCGTCGTTTCTGATGATGCCAGCCCTGGCGATTGGCGCTGTCCTGACGCCCTTGGGCGGGGGTGATCTGCCGTTGATGGTCTCAGGCTGGGGCATCTCTGCGATCACGACCCTGGCCGAAATGGCGGCGCATGCGCCGGGAGCCAATCTCCTCATCGCCAGCGCCCCAAACTGGGCCCTGCCCACTGCCTTTCTGGGCATCCTGTGGATGTGTCTATGGCGCGGCCCAGTGCGGTGGCTGG
This sequence comes from Phenylobacterium sp., assembly GCF_022402485.1. GTDB lineage: Bacteria > Pseudomonadota > Alphaproteobacteria > Caulobacterales > Caulobacteraceae > Phenylobacterium. The sequence continues at coordinate 11,837 of NZ_JAKRSA010000002.1, read as the reverse complement.
GCCTACCCCTGGCTCTGGCCGTAAGCCTTGCCCCCCGGCCTGAGGTTCCAACCCTTTGGGTTGCTGGCGATGGCGCGCAACTGGCGGTCCACCACGGCGACCAGGCAATCCTCCTGCGCCCTGACGTGAAGCGTTTTGGCGGGGAGCGCTGGGCCCAGCGCTATGGACTGGTGCCGAACGAGGACGAAGCGCTGAGAGACGCGTTCTATGTCTGCGATCGCTGGACCTGCCGACCAAAGGCCGACGCCCCGGCTCAGGTGGCTGCCTATTGGGGGCGCAGGGTTCCTGACCGGGAGGCCCTGGCGGCGCTTTGCGCCTCTGCCGAGGTCATTGTGGTCCGCCCCGACCTCCCCCAAGGCACCTGTCCGGGGAAGATCGTACTCAGTGGAACCGAACTCCAAGCCAGGGGAACGGCAGAGCTGTACCGGTCAAACTCGGCCGAATGGCGGGCCAGATGGGGGCAGGACCTCCGGGGGCATCGCCCCTGGACGTGGGGCAGTGGCCCCGCCGATGATGAACCCGGCTAAGCCTGCCAGCGACGACCTTGGCTCTGAGTTGGTCTAGTGATAGCGGCGGATAAGGCCCACAAGGCGACCTTGCACGGCTACCTGATCTGGACCGAAGATCCGGGTCTCATAGGCCGGATTTGCAGCCTCGAGCGCGATGGAAGCCCCTTTCCGGCGCAAGCGCTTCAGGGTGGCCTCTTCGCCCATCACCAGGGCCACAACAATCTCGCCCGAATTGGCAGAGTCAGCCCGGCGGATCACCACATAGTCGCCGTCGAGGATCCCGGCATTGATCATGGAGTCGCCCTGCACCTCGAGGACGAAGTGCTCGCCAGCGCCTAGCATCGACTCGGGCACCTGCAGGCGGTCGCGTTCCTGCTGGATGGCTTCGATCGGCGTACCGGCGGCAATCTTGCCCAGGATCGACAGTTCACGGGTGTCATTGGCGGCCGGGGCAGGGGGCGCGCTACCGCCTTGTTCGACCAGCTGTGGCCTGAAAGCCTGTCGGCCCTTTGGGGGAGCAGAGGCCGTCGCCTCCTGGGGCAGCTTGACCACTTCCAGGGCCCGGGCCCTGTGGGGCAGACGCCGCAGGAAACCCCGCTCCTCAAGGGCGGTGATCAGGCGGTGGATGCCGGACTTTGACGCCAGGTCCAGGGCCTCCTTCATCTCGTCGAAAGACGGCGAGACACCGGTTTCCTTGATCCGCTCATGGATAAACATGAGCAGTTCGTGCTGCTTACGGGTCAGCATTGGTTTTCCCAACCTAGAGAACAAAGCGCAAACGCTAAGGATGTTCTCTAGGCGTTCCAGATTAATGTCAAGTTACCGCCCAGAGCGCTTCAAGGGGCCAGGCCGTCCGACGGCTTCTGGCGATCAAGGTGCGGCGTGGTTCAGGGGCAAGGCACCTGGATAGGTGGCCAAAAACCGTTCTGCGACAAAGTGCAGGACGATGTCGGGCTGCTCGCGCGCGATGATGTCGGCGAGAACATCGCCGTCATGCCAGACATAAACTGAGCGGGAGAAGTGCTCAGCCAGGAACCGAATCGACTCGGTGGCGGTCGAATCCCGGAAGATGACCGCCCGCGGCAGACGCGAATCATCGGTTTCGTAGACGGCGAGGTCGCGCCCATGAAAGCTGGCTTTCGCCTCGGGGCTGAGGGGAACTTCCCGGGCCCGGACCTTGTCGGGGTGGATATTGTACTTGAGGGTGATCTCCAGCATGGCGCGCCAGCGGGCATAGTCGGCGTCCTGGGCGAATTCCGCCCTTTGAGTCTCGTCAAGCTGGACGAAGACATCCCCCTCAAACCCCGCCAGCTCAGGCAGGAGATCGCTGAAACCTATGGCGGCTCGGCTCGTCAGGCCCGCGCGCTCCATCGTTTCAATGACCTGGCGATAAAGGAGGTAGCCCCCGAGCCAGTTCACATGGCTGTCGCCACGGAAATAGATGAAGCCCAGCCGCTTCATGCGCTCAAACCAGGGCTGGAGGTAATGGATTTGGGCCGGGAACTGCCGGGTCAACCAAGGGGCCGGGCGCTCTGCACTGGACTTCAGGTCAGCCAGGCCCAGGGGGAGGTATTCCTGATAGGCGACGCTCTTTTCCGGGGTGATAAACATCAGATAGGGCCGAGGTGCCAGGGCCAAGAACCGCTCCGAAAAGATGGTTCTAACCCGGGCCCTTTCCAGGCGGGTCCAGCGCTTGAGGCCAAACTGCCAGGGTAGGAAGTCATTGGTGTCATTGATCAGGAAGACCCAGCCACCGGGGGCAGCCAAGGCCTTTCCAGGCTGACGGGCCTTGGCGGCGGCGACGCGGCGTGCGGCCTGGCCAAACACGATCAGGACATCAGATCGTGGACGGCCTGGGTCACATCGGCCTGACGCATCAGGCTCTCCCCCACCAGCATCGCCCGGGCACCCGACGCCTCAAGGCGACGCACGTCGGCCGGTCCGGTGATCCCGCTTTCGGTCACCAGCAGGGCCCCGGGGGGCGCAAGGGCCGCCAGCCGTTCGGTGGTTGCGAGGTCGGTGTCAAAGGTGCGCAGATTGCGGTTGTTTACCCCGACCAGCCGGGCTCCCATCTTTCCGGCGCGGGCCATCTCAGCCTCATCGTGCACCTCCACCAGGGCGTCCATGCCCAGCCGGTGAGCCTCCGCCTGAAGCTCGCCGGCCAGCCCATCGTCGACCATCGCCAGAATGATCAGGATGGCGTCGGCACCGAGCGCCCGGGACTCAGCCACCTGCCAGGGGTCGACCAGAAACTCCTTGCGCAGGGCCGGCAGCGCGACCGCATCCCGACCAGCTGTGAGAAAGGTGTCGGCCCCCTGGAAACTCGGGGTGTCGGTCAGGATCGACAGGCAGGCCGCGCCGCCGGCCTCATAGGCCTTCGCCAGGGCGGGCGGATCAAAATCAGCCCGGATCAGCCCCTTAGAGGGGGAAGCCTTCTTGATCTCAGCAATAAGCGCCAACCGACCGGGCGAATGAGCCGCCAACAGAGCCGCCAGGAAACCCCGCGGGGCTGAAGGTAGCTTGGCCGCAGCCTCGACCACGGCCTGGGTCCTGGCGCGCTTGCGATCGGCCACTTCGTCGCGTTTGTAGGCCGCGATCTTCTCCAGCACGTCGCTCATGGGGCAGTAATCTCACAGAGCCGGTTGAGGGCGAGCAGGGCGCGACCGTCATCCAGAACCTGACAGGCCAGATCCACCCCGTCAGTCAGGGTCTCGACCCTGTCGGCCACCAGGAAAGCAGCCGCGGCATTGAGCGCGACAATGTCCCGGTAGGGGCCAATCTCACCCTCGAGCAGGCGACGCAGGGCCGCGGCATTGGTGTCTGGATCGCCTCCGATGAGATCAGCCAAAGCCGCACGGGGAAGGCCCACCGCCTCTGGGCTGAGAGAGAACAGCCTGACCTGGCCATCCTTCCACTCCGCCACCCGGGTTTCCCCGGTGGTGGTGATTTCGTCCATCCCATTGCCGTGGACCACCCAAGCTCGCTCCGCCCCCAGTCCGCCAAGCACCCGGGCGAGCGGCTCAACCCAATGCTCGGAAAACACGCCCAAGACCTGGCGTTGCGCCCCAGCCGGATTGGCCAGGGGGCCCAGCAGGTTGAAAAGGGTCCGAAAGCCCAGCTCTGCCCGGATGGGCGAGACATGCTTCATGGCCCCGTGGTGGGCCTGGGCGAACAGGAAGCAGACCCCAGCGCTCTCCAGAGCGTGGCGCTGCTGCTCCCGGGTGGCGGTGATGTTGACGCCCAGCGCGGCCAGCACATCAGCAGCGCCGGATCTGGACGACAGGGCGCGGTTGCCATGTTTGGCCACCTTTAGTCCCCCACCCGCAGCCACAAAGGCCACAGCTGTGGAGATGTTCAGCGTATGCAGCCCGTCGCCGCCGGTGCCGCATACATCGATCACCTGGAAGGGATGATCGAGAGTCGAGGCGGCACTGCGCATGGCTCTGGCACCGGCAATGATCTCGCCGACGGTCTCGCCGCGCATGCGCATCGCGGTCAAGGCGGCCGCCACCTGAGCCGGGGTTGGCTCTCCACGCAGACAGGCTGCGAAAAAGGTCTGAGCGTCTTCCTCGCTCAGGGCGGCCCCGTCGGCCAGGCGCGAGAGCAAGGGCTTGAAGGCCTCAGACATGGCTGTGGCTCAGACCGGGCTCAGGCGATGGGCGCCGGCCAGGTCGAGGAAGTTGGACAGCAGGGCGTGTCCCCCCTCGGTGGCGATGGATTCCGGGTGGAACTGCACACCGAAGATCGGCCGGCTTACGTGCTGCAGGCCCATCACCTCGCCATCCTCGGTCCAGGCCGTGATCTCCAGCGCTTCGGGCATGGTGTCCCGGCGAACTGAAAGGCTGTGATAGCGGGTGGCGGTGAACGGATTGGGCAGGCCTGAGAAGATCCCCTTGCCGGTGTGATGCATGAGGCTCGTCTTGCCATGCATCAGGCTGGCGGCCCGGATCACCTCGCCCCCAAAAGCCTGACCGATGGCCTGGTGCCCCAGGCACACCCCCAGGATCGGCAGATCAGCCGGTGCCTTGGCCAGAAGTTCAAGGCAGACGCCAGCCTCATTGGGGGTGCAAGGCCCAGGCGACAGCAGGACGCCCTCCGGCTTCAGCGCGATCGCCTCGTCGGCGCTCAGCGCATCATTGCGATAGACCAGCGTCTCGGCCCCAAGCTCGTTCAGATAGTGGACGAGGTTGTAGGTGAAGCTGTCGTAGTTATCGACGACCAGGATCATGCTTGTCCTCTAGAGCGCGTTCTCCAAAAGGGGAACCCGGATTTGCTCTGCAGGCGCAAGACCCGAGGCTGCTGCGCCTGGACAGGCGCTCGGCGGGCGATGGGTTCAACCGAGAGCGCCGCATTGCATCCGGGTGCGGCCCGGATGATCCTGCCCCCATGTCAGTCACCGATTCCGCACTTGATTCTGAGGCCATGGCGCAGGCGCGGAGCCTGCTTTCGCCGCCGCCAGTTCGAGAACGGCTCTGGCCCGTGGTCGCCGCCGCGGCCTTCGCCGCTGTAGCGGCCCTGGCCCTGGCCGGCGCGATGATCACCGCACCCCCTGTCGTCAGTCAGCCCATGCCCATGAGCGAGGCGGAAGATTACGGTCCTGCGCTCTAGACGAACCGCCAGGCGTCTTCAGCTGCGCGTCGCAGGGCGCGGGCCTTGTGCAAGGTCTCGTCGTACTCAGCGTCAGCGTCAGAATCGGCCACCACGCCACCACCGGCCTGAATGTACATCTGGCCATCCTTGAAGCAGGCCGTGCGCAGGACGATGCAGGTGTCGACCGACCCATCAGCGCCGAAATAACCCACCGCGCCAGCATAGGCGATGCCGCGCTTTTCGATCTCCAGCTCATCGATGATCTGCATGGCACGGACCTTGGGGGCGCCCGACAGGGTGCCAGCGGGCAGGGCGGCCATGAGCACATCGACGGGATCAACGCCCTCAGGCGCATCACCCTCCACGTTGGAAACCAGATGCATCACGTGGCTATAGCGCTCGACAAAGAAGCTGTCGGTGACCCGAACGGCCGGCCCCTTCGGGCGAGGCGTCTCGGCATTTCGGCCAGGCTGACGCAGCATGGCGACCCGGCCCACGTCATTACGCCCAAGATCCAGTAGCATCAGATGCTCGGCCCGTTCCTTGGGATCAGCGATCAGCTCCTGTTCCAGCGCCAGGTCCTCCTCGGGCGTTGCGCCCCGGGGGCGGGTGCCGGCGATGGGGCGGATGGTGATCTTGCCATCGCGCAGGCGCACCAGGATCTCGGGACTTGATCCGGCCAGCTGGAAGTCGCCGAAGTTCAGATAGAACAGGAACGGGGAAGGGTTGGTTCGCCGCAGGGACCGATAAAGGGCCAGGGGATCGAGGGGGAAGGGGGCCCGGAACCGATGGCTGGGCACCACCTGGAAGATATCGCCAGCCCGGATGTAGGACTTGGCCTTTTCGACGATCTCTCGATAGGTCTCGCGGCTGACCGGGGTGGTAAAGGCGTCTGGAGTCGGAACCCCCTGTCCGGTCAGGCCAGGTGCCGGGCGACGCAGATCGTTCTGCACGGCCTCCAGCCTGGCTTGGGCGGCGGCGTAGGCGGCCTCTGCGGACTGGACACCGGGTCGCACCGTGGTGGCCAGAATGATCTCCTGACCAATGGAATCGAAGATGGCGACGATCGAGGGCCGCGTCATGATCCCGTCGGGCAGGCCCAGGGGGTCGGGATTGATATTGGGCAGGCGCTCCACCAGCCGAACCATGTCGTAGCCGAGGGCTCCGAACACCCCAGCGACCATGGGCGGCAGGCCCTTGGGGATCTCCAGGCGAGCACTGGCCACCAGGTCGCGCAGAGACTCCAGCGCACTTGCCGCTTGCGGGGTAAAGCGGCTCGCCGCGATATCCTCGCCCTCCGCGATCGCGGCCGACTGGCCCCTACAACGCCAGACCAGGTCCGGCTTGAGGGTGATGACGGAATAGCGACCTCTCCAGGCACCACCCTCAACCGACTCGAACAAGAACGCATAGGGCTGGCCTTGTGCGATCTTCAGATAGGCTGAGACGGGCGTCTCCAGGTCATCGATCAGGCGTGTCCAAACCACCTGGGCGGCGCCCGTAGAATAGCGCTCGGCGAACGCTTCAAAGGGGGGCTCAAGGCTCACTCAGCGGGTTCCTTCGCCGCCGGGGTCTCAGCCCCGGCTTTGGGGGCGGGAACTTCCGGGTCAAGGCCTAGCACCGCGCGGGCGCGTCCTTCATCAAGCCGCACCTTGACCTTGGCCCGTGCCGCCAGACTGGAGGCCTCGGCCATGTCGCGGAACAGGGCCATGCTCGCCTGGCCTCGACCGTCCTCGACCGCCTGAGCGACCTGAGTGGTATCACCAGGGCGGACGGCTTCAACCTTTGCGACAATCATGCCCAGGGTCACGTCGCGGGCGAAGAACACCTCTTGCGGTGCTGCGCCGAACGCCTTGAACAGAGCGTCCTCTGACAGCCGCTCCCCCGGTACAGCGGTCGCGCGGCTCAATCCGGTGGACCGGGTCACGCGGGCACCGATGCTGGTGGCAACAGCTTCCAAAGTCTGCCCTCCACGGACCCGTTCGGCCAGTTCAGTGGCCTTGTCTTCCAGACGCCGGATCATCTCCCGCTGCATCCAGACCTGGGTGAGCAGGGGGCGGACCTCATCAAGAGGTGGCAGGGCGGCGGGGATCACCCGCTCGGCCCGGACCGCGAAGTACTCCCCTTCGCTCAGTTCGGTGAGATCAGACTCCTCCCCCTCGGCCAGCGCGAAGCCGGCAGTGATCACCTGGGGGGTAACGCCTTGGACGGGCTGCCCCTCCTGATCTCGCCCCTGTTCGCTCACGGCGGGCAGGGTGATGACCGTCGCGCCAGCTGCCTGTGCGGCCTCTGCCAGGGTGGCCCCGCCGATGTGGGCCTCCTCATAGGCCTGAGTGCGCTCGTAAACCTTCTCCGCCGCCTTATCGCGACGGATTTCAGCCTCGAGCATCGGTCGGACATCCTCCAGGGTGGGTTCACGCCCGGGCGTAATCGCCGTGACCTTGACCACCGCGAGGCCTAGATCGCCGGCAATGGGATTGCTCACGGCACCGGCGGCCAGGGCGAAGGCCGCTTCCGCCACTTTACGGTCCGCAATGGCACTGCGTGGCCGGGCTTCGTAAGTCACAGGCTCCACGCCAAGGTCTTCAGCCACGGCGATGGGATCTTCACCTTCGCGCAGACGCTGAACGATCCGTCCGGCTGTGGCCTGATCCCGGGCGGGGATCTGAACCAGGGTGCGGGTTTCGGGCTGGGATAGCGTGTCTCGCCGGAACGCAAAGCGCTCATCCAGTTCGGCCTTGGTGATCTCGCCGGCGAGATCCTGCGGGCGCGGTGCGAACCGCACCAAGGACAGAACGCGGAACTCAGGCATGCGCAGCTGGCCGGCGTTCTCTTCCATGAAGGCCTGAAGTTGCGGATCAGTCGGCGCGCCAGGTGCCTCCACCGATGACAGGCCAACCTGGAAGTAGCCGATATCGCGCTCTTCCAGGTCCATCATGACCGCCAGAGCGCCATAGGCCCGGGGTGCCCGCAGACCGCTGACGAGGCCCGAGGCAAAGTGCTGTTGGGCGATTTCGTCCTGCAGGAGGGCGATGAAACGGTCAGAGGTAAGGTTTGTCTCGCTCAGTCGCTGCTCCATCAGCGCCTTGTCGAAACGCCCGCTGATCGGATCAAAGAAGGCTGGGATCTGCCGAAGCTGGTCAGCAACCAGGCTGTCGCCCGGACGAAGGCCCATGCGGCCTATCATTTCCGCCAGGGCTTCGCGGGTCGCGATCTGCTGCAGCAGGCTGCCAATGACGCCGTTTTCTGCCGCCATCTGCGGGGTGATCGGCTGTCCCATCTGCTGTTCAGCGTTCTGGCGCCACTGGTCGTAATCCCTGCGGAAGTCCTGGTCGGAGAAGCTCCGGTCACCGGCCTTCACCACAGAGGACGAAATCTGACCCTGCAGGATGTCTGACATGCCGAAGACAGCGAAACTGAGGACCAGCAGGCCGATCAGGATAGCCGCCACCCACGATTTGGCGAAGGCACGGAAAGCGGTAAGCATGGAGGACCCTTCCTCGGCGCGAAGTCCAGAGGGGCGGGTATAGTGGAGGCGGCTTCCCCCCCGCAAGCACGTGACAGCATTGATCGGTTGGCTTAACCGCCTGATTGACCCCACGGAGAGGCCAAATGACCACACCCACCCCCCTGATCGCCGGCAACTGGAAGATGAATGGGACCGGTCCGGCCCTGTCTGAAGCCCGCGCCATTGCCGCTGGCGCTCCAACAGCGGGGGTCCGCGTGGCGCTTTGTCCTGCAGCGACGCTGGTGGAGCGCATGGCCACCGCCTTGGCGGGCGCACCGGTTGAGATCGGCGGACAGGACTGCCATTCCCAGGCAAGCGGCGCCTTCACCGGCGACGTATCGGCCGAAATGCTGCGAGAGGCCGGCGCCACCCTGGTGATTCTGGGTCATTCCGAACGACGGGCTGGTCATGGAGAGACCGACGAACAGGTGGCCGCCAAGGTGGAGGCCGCTCTGCAGGCCGGGCTAGAGCCGATCATCTGTGTCGGCGAGACCCGGGCCGAGCGCGAGGCCGGCCGGGCCCTGGCCGTGGTCACCGATCAGGTGCGAGCGTCCTTGCCGGGGTCTCTCACAGGCAAGGCCTTCACCGTGGCCTATGAGCCGGTGTGGGCTATTGGCACAGGACTGACCCCCAGCCTGGACGACATCACCGAGGTGCACCAGGCGATCCGAGCGACTCTGGTGGAGATGTTTGGGCCAGCGGGCGCGGCACCCGCGATTCTCTATGGCGGCTCGGTCAAGCCGAACAATGCCGCCGAGATCCTCGCCCTGCCAGAGGTGGGCGGCGCTCTGGTGGGCGGCGCATCCCTTAAGGCCAGCGAGTTTCTGGCCATTGTCGCAGGCACCCCGGGGGTCTAGGCGGCAGGGGGCCGCGTTGGACATCGCGGTCGAAGGTCTTGGTCTTGTGCCGTGCGCAGATCACCGCCCTATGGCCTTGGCCTCTGGGGGATGATACAGCGCGCGCTTGGTTTTTCGGCGCGGGACGCTCTTCGGGTTCCGCACCCACACGTTATGGACTAGCCCATGCTGCTCAGCATTCTGCTCGCCATCCTGGTCATCGTCTGCCTGGCCCTGATCGGCCTGGTCCTGCTGCAGCGCTCCGAAGGCGGGGCGTTGGGCATGGGCGGTGGTGGATCGGGCAATTTCATGAGCGCCCGGGGCTCTGGCGATTTTCTGTCGCGCGCCACGTGGATTCTCGGCGGCGTGTTCTTCGCTCTCAGCCTGGCGATCACCCTGGTGTCTGGCCGGGTCAGCGGGGGATCGGCGGTGGACCGCCTGGACATCGAAGCTCTGGATCCCACTGAACTGAGCGCCCCGCCGGTGGCAGCCGTTCCCGCCGCCCCGGTGGAAAGCGGCGATGGCAGCTTGGCCGCTCCGGCCGCCCAGATCCGTAATCCTTTCCTCGACACCGAAGCCGTCGCACCCGCGAGCAGCGGTGAGGCTGCCGTTCCGGCGCCGACCACACCAGCGCCCTAAGCGCTGCCTAGCGGACCCTGTGCGCCCACTTGGCGCGGGTCTTATGCCCTTAGTTCTGGGCCACCCTTGGCCCTCTCAGACGTTTTGGCGCAGCTCTTATGCGGGGCCGCGCCCCGAATCGATGCTAGGTTGACCGCCCATGACCCGGTACATTTTCATCACCGGCGGCGTGGTCTCCTCCCTGGGAAAAGGTCTCGCCTCCGCCGCCCTTGGCGCGCTCCTGCAGGCTCGCGGCTATAAGGTCCGCCTGCGCAAGCTCGACCCCTATCTGAACGTCGATCCCGGCACGATGAGCCCCTATCAGCATGGGGAGGTCTTCGTCACCGAGGACGGGGCTGAGACCGACCTCGACCTCGGCCATTACGAGCGGTTCACCGGCGTCAACGCCACCCGCGGCGACAACGTCACCACGGGCCAGATCTACAAGACCATCCTGGAGAAGGAGCGGCGTGGCGACTATCTGGGTGCCACTGTCCAGGTCATTCCCCACGTCACCGACGAGATCAAACGCTTCGTTCTGTCCGATGCCGGCGAAGGCGTCGACTTCGTCCTGGTGGAGATCGGCGGCACCGTCGGCGACATCGAGGGCCTGCCGTTCTTCGAGGCCATCCGCCAGCTCGGCCAGCAGTTGCCCCGGGGCCATGTGTGTTTCGTCCACCTGACGCTCTTGCCCTATATCAAGACCGCCGGCGAAATGAAGACCAAGCCGACCCAGCACTCGGTCAAGGAGCTGCGGTCCATCGGCATCCAGCCCGACATCCTGCTGTGCCGTTGCGAGACCGAGATCCCGGCCGGGGAGCGGCGCAAGATCGCGCTGTTTTGCAATGTCCGTGAGAGCGCGGTGATCGAGGCCCAGGACTCTTCCAGCATCTACACCGTGCCCCTGGATTATCACCGCCAGGGCCTGGACACTGAGGTGCTGGAGGTGTTCGGCATCACTGATGCGCCGGCCCCAGACCTGTCGCGGTGGGAGACCATCGGTCACACCCTGACCCACCCGGATGGCGAGGTGAACATCGCCATCGTCGGCAAGTATACCGGCCTGACCGACGCCTATAAGTCTCTGGTCGAGGCCCTGGTTCATGGCGGGGTGGCCAACAATGTCCGCGTCCGCTTCGACTGGGTCGAGGGCGAGGCCTTCGAGGGCGGCGAAGAAGATCTGATCTCCGAACGGCTCACGGGGGTGCATGGGGTGCTGGTGCCCGGCGCCTTTGGCCAGCGGGGCTCCGAAGGCATGATCCAGGCGGTCCGCTTCGCCCGGGAACACGAAATCCCCTATTTCGGCATCTGTTTTGGCATGCAGATGGCGATGATCGAAGCCGCCCGGAACCTGGCCGGCCTGAAGGACGCCTCGTCCACGGAATTTGGCCCCACGTCCGAACCTGTCGTCGGCCTGATGACCGAATGGGTGCGGGGCAATGAGCGGGAGACCCGAGGCGAGGGCGACAATCTGGGCGGTACCATGCGCCTGGGCGCCTATGACGCGGTGCTGACACCGGGCTCGCGGGTCGCCGAGATCTATGGCGGCCAGACCATCAGCGAGCGCCACCGCCACCGCTACGAAGTCAATATCGGCTATCGCGAGGCCATCGAGGGCACGGGCCTGCGCTTCTCGGGCCTATCCCCCGACGGCGTCCTGCCGGAGATCTGCGAGCGCGCCGACCACCCCTGGTTCGTCGGCGTCCAGTTCCACCCCGAACTGAAGAGCCGACCCTTCGAACCCCACCCCCTCTTCGCCAGCTTCATCGGCGCGGC
>NZ_JAKRSA010000001.1 GCF_022402485.1 Phenylobacterium sp. | reverse complement strand
AGGTCGGCCTGGGTCATAGGCATGGGTAATCGCTCTCTACTGACGATCTTTATCGGTCCAAAATCATTAACGGTGTTCTAGCATCTCGGCCCGAGAGGATGCCATTTAACGGCCGATCATAGTGCTCCTGGGCTCGACGGTCTGATTCGGCGCAGGACCCCCCGAGCCTAAAGCCGTGGCAGATCTGGGTGTGAACGCTCGCCCTGTCATACGGCTGGTCGGCTCTCTGTTATGGCTTAGGGTCTGCAATGTGTGGACGCAGGTCATGTCCCTGTGACACAGCGCGATTAGGGCGATCCTCCCCTGACAACACAAGCCCGTCTGAACCAGAATAGGGACCAGAGATGAGCGACTTTGAGCGGGACTATCCCGACCACACTCAGGCCCCCGGCTACCAGCACGGCGACGAAGTCCCCTCCAACCGCTCGGCAAACCGCAACTTCTATCAGGTGATGGAGGCCCGGGTGGCGCGCCGGCAGTTCCTGATAGGCGGTCTGGCGACGCTGGCCACAGGCCTGATCGGCGGTTCGCTGGCGCCCAAGCCTGCCATGGCCAAGGCGGCAACCTCCTCGCTATTGGGCTTCAAGGCCGTTCCAGTCAGCTATCAGGACAAGGTGGTGGTGCCCGAGGGCTATAGCTTCCAGATTCTGGGCCCCACCGGCACACCGATCTCCGGTGACATGCCGGTGTCGCGTCCAGGTGCCAACACAGGTGCCGAACAGGAGCACCAGATCGGCCAGCATCACGACGGGATGCACTTCTTCCCGATCGAGGGGTCGTCCAACGACGGCCTGATCGTGGTCAATCACGAGTACATCGAGCCGCGCCTACTTCACGCCGAGAAGCCCGGCTACAAGGGCCAGCCCATCGGGACCCACAGCGTTGTCTATGATGCCGAGGGTCGGCGAGACGATGACGAGGTGCGCATGGAGATCGCCGCCCATGGGGTATCGATCTATCGCACCACCCGACAGGCCGACGGAACATGGGCCGTGGTTGCAGATCCCCGCAACAGACGCGTCACCTCGGGCACTTTGGTTGAGCTCAGCGGTCCGGTGCGCGGCACCCCCCATGTGCGCACCCGCTTCAGCCCCGACGGCACGCAGGTGCGTGGTACGCTGAACAACTGTTCCCATGGGGTGACCCCCTGGAACACCTATCTGGCTGCCGAGGAAAACTGGGCCAGCTATTTCTCCAACACCGACAAGATCGACCAGAAGCCTGACCTGCCGCGGGAGCATGCCCGCTATGGGGTTTCGACCAGTCCGCGCGGGGGTCGCTTTGGCTGGCATCTGGCCAAATCCGGTGCGGACGAGTTCGTGCGTTTCGATGCTTCGGCAAAGGGGGCCTCACCCCTGGAAGACTATCGCAATGAGCCCAATGCCATGGGCTGGATGACCGAGATTGACCCGTTCAACCCCGACGCCGCGCCGATCAAGCGCACTCACCTGGGCCGCTTTGCCCATGAGGGCGTTGTGTTCGCCCCTGCGACGGCGGGCGGGCCCGTGGTCTGCTATTCCGGCGACGACTCCCGGTTTGAGTACATCTACAAGTTCGTGTCGGCGGGCGACTTTTCGCCAGGCCAGACCGATGGCGCGATCCTCGACCAGGGGACGCTCTATGTGGCGAAGTTCAACGACGACGGGACGGGGCAGTGGCTGGCCCTGGCACCGGGGCAGAACGGTCTGACGCCGGACAAAGGCTTTGCGGACCTGGCCGATATTCTCGTGAACACCCGCCTCGCAGCAGACCACGTGGGCGCCACCAAGATGGACCGTCCGGAGTGGGGCGCGGTGGATCCCCGCACCGGCGCGGTTTACTTCACCCTGACCAACAACTCCCGCCGCCGACCCGATCAGGTGGACGCCGCCAATCCCCGGGCCGCCAACAATTTCGGCCAGATTGTCCGTTGGACCTATGAAGGTGGGGATCACACAGCCACCCGCTTTGCCTGGGACCTGTTCCTGCTGGCCGGAGACGCAGGCAATTCCAAACTCGCCGATGGCGGAGCGCTGAACGAAGACAACATCTTCGCCTGCCCCGACGGCCTGTGGTTCGACGCCCAGTCCAGGCTCTGGATCCAGTCCGACATGGGCGACGTCGGCCCCGACTACGACGGCCCGCTTAAGCCGTTTGGGATGAACATGCTGCTGGCCGCTGACCCCACCACGGGAGAGGTCCGACGCTTCATGACCGGCCCCTGGGGGCAGGAGTGCACCGGCGTGGTGACTACGCCGGATGGCAAGACCATGTTCGTGAACTTCCAGCATCCTGGGGCCCAGGGCACCGGTGCCCAGTTCGCTGCGGGCGAGTTCGGCTCGGGCTTCCCCGATTACAATGGATCTGTGCCCCGCTCAGCCACGGTGGTGATTACCAAGGATGACGGTGGCGTGATCGGGACCTAGGGCCACGCTCGGCCCCGGGCGCTGTCTTGCCCGGGGCCGAGATGGGCTCAATCGGTGATGGCCGAGTAGATCAGGGCCTTGAGCTGGCCACGGAAGTTGAACGTCCCCGACGGCATCAACTGGGTCATGAAGACCAGGGTCAGGTCCTCCTTGGGATCGACCCAGAAAATGGTCGAGGCCGCGCCACCCCAATAGTAGTCGCCGACGCCCAGGGAGCCGGTTTCCACCTGGCCCATGGTCGAGGCGAAGCCCAGGCCAAAGCCCACACCCTCATTGGCCGTCTCGGAGAAGGCACCGATGGCCAGTTGGGTCAGGTCCTTGCCGCCGGGCAGATGGTTCATGTGCATCATTTCCAGGGTGCGGGGACCCAGGATCCGGTGGCCGTCGATCTCGCCGCCACGGCGCAGCATTTCAGTGAAGCGTCCATAGTCGGCCACCGTGCCGGTCAGGCCCCCGCCACCGGATTTGAAGCCGGGTTCACGGACAAACTGGCTTTCGCCGCCGGGATCATCGATCAGCTTCAGCTTCTTGTCAGGGCCGCGCTGATAGTTGGCGGTAAAGCGACCCACCTTGTCCGGGGTGACGTGGAAGGCGGTATCCACCATGCCCAGGGGCTCGAAGATCTCTTCCTTCAGATATTGGTCGAAGGGCTTGCCGGAGATGATTTCCACCAGGGCACCGCAGATGTCGGTGGAGAGCGAGTACATCCAGCGCGTCCCCGGCTGATAGAGCAGGGGCACCTGGCCGAGCTTGTCCATGAACTCCTGCATGGAGTCGGCCCCGCCGACCGAACGGACCTTGAGGGCGCGGTAAATCTTGTCCACGGGATGCTGCAGGCCAACCCCGGGCAGGCCGCCGCCATAGGTGAAGCCGCCGGTGTGGGTGAGCACGTCGCGGAACGAGACCGGCCGGTGCGGCGCCTCGGTGACCAGATCATCGCCTTCGCCGGAAACCCAGACCTTGTGGTTGCGCCAGGAGGGCACGAACCGGCTGATAGGATCATTGAGCTGGAAATAGCCCTTTTCATAGAGGGTCATGAGCGCCACCGAGGTGATCGGCTTGGTCATGGAATAGATGCGGAAGATGGCGTCATCGACCATCGGCTTGGCGCGCTCCACATCCATGGAGCCGAAGGCCTTTTCGTAGGCAATGTGGCCGTGGCGGGCGACCTGGATCTGACAGCCGGCGATCTTCTGGGGGTCGATGTAATTGCGTTGCAGGTGGTCGGCGATGCGCTCCAGACGTCTGGCGTCCAGGCCCGTCCATTGTGATTGGGCGTCCATGTGAAAAATCCTCCCGAAAATCGCGGTGTTCTAATTGGCGCCATCATGGGCTGTAGATGCCCTGCGGCCAAGACGTTCATGCTCTAAGCTGTCGGTGAAAACAGGAGAGAGACACCCATGGGCAATCTGGCGGAACTGGCGGCGGTGGTGGGCGAGCAGCTCAAGGCCAGTGGGCAAAAGGTGGCTGTGGCGGAGAGCTCGTCTGGCGGGTTGATCTCGGCGGCCCTGCTCGCCGTGCCTGGGGCCTCGGCCTACTATCTCGGCGGCGCGGTGGTCTACACAGGCAAGGCCCGCATGAGCCTGCTGGAAATCCCTCGGGAGGCGGTGGCCGGCATGCGCTCAGCCTCTGAGCCCTATGCCTTGCTTTTGGCGCGGACCGTGCGCGAACGGTTCGGGGCCGACTGGGGTCTTTCGGAGACCGGCGCGGCAGGGCCTACCGGCAACGGCTATGGCGATCCGGCGGGCCACACCTGCATTGCGGTGTCTGGGCCTGTGGAGTTGGTGATCACCGTGAGGACCGGATCGGACGACCGGGCCGCCAACATGGACGCCTTCGCCGCTGCGGCGCTGGACCTGCTGCGCCGGGCGACCGAGGCCTGAGCGCCTCAGGCCTTGCGGGCGGCGATGTGTCGATCAACGACGCTCTCCAGCACGGTGAGCGGCATAGCGCCCGACAGAAGGGTGGCGTCGTGGAAGGCCGGCAGGGTGAACCGGTCGCCCAGGGCACCTTGCGCCTTTGCACGCAGGCGCAGCCAGGTGAGCTTGCCGACCATGTAGCTGCAGGCTTGGCCTGGCCAAACGCTGTAGCGCTCGATCTCGGTGGCCGCTGAACTTGTGGGGCTGCCGTCAATGCTGGTCATGGTCTCGATGGCCTGCTCACGGCTCCAGCGCTTGGCGTGGATCCCGGTGTCGACCACCAGACGGGCGGCCCGGAACAGGGAGGCCTGGATCTGGCCAAGCTCGCCCAGGGGGTCGTTCTCGTACATGCCCATCTCCAGGGCGAGCTGCTCGGAATAGAGCGCCCAGCCTTCGCTATAGGGCGAGAAGCCGGCGACCCGGCGCAGCATCGGAATGTCGGCCTCCTGCTGCAGGGAACGCTGCAGATGATGGCCGGGCATGGCCTCGTGATAGGTGAGGGTCTTAAGGGTCCAGCTGGGGTTTTCGGCGGAATCCCGCAGATTGATCCAGTAGATGCCCGGCCGTGAGCCATCCAGGGCAGGCCGATTATAGTAGCCCCCCGGCGCGCCGGCCTCGATGAACTTGGGCACCCGACGGACCTCGACAGCGGCCTTCGGCAGAGCTCCAAAGACCTCAGGCAATCGCGGTGCGATTTCCGCCATCTGGGCGTTGAGGTCAGCAATCAGTTGTTCTTTGGCTTCGTCGGTGTCGGCATAGAGGTAGCGAGGGTCCTTGAAGAGCGCCTGGATGCGGTCCCCCACCGAACCTTGAGTCAGACCCTGACCTTCAAGGATCACCTCAGCCCGGGCCGACAGGGCCTTGGCCTGTTCCCAGCCCAGCTCGTGGATCTCTTCGGGGGTAAGCGTCGTGGTGGTCGAGCTTTTCAGGGCGTCACGGTAATAGGCCTCGCCATCGGGCAGCCGCCAGCAGCCGGCGTCATGGACCGCCCGGGGCTGTAGGGACTGGATCCAGGCGATCTGGCGCTCCAGGGCAGGCAGGACCTTTTCCAGATAGATGGCGCTCGCCTGGGCGGCATAGTCGCCCTCTATCCCTCGGGCCGCAGCGCGGCTGGCCACCGACGTCACCAGGGGCGAGGTGGCGGGATCTCCCCTCAAACCCGCCATCTGGGTCAGGGCCCGCTCCAGGGCAAAGTCCGGGGGGATTACCCCAAGCTCGGCGTCCTGACGGCTGCGCTCGGTCTCCTGGTCCATGACGTCGGCGAACTGTGACAGGCGCGAGAGATAGGCCTCAGCGTCAGCCTTGGTCTCAATGCCATGCTGGGTCCCCAGGAAGTCAGGGATCGAGCGATATGCACCGTTCAGCTGCGAGATCACATAGGGATCGCCGGCACCCGTATCCCCATAGGCGTAGCGGCTGTTGGCCTCTGCGTCGGCACCGAGGGTGAACAGAACGGCCTCGTAGTGCGGGACTTCCGAGGGGCTCAGGGTCGAGGGGGCGAGGGCCTGAAGACGGGCCAGATTGGCGGCGTTTCGGGCCTTTCTGGCGGCAATATCGGCAATGGATGCACCATTTAGCTGCCCCTTTGCCGCCAGGCGCGCGCCCTGGTGCAGGCCAAGGCGGGTGACGCTCTCGGGCGAATGATCAAGCATCTCGCTGAACATCTGGTCGAACAGGGCGCGAAGGCCCTGGTCCTGGAGGCTCAGCCCCTGGGCGCGGGCCCCACTGGCCAGGGCGGCGGTGGCCACGGCGGAAAGCAGAAAGGATCGACGGTCCATGGCGACATGCCCCCAATTTCAGACGAGGCCCCTGTCTTTCCGCAGAACGCAGCCCATGACCAGCCCCGTCGGCATCTCGGTCGGCTCTGACGGAAAAAGGGGCGTGCTAGCGTCGCTTGCCCAGTTCAGCGGCGATGTCCTTGGTCATCCGGCCCACCTTTCGGTGAGCCGCCGTGATCTGGTCGCGGGTGACGCCCCAGCGCTTCATCCAGTATTCGACGGCCTTGCGCTCGGTGAGGTCGAGGCGATCTTTGTCGATGAAGCCGCGCTTGTCCTTCAGGCCTGCCATGCCGCCGACTCCCTGCTACGCACACGCTGCCATTGGTCTTAGCGGTTGAGCGAGGCCAGGGCTATCGGCGGCCGGACTTGGGGCCAGTCTCAGCGAAGGGGCTGTTCGTAACGGCGCACACGCACTGGTACGGGCTGAGGTTCAGCCATCCACAAAAGCGCCAGGGCCCGGACCGCGAGGTCCTGAGCCTCTTTCACAGCGCCTTCGCGCTTGAGCAGGCGGGCCTGCCGGGCGGCCATCTCGGCCAGGGAAACCAAGGTCGACGAACGCATCACGATCCAACCCTTCTCTGCTGTGTTCCCTTGTTGTACGGGCCAGCCGCGGGTCTGGACGCAGTCTCGCTTCAGATCATCGCCGCCAACAGGCTCGTGATCACGGCCAGAGTGAGCCCGACCCGAAGTCTGCCATACCAGCGGGGGGCCTCTTCCCGGCGAACGGTCCAAAGGTCGTAGAGCATCAGAGCCAGGAAGGCCGCCGCCAGGGCCAGCAAGGCCAGGTCGCTGGCCACCAGGAAGGTGGCCCAGGCAAACAGCGCCGGCAGAACGCTCACCGCCAGGGCTCGGGCTGAGGGGCCGTGGAGACGAGCCGAAGCCAGGCCCCACTGGGCCCCGCCCATGAAAGACAGGATCACGGCCCCATAGAGCTGCAGCACCCGGACGGCCTGCTCTGGCGCCAGGAGCCCCGCACCATTCAGGAGGATCAGTCCGGCAAGGCCAGCAAAGGGGATGACGCCTGCCACGCCCAAAGCCAGGGCCGGAAACGGGATTTTTGTATCTGGGATCATGGCTCAACCGAACGACGGCGGTCATCCCACCGCCGCACCAGCCCCTGCAGTCGTGGCCGCAGGCGAAGAAAGCCCCTGTAGAAAAGCTCCAGCGCCGCCAGCAGGGGCGGCCAGGCTGCGACCCGACCCAAGGGGCGCAGGGCTGGCAGGCTGCGCCATAGGGCTGCAAAGGCGGCTGCCCCTGATTGGGTGGCACCGTCGGGCGTGCTCACATGAAAGCGCTCAAGCATGACCTGACGGGGCAGGGGGGTGTCCTGGGCGGTCTCCAGATCCACAAAGCAGACCTGCTGGTCGGGATCGAGGCGGCGCATGAGCGCGATCTCCCGGGCGCAAAGGGGGCAGCCGCCGTCATACCAGACGGTTAGACCCGGCCCTTCCTCTGTCGGCGCGCTGGGCGCCGTCACGGTTGGGGCGCTTCGGGCGGGATCGTCGCGGGCTCAGCGGGCCGGGCGGCGCTGGCCTCGGGCACATAGAGGCCGGTGATGAACCGGGCACCGAAGCCCTCCGCCCGGAAACGTGCGCCAAACTCCCGGCAAGGATCAGTCTCTGCCGTGATCGTTCGGGCGGTGTGATCCTCCGGGGTCATGGCGGCGGCGGCGGCGTCGGCGAAGGGCTCGACAAACTGCAGGGCGTCACCGATCCGGCTGAGGGAAGGGTTGTCGGTTCCAATGGCGGTGGCGGTCCGGCGCCAGACCACCGCGGCCACCTGCTGGCCGGCTGAATCCAGCAACTCGGCTTCTGCGCCCAGTCCCCCCAGGGTGCCCGGCACCCGGACGCCGATCGGGCCTGGGATAAAGAATGCGGCCGCCGCAGAGGCCGCCGATCCGACCCGGCCGGTGGGAATGACCTCGGTGACAGCAGCGCGCACCCGGTGGGCACCGGCAGACGCCGGGGCGGCGGTGATCTCGAAACGCTCCGAGAGTTCAAAGCAAAGCTGGGCGTCGACCTCACGCAGGACCGCGGTCTGTTCAACGGGGGTCATCCAGGCGGTCGCCTCGGCCCGGGGGGAAAAGACCGTGGGTTCGATCTGCACGCTCTGCACCTTGGCCAAAGCGACGAGGTCTGTCCGATCGAGGGCACCGGCCCGCACCATATCGGTGCGGGGGACCAATCCTTCATAGGAGGTCAGGAATTGCCCCTGCTGAGGCGTTCCAGCGCAAGCGGCCAGGGCAAGCAGGACGAGCGGCGCGGCAAGGCGGGGGAGGCTATGGGGCATGACAACCTTTAACGGGGGAGCCCGGGTCTGGCTCCGCCTAACCCATGTACGCCGGCATCCACCCTTCGTATGCATCGCGAAGTTGCGAAAGCGGCAGCTGAAACAGATCTGTCGCCGCCAGCACGTCGCCGCCCGCTTCACCGATGAGTCGGGCGGAAATGCCCGCCGCACGCGCAGCGGCCAGGATCGGTTCTGGGTCGGTGACAGCCAGCAGATAGCGGGCTTGATCCTCGCCAAACAGCTCAGCGTGGGCGGGGAGTTCGCCAGCCAGGCTCAGAGTCACGCCGACGCCGGAGGCCAGCGCCATCTCCGCGGCCGCGGCGATAAGCCCGCCATCAGACAGGTCGTGGACAACGGCGATCTGCTCGCCCTTGATCAGGTCGCGGACAAAATCACCTACCTTGCGTTCCTGGGCGAGGTCCACGGGCGGCGGTGCCCCGTCTTCACGACCCAGGATTTCGCGCAGATACATGCTGGCCCCCAGGGCCCCATGGGTGTCGCCCAGGAGGACGAGGGCGTCGCCCGGCTTCAGGCTGGAGAAATCGGCCCGACGCTCATAATTGGCGATCAGCCCGACGGCACCCACCGTTGGGGTAGGCGGAATGGCCTGGCCATTGGTCTCGTTGTAGAGCGAGACATTGCCGCTCACGACGGGGAAGTCGAGCTCACGGCAGGCCAGCGCCATGCCCTCAATCGCTCGGACGATCTGACCCATGATCTCCGGGCGCTCAGGATTGCCGAAGTTCAGGTTGTCGGTGATGGCGATGGGGTCGGCCCCCACGGCGGTGAGATTGCGCCAGGCCTCGGCGACAGCCTGTTTTCCCCCTTCGAAGGGATCGTTCAGCACATAGCGGGGGGTGCAGTCGGAGGTGACCGCCAGGGCCTTCTTGGTCCCATGCACCCGCACGATGCCGGCGTCGGCGCCGGTGGCGGAGTCTTCCATGGTGTCGGCCATGACGTGACGGTCGTACTGTTCCCAGATCCAGCGCTTGGAGGCCATGTCCGGGCTGCCCATCAGCTGGTTGACGGCGGCGGCATAGTCCGACGGTTCGGCCACGTCGGCAGCGGTAAGGGTGGGCTGCAGGGCCGGCGCGACCCAGGGGCGATCATAGAGGGGCGCGTCGTCGGACAGGGGACCGAGCGGCAGGTCGCAGACCACCTGGCCCTGGTGTCTCAGCACAATGCGGCCCGTATCGGTGGTCTGGCCGATGGTGGCGGCGTCCAGGCCCCATTTTTCAAAGATGCGCTGGCCGTCGGCCTCGCGGCCGGGCTTGAGGATGGCCAGCATCCGCTCCTGGCTCTCCGAGAGCATCATTTCGTAGGCGCTCATGCCCTCCTCGCGCTGAGGGACCGCGTCCAGGTTGAGCTCGATGCCCACCCCGCCCTTGCCGGCCATCTCGACGGAGGACGAGGTGAGGCCCGCCGCGCCCATGTCCTGGATGGCGGCCACCGCGCCCGAGGCCATGAGCTCCAGGGTCGCCTCGATCAGCAACTTCTCGGCGAAGGGGTCGCCGACCTGGACGGTGGGGCGCTTTTCGTCCGAGGCATCGTCGAACTCTGCCGAGGCCATGGTCGCGCCATGGATGCCGTCACGGCCGGTCTTGGAGCCGAAATAGACCACCGGCAGGCCAGGGCCAGGGGCGGCGGAGTAGAAGATCTTGTCGGCGTCGGCCAGACCGACGCACATGGCGTTGACCAGGATGTTGCCGTCATAGCCCCGATGGAAATTGGTTTCGCCCGCCACGGTGGGGACGCCGACGCAATTGCCGTAGCCGCCGATGCCGGCGACCACGCCGGAGACCAGTCGCTTGGTCTTGGGGTGGCTGGGGTCTCCAAATCTCAGGGCGTTCAGCAGCGCGATCGGGCGTGCGCCCATGGTGAAGACATCGCGCATGATGCCGCCGACCCCGGTCGCAGCCCCTTGGTAAGGCTCGATGTAAGAGGGGTGGTTGTGGCTCTCCATCTTGAAGACGCAGGCCTGGCCATCGCCGATGTCCACCACCCCGGCATTCTCGCCCGGGCCCTGAATCACCCGGGGCCCCTTGGTTGGGAATTTGCCCAGATGTTTGCGGCTGGATTTGTAGGAGCAGTGCTCGCTCCACATGACCGAGAAGACGCCCAGTTCCACGAGGTTCGGCTCGCGGTTCAGACGCTTGAGGATCAGGTCATATTCCTCGGCCTTGAGGCCGAACTCAGCGGCCGTATCGGCCAGGGATTTCGCAGGCGCAGCGGTCATGGCCGCCTTCTAGCGAGGTTCGCTGCGCAGGGCGATAGGCTGATGCAGCCCTGGCCTCAAACTGAAAGCGCCGCAGAGGCCAAGCTCTGCGGCGCTCAATGGCAGGTACAAGCTTCAAAAGAGTCAGTTCAGTACGACGGCCGCGACCCTTCCTGGTGCCTTTGCCTCGTTGCGACGGCCCAGTTCAGCCACGATGACCAGGCCGGCCAGTATGCCGTTCAGCAGGGTCATGATGATCGGCACATCGTCTGGCCGTTGGGCGTCTAGGATCTGCTCGGCGCTGAGGCCCGTCTGGAGCCCTGAGACCAGCACATCATAGGTGGGGATGGCTGCGCCAAGCCACGGCGTCGCGTGCAGAACCAGGTAGAACAGCGATAGGCCCGCAGCAATGTAGGCGCCCACCAGGCGGGTTCTGCCGATCAGCAAGAGGGCAACGGCGACCAAGGCCACAGCACCGGCCCCCCAACGCACATAGGTTTCCATAAAGGCATGCCCCGTGAGGAGGGCGCTCCACCTGAAGACCTGGTGAACCTCCTGGCCCGAAAACAATTTGGGATAGGCCCAGACCCACGCGATCAGAACCGCCAGCATGAGGGCGCTGGTGACACTCCACATTTTGCTCAACATCTGCGTCTCCCTTCTCCGCCTCTCGTGGCGGCTATGGGTGAGACATGGGGCGGTCCGCGGGGCTTTCACCGAGGCGCGTGGCGATGGTTGCTATGAGCCTGCCTTATCGCATCCCGCCGCATTGGCCATCAGAAACTCATGAGCGCCATAACGGTTTGGAATGACGGTTTGGCTTGCATGGGGCCGACCCCTCCGGCCAGATCAGGACGCGGGCCGGGCCCCTCTGGCGACCATAGGGGTCGCGATGTCGGACCGCAGCGGGCGCGTCCGGCTGCGAGAAGGGTCTGAAGGTCACTCTCCCCCCCAATCGACGGACTGGAGTCTCAGGACCGGGCGCGCCCTCTACCAATGAGGAGCCCAGGAGTGGACCGGATACGTCTGTATCGATTGAGGAATGAGCACCGCAGGCTTGATAACGCCATCCGTCAGGAAGAATGCCTCGAGACACCTGACACGATGCGCCTCCAGGACCTCAAGCGTCGAAGATTGGCCCTGAAAGGTCAGATGTTCCTGGCGGAAGCCGGCCTGTCGCCTGTCAGGTTCTGAGGCATTCGGCAGAGAAGACGGACGCGTCTTTCCACTGCAATCTTGTGATCTGGCGGCCTGGGTAATGGTCCAACCGCCAGATTACAAAGAAAAAATTTTGAGTTAGGATGGGTGATCATGTCAGAGCGCGCGCGGTTCGAGACCTTGGACCTGGACCTCGTCCGCACCTTCGTCGCTATTGCTGAAACTCAGAACTTTACCCGGGCCGGTGAACGCTTGGGTCTGACCCAATCGGCCGTCAGTCTGCAATTGCGACGACTGGAAGGTCGATTAGGGGCGACTCTGTTTACCCGCGATCCCCGTCGGGTGGTCCTGACCGCGGACGGTGAGGGGCTGTTGCCGCAGGCGCGCCGACTGCTGCGGCTCAATGATGAGATCATCGCCGGCCTACGGGGTGATGATCTGGCTGGCGAGGTTCGTCTGGGGGCCCCGGAGGACTTCGCTACGCTCTACCTGCCAGAGATCCTTGGTGCGTTTGTCCGAGCCCATCCTCAGGTGGCGATGACCGTCACCTGCGACCTCACCCTTCGGCTCCTGGAGGGGCTGCGCGATGGGGCGTTCGACATGGTGCTGGTCAAGCGCGAGCCCCTGGGGCCTGATATGGGCGTGCGGGTCTGGCGTGAGCCCCTGGTCTGGGTTGCCGCAGATGCAGCGGTCATGACGTCGGGGGGACGTATTCCCCTGGTCCTGGCTCCGTCGCCCTGTGTCTACCGTAAGCGTGCAATCGCCGCTTTGGAGGCCACCGGTCTCGCCTGGCGTGCGGCCTATACCAGTCCCTCTCTGGCGGGTCAGCAGGCGGCCTTGCGTGCCGGCCTCGGCGCGACGGTGCTGCCCCGGGACATGGCACCGCCAGATCTTGTGATTCTGGGAGAGGAGAGCGGTCTGCCGCCTCTGGCGGACGCTGAGATTGCCTTGATGCGACCCCGCGGTGCCATACCTGCGGCCGCAGAGCAGCTGGCAGAGCATGTTCTACAGGCCATGGACCGGCGGACTCAGGCGCGGGTTTGACCCGCAACAGTTGAAACATGCCTCAACAGATCGCCTGTCAGGCGAACCTGTCTGCACCCCTTGAATGGGCCGGTTAACCTTCAGGATAACTATGGTTAACGAACCTTGTCAGGTGCGGCATTCCGTCCTAACAAGATTTCGTCAGCGTAGGGGCTGATGGCCGTTCGCCAGCCCTTAAATGATCAAATTGGGGGATGGTTCTTTTATGCTTAAAGCAGCGTCATTGGCGGTTTTCGCCGTTCTGGCTACAGCGGGCGCGGCCAGCGCCCAGTATCACCCGACTGCGGCTCAACCCAGCTACCAGAACTGCGGTCCGTCTCATCCGGGTCATCCGGGGCACGCCAACTGCTACTGCCCGCAGGAGCATGTGTTCTATACCCCGGGCGTGCCGTGGAATGTCCGCCATACAGGCGGTCCAGCCGTCCGTATCCACTCTCAGCCTGTCTATGTGCCTTCGGGCCGGATCGATATTCAGGGACCGCCGATCTATGTGGAGGCGCCGCCGATCCGTGTGGCCCCGGCTCAAATCTATCTGCACGCCCCCGATGTCCGGGTGAAGCCGTCCCAGGTGACGGTCGAGCCGCCGCAGGTGCACATTGCGCCTTGCCCCGATGGCCGGGTTTGCGGACCGGTTGCTCGTCCCTGATCTCACTGGTCCCTGACCTCAATCGCGCCTGAAGCGTTCAGGTTCGACCGGCAAATGGAAACCGCCACTCCTCAGGGGTGGCGGTTTTTTCATGGGCTGGTTTCAAGGGGTCCGCGTCGAGGGTGCTGACGCTATACCCCGCCGGGGGAGCCTCAGTTCTGAGGGGCGCAAAAGGCGCGGATCTCTTTGGCGAGATCGAGGTCTCCCCCTTCCAGGGCCGTCTTTATCGCCTCGGGACACTGATCCTTGGCCACCAGGCCGGCCACCTCCAAGCGCAGGGCCTCCCGCGCCAAGGCGCGCGCCTGCAGGGCCTTGGCCTGACGACGATCATCAGGGGTGCAGAGGGAGAGCCAGTGCGCGTCGGCGCAACGGCTGATCAGTCGGGCCTGACGCAGAGCCTCTTCATCTGGAGCTGCCTGGGGCAGGTCGGAGACGGGAGCAGGGGCAGGAGCGGAGACGGGAGGCAGCACCGGAGCCGGTAAAGGCACTGCGAGCTCTGGGCGATAGATGGCGTCAGGAACCCGGTAGCGGCAGACCCAGCCGTCCGCCTCGAACACACAGGACTGCAAAGTGGCCTGGCTCTCCTGCGCCAATAGCGCGAGGGCGAATGCGGAGGCGATCAGAACCAATTCCAGACCCCATGACTGCGGTCAGGTACGATTACACCAATGATCCCGCCACCCCAAGACAGGGTCCTGAGGCAGCG
Source organism: Phenylobacterium sp. (assembly GCF_022402485.1). GTDB lineage: Bacteria > Pseudomonadota > Alphaproteobacteria > Caulobacterales > Caulobacteraceae > Phenylobacterium. The sequence goes on along the minus strand of NZ_JAKRSA010000001.1, from coordinate 40,613 downwards.
GGAGTCAGCCTACTCAAAAATCGGTCCAGGTGTCCGCCGCCGGCGCTGCGGCCACCTTGCGCAGGGTGGCACCCTCGCGGACCACCGTCATGCGCGCCGGGGTCCGGCTGGCGGTCGGCTGCGCCGCGGTTCGGTTGATCTGGAAGCCGGTGATCAGCTGAGCCAGCTCGGCCGATTGATCCGACAGCGTGCGGCTGGCTGCGGTGGATTCCTCCACCATGGCCGCGTTCTGCTGGGTCATCTGATCCATATGGCTGACGGCCGTATTGACCTGGGCCAGGCCTGCGGCCTGTTCCTGCGCACTGGCGGCGATCTCGGTCACCAGGTCGGTGATCTGGCTGACCTGACCGGCGATCCGACGCAGGGCCTCGCCAGTCTTGCCCACCAGGTCGACGCCAGCGCCCACTTGCTGCGCCGAGTTGGAGATCAGCGACTTGATCTCCTTGGCCGCGTCGGCTGAGCGTTGGGCCAGGGCGCGCACCTCTGAGGCGACCACGGCAAAGCCTCGACCGGCTTCGCCGGCGCGGGCGGCCTCGACACCGGCGTTGAGGGCCAGAAGGTTGGTCTGGAAGGCGATCTCGTCGATGACGCCGATAATCTGGCTGATCTGGCTGGCTGAAGCCTCGATCTGACCCATGGCGGCGACGGCGTCGGCCACGATCTCGCTGGAGGTATGGGCATCGGCACGGGCGGAATTGACCACCCCATGGGCCTGTCGGGCACCATCGGCGGTCTTGCTGACGGTGACGGTGATCTCTTCGAGAGCGGCTGCGGTCTCTTCCAGGCTTGCGGCCTGCTGCTCGGTGCGCCGGGACAGCTCGTCAGCCCCATGGCTGACCTCCTGGGCACTGCTCCGCAGGCTGCTGGTCGAGGTTGCGAAGGTGGCGATCGTGTCGTGAAGCCTGGACACCGCCGTGTTGAAGTTCGCCCGAAGGGCTTCGTAGGCAGGGGGGAAGGGGGCGTCGAGGGTGAAGTTGAGCTTGCCCGCGGACAGATTTTCCAATCCGTTGGCCAGGGTCTGAACCACCATGGCCTGGGCCTGGGCGGCCTCCAGACGCTCGGCCTCACTGGCCTCACGCTCAGCGGCGGCGGCCAGTTCACTGGCGGCCTCGGCCTCGGTCATCTCAGCCACTCTCAGCCCATTCTGCCGGAAGACTTCGACCGTACGGGCCATGGCGCCAATTTCGTCGCCCCGCTCGGTCTCAGACACCTCGGTGCGATAGTTGCCACCCGCCAGGACCGACATGACCCGGGCCAGACGGTTTACCGGGTGGGTGATGGAGCGGGTGGTCAGCCAGGAGGCCAAGATCGCCAGGAGTGTGGCCCCGAGCAGGGAGGACAGGGCCAGGGTCTGGAAGCCGCTGGCGGCCTTTTCCACTTGGCCGCCCACAGCCTGGTTGCGCGCTTCCTGCAGGTCGATGAACACGTTGATGGTCTTCAGCCACTCGCCGAACAGGGGGCCCACCTCGCTGTTGAGCAGGGCGCGAGCGGCATCGGTCTGTCCCTGGGCCTCGAGGTCGATCACCTGGGCCACCAGGGGGTTGGTCTGAGCCTGAATGGCGGCGATATCGGCGATGATCTTCTGCTCCTCAGCGGGGGCATTGGCGATCATCTTCGCCATCAGTTCCTCGTTGCGCGCATAGTCGGCCGCAAGCTTGTCGATCAGGTTCAGCTGGCCTTGAACTTGAGCGGGATCCTCCAGCATCACCACATCGCGAATGGCGATGGCTCGGTCATGTACGCTGCCGCGGAAATTGATCGCGTAGCGCTGCTTGACGCTGTTGACCTGATTGATCTCAGCCAGGTTGTCCTTGACCTGGTTGACCTGGGCGATTGAGCCCACGGTCAGACCGGTCATGAGCACAAGCAGAAATAGAAACCCGATGACAATTCGCGTTGAAATATTGAAGCGATGCAAGGACCCAACTCCAGACTGAAAGCCAATCTACTCTGGGGCTGGCTTTGGCAGGCGCGGGTAAATCAGGTGTTTATTTTTTGGGCATCACGCGCCTAAAATGAGGTCACCTCGGTTTGGGTTACTTGATTTGGGTGGGCCGGCCGTCAGTGAAGCCTCGATGGCTAAGCCGTGCGGTGTGGCGGGGCGTAGAGCGAAGCCGGGGGCCATTTCGCAGGCCTGAGGCTCAATCCGCCGTATCTCGAAAGTAGGGCTCGACCTCACCCTGCAGCTTTACGGTGACCGGGTTGCCCTTGCGATCAAGGGTCTTGCCGACAGCCAGTCGGACCCAGCCTTCGCTGACGCAATACTCGTCGACATTGGTCTTCTCGACGCCCTTGAACCGGATCCCTACGCCCCGCGCCAGAACCGCCTCATCATAGTGAGGGCTGTCCGGATTGGTGGCCAGGCGGTCTGGGGGTGTCTCAGCGGTCATGGTCGGCGGCTCCAGTGTGGCCTTGGTTCATAGGCCAGAATGCTCAGCTGAACCAAGCCCCGACCTATGCGTCGGTGTCGGGGCGGACGTTCAACCGTGAGTCCCGTTGCCGCGTCGCGCGCGGACAGGCGCTGAACCTGTGGGTTCCAGGGGTCCGGAAGGGGGGGTGCGACAATCTCTCCGGGGGCTGCGACAATCCGCCATCAATCCCAGAAGACAGCGTCTACCGTGAAAACTTTCGCGCTCAGACCGTCAGTAGGTTAATGGATAGGCCCCAAGTCAAGGTCTCCAATATTGATGTGTAGGGCGATTCAGGATAGGCCTATACCGGCATTAATTAAAACAACATTGTGTAGAAGGCCAAAATTCGTATGAATTGTTACGCTCATGTTACACAAATAGTGATGTTGAATACATAGCAGTATAGTATAAAACATCGCATACCGACGTTCTATTCGCGATATCCATGAGGTCGGTTAAGGTTCTGTTTGCATCTCTGAGACCGATATCCCGCCATTCAGCCCGCAAAAAGGCGGGTGAGGGGATCACTCATGTTCACACGATACGCCAAGTCAGCGTCTGCTGTTTTGTGCGCTACCGCCCTGGCCCTTCCGGCCGTGGCCCACGCCGATGCTGCCAAGAACCTCCAGGTTGCTGGACGGGCTCTGACCTTTCTGGAGGGCGGCCCAACCGGTGCTACCCGCATGGGCGTGGTCTTCGACCCGTCCAAGCCGGCCTCGGTAGCTGAAAAGAACGCCGTCATGGCCGCCATCGGGTCGGGCTATGATGCCGGCGCCATCAAACTGGTGGGCACAGCCGTGGAAGCCGGCGCAGTGGGCGGCTCCAACGCCCAGGTCTTCTTCGTCACCAGTGGTGTGAACTACGCCGCGGTCGGCGCAGCGGCCCGGGGCAAGAAGATCATCACCATTTCCTCTGACGCAGCCTGCGCCACCTCAGGTGCCTGCGTCATGGCTGTGGCGACCCAGCCCAAGGTCGAAATCATCGTCAATCGTGCGACGGCCTCGGCCGTGGGCGCTGCCTTCAAGGCCGCCTTTCGCATGATGATCAAAGAAGTCTGAGCCGGCGCGACGCCAGGAGCCATCACCCATGTTTAAGTCCTTCCTGTTTGCCGGCGCCGCTGCCGGCCTCGCCCTGACAGCCCTTCCCGCCAGCGCCCAGTCCATCGACTACGGCTCCCTGGAGCTGCTGTTCAATGAACCGGTGACCACCAGCGCCACCGGCTCTCCCCAGCGCTCAAGCCAGGCGCCCGTGGATATGGACATCATCTCGGCCGACGAAATCCGTCGTTCGGGCGCCACGGATCTGCCCACCATCCTGTCGCGGGTGGCCGGCGTCGATGTCCAGGCCTGGAGTGCTGGCCATACCGACGTGGGAGTCCGCGGCTACAACCAGGCCCGCTCAGCCCGCCTGCTGGTGCTGGTCAACGGCCGTCAGGCCTATCTCGACCACTATGGCTATACCGCCTGGACGACCCTGCCGGTGCGTCTGGAGGAAATCCGCCAGATCGAAGTGGTCAAGGGCCCCAATTCCGCGCTGTTCGGCTTCAACGCCGTGGCCGGGGTGGTGAACATCATCACCTACAATCCGAAGTTCGACGACGAGAGTTTCGCCACCGTCCGAGCCGGAACCGGAGACTACCAGGAGTTGGCCCTCGGCCAGACCCTGAAGCTCGGCGAGCGCCTGTCGGCCCGTTTGACGGCGGGCTCCTCGAAAGAAGATGAGTGGGACAATAACACCGGTTCCCTCGACCGCCTGTTCCTGGATCCCGAGCGTCTGACCGCCAATGTCGACGCTGTCGCGCAGCTGTCTGACAAGGTGGAGCTCCGGGTGGAGGGTGGCTATGCCAGCACCATCCAGACCGACATCATCTCTACCTACGCCTATGCGCCGGCCAAGTACCTGAACCACTCGGTGAAGGGTACGCTGAGCTGGGACTCGCAGTTTGGTCTGATCCAGGCCTCGGCCTATCAGAATGACCTGACGGTGAAGACCGAGATCGCGGCGGTGCCCACCCGCTACGAGAACACCATTCAGGTTTTCAGCCTGCAAAACCTGTTCAAGGTCGGTGCCCAGCACACCTTCCGGGTCGGTGTGGAACAGCGCAACAATGAGATGCCTACCGCGCCCATGCCTGGCGGCATCATCAGCTATGACGTGATGTCGGTGTCGGGGATGTGGAACTGGCAGGTGAGCGACACGCTTTCCCTCACGGCCGCCGCCCGACATGACGCCCTGGATCTTCAGCGCCAGGGTCGCTTCCCCGTCGGCCTGCCGCCGGTGACCAACGCCCTTTGGGATCGCAGCCTGAAGGAAACCACCTACAACCTCGGTGCCGTGTGGAGCGCCACACCCTCAGACACCTTCCGGGCCACCTATGCCCGGGGCGTGCAGCTGCCCACCCTTGTGGACCTCGGCGGTCTGCAGCTGGTGGCGGTTACCCCGACCTTCCGCGGCGCGTTTACGGGCAATCCGACCCTGGATCCCACCGTGGTGACCAACTTCGGTCTCGGTTATTCCCGCGATATGCCGCAGATCGGCGGCAAGGTCGGGATTAAGCTCTTCGCCCAGAAAAGCGAGGACGTGAAGGGTCAGCCCAATGGGGTTCAGGCCGACTCCCCGGCCACCCCGATCAGTCTGCCGGTCTACAGCTTCGTCAATATTGGTGAGTCTGAGATGCGGGGCTTTGAGCTGACCGCCGAAGGTCAGGTCGCTGACGGCTTCCATTGGAGCGCCAACTACGTCTTCACCGACATCGAGGACAGCGCTGATCGTGGCTACAATACCGCCATCCGCTATGCCGCCTTCTCCGAGACCACCCCGGAACACCGGGCCAATGTGAACATTGGCTGGGCCAATGAGCTGTGGTCGGTGGACACCTTCGCCCGCTTCGAAGGCGACAAGTCGCTTTACTACAACGCCGCTCTGCAGCCCGTGGAAGGTCACATGACCTTCGCCGGCCGGATCGCCCGCGAGCTGCCCAACGGCATGACGTTGGCGGTCAGCGGTCAGAACCTGCTGGACGACGCCCAACGTCAGACCAGCGGCCTGGCCGCCGAGCGCCGGGTCTTCATGACCCTCAGCAAGGACTGGTAGTCCCAACCGGCCCCACGCCACCCCTCCCCCCTGGGGTGGGGCCGCCCCAGGGGGTCGCGCCAGGAGTACGGCGCGGCCCCTTGATTTTTGTCGACGGCTGCGCCCCCGCCCCGGGCGGCGGGTTCATGGAGATCAGAAATGAGATCGCTTCGCTTTGCTGACCTGTCACTCGTGGTGAAGATGGCCCTGGCGCCATTGTTCGCCGTGCTGATGCTGGCCTTGGTCACGGGTGGTGCCTTCTTCAGCCAGCAGCAGCAGTCTCAGGCCCTGGACCGTATCGTCGAGGAGGATATGCAGACCGGGCTTGAGCTGGCGGCCGTGTCGCGCCGGGTCGCTGTGGCCCACTTGACGATCTACCAGCTACTGACCCGGCAGGCGGGCGCGGCCGACCCGTTTGCCGCCCCGGACTCTACGGCGGAGCTCACCGCCCTCATGGGCGAGGTGGACGCCATTAAGTCCGACCTGGAGGCCTTGAAACCTCGCCTTCCGGCCGCAGAACAGGCCCGTGTCACCGATCTGGCCCAGGACCTCACGGACTATCGGGGGGGCGTTGAGGTGGTGGTGTCGATGATGGCGGTGGACTTCGGCACAGCGGTCGCCTTCGTGCAGCCGTTCGAAGAGCACTATGCCCGCATGACAGAGACCCTGCAGAAGGCCACAGGCGCCGTCCAGGCCGATGCCGAACGCCGCGCAGCCGACAGTGCCGCCCAAGGGCAGCTTGCTGGGCGCGTCTTCATGATCGGCTCCCTGCTCACCCTGCTGGCGGTGGCCGGTCTTTCGGTGGTGGTCGTGCTGGGCGTGCGCCGGGCGATCGACAGCATTGCCGGCGCCACAGAGGCTCTGGCGGCGGGCGAGGCGGGGCAAGATCTCGACCGGCTGGAGCGCAATGATGAGCTGGGCGCCATCCTACGAGGCCTGAAGGTCTTCCAGGACAACCAGCGCCGACTGGCCAACCTGCATGAGGCCCAGCAGGCCAGCGACGCCCGCGAGGCATCTATGCGCGACCAAGTGGAACTGGAGCGCGCAGAGAGCCAGGCCGCCCAGGCCGCCGTGGTCCATGCCCTGGCCACGGGTCTGTCGCGCTTGTCCGATGGCGATCTGACCCATCGGCTCAATGACCCCTTCACCAGCGAGTACGAACAGCTGCGGGCGGACTTCAACGCCGCCGTGGCCAAGCTGCAGGACGCCATGCGGGTCATCAGTGCCAATGTCGGCCAGATCAGCTCTGGTGCCGACGAGATTTCCGGAGCCTCGGACGATCTCTCCCGGCGCACCGAGCAGCAGGCTGCCAGCCTGGAAGAAACCGCTGCGGCTCTGGATGAGATCACGGCCACAGTGCGCAAATCCGCCGAGGGGGCCAATGATGCCCGAGCCGCTGTACTCACCGCTCGAACGGGGGCCGGCGAGGGGGGCAAGGTCGTGGAGCAGGCTATCGCGGCGATGGGCGGCATTGAAAAATCGTCGGCTGAAATCACCCAGATCATCGGCGTCATCGACGAGATCGCCTTCCAGACCAACCTTCTGGCGTTGAACGCAGGCGTCGAGGCCGCCCGGGCCGGCGATGCGGGCCGCGGCTTTGCCGTGGTGGCCTCAGAGGTGCGGGCGCTGGCCCAGCGCTCAGCCGATGCGGCCAAGGAGATCAAGGCGCTGATCAGCACCTCGACCCAGCAGGTCGGTGCCGGGGTCGATCTGGTCGGACGAACCGGGGCGGCCCTGCGTCAGATCGTGGTCCAGGTCGAGCAGATCGACACCCTGGTCTCGGAGATCGCCGCCAGCGCTCAGGAACAGGCCATTGGCCTCAACGAGGTCAATGACGCGGTCAACCGGATGGACCAGGTGACGCAGCAGAACGCCGCCATGGTGGAGGAGGCCACGGCGGCCAGCCATGCCCTGCGAGCGGAAGCCACGGAACTGAGCCGCCTGGTGGGCGGGTTCAAGATCGGGGCGGCAGCCTTGAATTCGCAGCCGCGACGGGCCGGTGAGCGGCTGCAGGGGCGTCACGCCGCCTGAGGTCAGCGCCGTCCCTGCAGCCCGATGAGGATCGCGGCGGGCACCATCAGTATGCCGGCCAGGACAAAGGGGGCCCAGGTCCCGACCCCGGAGAACAGAAAGCCCGCCATGACGGGGCCCAGGACCCTTGCCGCGGCGCTGGAGGCATTGTTGGCCCCCAGGGTCTCGCCCTGGCGATCTGAGGGGGCGGCGCGGGAGATCAGCGCCGAGGTGGCGGGCTGACTGGTGGTGTGGCCGATCACCAGCACGATCATCAGGATTATGGCAATGATCACGGGGGGCCGAAGCGCCTCCAGGAACAGAAAGGCTGACGTCACGCTCAGACCGATCAGCACCGTGGGCCGCTCGCCAATGCGCCGCACGGCCCACCCTGACAGCAGGCCCTGGCTGGTGGCGGCGGCGACCCCGGTCAAGGCCATGACAAAGCCGATCATTTTCGGGCCCCAACCGTACTCGGCAGCGCCCCAGAGGCCGAAGATCGACCACATGGCGGAAAACCCGGCGAACGAGAGGAAGGTCCCGGCCATGAGCCGACGAAGGGTGGGATCGCCGATGGTCTGGGCCAGAGCCTGAAGTGGACCTGGGCGCCGGGCGGAAGCCGCTGCCCGCGACCGGCTCTCGCGGACGAACACCGCAGCACCCACCGCGCCAGCCACACAGAGCGCCGCCGCTGTCAGCAGGGGCGGCTGGAATCCCGCGGCACCAAGCTCTGGACGGGCCATGAGCCCCCCAAGCAGGGGCCCAACCACAAAGCCGATGCCGAAGGCCGAGCCGATCAGGCCAAGCCGTCCGGCCAGCTTTTCCTGCGGCGTGACATCAACGATATAGCCCTGGATCGTCGAGATATTGCCGCTGAACACCCCGGCGACCGCCCGGGCGGCGATGGCGAACCAGATGTTGGGGGCGAAGGCCAGGGCCACATAGCCCAGGGCGGCCATCAGAATGGTGCCGAGGATCACTGGCTTGCGACCAATCTTGTCCGACAGCCGGCCCCAGATCAGCTCGCCAAAGAACTGCCCTGCCGCGAACACCGCGAACATCAAGGTCACTTGCCAAGGGGTCGCGTCAAATACCGTCGCATAGAAGGGCAGCAGCGGGATCACCACCCCAAAGCCAATCAGGCTCAGGAACACCACGCCCATGAGGACCGGGACGGCCAGGGCGCTGGGCGGCGGCGGGGCGGACTCAGCAGAAGACATGACACAGCGCATAGCCCGCCTGGGGCTATCAGACCAATCTATTGCGTCGTTCGCTGGATATGGGCCGGCTAAGGCCGGTCCAGGTTCAGGCGCTGGCCAGAGCGCTCTGGAAGAGGAGGGCCCCATCGGCGGAGCCCAGCTCGGCCTCGAAGGCCCGGTCGGGATGCGGCATCATACCGAGCACATTACCCTTGGGGTTGATGATGCCAGCGATGTCGCGGGCCGAGCCATTAGGGTTGTCGCGGTAGCGGAACACCACCTGGCCCTCGCCCTCAAGCCGCTCGAGGGTGGCTTCATCGGCGAAATAGTTTCCTTCGCCGTTGCCCACGGTCATGACCACTTCGCGCCGGCCGCCATAGCCGGAGGTGAACCGGGTCTGGGCGTTGGTGACCTCGAGGGTCACAGGCTTGCAGACATATTTCAGCCGTTCGTTCTGCAGCAGGGCACCGGGCAGAAGACCTGCCTCGCACAGCACCTGAAACCCATTGCAGATGCCGACCGTGGCCACGCCCCGTTCAGCCGCGGCCTTGACCTCGGCCATCACCGGCGACAATGCCGCCATGGCCCCGCAGCGAAGGTAGTCTCCATAGGAGAACCCCCCAGGCAGGACGATGAGATCGAGGCCAGAGGGCAGGGCGGTATCGCCGTGCCAGACCATCTCCACTTGGGCCCCCGTGGAGCGCTCCACGGCGACCTTGCAGTCGCGGTCGCAGTTGGAGCCGGGGAAAACGATGACGGCGGCTTTCATGTCGCGTTCGAACCTGATCGTTCCAGAGTTGAGCCGGCGGCAGGGCCGGGTGGAGAGCGGTCACCGGGCGGCGGCCACTGACTCCCAGTAGGCGAGAAGTTGGTCATAGGCGGCGGGATCGCCCATGGCGCAGCCTTCGTGTTCCATCACCCTGGCCCCATCTCGCCGCGTGGCGGTCTGGATGAACACCGCCGGATGGGCCGGAGCTTCGGGCTTGGTGAAAATATAGGAGGCCCGGCCGCTCTCTTCATTGAAGGTCTCATAGGGCTCCCCCGGCGCATCGGGCGCTGGCTTCACGCTCGGGCGGGCGAGTATGTCGGCGCGAATGGCGTCAAAACCCTGGGTGCAATCGAGCGTGTAAGCGGTGACGGGGGCCGGACCCGAAGGCGCGCATGCTCCGAGGCCAAGCGCCAGAAGCGAAGGCACCAGGACGCCCCAAGACTTCACGTCAGCTCGACCCGGTAGCTTTCGATCACGGTGTTGGCCAACAGCTTGTCGCACATCGCCTTGACCTCGGCCTCAGCTGCGGCGCGGTCATGGGCGGCGAGATCGAACTCGATGGTCTTGCCGACGCGGACGCCTTCGACGCCGGTCCAGCCCAAACCATGCAGGGCCTGCTCGACAGCCTTGCCCTGGACATCCAGGACGCCGGGCTTGAGGAAGACGTGGACCTTGGCCTTCACTAGTGCAGTCCTCCTTGGATCACGGTCGGCATCTCTTTCATGATGCCCAGGCGGCGGGCCACCTCGGTATAGCTCTCGATCACGTCGCCCAAGTCCCGCCGAAAGCGGTCCTTGTCGAGCTTTTCATTGGTCGTGGAGTCCCAGAGGCGGCAGGAATCCGGGCTGATCTCATCGGCCAGGATCACGCGCCCAAAGTCATTCTCCCAGATGCGTCCGAACTCGATTTTGAAGTCCACCAGGGTGATGCCAACCGCGCCGAACATGCCCGTGAGGTAGTCGTTGACCCGAAGCGTCAGGGCCATGATGTCGTCGATCTCCTGGGTCGAGGCCCAGTTGAACGCCGTGATGTGCTCCTCCGTGACCATCGGGTCGTGGAGCTTATCGTCCTTCAGGAAGAACTCGATGATCGAGCGGGGCAGGGGCTGACCTTCGGGCAGACCCAGTCGGGTCGAAAGCGAGCCAGCGGCTATGTTGCGGCAAACCACTTCCAGCGGAATGATCTCCACTTCCCGGATCAGCTGCTCTCGGAGGTTCAGCCGCTTGATGAAGTGGTTCTGCACCCCGATGGAGTTCAACCGGGTCATCACGAACTCGCTGATGCGGTTGTTGATGACGCCCTTGCCCTCGAGCACAGCCTTTTTGGTCGCGTCAAAGGCGGTGGTGTCGTCCTTGAAGTACTGGATCAGGGTGCCGGGCTCGGGACCCTCGTAGAGGATCTTGGCCTTGCCCTCGTAGATCTTTTTGCGGCGGGTCATCTGCAACGCCTTCTCCCAGAACGAGGGCTTGCCGCCATCGGAAATGAAAAAACGCGCGCAGCGGGCTCCACGCGCGGTTCCGACTCGGCCTCTCGTTCGACATGAGGCGTTATGAAATTAGCGGATGGGCGGCTGGGGCGCAAACCCTGTGAACGCGGCACAGCAAGCCGCGCCGGAGCCCCGATGCGAACGACAGGCAACTCGTCTGTTTCGATTGCGGGGCGCGGCATCGGGAGGTATGCAGCCTGCAATGTGCCGCATATCGGGGACCGTATGACCACCTTTGACGAGCGTGAGAAGGGCTTCGAAAGGAAGTTCGCACTCGATCAGGAACAGGAATTCAAGGCCAGCGCGCGGCGCAACCGCATGCTTGGCGAATGGGCGGCTGGCCTGATGGGCCTGGCCGAGGACCGCGTGGCGACCTACGCCCAGGCGGTGGTTCGCTCCGATCTGGAGCAGCCTGGCGAAGAGGACGTGTTCCGTAAGGTTTTCGAAGACCTGAAGGGCTCCGGCGTTCAGGTCACCGAGGGTGAAGTCCGCATGAAAATGGATGAGTTCCTGGCCCAGGCCCGCGAACAGTACCGCACCGGCCAATAGGCTACGGCGCGCGTCTTTGTGAGGGTCTCAGTGACGGAGACCTCACCTGACCCTTCGGCCAGCATCCGTGGTTGCCCGAAAGGCCCATGGCAGGCGCCAGCGCTATCTCGGGCGAACAAGCTGAGTGGGGCGATGGCGCTGGTCGCGCCAATCGGTTACCCCTGATCCCACTGTTGAAATCACGGATGGTGAAGGGCTTGCGATTTCCGCGGCCCGATCAGCGACCGTACGCCGCAATGGGAGTGCCATGCCCCACGACCACTCCCTGATCTTGACCTTGGTGGGAGGGTTCGTCCTGGCCTTCGTGCTGGGCATGGTGGCCCACCGGCTCAGGCTGTCGCCTCTGGTCGGCTATCTGTTGGCAGGCGTTGCGGTGGGCCCCTTTACGCCGGGCTGGGTCGCCGATGTCTCCCTGGCGGGCCAGCTGGCCGAGATCGGGGTCATTCTGTTGATGTTCGGGGTGGGACTGCACTTCTCCCCGGCGGACCTGCTCAAGGTGCGCCGGATCGCTGTGCCCGGTGCCCTGGTTCAGATCGCAGTGGCGACGGCCCTTGGTTGGGGCACGGGCCGCTTGCTGGGATTCTCCAATGGGGAGGCTGCGCTATTTGGCCTGACCCTCTCGGTGGCTTCGACGGTGGTTCTCCTGCGCGCCATTGAGGAGCGTAAGGCGCTGAAGACCGAAGCCGGACAGACCGCCGTGGGCTGGCTGATCGTTGAGGACCTGGTGATGGTGGTCGCCCTGGTGCTGGTGCCATTAATGGCGTTGAGCCAGGCGGGCGGAACGGCTGGCGGGCTCGTCCTCAGCATTGGCGGGACCCTGCTGCAGATCACCGTTTTCATCGCTTTCATGATGATCGTGGGTGCCCGGGTTCTGCCCTGGCTGCTGGTTCGGATCGCTCACACCAAGTCCCGGGAGCTGTTCACCTTAGGTGTGTTGGCCATCGCCCTGGGGATCGCCTATCTGGCCTATGCCGTGTTCGGGGCCTCCTTTGCTCTGGGGGCCTTTGTCGCCGGGGTGGTGCTGAGCAGTTCACCCTTGGGTCAGAATGCCGCCGAACGGTCCTTGCCGCTGCGCGACGCTTTCGCCGTGCTGTTTTTCGTCTCTGTGGGCATGCTGTTTGACCCCAATGTGCTGGTGGAGCGCCCCCTGGCGGTCCTCGCCGTGGTGATGATCATCGTGGTGGGCAAGTCTGCCGCCGCCCTGGCGATCACCAGCCTGTTCAAGGTGGAGAAGCGATCGAGTCTGATGATCGCCGCCAGTCTGGCGCAGATCGGCGAGTTCTCCTTCATCCTGGCCGGCGTGGGGGTCTCCGTCGGGATCATGGCGCGGGACACCCATGACCTGGTCCTGGCCGGTGCCTTGATCTCGATCCTGGCCAACCCCTTCCTGTTCCGTCTGGCTGACCGCCTGTCACGGCCCAGGCAGGACCCACCGACGGATGCCCCGGCCGCCGCCTTTGCGCCGGCCCAGGGCTGAGGCTATCGCTTCAGGCCTGTTCGCCGAACACCCGGGCGAAGACCGTGTCCACATGCTTGAAGTGGTAGCCGAGGTCGAACAGGGCTTCGAGGTCCTCATCGGCCAGGGTGATCTCTGGATCAGCCTTCAGGAAGTCGAGGAAGTTACCCTCGCCGCGCCAGACCTTCATGGCGTTACGCTGGACGGCCGCATAGCCGCCCTCCCGTGAGGCGCCCATCTGGGTCAGGGCCAGAAGCACCCGCTGAGAGTGGACGAGACCACCCAGGCGGTCGAGGTTCTTGGCCATGTTCTCCGGATAGATCACCAGCCGCTGCATCACGCTGGCCAGCCGGCGCAGGGCGAAGTCCATGTGGATGGTGGCGTCCGGCGCGATGCCGCGCTCCACGGACGAATGGCTGATGTCCCGCTCGTGCCAGAGGGCGACGTTTTCCAGGGCCGGCACGGCGGCCGAGCGGATCAGGCGGGCCAGGCCCGTCAGGTTTTCGGTCAGGATCGGGTTGCGCTTGTGGGGCATGGCGCTGGACCCCTTCTGGCCGGGATCAAACGGCTCCTCAGCCTCCAGGACCTCCGTGCGCTGCAGGTGGCGGATCTCGACAGCCAGCCGCTCGATGGACGAGGCGACCACAGCCAGGGCACAGAAATAGGCAGCATGGCGATCGCGCGGGATCACCTGGGTGGAGACCGGTTCCACCGCCAGCCCCATCTTTTCGGCCACATGGGCTTCGACCTGAGGCGAGACGTTGGCGAAGGTGCCGACGGCCCCAGAGATCGCGCAGGTGGCGATCTCGAACTTGGCCATCGCCAGGCGCTCCTTGGCGCGCTGGAATTCGGCGTAATGGCCGGCGAGCTTGAGGCCAAAGGTGGTCGGCTCGGCGTGAATGGCGTGACTGCGTCCCACGCACGGCGTCATGCGGTGCTCGAAGGCGCGGGCCTTCAGGGCGGCCAGAACCAGATCCACATCCTCGATCAGCAGGTCGGTCGCCCGGCTGAGCTGGACGGCCAGGGCGGTGTCATTGACGTCCGATGAGGTCATGCCCTGGTGCAGGAACCGGGCTTCGGGGCCCACCACCTCGGTGACATGGGTCAGGAAGGCGATGACGTCGTGCTTCACTTCGCGTTCGATGGTGTCGATGCGCTCGGCGTCCCAGATCACATCCCGGCCCTTGGCCCAGATCGTCTCGGCAGCGGACTTCGGGATCACCCCCAGCTCGGCCATGGCGTCGGCGGCATGCGCCTCGATCTCGAACATGATCTTGAACCGCGTCTGGGGAGACCAGATGTCGGCGGCTTCGGCGCGGGCGTAGCGGGGGATCATAGGCGGGCTCCATAGAGCGCGTGGGCAAGGCGCCGGCGGTTTCGCCGGACAATCGCGTTCTAGCTTAAGAGTGGGAGCAAGTTGCAACGGCCAGGCGCTGGCCTGGCCGTTGAAGCATGCTCGGGCCCCGGCTGATGGAGGCCAAGGCGCCTGCCTGTCAAGACGAGGGGGCTATCGAGTCTTTTGCGGGAGACCGAGCCGTGCGTCCCCCCGGTGCCCAATGCGGGCACCGAGGAGCGCTAGATCAACCCACGTGGTCTTGGCGGATGGTCTGGGTGGCGCGCCAGAAGCAGTAGGTCGCCACTAGGCCAACGGCGGCTGAGACCATCAGCGCCCAGCGGACGCCTTCGGCAGAGCCCATGTTCATGCCGATCGCGAAATAATCGCTGAGCAGGCCAACCGCCAGCGGCCCCAGGCCAAGGCCGATCAGGTTGATGGTAAACAACAGGATGGCGGACGCTGTGGCTCGCATGTGCGGCGGCACGATGGACTGAGCCGTGCCATAGACGGGGCCAAACCACAGGCTGCCCAGCAAGGCATTCAGCGTCAGCAAGACAAGCGCCAGGGGCACATTGCCAATGGTCATGGCCCCGATGAAGATGGGGATGGTGACCACCGAGGCAATGGCCGGGGCCACCATCTGGGCGCGCAGGTCACGGGCGGCGAACTTGTCGGCGATGAATCCGCCTAACCACGAGCCCATGGCACCGGCGATCCCCGACACTAGGCCGAGTGCCAGTCCCAGAAAGCCGATGGACTGGAGATTATAGCCCACTGTGGCGCCGACGGTGGAAGCCAGGGACTGAACCTGGTCTGGATAGTTGCGCAGGAAGAAAGAGGCGGTGAACGGGGCGTGGCCATAGCCGATGAAGGCCTTAACCGCGGCGGCAAAAGAGATGTACCAGAAGGTCTTCTGGCCCCGCAGGAAGGCCATGGTTTCGCCAAAGGTCGCCGAATTGGCCTGGATCTTGGCGGTCCGGCGCGCAAGCTCCTTGCGGGGCTCCGGCAGGGTGAAGATCGCCAGGATGGCGAACAGGATGCCGGGAATGCCAGCCACCAGGAACGCGATCCGCCAACCATAGGCGTCAGCAACCAGGCCGCCGAGGATCAGCCCCATCAGGCCACCGATCGGGGTACCCATGGAATAAAAGGCCAAGGCGGTAGAGCGCTGTTCCTTGGGCACATAGTCGCTGATCAGGGAGTGGGCGGGCGGCGTGCAGCCAGCTTCGCCAACACCAACACCGATCCGGAAGAGGATCAGCTGAACGAAATTCTGCGCAAGCCCGCACAGGGCGGTAAACCCGCTCCATACCGCCACCGCAATGCCGATGATCAGGGGGCGATTGCCCCGCTCGGCGATGCGGGCGATCGGGATGCCAAGCACAGTGTAAAAGAGCGCGAAGGCCAGACCACTCATCAGGCCCAGCTGCCAGTCGGCGAGACCCAGGTCCTGCTTGATCGGCTCGGCCAGGATATTGACCACCTGCCGGTCCAGGAAATTGATGGTGTAGATGCCGAGCAGCAGGCTCATGGCATAGGTGCGGACCGGTGCGGTCAGGGGGCGGACGCCCTCCGGCTCGGCCACTGCGGCGTCGGCATTTGTCGCCCCGGGGGCGGTCGTGTCAGTCATTTACGATGTCTCCTGGGCGTCCGACTTCTTATGGTTGATCCACTCTAGACAGGCTCTGTCGGGGTTGGGCAAGAGTGATAACCAGATTTCAGGGAGGTTGGCATGGAGCTCATTATCGGCACGAAGCGCTGGTCGACCTGGTCGCTGCGACCATGGCTTGTGCTGCGGAAGACTGGGGCGAACTTCATCGAGACCGAAGTCGAGCTGCGCCGCGGCGACGCCACCCAGGCCGAGCTTGTGCCCCATTCCCCGTCCGGCCTGGCCCCGGTGCTGAAGGATGGCGACCTAACGGTATGGGATTCCCTGGCCATCTGTGAGTATCTCGCCGAGCGCTTTCCCGACGCCGTCCTATGGCCTGCGGACACAAGTGCCAGGGCTCAGGCCAGATCGGCTGCCGCCCAGATGCATTCCGGTTTCTTGTCCCTGCGCTCGGAATGTCCCATGGCGCTGGATCAGGTCCCTGAGGTCAAGGTGCTGTCTGAGGCGACCCAGGCCGACATTCGCAAGCTGGTGCGGCTCTGGACTGGGATGCTTGAGCGATTCGATGGCCCGTTTCTGGCAGGCCGCTGGTCGATCGCCGACGCCTTCTTCACGCCGGTTGCTACCCGCTTGCGCACCTATGGCCAGGTCCTGACGGACTATGGCGATAGCGGAATCTGTGCAGCCTATGTGGAGAGACTTCTGGACGATCCAGACTTTAAGGCCTGGGAGGCGGCCGCCAAGGGTTAGGCGCCCGCGGCCCGGCGGGGTTAGGGTAGGACCGGAGGCGCTGATGACCCCTAACCTCATGCTGAAGCTGAAAGCTTGGCCCATGCTGGTGGCCATGAGTCTCCTCGGTCTGGCCGCCTGTGAGCCTGCTGCGCAGCCCGGGGCGTTGCCCTCACCGCAAAAGGCCGTCACCACATCCCCTGCCGCCCGGCCCCTGGGCGAGGCCGCCGACTTCAAGCCCGATGCGGTGACCTATCGATGCCTGAACGGTGAGCGGCTGCGGGTTGCCTATCGCGCGCCAGAGGCGGCCTTGATCACCTATCGCGGCGAAACCCAGGTCCTGGCCCTGGCCCGATCAGCCAGTGGCACCCGCTATGTCGGGGAAGACTGGCAGTGGTGGATCAAGGGTGCAAACGAGGGTGTGTTCAGCCGCCTGCCGGCCGGTGCCGCCAGCGCCCCGGGGGAAGGTGTGATCTGCAAGCTCGAAGTGGCAGCGCGCCCGGCCACCGAGATCGGCTCGCCTGGGATTTAGCTGAGCCTGCGCCTCACCCTGGCGTTTGCCGCCTTGAGGTGTTAGGGTAATGTCATATTGCATGGGTTCGGTCGCTCTCCACGCTTGTTCTTCGGATCGAGCCCGAGCCTATTTCGATCCTTGCCAGCAATTCTGAATCTTGAGCGCCGCCGGGCCGGGGGCGCCGCGCCTTTGCATGACCGACCCGGCCCTGAGATTCGCACGGGGCCTCTGGTCCCGCCGAACTTGAGAGGATGCCCATGTCGACCCTTGAACGCGCCTATTTCCTCGCCCGCTCTGGCGAGGTTGCCGATCTCGCCGACCTGAAGCGTCGGCTCAAGGTCGAGGGCTGCCGCGCGGTTGATGCCCTGCTGGCCACCTATTCGGTCCGTCGTCACCTTGCGGCGATCTGTGCGGCGACCTTCCACCCCCCCGCTGTGGCCGAGCCCGCCGCTGAGCCTGTCACGTCCGAAGCCACCCCCTCCGCAGCCGTCAAGACGGCGCAACCTGATGAAAGCTCCACATGAACCAAGACGAACGCACGGGTTTCACTGAACGGCTGAAGACCGCAGCAGAGGCGAAAAAAGCCCTGCTGGCCAAGATGAAGCCCAAGGCGGCCGTGTCGGACCCTCAGTTCGCTGAACGTGCAGCCCTGCGCGAGGCTGAACTGGAGCGTGTCCGCCAAGAGCGTCTCGCCGCCAAGGAAGCCAAGAAGCAAGCCGCCGCCGAAGCCGAAGAGGCCGCCCGCCTGGCTGAGGAAGCCCTGGCCGCTGAGGCCCTCGACGCCAAGCGCGGTGAGCGCAAGGCCCGCAAGGCGCTGACCAAGGCTGAGCAGAAAGAAGCCCGCGACCGGCGCTACGCCGCCCGCAAGGCCCGCCAGTAGTCGGTCATCCTCCAGACGGCCCTGCCAGGGCGCGGCTGGTTCCGCGCCCATTGGGCCCCTAGGGACTTACATCAGCCCCAGGGCCTTGAAGCTCGCCACGCCGTCCCGGCCCACCACCAGGTGGTCATGGACGGTGATGCGCAGGGCCCGCCCGGCTTCGATCACCTGACGGGTCATATCCACATCGGCTGAGGACGGGGTCGGATCGCCCGAGGGATGATTGTGCACCAGGATGATGGCGCTGGCTGACAGCTCCAGGGCCCGGCGCATGACCTCCCGGGGATAGACCGGGGCATGGTCCACCGTGCCGTGGTTCTGCACCTCATCGGCGATCAGCTGGTTCTTTTTGTCCAGGAACAGCACCCGGAACTGCTCGCGGGCCTCATGGGCCAGGGCCACCTTCACATAGGCCAGAAGCTGAGCCCAGGAGGTGATGACCGTGCGCCGCGCCACCTGCTCGCGGCCGATGCGCAAGGCGGTGTGATGCAATAGCTTCAGATCCAGGGCGACGGCCTCGCCCACCCCTTTCACCGTCCGTAGCTCGGCGACACTTGCCCCCAGCACGCCGGCCAGGGACCCGAACCTCGCCAGCAGGGCCTTGGCCAGGGGCTTGACGTCGCCGCGGGGGATGGCGCGGAAGAGATGCATCTCCAGCAGTTCATAGTCGGGCAGCGCCTCGATCCCGCCCTTCAGCGCCCGGTCCCGCAGCCGCTCGCGATGGCCCAGGTGGTGCGGCTTCACGCTGGCCGCCGCCCACAGGTCGGCCTGACGGGAGAGGTCTTCAGAGAGGCCGGGAACAACAGTCATGACATGACTGTTCGTTATTTGTTCTGAATTGGCAAGGCCTCTTGTTTGCGGCTGAGCTAGCCTGCCGCTTACGCGCCTAGGCTGTCTCAATCGGGGGCTGGAAGAGGCCGGCCGGGGAGGCGGTGAAGATTTCTGCGCCGTCTTCGGTGACGCCGATGGAGTGCTCGCACTGGGCCGACAGAGACTTGTCGCGGGTCACCGCCGTCCAGCCGTCGGCCAGGACCTTCACTGAGGGTTTGCCCAGGTTCACCATGGGCTCGATGGTGAAGAACATGCCGGCCTTCAGCACCTCGCCCTGACCGGGCAGGCCAAAGTGCAGGATGTTGGGGGCGTCGTGGAACAGCTTGCCCAGGCCATGGCCGCAGAAATCGCGGACCACAGAGCAGCGCATGGATTCCACATAAGACTGGATGGCGTGGCCGATATCGCCGGTGGTGGCGCCGGGCTTAACCGCCGCGATCCCCCGGGCGATAGACTCGTAGGTCACCTCCACCAGCCGCTTGGAGCGGGCCGAGACAGGGCCAACGCCGTACATGCGGCTGTGGTCGCCGTGCCAGCCGTCGACGATGCAGGTGACATCGATATTGGCGATGTCGCCCTCGCGCAGGGCGCGCTCGCTGGGAATGCCGTGGCAGACCACGTGGTTGACCGAGATGCAGACGGTCTTGGAATAGCCGCGATAGAACAGGCAGGCGGGCAGGGCGCCATGGTCGAGGATGAACTCCCGGGCCATCCTGTCGAGATCATCGGTGACCGCACCCGGGACCACATGGGGGGTCAGCATGTCCAGGCACTCGGCCGCAAGACGGCCAGCCTTGCGCATGCCCTCAAAGCCTTCAGGCCCATGGATGCGGATCTGGCCGTCGCGGAACTCGGTCTCAAGGACGTCGGTGGTGCTCATGGCGTTGCGATACTCCCGGCCCGCCTTTGGCCGCTCAACCCCCTGGGAGGCTGGCAAAGGCGGAACGTCTGAAAGACGTCTATGTCGCAACCCTAGCACAAAACTTCAACGTCAGCCTGACCGGCGCCCGCGGTCGCTCTACCGCGCCCAGGTCATGGCCCGGGCGATGCGGACCTCGCTGGGGGTGATGTCGCAGGCATAGACCAGCACCTCCACGCCGACCTGAGCAGCGGCCTCAAGGCCCCGTGCGAAGGCCGGATCGAGGTCGTGGCAGGCCGAGAAGGTGTCGCAGTCGGTGCGCTGGACCACGAACAGGGCCACGGCGCGGTCACCCTCGGCCACCATGGCTTCCAGTTCCCGCAGGTGCTTGGTGGAGCGGGCCGCCACGCAGTCGGGGAACTCCGCCAGGGTTCCTGTGCGGCGCAGGTGGCAGTTCTTGATCTCCAGCCAGCAGCGGGGGCGGTCGGGCGCTTCCAAGAGGAAGTCGACCCGGCTGGCCACGCCGTAATTCACCTCCCGGCGGTGGCTGGCATAGCCGGTGAGCTCAGGGATGACGTCATGGGCCAGGGCCTCGGCCACCAGGCGGTTGGGGTGCATGGTGTTGATCCCCACCAGGCCGCCATCGACCTCGACGAGCTCAAGCGTATGGGCGAGTTTGCGCTTGGGGTCCGGTGAGCGGGAAACCCAGACCGGCAGGCCCGGCATGTTCAAGCCCAGCATGGCACCGGGGTTGGGGCAGTGGGCGGTGATCTCTGTGCCGTCCTCCAACACAATGTCAGCCAGGAAGCGCTTATAGCGTTGGATGAGCTGGCCGCGTGTGAGCGGTTGCGGGAAATCCATGGAGCGCGCTAGTCCGTAAGGTCTGAAGACGGCAGTGGGTTTAGGCGAGGAACGCGACGATGGACAGGACCGCAGACACATCTGCCGATGCGCTGGCGGGTGGGGCTCTTGATCCCTTCACTGCGGGCCGGGTGACGGCTGCGGTGCTGATCATCGGCGATGAGATCCTCTCAGGCCGCACCCGCGACACCAATCTCGGCGACATTGCCAAATATCTCGGCGCCCACGGGGTGGAACTGGCCGAGGCCCGCACGGTCTCTGATGTGCAGGACGAGATTGTCGCGGCGCTGAATGCCCTGCGCTACCGCTACAACTATGTGATCACCACAGGCGGTATTGGCCCGACCCATGACGACATTACCGCCGACGCCGTGGCCGCCGCCTTTGGAGTCGAGCTTTACGAGCACCCCGACATCCTGGCCATGATGACCGCCCGCTGGGGGGGCGAGATCAATGCCGCGCGCCGGCGCATGGCCCGGGTGCCCGTGGGGGGCGAGCTGGTCAACAATCCGGTTCAGGGGCCGCCCGGCTTTTCCATCGGCAATGTGTTTGTCCTGGCCGGCGTGCCACAGATCATGCGCGGCATGCTGCAGGACGTTGGACCCAAGCTGAAGGGGGGTGCCGTCGTGATCTCGCGCACCCTGCGGGTCGAGGGCTCAGGTGAAGGTGCCATCGCCTCACCCTTGGAGGGTCTGGCCAAGGCCCATCCGGCCCTGTCCCTGGGCAGCTATCCCTTCTACGGCGCCGACGGGTTTGGTTCGAACCTGGTGATCCGCGGCCGCGACCCCGATGAGGTGGAGACCACCTTGAGCGAATTGATCACCGTCCTGGCCGAGGTCGGTATCACCCAGGTGAGCGTCGTGGAGACGCCGGGCTAAAGTCCATTGCGGCAGGCAGGGCGCGGTCAGACACATTCCGACACATGTCTGAAACAGCGCTGCTGGAGGTTCCTCGCGCCGGAGGGGTGCCGGATTTCGGAGCTCCAGGCACCCAGAGACGGGGGAAAGGCGAGGTTCGCCTAGGCTCTCGCTGCTTCACGCTGTAGACCCCGAGGCCATGCTCGACACTCCCTTGGTTAAAGACACCGACCGTGCGGGTCCGTCTGGTCGGCGGCGCGCTGGCGGTCCCCTGCGGATCGCCTTCCTCTCCTATCGCTCAGATCCCCGGGTCGGGGGGCAGGGCGTCTACCTGTCCCAGGCGAGCCGCGCCTTGGCGGCGCGGGGCCATAAGGTCGATGTGCTGTCAGGTCCGCCCTATCCCGACCTGGCACCTGAGGTCGGTCTGGTGAAGATCCCGTCGCTGGACCTCTACGACCAGCCCCACAACGGCCATCTGGCCCTGCGCCTGCGTCACCTGCTGAGCTGGACAGACCTTGCGGAGTATTTCGGCCACCTGTCGGGCAAGTTCATGGAGCCCTACACCTTTGGCCGCCGGGCGGCGCGCTATCTGCGAGCCCATGCTGCCGACTATGACGTGGTCATCGACAATCAGTCCCTCTGCCATGGCCTGTTGGACATCAAGCGGTCGGGCCTGCCCGTGGTCGGCGTGATCCACCATCCGATCCGCCGGGACCTGGAACTGGCCCTGGAGGCCGAACCCGAGCCCAAGATCCGCTGGCTGATCCGCCGTTGGTACAGTTTCCTTTCCATGCAGGAGCATGTGGCCCCGCGTCTGGACCGGGTGATCGTGGTGTCCAAGAGTGCGGGCCGTGACGTGGCGTCCTATCTGAAGATTGCGCCTGAACGGATGACTGCCATTCTCTTGGGCATCGACCAGACGGTGTTCCGGCCCCAGCCCGACCTTCGGCGGCGCGACCGCCGGATCCTCACGACCGCCAGCGCCGATGTCCCGCTGAAAGGCCTGGGCATCCTCATCCAGGCCTATGCCGATCTCCTGGCCACCTATCCTGACCTGGAGCTGGTGGTCATCGGCAAGCTGAAGCCGGACGGCCCCACTGGCAAGCTGATCAAAACCCTAGGGATCGCTGACAAGGTCAGCTTCATCAGCGGCCTGAGCGACGCGGAGATGGCCGAGCAATATGGCCGGGCAACCATCTGCGTGACGCCGTCTCTCTACGAAGGCTTTGGTCTGCCAGCGGCAGAAGCCATGAGCTGCGCCGCTCCAGTGATCGTCACCGA
Source organism: Phenylobacterium sp. (assembly GCF_022402485.1). Classification (GTDB taxonomy): domain Bacteria; phylum Pseudomonadota; class Alphaproteobacteria; order Caulobacterales; family Caulobacteraceae; genus Phenylobacterium. The sequence goes on along the minus strand of NZ_JAKRSA010000001.1, from coordinate 17,907 downwards.
CGGAGGCGCCCTGCCCGAAGTGGTGGGCGAGGCTGGGGTCGTGGTTCGCCGGGGTGATCCTGAGGCCCTGGCCATCGCTATCAGCCAGTTGCTGGATGATCCGGCCAAGCGCCTCACCTTGAGCGAGGCCAGCCGCCGGCGTGCCCGGGAGGTGTTCTCCTGGGACCGGGCCGGGGCGGCCTATGAGGCGGTGCTGGAAGACGCGGTGATCGCAGCGTGCTGACCGTGAAGATGGACCGCCTGGGCCTTCGGCCAGGCGATTGGGTGCTGGATCTCGGATGTGGCGAAGGCCGCCACTGCCATGGGATTCACCTGGAGAACGGCGTCAACGTCGTGGGCCTGGACATGGACGAGGCGGCCTTGCGCAAGGCCATGGCCGGGGTGTTCCAACTGCCCCCGCCGGAAGACCCGGGCGCCTGCAGCTTCCTGAAAGGCGATGCCTACCGGCTGCCCTTTGCTGATGGAACCTTCGACGCGGTGATCTGCTCGGAGGTGCTGGAGCATCTGGACAACTATCCGGCGGCCCTCTCGGAAATCCGCCGGGTTCTGAAGCCCGGCGGCCTGTTTGCGCCCACCGTACCCAGGGCCTGGCCGGAAGTGATCTGCTGGAAACTGGCGCCTGGGACCGGCGGCTATGCTGACCAGCCCGGCGGGCATGTGCGCATCTTCCAGCAAGACAGCCTGCGCCGGGAGATCGAGCACCTGGGATACCGGTTCTTGAGCCTGCATTACGCTCATGGTCTGCACAGCCCCTATTGGTGGCTCAAATGCGCCTTTTGGAACCGACAGGACGATCATCCGCTCATCAAGGCCTACCACCGCTTCCTGGTGTGGGACCTGATGGAGAAGCCGGCCTTGACCAGGGGACTTGAGGCGATTGCTGCGCCGCTCATGGGCAAGAGCGTGGCCTTCTATTTCCGCAAGGCCGCCAGCGCACCGGCGGGATCGTCATGAGCCCCACGAGTGCAACCCGCAGGGCCCCGCCGCGCCGCCGCGACCCCCTCACGGGGGCTGTGCTGTGCATTCTGGAGGCCCAGCAGGCCGATGGGGCGATCCCGTGGTTTGACGCAGGCCCCTGGGATCCCTGGAACCACGGGGAATGCGTCATGGCGCTTGCCGTAGCCGGGGAGTGGGACGCTGCCCGCCGAGGTCTGGACCTGTTGGTCGCCCGCCAGGGTGACGACGGCGGCTGGCTGGGGGAATACGGCAATATGCTGCCCATGGCCGACCGGCTGCATATGGCCAGGTTGCGTCCGCCCGCCTTCCGCGACAGCAACTTTGCCGCCTATTGCGCCGTGGTGGTCTGGCACAGCTATGTGCTCACCGGCGATGTGGCCCATGTGCGGCCCTACTGGCCCATGGTGCGTGACGCCACAAACTTCGTCCTCGCCCTGCAGCATGAAGCCGGTGACATCTCCTGGTCGGCCGAAGCCCATGGGACCAGCGCCGACGATGCGGTGCGCGCCGGCTGCGCCTCAATCTATAAGAGCCTGGAATGCGCCTTGGCCCTGGCCGAGCTGATGGGTGAACCCCAACCCCGTTGGCGTAAGGCCCGCTGCCGGCTTGGCCAGGCCCTGCGCGAGCGCCCGGAGCGCTTTGACCGCACCGCCGATCGCTCAGGCTTTGCCATGGACTGGTACTATCCGATGCTGGGCGGCGCGCTCGGCGGCCCTGCGGCCCTGGCGCGCCTTGACGCGGGCTGGTCACGGTTCGTGGAGCCTGGTGTCGGTTGTCGCTGCGTGGCCGACCAGCCCTGGGCGACGGTGGCGGAGACCTGCGAGCTTGTGATGACCCTGGTGGCCCTGGGCCGGCCAGGCCAGGCGGCCGAGCTGCTCACCTGGCAGGATGCGCACCGGGGCGACGACGGGGTCTACTGGATGGGGTGGCAGTTCGCCGAGGCCATCATCTGGCCCGAAGAACGCCCCACCTGGACCCAGGCCGCCGCCATCCTCGCACACGACGCGGTCTATGATCTGACGCCGGCCTCTCGGGTGCTGGTGAGCCACGGCTGAGGTGTCTGACCCGCATTCCAGGCCCGATGCCTTGTGTGGCCGCCTATCAGAGACGCCTTAAGACCCGCAGGCTCTCAACCGCCTCCACCTCGACAAACAGGTCGGACGCCAGGGCGCGCTGATAGATCTCGAAGGGCGGGCGGCCGCCGTCGGCGGGGTCGGGGAAGACATCGTGGATGGCCAAGAGTCCCCCCCTCACCAGATGGGGTGTCCAGCCGCGATAGTCGGCCAGTGCGGCCTCCAGGGTGTGGCCGCCATCGATGAACAGAAAGCCCAGCTTGCCGCCCCAGTGGGCCGCCACCGCGCCAGAGCGACCCACAATGGGGATCACGGTCTCCTCAAGCCCTGCCGTCCGCAGGTTGCGGCGCAGGTGGGGCAGGGTGTCCATGGCGCCAGCGGCACCGTCCCAGAGCTCAGCATCGTGATACGCCCAGCCAGGCTGGTTTTCCTCTGATCCACGGTGATGGTCGACTGTGAACAGAACAGCGCCCAGGCTCTTTAGGGTCGCGCCAATATAGATCGCCGACTTGCCGCAATAGGCGCCGATTTCTAGGCAGCCCCCCAGCTTTGCCCCCGCTAGGGCGGCGGCCTGCAGGGCAGCACCCTCCCGTGGATCGAGAAATCCTTTGATTTCGTCGATGTTTACAGGCAGTGGCGTGAGGAGCGGGGTCATGATTAAGCTTTCAAAACAACGCATAAGTCGCAGGCTTCGCTCATAGACGGCTTTGCTTCAGGATGCGACGAAGTGGTCGGCTGTTTATCTGGGCCCGGAACAGTTTCCTTGGGGGAGGGAGCCTGACAAGACGATGAAGCCGTTGTTCTACGACAATCCGGTGACCATCAGCCTGCAGCGTCATGGGGCGCTTCAGCTTCGGGCACCGCTGGATTTCGACTTTGCCCGGGGCGCCAATGCGGTGCCCTTGACCCTGGCGGAGATTCCGCTCGCCGCCCAATGGTACCCCATTGGCTTTTCAGCGGGCGATGGCGCGCGGCCTGTGGCGATCCTGGGCCTGCGTGAAGGCGAGAACCTGTTTGTCGACGAGCAGGGGGCCTGGCGCGAAGGTGCCTATGTGCCGATCTATGTCCGTCGCTATCCCTTTATCCTGCGCCAGGAAGAAGAGGACCTTGTGGCCCTGTGCATCAATGAGGGGGCTGATGTGCTGATCCCGGCCGGCGGCGCGCCGCTGTTTGTCCGCGATCAGCCGACCGACCTCCTGGAGCAGGCCATGCAGTTCTGTCGCTCGGCTCAGGCGGCCGAGCTTGCCACTAAGCCCTTCGTGGCGGCCTTGCGCGATCTTGATCTACTGGATGGCCGCACCGCGGTGATCGACCTACCGGGGGGGCAGAAGGAAACCCTCTCAGGCTTTCTCACGATCGACGAGGCGCGACTTCGGGCGCTCAGCGATGAACACTTTCTCGAGCTTCGCCGCCGGGGCTGGCTCAGCGCGATATTCAGCCAGATCCAGTCCACACTGAACTGGAACCGACTGGCTGACCGGCTGATCACGTCGGCCGCCGCCTGACGGGGCGGCGGGCGGGCTCTTGAAGAGGCGCTGGTCTCGCACAGCCCTTAGGATATCGCCCATCGCCGGTCCGATCATGAACCAGGGTTCCACGCAGTAACGGTGCCACAGGCGCACGGGGTCATGGACTAGGCGATAGAGCCACTCGAACCCTGCGCGTCCGACCCAACGTGGCGCGGCTTTCTGCACGCCGGCCTCATAGTCGAAGGCTGCGCCCACTGAGAACACCGCGCAGGGGGGGAGGGCTGCCTTGTTCTGCATGATCCAGCGCTCCTGGCGCGGCATACCCATGCCGACAAACAGGATGTCTGGGGCGAACGCTGCGATCTCTGCCAGAACCTCAGCGTTCTCAGGGCCGCCAGCTGTCACGTCAAAATAGCCGTGCCGCACACCGATGTGGGTATTGGGATAGGCGAGGTTCAGGGCCTCTGCCGCCTCTGCGGCCACACCGGGGGCACCCCCCAGATAATAGATCCGCCAGCCCTTGCGATCGGCGACGCTCCAGAAATGGTCGCGCCAGTCCAGATAGGTGCAGCGGTGGAAGGGGCGGCTTTGCAGGCCCAGCGTTCGGGTAAACGCAATGACCGGTGTCGAGTCGACCTCGATCAGATCGGCGTCGTCGAAGAAGGCGGCGAGATCGGGCTCCCGGCGCAGTAGGTAGAGGCTATGGAGATTGTGGTTGGCCACCACATAGGGGGCACCGGCGTCGACGGCGGCCTCCACGTGATGCATGACCTCTTCGGGCCGGACGAGATCGACCTTGGCCCCGAGCACCTCGATCCGCTCCAGCGCGCGGCGCGCCTTGCGAAAGGGTCTGCGTTCTTCGCGTCGCCGTTCCAACATCCACCTGACCTTTGGGGCCTTGGCCCGTGGCCTGACCCTCGCGTTTCTGGGGTCCAGTATAGGGTCGGGGTGTTAAGCGGCCCTTTCCTTGGCAGATGTTCGCGCCCCAGGCCTCGCCACCTTGTCTGGCCTGTGGCAGGAAGGCCCCACCATGTGCGGACGTGGCGAAACGGTAGACGCAGCAGACTTTGACCATTGGAGTGCCCGCGGGGAAATCCGCGACGTAGAACCGCTCAAACTCGGGGAAGGCTAAGGGGGAGACCCGATGCTAATCCCGAGCCAAGCCCCCGGAGCCACGTGGCCCTCGGGGGAAGGTGTAGAGACTAGACGGGCGGCGCCTAAGGTCCCTTGCGGGCTAGGGCGAAGGGATAGTCCAGACCACGAACGCTCAAAGGCTTTTGGGCGGCGGCGAAAGCCGAAGTGGTATGAAAATCTGCTTTCCGAAAGGGAGTGCGGGTTCGAGCCCCGCCGTCCGCACCACCTTCACCGCCGGGGCGTTTCATGCGAACCCTGGCCGAGGTCCGGCGACATGGGGTCGACCGGGTATTTGCGTGAGTCTCCGACCCGGCCATGAGCCCCCCTGTGATCGTCACCGGCGCGGCCGGCTTTATCGGCATGCATGTGGCCGAGCGTCTGCTTCAGCGGGGGGAGCGCGTCATCGGGGTCGATGATTTCAACCCCTATTATGATCTGGCCTTGAAGGCGGCCCGCGCCGCGCGGCTGGAGGCCTACCCTGACTTTCGCATGGTGGAGCTGGATATCGCCGAGGCCGAGGCCTTTGCTGAGCTGGTGCGCGAGAGTGGCGCGGTGCGGGTGGTGCATCTGGCCGCCCAGGCCGGGGTCCGCTACTCGATCGAGAACCCGTTTGCCTATGAGCGTTCCAATCTGGCGGGGCATCTGTCGGTGATGGAGTCCTGCCGCCACCAGCCGGGGTTTGAGCATCTGGTCTATGCGTCCTCCAGCTCGGTCTATGGCGACCGGCCAGGGGACGGGGCGGGGTTTTCTGAAGACGATGCGGCGGCCGAGCCCGTCTCGCTCTATGCCGCCACCAAACGCGCCTGTGAGCTCATGAGCTTTGCCTATGCCAGGCTCTACGGCATTCCGCAGACCGGCCTGCGGTTCTTCACCGTCTATGGCCCCTGGGGCCGGCCCGACATGGCCTATTTCAGCTTCACTCAGAAGATCCTGGCGGGCGAGCCCATCGAGGTGTTTGGCCAGGGTCAGATGGCCCGGGACTTCACCTATATCGACGACATCGTCGACGGGGTGATCGGTGCCCTGGATCATCCGCCGCAGCGGGGTGCCAACCGGATCCTCAATATCGGCGACAGCGCCCCGGTGGGGCTGATGGAGATGATCGGCGTTCTGGAAACAGCCCTCGGCGTTGAGGCCCGCAAGGTGTTTCGTCCCATGCAGCCGGGGGATGTCACCCAGACCTATGCCGATATCACCAAGCTGCACGCGCTCACCGGCTATCAGCCGAAGGTCAGCCTCGCCCAGGGCCTGCCCCGGTTCGTGGCCTGGTATCGCCAGTTTTACGGCTGAAGGCCCCTTGAAGGGGCCAATCGAGCCCCCTGGCGTTATGTGACCGCAACAAAATTCGCCGATAAGAGGGCCTGGCGCAGATTTGGCCGCTTTTGGCTTGGCCGGCCTGGGAATTGCACGCTAACCGGGAGCGTGTCGGACCACCCAAGGTGACAAGGTCGCCCTGGACCGGACCGGCCACCGTGGGGGACGACGATCTTGGCGATCTATCCGGTGATCATGTGCGGGGGATCAGGCACGCGCCTGTGGCCGGCCTCGCGCGCCAGTCACCCCAAGCAGTTTCTGCCCCTGATCGGTCAGCGCTCCATGTTTCAGGAGACTGTGCTGCGGGTGGCGGGGCTGGAGGGCGCGGCAGAAGTTGTGGTGGTGGCGGGCCTCGCCCACCGAGACCTGATCGAAGCCCAACTGTCCGAAATTGGCATTGCGGCCGCCGTGCTGCTGGAGCCGGAAGCGCGGGACTCCGCCCCGGCCATGGCCGCGGCCTGCGCCTGGATCGATGCCCGTGACAAGGACGGCGTCGCCGTAGTGGTGGCGGCCGATCACCATGTGCCTGATGCCGGCGCCTTCCGCGCCGCTGTAGAGACCGCCGTGGCCGGCGCTAGGCAGGGCCTGATCGTCACCCTTGGCGTGCGGCCTGACAGCCCGTCCAGCGCCTATGGCTATATCCGCAAAGGCGTCCCGGCGGGCCCGGTGTTCACCGTCGAGGCCTTTGTGGAAAAGCCCGATGCGCAGACCGCCCAGGGCTACATCGCCGACGGTTATCTGTGGAACAGCGGCAATTTCGTGGTCCGCGCCGCTGGCCTACTGGCCGAGCTCGACGCCTTTGTCCCCGCGATCAGCGCGGCAGCCCGCAAGGCCGTGGCCGGTGCCGGCGAGGCGCAGGGCGGCGCCCTGGTGCTGGGCGAGGCCTTTGCCGCTGCGCCCAAGATCTCCATCGACTATGCGGTCATGGAAAAGACCGCCCGCGCCGCTGTCCTGCCGGTGGACTTTGCCTGGTCAGACCTCGGTGCCTGGGATGCGGTGTGGAGTGCCAGCGACCAGGACGCGGCCGGCAACGCCCTGCGCGGGCAGGCCCTGGCGGTGGACGCCCGCAACTGTCTGGTCCGCGCGCCGGCCGGAACGCAAGTTACCCTGATCGGGGTGGAGAACCTGGCCGTGGTGGTGGACGCTGGCCAGATCCTGGTCTGCGACCTCGCCGCCAGCCAGCAGGTCAAGACCGCCGTCGACCAGCTGAAGGCCGAGGGACGCGAGCACCTGCCGACGCCAGCGCCCTTCGACACCATCGCGCAGGCCAGCGTCTGGTTCGACCGCTGGCTGCGCACCAGCGCCCTGCCGCTGTGGTGGAGCCTGGGCGCCGACCATGTGCGCGGCGGGTTCCATGAGGCCCTGACCCCGGACGGCAATCCCGTCGAGGCGCCCCGGCGCTCCCGGGTGCAGACGCGACAGACCTTTGTCTACGCCACCGCCGGCCAGATGGGCTGGCAGGGCCCCTGGCGACAGGCCGCCTGGCACGGCATGGACTATTTCCTGGCCCGCTACCGCCGTCCCGACGGCCTGTTCCGCGCGCTGGTGTCCAGCGCTGGCGAGCCCCTGGACGAGACCGCCGCCCTCTATGATCAGGCCTTTGCCCTGCTGGCCATGGCCACCCTGAATGCCGCAGACCCCGGTCACGTGGACCTTGCGGGCGAAGGCCGTCGCCTTCTGGCCGCCCTCGAGACCCTGCGCGGCCCGGCCGGCGGCTTCCGCGAGGCCGGCGCCCATCCCTTCCAGGCCAATGCCCACATGCATCTGCTGGAGGCCGCCATGGCCTGGGTCGAGGCCGGCGGCGGGCGTGAGTGGCGTGACCTGGCCGCCGAGATCGTCGAGCTGGCGCTCACCCGCTTCATCGACGCCGAAGGCGGTTACTTGCGGGAATTCTTCGACGCTGCCTGGGCGTCCGCGCCGGGGCAAGACGGCCGCCTGGTCGAGCCCGGCCACCAGTTCGAATGGGCCTGGCTGCTGGCCCGCTGGGGCCAGATGACCGGCGAGCCCCGCGCCCTGCCGGCCGCCCACCGGCTCTATGCCGCAGGCCAAAGGGGCATAGACCCCGCCCGTGGCGTGGCGATCAACGCGCTGAACGACGACCTCACCATCCGCGACCCCGACGCCCGTCTCTGGCCCCAGACCGAGTGGCTTAAGGCGGCCCTGATCCTGGGTGAGGACGCCCTGGCGCCGGCGAAGGCGCTGGCCCGCTACCTCGACACCCCCGCGCCCGGCGCCTGGCGCGATGTGTGGGGGCTGAGCGGAGGGTTCAAACCAGAGCCCGCCCCAGCGAGCTCGTTCTATCATGCGGTGGTGGCGTGTCGGGGGTTTGAGAGATGAACTCGTCGAAGCCGATCGTTGTCCCCGGCGCTGCCAGCCCGCCACCGTGATACAGGCCGGAAAACTCCAGCCTCAGTTGGACCAAACTTTGGGAGCGTAGCATCTCTCGCTGTGGATGGATGAGAAACGGGTGCCTGGTCCAAGGACGGACCCTCACTCAAGGCCCGAGATCAGGAGGGGGCAGATCAAAACTATGCATTTGAGAGCGCCATTGCTGAGGCCACCGACGCAGCTCTACCGCAAAAGAATACTCACCGACACTAACCCGCTGCATCGTGGGCAGCCCTAGCCGCAACCCTCAATCCCTTCAGGACGTTGGCCGCACACGCGTCCCAGGTCAGCCGCTCTGTCCAAATCGCCTTGCAGCGCTGAACATCTGCTGCAACGGCATCCACCCGAGCTTGCAGAAGGCGGAGCTTTGCTCCGATCTCGGAAGGGTGAGATATCTTTATTAGAGCATCCTGAGGGGCAAGGCTAGGTTCAAAATCTTCAAACAAATCATGCAGACTAATCACAGCACAGTTTCTGGATATATAGTCTGGCACTTTCAACTTAAAGCCTGCTTGAAATTGATCTGGAACGATGCCCACCCTCAAGGTTCCGTCATCTGGAATTTCTCCATTTATCACAACCAGACCCGAATCTACTAATTTGTTGAACCTCTTGAGGTCCCGGCGCTTTAAGCCCCAATCCGAAGACCCAGATAGATAAACCCTTGATGTATCAATACGCGATTCAGCGGTGCTATAGATAGACCCCAAACCAGGCTGTATTAAAATGCTACGATCCCTAACATCCGCAGGTAAAATCATCTGCTCTCTGTAAGACAGTACTCCAACGGCAACATTCCGTTTCTCGAATGCAGATCTCTCAATTCTATCCCAGCGAGACCTAAGGAAGCTATGTATTCCGAGATTGCCTCGAGCGTGACTCATTAAATTATGCAAAATGAAAAACATTGGTGCCGCAAAAGAGTTCACTATTCCGATAGGCAGAAGTGATTCATGAGAGATGACGATCCCATCCCATGCCTCGCCTTGAGCCGCTTCGCAAAATTTCCGTATGGCTTGAGGCGTCGCAAAGCGCGCTGCATCTGGAGGAAGTCTTTGGGTGATCATGGTAGGAACTGCAAAGGCCCTCCCGCCAGGATGCATATCCATTACGGACACACTGTGGCCTGCCCGTTCAAGGGCGCATCCAAGTTTTCTGTCAAATATGGCGTCGCCGCCAAGGTAACTTTCGGCATATGCCTTTTTGACATATAGAAGTTTCAATATTTATCCCCTGTGCGCCGCTCGATATGCCCTAACTTGCTCACTTGGGCGGGACATGGACGAAATCATAACGATCAAAATTGCCTGCCAGGGACTGTATTGCATCCCAAGAGACAGCAGTAATATCATAACAAGTAAACAACTAAAGGCGCTTGCTCGCATTTTAACTAGAGTAGTCGCAATGAAAATACCATATACGGCGACGCCAAATAGTCCCGTGTCGAGCATGACATTCACTGGAAGAACTGCGAGCCCAGTCAAGCCAAGGAGACGCTCGGTCATGTAAGAAAGTCCCTGGCCGAAAAATGGTGTTCTGGCTAGAACGTCCTGTAAGTAAGGTATCGGCCTCAAGAAGCGGCTAACGCCGGAGCCATAATCAAACGGCATCAGTATTTTGCGTGCCTGGTCGGCATCGATAAATGGGAATACAGCTAAAGAAGCTAGAATAACGCCAAAAACAGATACGACCTTTACAAGTGCGCGGACTTCGCGGCGATGAACTGGAATTGGAGCGTTTACGACAATCCAGCTCGTGACTAATGCGGCCATGAGGAGTCCGATTGACGAGCCGCACCAAGCTGCACAAAATAGCGAAATTGCTATCGCAAATGGCTTGAAACGGCCGGGCTTCCCCAACATCGCTACGCTCAAGCCAATTAAGCTGAGCGCCATCCAAGAGGGTTCTGAGTATAAACCTGACGGCCTTGTGTCAAAATTGGCTGTATAGTTTCTTGTTTCGAACCAATCGACGAGTCCAATCTCCTTCATCGAAAAAACCTGAAATTTCTCTAGAATGAAGGCGAGGCAGATTAATATAGCCAAAATTTCTAATGTAGGAGCTGGATATGCGCGCAGATGGGCGATCTTCTGAGGCAAGAAAATGAGAGCGGTTAAAAATAATCCCATCCCCAAAGCGGCCTTGGCAACCTCAATCGTAGGCAACCCATTGTTCAGGGACGCCGTAAAGGACACAGCAGTGGAGAGCCAGGCTAGGCCCAAGGCAGCCTGAAGGCGTGTGTCCGAGCGCCAAATCAAGGAAGCCAACGCTGCGCTCATGCCTCCGATCAAGGGAACGGGGACCCCCATAATAAACGTGCTTGGCATCATGCAGAGTATGAGGACAACAACGGCAACCGCAGTGTAGCCAGATCGCTCCGTCGACATGCGACCTGAGGCTAGGGTCCGGTCATTCACGATTGATGCTCCACGTTAGGTGGGCCATCGACAGAGATAGCAAGACGCCAGTTACGACAGCCAGCGTCAGGAAATCGGCACCAACGGAATTCAGTGATACGGTAGCGGTCGCCACTAGCAGGAGCAATCCGAGTGCATTGGCCATAACGAGCGTGAACCGCCGTTGAGCCAAGAGGAGGTTCTGGAAGAGCGCCCGTCCACCCCAAAGCGCAAAGAGGGGCAGGAGTGCAAAAGCCGCAGCATCCAAAGGTTGGCGGAGGAAGTGAAACCAGAGCGCTGATGCGCCTGCCGCACCGCCAAAGGTAACCGTTGCGGTCAGTGGATACACGTAGTTTATCCCTACAAACATACCTCGTACACTCGTGGATCCTGAGGCTAATGCTCTATATATCAGAGTATTAGCGACGCCAATTAGCATTTGCATGCGATCTCCAATGGCCCACAGCAAATGTATCTGCCCCTTATCTGTGCTCGTATGAGCGTTAAGGATGCTGAATATTACACCTCGATAAGCGACCGCTGTGATAACGCTAATCCCCCACGATTTTGAACCAAAGCGCAAAATCAGTGGGACACTAGGCTTCCTTAGCGGTGCCTTTACAGCGGTGATCACAATTTCAGGCGCAGCTAGAATGTAGCTGGCGCATTTGCCAGCAGAAAGCCCAATGTACGACCAGATTACCAGATCTGGCGACGCCCAGTCGGCGGCAGCGCTGCACGCAATGAGGGCGGCGAAGGCAATACTCCAGCCAATTTCAACGAGCGCGTACGTCTTCTCTCGATTTAGCCCGATGAAGTAGCTCGGCATGACCATCGCCGTCATGAATAGCACTGTCCCAACGGCTAACAGCAGTGCGGTCTCGAGTGGCTCGTTTTGGATCATTGCCCAGCCCACTGCTAGGGCAAGGCAAGCAGTGCCTAGCCATGGGAGCCAAGCAACAAACTGGAGCAGAGCCCAGATAGCCTGCCGTCGTCCTCGCGAAGCGTAAAATAGAACTGTGTTTGAAAAACCAAGGGAGCAGATTGTTGCAAAGAGATTTGTGTTATTCTGAAACACTACTAATGCAGACAAGGATTCATGGTTATCACTCCACGAAAGAACACCTATTGCAAACAAAAAGGAGGCACTGACTATTACAAGTCGTAATGCGAGAATGAGGGTTGACTTTATCATCCTAGCCAGCTGATCGTTTTATTCTTATCGCATCACGATAGTGTTCCTCTAATGATTTAATGCGGCCGGTCCAGCTCACGTGATTACCAATATGCTCTTGCTTTCGCCAATCAAAAGAATTCAAAGAGCTAAGTATAAAATGAGAAATGTTCACATGAGCGTGGTATTGTTCCTCCGGAACAGAAAACATACTCTCATCGCCGAATGTATTAATTCCCGGCATATTCGCTGAAGCTTGGTCAGAAAAAGAGGTTCGTGGTACCAATATTGGAGTACCCGAAGAAAGCGCTTCCCAATAGGAGAGTGTGAAGGTAGTAAATATTGCGAGATCGGCAGCGTTGTAGATTGCGTTCAAATCGATCTGTGTCGCTGGGCCAATTACAATGACGTTGGGATAATTTTTTAGAGCTGCTTGAACGTCGCTCGACATAGGCCCGCAGAAAATAGCCCGGTTGCCAGCGTCGGCGACTGCAACTGCAACATCCAGGGGCCTTTTCTCGTTAGAAAATCTCCCCGTAATAGCTACGACGCGCTCGTGGGGTGCAATGCCCAACTCAGAACGTCGCCGCATCCTCAAATCGTCGTCTTTGTAGAATATTGCCTCGTCAGCACCTAAGGGCGAAAGGCGATATCTATCCACTGGAATGCTGGGGGCTACCTCTTGAAGAAAGTTCGCATTGGTATGAACCGTGTGGCGAACTAATGTGACGCTAGTTGCACCAAGGCGGATTAGGGACCGGCGAATAAAATTATCAGCGCCATGAAGCAGATGACCGCGACGATTTCCTCGCTGTTCATGATCATATACTACTGGGATATTAAGTGCTTGGGCGAGCCTAGCGGCCAGCGCGGTCACGCCTTGCCTGAAATCTAATACGTGAACAACATCCACGCCTTCAAAATCGCTCCGATGCAAATTGAAGAAAACCAAATCCCCAACACGGATGTATGGCTTTCGCCGCGAGATCGTTAGGCCTTTGACGTTTGCGTAACGCTCCTCTTCACCATTGGGGACCGTTAGGGCGTGACGTGCACGCCCGTAGCGCCAGACATGGCTCTCCGTGCTTGTGAGGACGTGCACTTGGTGCCCGTTCGCGGCAAGCCGCAGTGCGAACTGATTCTCTCGAAAACTATTAAGCGTTGTCTCGAAGAAGCCGCAGACAAGAAGAATTCTCATCGATCCTGTCCGTTCAGCACTGCAGAAATCGCTTTTGCGGCGGCATCTTTGTGGGCTTGCGCGCCGTGTGCCGTGCGAACTCTATCGTAGACCTCTTTCCAGACAGGTTGATTTTCCAATGCCGTTGCGTGTGCAAAAGAGTCAATTAGCGAGTGAGCATCTATAAAGTCGCACAGTGCAAAGCGTGGGAGATACTCGTGGAAGACGTCGATATTTGAGCCTAATACAGGAATGTTAGCGCTGAGTGCTTCCAACATGACAAGAGGTACCCCCTCGAATCTCGATGGAATAATCACTGCGGCGCAGTCAGCGTAAATTTCGTGGCGAGGCAGAAACCCGAAAACGCGGCACCTATCATTTAGGTCAAGGCGAGCTATGAGTTTTCGAAGCCGATCTTCGTCCGGGCCAGTACCTATGAAGTCGATTTTGAGTCGAGGCGCGTGTGCTCTTGCTTCAGCCATTAGCCTAACGAGTAAATCCTGGCGCTTTTGCCAAAAATCTATGCGACCTATGCATCGAATTGTATTTGAAGTTGATGATTTTGAATTTGGGGTAGCGGCTAAATTCGGTACCTTATAGATTGGGACATCGACACCCCTGGCACGAAGCTGATGTTCTGCGGTTGAACCTGGCACGATGTATGTTTCCGGAAGCCGGTACCATCGTTTTCTGATTTTCTCTTCCAGGTTGCGATAAAAGCCTGGTCCCTTTAAATCCTCTATTGAGTGAGCAAACGGTATTAAACTGTGGAAGGGACGTCGTTGAGAGGCAAGTTCTGACATCACTGGCGTCGCGGCTTCTATGCGCCCTTGAGCAACTATAATCGTATGGTCTGGATGAGTAGCAAATACATTGCGCCATTTAGTGCGTTGATCAAAATAGAATTGACCAAACGCGACACCTAATCGTCGATAATTAACATTGACAAGAGTGGGTTTTACGCCAATCTGTTCTATAATAGCCTTGGCAAAATATTGATTGTTCCGTGATACGGCAAATTCACAATCCGCAAACGCTAGAGCCTGATTTGCCAGATCGAGGCAGACCTGTTCGTGGCCCCCGAAATCAACTGAGTCCGATACAAACAGAATGCGTCCTTTTTTTAAAAAAGATTTAGCATGATCGACAGTTTGAGCGGGGTTATTTGGCGCGTCTTGCGTCATTTGATTCATTTGGCCGCTGGCGATCCACATAGTGGCGTCGGTCTTTTTAGGGGTGCATTGCAGACGGGAATCTTTGGTCTTCGTAGACCCTGGCCACGCCGTCCCTAAATCTTGTCTGAGGCTCCCAGCCCATTGTCTTTAGCGTGTACTCACTCATCAACTTCCGCATCGTCCCATCCGGCTTGGTTGGATCCGTTTGGATCTCGCCTTCGAAGCCAACCACCTCACAGACCAACTGAGCCAACTCCAGGATGGTGATGTCCTCGCCTGAGCCCACATTGACGTGCTCATCGCCGGAATAGCGCTGCAGCAGGAAGACCAGGGCATCGGCGCAATCGTCGGCATGCAGGAATTCCCGGCGCGGGGCACCGGTGCCCCAGATGGTGATGTGGTCGGCGCCGGCCATCTTGGCCTCATGGGCCTTGCGGATCAGGGCCGGCAGCACGTGGCTGGTGTTCAGGTCGTAATTGTCGCCGGGGCCATAGAGGTTGGTGGGCATGGCGCTGATGAAATCGCGGCCGTGCTGGCGGCGATAGGCCTGGGCCAGCTTGATGCCGGCGATCTTGGCGATGGCGTACCACTCATTGGTCGGCTCAAGGGGGCCGGTGAGCAGGGCGCTCTCGACGATCGGCTGGGGCGCTTCCTTGGGGTAGATGCAGGATGAGCCCAGGAACAACAGCTTCTCCACATCGGTCCGGTGGGCGGCGTGGATAATGTTGGCCTCGATCATCAGGTTTTCATACAGGAAGTCTGCGGGATAGGTGTCGTTGGCCAGGATGCCGCCCACCTTGGCCGCGGCCAGGATCACGGCGTCGGGGCGTGTCTGGTCCATCCACGCCTCCACCTCGGCCTGCCGGCGCAGGTCCAGCTCGTCGCGGCCCACGGTCAGGACTTCACAGTCCTCGGTGGCCAGGCGCCGCACGACGGCAGAGCCCACCATGCCCCGATGGCCGGCGACCCATATGCGCTTGCCCTTGAGGGGGTAGATCACGTTCATGACTTGACCTTGCGAAACAGTACATCGGCCTGGATGGGGCCAAGTGCGGGGTCGAAATGGGTGTTGAAGGCACCGACCAGCTCGAACCCGGCGGCGGCCATCTGGTCCAGGATGTGGGTGAACAGGGCCTGGGTCTCGTACAGGCTGATATAGGAGCATTCCACATAGACAAAGGCGATGGCGGCTAGAGACTGCGGTGCGCCGGCCAGCACCAGATGCTCGGCCCCCTGCACATCGATTTTTAGCAGGATCGGGCCTGGGCAATCGGCCAGGTTTAGCGCCTCGTCCATCCGCGCCGTGGTGACCTCAATCTCATGGTCAGCCGAGACGCCAAAGACGGCGGTCTGGTTCTGGCCTAGCGCCAGCAGGGAGGAGGAGTCCGCCCGGCCGGCCACGTGGAACCTGGCCTGGCCTGCGCTATCGCTCAGCGCCAGGCGGTGGAGTTCGACGTTCTGGTCGCCGGCGAAATTGGCCTCAAACACCTCTGCGGCCTGGGCCAGGGGTTCAAAGGCAATGATCCTGGCCTCAGGCAGGACATGGCGCGCGGCCAGGGCGAACTGGCCCTTGTTGGCGCCCACATCGATCACCGTCTTGGCCTGGCAGTAGCTCAGGACCGGCGCGTGCTCCATCCCGGCGGCAGTGCGGGTTTTAACCAGAGCACGCCGGGGTCCGGCGGCTGCGACCACGCGCGCCAGCTTCAGGGCCCGTTGCGAAAGACGCTCCGCCGAATCTATGAGCGACATGGGGCAACCTCATTTGGCATTGCGACGCTGCTCCTTGGCCACGGTGCTTATGGCAGCTTCGCCCCCCATGAATGCCCGTCTCAGCATAAAATCAATCTGCCTGCTCTATTCTCAGAAATGTTGCATTGGCGATGCCATCGAAGTGCACCAAGTCGTATCCCAGGCCTTCCAGGGCGCGTACGTTACGTTTTACATCCTGATCGCGACGAAGGGAGGGAAATATGCACTCTTCAAACTCTACAAGAATTTGCCTTGGCAAGAAATTACTCTGTATCATCCAAGATAATATTAAAGAACCAATGCCTTCTACATCAAGTTTGACGATTTCTACATCGTTTGCAGGTACGGGCGATAGAGCTTCTAGAGTTTTTCCTGGAACAAGGACATAATCATTCGTATTTTGAATATTTGCCGCAGAGAATGAAACATGCTTAGGATTTCTGGGCGACCAAAATTTCAGATCTTCGTTTCTGATCCATACAGCGTAGGGAGCATAATGAATTTTTGAAAAATCTACGCCGATTAGATCATAGAAATCTGTAGGGGAACTGTTTATTGCTAACGGTTCATCTGAATTAATGCTCTCTAATAGAGATTGCCAATGATCAATTGCTCTTGGTGTCGGGTCAATAATTACACAATTGATATCAATTGACTGCTGAAGGGAAATGTCAAATGACACATCTTCCCCGGCTCCGCACAGCAAGGCATAGCGTTTATCTGCACCAGGCAAGGGTTCTGCTATCACCCACCCGCCATAACCCGTTCCTAGTTTAATGAGGGCCGATTGGGAGGGTTTTACTCTAGCCGACAACCATCTAGCTGTTGGAATGAAGACGCGCAAAGCGTGGTTCCTAATCCTTTCGGATATAGTCGATATTTTATTAAATATAAGTTGGTAACTCACCTCACTCGGCATTGCGACGTTGCTCCTTGGCGACGGTGATCAGGTCGGCGGCGACCATTTCGGCGCACAGTTGCTGCCACTTGGTCTCGTGGGTCCAGCCGAGCCTGGCCTTCGCCTTGGCCGGGTTGCCGATCAGCAAATCAACCTCCGTGGGGCGGAAATAGCGGGGGTCGATCTCCACATAGACCCGGCCGGTGGCCGCGCAGAGGCCGCGCTCGTTCACGCCTTCCCCCTCCCAACGCAGGGTGACGCCGGTCTGGGCAAAGGCCTCGGTGACGAAGTCGCGGACCACCGTGGTCTCGCCGGTGGCCAGGACATAGTCGTCGGGTTCGTCCTGCTGCAGCATCATCCACATGCCGCGGACATATTCCCGGGCGTGGCCCCAGTCGCGCTTGGCGTCGATATTGCCCAGATAGAGCTTGTCTTCGAAGCCCAGCTTGATGGCGGCCACCGCGCGGGTGATCTTGCGGGTGACGAAGGTTTCCCCGCGAAGGGGGCTCTCATGGTTGAACAGGATGCCGTTGGAGGCATGGATCCCATAGGCCTCGCGGTAGTTCACCACGATCCAGTAGCTGTAGAGCTTGGCCACCCCATAGGGGCTGCGGGGATAGAAGGGCGTGGTCTCGCTTTGCGGCACTTCCTGCACCAGGCCGTACAGCTCGGAGGTGGAGGCCTGATAGAAGCGGGTGGTCTTTTCGAGGCCTAAGATCCGGATGGCCTCGAGCAGGCGCAGGGTGCCGACGGCGTCGGCATTGGCGGTGTATTCCGGGGTCTCGAAACTGACCGCCACGTGGCTCTGGGCCGCAAGGTTATAGATCTCGTCGGGACGCACCTGCTGGACGATACGGATCAGGTTGGTGGAGTCGGTCAGGTCGCCATAGTGCAGAACCAGGCGGCGGTCCTCCTCATGGGGGTCCTGATAGAACTGCTCGATCCGGCCGGTGTTGAACGACGATGAGCGCCGCTTCAAGCCATGGACCACATAGCCCTTGGA